>JBBDWQ010000043.1:0-11615 GCA_040902805.1 Acidimicrobiales bacterium
CGTCGGGGAGGGGGGACTTGAACCCCCGACCTCCTGCTCCCAAAGCAGGTGCGCTACCACTGCGCTACTCCCCGGTTCGGCGCCGAGCGTAGTGGTGCCCAGGCAACCTCCCGAAACCGCATGTCGGGAGGACCCACCCTCGCCAGTACACTCGCCCCTCGCATGAGATCCACCGTCGAGCCCCTCGAGGGCAACAAGGTCAAGGTGTCCGTCCAGGTCGAGGCGGGTGAGTTCGAGACGGCCGTCAACGCTGCCTTCAAGAAGCTGGCCAAAGAGGTCCGCATCCCGGGCTTCCGGCCCGGCAAGGCGCCTCGCAAGATCCTCGAGACCCGCTTCGGGCCCGCGATCGGCCGGGAGCAGGCGCTCCAGGACTCACTGCCCGAGTACTACTCGGCCGCCGTCATCGAGCACGACGTGGATGTCATCGCGCCGCCCGAGATCGACATCACCGGCGGCCAGGAGACGGGCGATGTCGAATTCGACGCCGTAGTCGAGGTGCGCCCCACCGTGCAGGTGCCGGGCTACGGCGGCCTCTCCGTCGTGCTCGACCGCCCGGCGGTGGACGAGGACGCGCTCGACGCTCAGATCGATCGCATGCGCGAGCTCGACAGCACGCTCGTCGAGGTCGATCGGCCGATCCAGGAAGGCGACACCGTCACCATCGACGTCGCCGGGACCCTCGACGGCGAGCCGCAGCCGGGCCTCACGGCCGACGACTACAGCTACACGGTCGGGTCGGGCGCCATCACGCCGGAGGTCGACGAGCAGCTCGTCGGTGCGAAGGCGGGCGCGCCCCTTACCTTCGATGCAACGCACCCCGACCCCGATGAGACCGGCCAGCTCCGCTTCGAGATCGCCGTGAAGGTCGTGAAGGAGAAGGTGCTGCCCGAAGTCAGCGACGAGTGGGCTGCGGAGGCGTCAGAGTTCGGCACCGTCGCTGAGCTCCGTGCCAGCCTCGCCGAGCGCATGAGCAAGGTCCGCAAGGCGCAGGCCCAGATGGCGTTGCGCGAGAAGGTCGGCGAAGCGCTCGCCGGGCTCGTCACCGAGGACCTGCCTGAGGCCTTGATCGGCCATGAGATGCAGGACCGCCTTCAGGACCTCGCCATGCGGCTCCAGGCCCAAGGCATGCAGCTCGAGCAGTACCTTGCCATGTCCGGTGCCGATCCGGAGACCTTCAGCCAGGAGCTCCGCGAGACGGCCACCGCTGGGGTAAAGGTCGACCTCGCGCTGCGGGCGGTCGCCGAGGCGGAGAGCATCGAATGCACCGACGACGACCTCGAGACCGAGATCGACGGTGTCGCATCCCGGGTCGGTGAGACACCCGAGGTGGTTCGCGAGCGATTCGAGCGCGTCGGGCAGATCTCGGCGGTACGATCCGACATCAAGAAGCGCAAGGCGCTCGAGTGGCTCATCGAACGAGCTGAGGTGCTCGATCCCGACGGTGCGGTCATCGACCGCAGCGAGCTCGAGCTCCCTGTCGAGGACGACGACGATGACACTGCGACCGATACGGTCGCCGACGACGGAACGGATGACGAGTGATGGATCTGATGGGTCAGCACCAGAACGTGATCCAGAACTACCTGGTGCCCACGGTCGTCGAGTCGACCAACCGCGGCGAACGGGCGTATGACCTCTACAGCCGCCTTCTCAAGGAGCACATCATCTTCTTGGGAACGCCGATCGACGACACGATCGCCAACCTGATCTGCGCGCAGCTCCTCCACCTCGAGTCCGAGAACGCCGACCGCGACATCAACATCTACATCAACAGCCCCGGTGGTGACATCACGGCGCTGTTCGCCATCTACGACACGATGAGCTTCGTGAAGCCCGACATCTCCACGATCTGCTTCGGGCAGGCAGCCTCCGCTGCGGCGGTGCTCCTCGCGGCGGGCACGAAGGGCAAGCGCCTCGCCCTGCCTCACGCCCGCGTCCTGCTCCATCAGCCTTGGGGCCAGGCCGGCGGCCAGGCCACCGACGTGGAGCTGGCGGCCCGGGAGATCCTGCGCATGCGGGTTCAGCTCGACGAGCTCCTGGCCGACCACACGGGCCAAGCGGCCGAGAAGATCCACAAGGACACCGAGCGGGATTTCGTGATGTCCGCGGATGAAGCGCGCGAATACGGCATCATCGACGAGGTCATCACAGCTCGCTCGCTGGCTGACAACACTGGCGCCATCACACGAGCCAGCTGACTGCACCAACTGACTGCACCACCAAGAGGCATCGGGGGACGACGACGTGGCCAAGTTCGGAGACGGGGGAGAGCTTCTCAAGTGCTCCTTCTGCGGCAAGTCCCAGAAGCAGGTCAAGAAGCTCATCGCCGGGCCCGGCGTGTACATCTGCGACGAGTGCATCGATCTCTGCAACGAGATCATCGAGGAGGAGCTCTCCGAGACCTCCGAGCTGCGCTTCGACGAGCTGCCCAAGCCGCGCGAGATCTACGACTTCCTCGATGACTACATCATCGGGCAGGAGCACGCGAAGAAGATCCTGTCGGTGGCGGTCTACAACCACTACAAGCGGGTGCAGTTCGGCGCCTCCCACCACGACGACGTCGAGCTCGCCAAGTCGAACATCCTCCTGCTCGGTCCTACCGGCTGCGGCAAGACGCTGCTCGCGCAGACGCTCGCCCGCATGCTCAACGTCCCGTTCGCCATCGCGGACGCCACGGCGCTCACCGAAGCCGGTTACGTGGGCGAGGACGTCGAGAACATCCTCCTCAAGCTGATCCAGGCCGCGGACTACGACGTCAAGAAGGCCGAGACCGGCATCATCTACATCGACGAGATCGACAAGATCGCCCGCAAGAGCGAGAACCCATCGATCACGCGTGACGTGTCGGGTGAAGGCGTGCAGCAGGCGCTGCTCAAGATCCTCGAGGGCACCACCGCTTCGGTGCCGCCCCAGGGCGGGCGCAAGCACCCCCACCAAGAGTTCATCCAGATCGACACCACGAACATCCTCTTCATCTGCGGCGGCGCCTTTGCCGGGATCGAGAAGCTCATCGAGGGTCGGATGGGTGCCAATGGCGTGGGCTTCACCTCCGACATCCGGAAGTACGACGAGAAGCAGGCGGGCAAGGTCCTCACGAACGTGCTGCCCGAGGACCTCCTCAAGTTCGGTCTCATCCCGGAGTTCATCGGGCGCCTTCCGGTGATCGGTGCGGTGTCCCCGCTCGACCAGGAGGCGCTGATCCGCATCCTCGGCGAGCCGAAGAACGCGCTCATCAAGCAGTTTCAGAAGTTCTTCGAGCTCGAGGACGTCGAGCTCGAGTTCACCGACGATGCCCTGGAAGCGGTGGCCGACCAGGCGCTGCTGCGGGGCACCGGTGCGCGCGGCTTGCGGGCCATCCTCGAAGAGGTGCTCCTCAACGTCATGTACGACCTCCCATCGCGCACCGACGTCGAGAAGTGCGTGATCGACCGCGAGGTCGTGCTCGACAAGGTGAACCCCACGCTCGTGCCGCGTGATGAGACACCGCGTCAGCAGCGACCCCGACGGGCTGCATCCTGAACCTGGAGCAGTCGCTGGCCTGGCTGGGCCAGCACATCAACCTCGAAGCGAGTCCTGCGGTCGCGGGCAAGGTCGAGGACCTCAAGCTCGACAACATGCGTGAGCTCTGCGGCGTGCTCGGCGACCCCCAGCACGATCAGCCCACGGTCCACATCACCGGAACCAACGGCAAAGGGTCGGTGGCCCGCATGGTCACCGCTCTCATCGGCGCCCATGACCTCTCCGTCGGCACCTACACGAGCCCGCATCTCGAGGCGATCAACGAGCGCATCTCACGCAACGGTGAGCCCATCTCGGACGCGGCGCTTGCCGCGGGGCTCACCCACCTCGTGGGCATCGAGACGCTCCTCGCCCACTCGCCCTCGTACTTCGAGCTGCTGACGGCGGCCGCGTACCGCTGGTTCTCCGACGAGGCAGTCGCGGCCGCGGTCGTCGAGGTCGGGTTGCTCGGCCGGTGGGACGCGACCAACGTCGTCGATGGAGTCGTCGCCGTGCTCACCAACATCGGCCACGACCACACGGATGGCAAGGGTGACTGGCGGCGGCGGATCGCCGAGGAGAAGGTCGGAATCGTCAAGGAGGGATCGACCTTCGTGGTGGGCGAGCGCGACACGGCGCTGGAGCCGATCTTCCAGACCACTCCCGCTCGCCAGATCTGGCGACGTGACGTCGACTTCGCATGCGAGACGAACCGGCTCGCCGTCGGCGGTCGTCTCCTCGATCTGCGCACCCCAGGTGCGACCTACGACGACGTGTTCGTGCCGCTGCACGGACCGCACCAGGGAGAGAACGCGGCTGTCGCGCTCGCGGCCGTGGAGGCCTTCTTCGGCCGCCCGGTCGACGAGGAGCTCGTGCGCGAGGGATTCGCCGCGGTGCAAAACCCAGGTCGCTTCGAGGTGGTCGGCCGCGAGCCTCTGCTGATCCTCGACGGTGCTCACAACCCCGACGGGGCGCAGGCCGCGGCGGAGGCCCTCGCGGAGGGCTTCGCCGTCATCGGCGAACGGCGTCTCGTCGTCGGCATGCTGACCGGCCGTGACCCTCTGCCTGTTTTCGAGGCGTTCGGCGCCGACGAGGCGGCGGTGGTGGTCTGCTGCACACCTGACTCACCTCGTGCGATGCCCGCCACAGATCTGGCCGAGGTCGTGGCCGGTCTCGGCGGCACGCCGGTCGTCATCGACGATGTTGGAGACGCGCTCCGCCGCGCCCTCGCCGATGCCGAGCCCGGCGACGCGGTGATCGTCACGGGCTCGCTCTACACAGTCGGCGCCGCCCGAGCAGCCTGCCGTCGCTTGGGTCTGCTCTAGACAACCAACGTTGATTTCTTTGAGTTGTGGTTGGGCCCGTACCCTTCGCGCCATGAACCAGACCTTTGTCATGTGCAAGCCCGATGCTGTCGAGCGGGGGCTGGTGGGAGAGATCGTCGCTCGCCTCGAGCGCAAGGGCCTGACGCTCGTCGCCGCTGAGCTCCGATCCGCCGACAAGGCGCTGGCCGAGGCCCACTACGCCGAGCACAGCGACAAGCCCTTCTACGGCGAGCTCGTCACCTTCCTCACCCGATCGCCAGTCTTCGCCATGGTCGTCGAAGGCCCCGCTGACAACACGTTCTCGCTCGTTCGCAAGCTCGTCGGTGCCACCAAGGTCGACGACGCCGAGCCCGGCACGATCCGTGGCGACTTCGCCACCATCACCACCGAGAACCTCGTGCACGCCTCCGATGGCCACGAGTCGGCGGCCCGCGAGATCGCCCTGTGGTTCCCGTCCCGCTGAGCGCCGATTGTTGCGATCCGGTTACGACGCCTAGGCTGCGGCCAGCGTCGGTGGAGTGTTCCTCGCCGCTGTGAGCACCTGAGTGAGCACCTATCCGTCTGAAGAGTGCCCGAGTAACCTGCCCCGGGACCCGGAGCAGTGAGAGGCAGTGCCGCGATGTCCGAGAACGTCTTCTCTTCGATCATGGGCCGCGACATGGCGGTCGACCTCGGCACGGCCAACACCGTGGTGTACGTCCGCGGCCGCGGCATCGTGCTCAACGAGCCCTCCGTCGTCGCGGTGAACGTCCGCGACGGTCGCCCCTTGGCCGTCGGCGTAGAGGCCAAGCGCATGATCGGCCGTACCCCGGCCCACATCCAGGCCATCCGACCGCTGAAGGATGGCGTCATCGCCGACTTCGAGATCTGCGAGAAGATGCTCCGCTACTTCATCCAGAAGGTGAACAACCGCCGCTGGACCAAACCGCGCATGGTGATCTGCGTGCCGTCGGGGATCACGGGCGTGGAGCAGCGAGCCGTGCAGGAAGCCGCTGAGTACGCCGGAGCTCGCAAGCCCGCCTACATCATCGAAGAGCCCATGGCGGCAGCCATCGGCGCGGGGCTCCCGGTTCAGGAGCCCACCGGCAACATGATCGTCGACATCGGTGGCGGCACCACCGAGGTGGCGGTCATCTCCCTCGGCGGCATCGTGGCGAGCCAGTCGGTGCGAGTCGGCGGCGATGAGCTCGATGACGCCATCGTGCAGTTCATCAAGAAGGAGTACAGCCTCGCGATCGGCGATCGGACCGCCGAAGAGGTCAAGATCGCGCTCGGCTCCGCCTGGCCGCTCCAAGAGGAGCTGCACGCGGAGATCCGCGGCCGTGACCTCGTGACCGGTCTCCCGAAGACGATCGTCACCAGCACCGAGGAGATCCGCGAGGCGATGGAGGAACCCGTCGCCGCCATCACCGACGCGGTCAAGGTCACCCTCGACAAGACCCCTCCCGAGCTCGCCGCCGACATCATGGAGAAGGGCATCACGCTCGCCGGCGGCGGTGCGCTGCTCCACGGCATCCAAGCTCGCCTCCATCACGAGACCGGCATGCCGATCGTGATCGCCCCCGACCCCCTCCATGCCGTGGCGATCGGCTCGGGGCAGTCGCTGGAGGAGTTCGACGCTCTCAAGGGCGTGCTCTTCTCCTCCACGAACCACTGATCCTCGTCGTCTAGCCCGTGGCCAGCTCCCGGCGCACCGGCCGATCGCGACTCACGCTCGCACTGCTGATCCTCACGTCCCTGGCCCTGCTGACGCTGGACTTCCGGGACTCGACGATCATCTCAGCCGCCCGTCGGGGCGCGAGCTCGGCGTTCTCGCCGCTGCGCGGGGTGGCAGAGACCGCGACCGGACCATTCACGAACGCGTGGCACGGGATCACCGGGTACGGCGACCTACAGGACGAGAACGACGCGCTCCGAGCCGAGATCGACCGCCTTCGCGGCACCGCTGCGCAGGATGAGGATGCCGCGTCGCAGCTCGCCGGCCTTCTCAACCAGCTCGACATCGAGTGGGTGGGCGACATCCCCACCGCCACCGCGCGAGTCGTCGCCGGTCCGCTGTCGAACTTCTCGCACACGATCGAGATCGACAAGGGATCGAACTCGGGCTTCAAGGTCGGCATGCCCGTCATCAACGGCGCGGGGCTGGTCGGGCGCCTTGTGCAGGTGACAGCCGACGACGCCACGGTGCAGCTCATCACCGATCCTGACTTCGCCGTCGGTGTGCGTCTCGTTCCCAGCGGCGCGCCGGGCACGGCGCGGGGCACGGGCGCGGGCGCGAACCTGATCGTTGACACCGGGCTCGAGTCGGATGCCAGCGTGGCCAGGGGCGCCACGCTCACCACCAGCGGTGCCGACCGCAGCGCGTTCCCGGGCTTCATCCCCGTAGGCAAGGTTGTACGCACCCGTTCGGGCGGCGGTGGCCTCACGCTCGACCTGGTTGTGCGACCGCTGGCTGACACCGAGAAGCTCGCCTTCGTCTCCGTGATGCTGTGGCCGGTGGCACCGTGATCCCGGAAGGCCCGCTTGTCACGGCCACTCGGATCTCGCTGCTGCTCGTCCTCGCCCTCACCGTGCAGATCGCTGTCGCCTCCCGTATCGAGGTGTTCGGAGTGCAGGGTGACCTGATGCTGCTCGTCGCTGTCGCCGCCGGCCTCGCGGCCGGACCCGATCGTGGCGCGATCGTCGGCTTCGCCGCCGGGATCACCTTTGACCTGCTCCTGCAAAGTCCGTTCGGCCTCTCTGCCCTCACGTATGCGCTGGTCGCCTATGTGGCCGGCTCACTCCAGGACTCCGTGCTGCGGGCGGCCTGGTGGATCCCCGTGGCCACCGCGGCCGCGGCCAGCGCCCTGGGTGTCATCCTGTACGGCGTGTTCGGCACCGTGGTTGGTGAGGATCTGCTCGACCTTCCGCTCTTGCGCATCGCGCTGGTGGCGGGGCTCCTCAACGCCCTCGTCGCCCCCGCACTGCTCCCGATCGTCCGCTGGGCCATCACGCCGTCGGGTGGAATGCGGCCGCGCACCATGGCGCGATGAACCAGGATTCGCCGCGGCTGCGGTTGTCGATCCTTGGCATCGTCGTCTTCGCACTGTTCGCGTCGCTCTTCGCTCGCCTCTGGTACCTGCAGGTCATGGCCACCGCCGAGTTCCAGGTCGCGGCGCAGGCCAACCGCATCCGCACCGTCCCGTTGGAGGCACCGCGCGGTCGCATCCTCGATCGCAACGGCAAGGTCTTGGTGGACAACCGCATCTCCGTGCAGGTCACGATCGACCGGGCCGTGCTCGGGGAGCTCGACGACGAGGACCGAGCCCGTGCGCTGACGTTGCTCGCTGACGGGCTGGCGCGGTCCGGGATCCCGACCACCGTCGAGCAGCTCGAAGAACGAGTGGCGGACCTCCGCTACAGCCCGTATGTGCCGGTCCCCGTGGCCGGTGACGTGCCCGAGGAGCTGAAGATCTGGATCGACGAGCACGGTGCTGACCTGCCGTCGATCGCCGCCCATCGCGTCGCGGTGCGCCGGTACCCGTACGGTCGTCTCGCTGCGCACGTACTCGGGTACACCGGCAAGATCACCAAGGAGGAGTTCGACGCCAAGGGCGCGTCGCCCAAGCGGTACACGTTGAACGACGAGATCGGGAAGTCCGGCATCGAGCGCGTCTACGAGGAGGACCTTCGAGGCAGCCCTGGCGTGACGAAGCTGGAGGTCGATACCGACGGCCGAACCATCCGTGTGATCCCTGATGGCACGACGGACCCGGTCCCTGGTGACGACGTGATCCTCAACCTCGACATCGACCTGCAGGCCACGGCCGAGCAGGCTCTGCAGACAGCCCTCACCCGGGCCGCGTCTCGGCCGCCGCGGGGCGGCGACGCCCCGAACGTCGGCAAGGTCGGTTCGACGGTGGTGCTCGATCCGACCACCGGCGGGGTGCTGGCGATGGCGTCGTTCCCAACCTTCGCTCCCGCCGAGTTCGTCGACGGCATCAGCGAGAAGGAATGGGCGCTGCTCAGCGATCCCGCCAACCACTTCCCGCTGAACAACTGGGCGCTCCAGGGGCAGTACGCGCCTGGCTCCACCTTCAAGCCCTTCACCGCGTCTGCCGCGCTGTCGACCGGCATGATCTCGCCGAACAGCACGGTCAACGACACGGGCGTGTTCCAGGTCCCCGGATGCCGAGGTGACTCCTGCCTGTTCAGAAACGACAACAGTCGGGCCTACGGCGTGGTCGATCTCCGTCGCTCGCTCACGGTGTCGTCCGACTTCTACTACTACACCCTGGGGGCGCGGTTCTGGACCGATCAGGACGCTCTCGGCGGTCCCGAGGCGTTCCGCGAGCTGCTCGAACGATGGGGCTTCTACCGAAAGTCGGGCATCGACCTCACCGGGGAGCAGACCGGCCGGATCCCCTCGCCGAAGTGGTTGACCTCGTATTGCGACCAGGTTGCCTGCAACCCAGACGCCGAGAGCTGGCGAACGGGTAACAGCGTGAACATGGCCATTGGTCAGGGCGATGTGCTCGTCACGCCCGTACAGCTGGCGGCGGCCTATGCGGCCATCGGCAACGGCGGCACGCTGTGGGTGCCCCAAGTGGCCCGGGAGGTGCACGACGGCGTCGACGGCACCGTGACGCGCCTGATCGAGCCGAAGGAGGCAGGGACCATTCCGATGACTCCCGGTTGGCAGCAGGCGCTCGTCGACGGGCTCGTCGGTGTCACCACGCGTGAGGGCGGTACGGCCGTCGGCGCCTTCGCCGGCTTCCCGTCGGCCAACTTCCCCGTGGCCGCCAAGACCGGCACGGCACAGGTGAGCAAGAAAGCACCCACGGCTGTGTTCGGAGCGTTCGCTCCGGCCGGCGCACCGCACTACGCAGTGTCGGTGCTGCTCGAAGAATCCGGCTACGGCGGGTCGGTGGCCGCGCCTGTGGCCCGACGGCTGTTCGACGTGCTCTCCGGCACGGTTCCCTTGCCGGCAGCGCCCAAGGGTGGCCAGCTGAGTGACCTCGGCGCCCTCGTACCTGACCCCGGGGAGGTGAGCGACTGATGACCACGACCTTCTCCAGTCGATCCCCTGTCGCTCCTGGCGCACTCGGCAAGACGTCACGCAACCCCGCTGCGCCGTGGCGCCACCTCGACCTTGTCCTCGTTGCGTCGATTGTTGCCGTGGGGATGCTCGGGTGTCTGATGATCTTCAGCGCGACGCGCGGCCGTGATCCCGCCGACTTCGATACGAGCTACTTGGCCAGGCAGCTCTTGTTCATGGGCATCGGTCTCGGGGCGATGGTCGTGACCGCGTTCTTCGACTATCGGCGCTACCGCGAGCTGGTCCCGCTCGCCTATGGCGGCGTGCTTCTCCTCCTCGTCATGGTGGTCACCGGCCTCGGCAGCGAGCGCAAGGGATCACAAGCCTGGTTCCAGCTCGGGCCGTTCCAGCTCCAGCCCTCCGAGCTGGCCAAGATCGTGGTTGTTGTCGCGGTCGCGTCGCTCATCGCCCAGTTCAACAGCGAGCTCGATGTGAAGCGGCTGGTCGTGGTGCTGGGCGTGGCCGGTGCCCCGATGCTGTTGATCATGCTGCAGCCCGACCTCGGGACCACATTGGTGTTCGTGGCCACGCTGATGGGCATGCTGCTGATTGGCGGTGCCCAGGTGCGGCACATCGTCGCACTGACGATCGTGGGGGTTGTCGCCACGGCCATCGTGCTCAACTCCGGCATGCTCGCCACCTACCAGCAGTGTCGTCTCACGTCGTTCCTGGAGCAGCAGAACCAGGACTGCGCGGAGCGCGGCGCGGGGTACAACCAGGATCAGGCCAAGGTGGCGATCGGCTCGGGCGCCGTCCTCGGCGCAGGCCTGTTCCAGGGCACGCAGACCCGGCTCGACATCGTGCCCGAGCAGCACACCGACTTCATCTTCACGGCGGTGGGGGAGGAGCTCGGCTTCGTCGGCGCCGGCACGCTGCTCGCGCTCCTGTCGATCATCGCGTGGCGCCTTTGGCGCACCGCGCAGCTCGCTCGCGATCAGCTCGGCACGCTGATCTGCGTCGGCGTGCTGTCGATGTTCGTGTTCCAGGTGTTCGAGAACATCGGGATGACGATGGGGATCATGCCGGTCACCGGCATCCCGTTGCCCTTCATGAGCTACGGCGGGTCCAGCACTCTCACCGCGTTCATCGCCATGGGCCTCGTCCTCAACGTCCACATGCGCCGCTTCAGCTGACCTCCGCACCCCACCGATCGAGGTTGGGGGCATGGGGGTACCGAATCGGTGCTCCGGTGCCCCGAACGTCAGGCGACGGCGCGGTGGGCGCCGACGTCAAGGAGCACCCGGAGCGTCCAATCCGGCTCGTCGACGAGCTGGTGCCAGGTGAAGCGGAGCGTCTGTAGGCCCGCGGCCGCGGCTTCGGAGTCACGCCGACGGTCGCGCTCGAAGTCCTCGACGCGCGTGTGCCACGCCCGACCGTCGCCCTCGAGGACAACCGACCACGCTGAGATCAGGCCATCGACTCGCTGTCGTCCGGCCTGACGGCCCGGGAACGGAGCCTGCCAGCGGATCGGTGGCACCCCAGGCACCGTGAAGACGGCTCGCATGCGCCGCTCGAGCTCCGACTCGTCGGGCAGGTCGCCGGCCCCGAAGCGCTCGAGCGTCGTCCGGAGCTTGCGAAGGTTGCGGCCGCCGCGGGGAGCGAGCGCGCAGTAGCGGTCGCGGACCGCGTCGAGCAGCCCCTTCGTCTTGTCGGATTGCGCTGCGTAGGCGTGGCTCGCTCACCACTTGCGCGAGGTCGATGAAGACCTGATCGAG
>JBBDWQ010000043.1:11715-17020 GCA_040902805.1 Acidimicrobiales bacterium
TGCGTAGGCGTGGCTCGCTCACCACTTGCGCGAGGTCGATGAAGACCTGATCGAGCGTGACCGCGGGGATGCCGCGCACCACCGTCGTGCGCGTGTCGATCCCTCGATGAGCGATCGCCAGCTGGCCGCGTGCGTTGGCGCCCGGCCGGATGGTGATGACCGGACGACCCTGTCGGAAGCCGAGCAGCTGGTGGAGGACCGCCGCGCTCTGATGGGACGCCACGGCCCACGGCTCAGCCAGCACGGCCGCCATCACCGAGCGCTCCCAGGTCGGCGTGCTGGTGACGTGCGTGTAGACGCCATGGTCGACGGCGAGCCACGTGGCCGACGCCGTGCGGGCGGTGATCATTCGACGGTTCATGCCGGCGGCGAGCGCCTGCCGTCGGTTCCACACCCCGTGCTGGCGACGGGCCAGGCGGGCGATCCCGGCGTCGGCCTTCCGATCCACATCATGAGATTGATCGACGAATACGGAGAGATACAAGAGGCGATCGTGAAGCGCGGCGAGCCCTGGCAGGATCGGGTTCCCCCGAGGTTGGGGGCATGGGGGTACCGAATCGGTACCTCAATGCCCCCAACCTCATGGAACGGCATCGAGAAGGGCTGTCGCGCAAGCCCCGACGCCCGTGATCTGGCGATGTCAGGCGCCGGCAAGCCGTCCGGTAGCCTGACTCTGCCATGGCAGATGTCTGGGCTCGCCTAGAGCCGCACCTTGCCTCGGTCCAGAAGCCTGCCCGGTACATCGGCTGCGAGCTCGGTGCTGAGGTTCCGACGCCCGCCCCCCACCGGGTCGGGTGGCTCTTGGTGTACCCCGACACCTACGAGATCGGGCTGCCCAACCAGGGCCTCCAGATCCTCTACGAGATCCTCAACGAGCGGCCCGACGCCCTCGCCGAGCGGTCCTACGCGCCGTGGACCGACATGGAGGAGGTGCTCCGACGTGAAGGCTTCCCGCTGTTCTCGGTCGACACGCACCGCAGCGCCGATGAGTTCGACGTCGTGGCCTTCAACCTCTCCTCGGAGCTCGTCTACACGAACCTCCTGAACTGCCTCGACCTCGCCGGGATCCCGCTGCGGTCCGCCGATCGCACGATCGACCACGCGTTGGTGGGCGCGGGTGGTCATGCCACGTTCAACCCGGAGCCGATGGCAGACTTCCTCGACTGGGTGGTGCTCGGCGACGGCGAAGAGGTGGTGGGTGAGATCACCGAGGCCATCGCCGCGTGGAAGGCGAGCGGCAGCCGCGATCGCATCGACGTCCTGCGAGCACTCGCGGGCATCGAGGGCGTGTACGTGCCGTCGCTCTACGAAGCGACCTACCTGCCCAACGGCTGCCTCGAGGCCACCACACCGATCGACTCGGCTGCCCCTGCGGTCGTCGAGAAGCGCACCATCGCCGATCTCGGCGCGTGGCCGTACCCGAAGAACCAGCTCGTGCCGCTCACCGAGGTGGTCCACGACCGCCTCAACGTCGAGGTCTTCCGTGGCTGTACCCGTGGCTGCCGGTTCTGCCAGGCGGGCATGATCACGCGTCCGGTGCGCGAGCGTCCGGCCGATCAGGTCGCCTCCATGGTGCAGCAGGGCCTGCGTCGCACCGGGTATGACGAGGTAGCGCTCACCAGCTTGTCCACGGCCGACTTCTCGGGCATCGAGGACGTCGTGAAGAGCGCGATGGACGATGAGGTCGGCTGCGGCAACGTCTCGGTGAGCCTTCCGAGCCTGCGCGTCGATGCCTTCACGGTCGGCATTGCGGCCCAGATCCAGAAGGCTCGACGCACGGGCTTGACCTTCGCCCCCGAAGCGGGCACCTGGCGCATGCGTCAGGTGATCAACAAGCTCATCACCGAGGAAGACCTCTACACCGCGGTCGAGTCCGCGTTCGAGCAGGGCTGGCGTCGCGTGAAGCTGTACTTCCTCACCGGCCTCCCCACCGAGACCGACGAAGACACGCTCGGCATCGTCGAGCTCGCTCGGCGCTGCCTCGAGCTGGCGAAGGCCAACGGCAAGGACGGTTCGGTCACGGTCAGCGTGGGCGGGTTCGTGCCGAAGGCCTTCACGCCGTTCCAGTGGTTCGGGATGAACACCGAGGAGGAGCTGCGCCGCAAGGTGAACCTCCTGCGGGATGCAGCGAAGAAGGCCCGCAACGTGCAGCTCAAGTGGCACGACACTCGGGCCAGCATCGTCGAGGGACTCGTCAGCCGTGGCGATCGTCGGCTCAGCGCGGTGATTGAGCAGGTGTGGCGCGAGGGCGGCACCTTCCAGGAGTGGAGCGAGCACTTCCAGCTCGACCTGTGGACCAAGGCCATGGCCGACAACGGGCTCGACCTCGACTGGTACTGCTACCGCCACCGCACTGAGGACGAGGTGCTTCCCTGGGACCACCTCTCGGCCGGTCTGCACAAGGACTTCCTCTGGCAGGATTGGCGTGACGCTCTCGAAGAGGTCGGCCTCGAAGACTGCCGCTGGACGCCCTGCTACGACTGTGGCGCCTGCACGGGCTACGGCATCGAGCACGTGGTCGCCTCGGCGGTCCCTCCGGCGGGTGGCAGCCAGGGCACCGGGCAGAACCTTCTCCGCGGCGGCGAGGTGCCGGTGACCCTCAGCGCCCGCAGGCCCGTGGGGGTGGGCGCGTGAAGCATCGCGTGCGGTTCACCAAGCTCGGCAAGATCCGATTCCTGTCGCACCGCGACCTCGCTCGCGTGTGGGAGCGAGGCCTGCGGCGCTCCGGCGTACGGGTGGCCTACAGCGAAGGGTTCTCACCTCGACCTCGCCTCAGCTTCGGTCTGGCGCTCTCCACTGGCTACGAGAGCCTGGGGGAGTACCTCGACATCGACCTCCATCCGGACGCCGACATCGACCCCGCTGACCTGCCGGCGATCGTCACGCCGTCGCTCCCCGACGGAATGACCGCTCAGCTGTCGGTGCCGCTCGTACCCGGCACCGACTCACTACAAGCGGCTGTCACGAGCTCGAGCTGGCGCATCGAGGTGGACGGCCCCGAGCCGGCTGCTCTCGCCGATGCGGTGGCCCGGGCGTTGTCAGCCGACGAGCTTCCGATCGTCGTCGAACGCAAGGGCAGCGAAACGACGCTCGACGCTCGCCCCGCGATCCTCGCCTTGTCGACCGCAACCGAAGAGATCATGTTGCCCCCCGGCGTGGCCCCACTCCGCACGAGCACGTTGCTCGATGCCGAGCTGGCCACCCAACCCCGCAGCCTCCGCCCAGCGGAGCTGCTTCGGGCCCTCGACGCCACCTGGCACGAGGCCCGTGTACTGAGAACACACCAATGGACGCTGGTCGACGGCGCCCGCTGCGAGCCGATCCCCCTGGGGGACCTCGGCGCACGCGGTGCGACGTCGCCCACGCACGCGGAGGCGCGTGCGTCATGAGAAGGGACTCCCCCAATGACCGATCTCCCCACCGACACCCCGGTTGGCGACAGCACACCCGAGCCGTCAAGCCCCGAAGGGCCTTCAACTAGTTCGGATTCCGCGGAGGGTTCCAGCTCCGGCGACGAGTCCGGTACTGGCGCCGCCCGACGCCGCGGCTCTCGCGGGGGGCGCAACCGCAGTCGCGCCCGCACGCCTGAGGAGATCGCGGCCGCGGCCGGTGAGGGTCGTAACCCAGAGCTGCCCGATCCGCCTCGCGAGGGCAAGGCGGCATCGGTCGAAGCCGGTGAGGCCGCGCTCGTGCGCAAGCCGCAGATCGGCGACTCGATGCCCGCGCCGACTCCCGACGAGGGCGGCGCCAAGCGCAAGCGTCGTCGTGGCGGTCGCGGTCGTGGCGGGGGCGGCGCTGGCGACCGTCAGGGCCAAGGTCAGGGTCAAGGTCAGGGCCAAGGTCAGGGCCAAGGTCAGGGCGGCGGTCGGGCCAAGCAGAAGCAGGGTCAGGGCGGTGGCCGTGACGGACGAGGCGGCTCGCCGATCCAGGCCGTGCTCCCCTCAGGTGGCGTCGACCTCGACGACGACATCCTCGAGGCCCGTCGTGGGCGCGAGCGCAAGGGTCGCCCGGTCGGCCGGTACCTCATGGCGGTGCACGTCACCGAGAAGGCCACGCAGATCAGCGTGCTCGAGGGCCGGAACCTCATCGAGCACTTCGTGTCGAAGCCGTCCGACGATGTCGCGCAGATCCACGGCAACATCTACCTCGGCAAGGTCCAGAACGTGCTGCCGGGCATGGAAGCGGCCTTCGTCGACATCGCCACGCCCAAGAACGCGGTGCTCTACCGCGGCGACGTGCAGTACGACGCCGAGGACATGGACGGCGGCGGCAAGGCCAAGAGCCAGAGCAACCTGCGCATCGAGCAGATGCTGAGGGCCAAGCAGACGATCATCTGTCAGGTCACCAAGAACCCGATCGGTGCCAAGGGCGCTCGCCTCACCCAGGAGGTATCGCTGCCGGGACGATTCGTCGTGCTCATCCCGAACAGCTCCACCTACGGGATCTCGAAGCGCCTGTCCGACGACGAGCGGCGGCGTCTGCGCAACATCCTCGACCGGGTGAAGCCGAAGGAGCACGGCGTGATCGTGCGCACGGCGGCCGAGGGCGTCACCACCGAGGAGATCGAGTACGACGTGAAGCGGCTCCTCGATCAGTGGAACCAGATCGACGCGCTGGCCAAGCGGTCGCAGGCACCGGCGCTGCTCTACCGCGAGCCCGACATGGCGCTCCGCGTGATCCGCGAAGAGTTCAACAACGACTACCGCGGCGTGCTCATCGACGACCGTGACCTCTACGAGGCGATGCGCGACTACGTGTCGAGCATCAGCCCTGAGCTCGTCGACCGGATCGAGTACTTCGATCCCGCCGAGGAGTCGCTGTCGATCTACGAGCAGCTCCACATCCACGAGCAGCTCCACAAGGCGCTCGATCGCAAGGTGTGGTTGCCCTCAGGTGGGTCGCTGATCATCGAGCACACCGAGGCGCTGACGGTGATCGACGTGAACACCGGCAAGAACGTCGGCAAGTCGAACCTCGAGGAGACGGTCTTCCGCAACAACCTCGAGGCCGCGATCGAGATCGCTCGTCAGCTCCGGCTGCGGGACGTGGGCGGCATCATCGTCGTCGACTTCGTCGACATGGAGATCAGGCCGAACCGCGACGAGGTGATCCGCGTGTTCAAGGAGGCGCTGGCTCGGGACAAGACCCGCACCCAGGTCTTCGAGATCTCCGAGCTCGGCCTGTGCGAGATGACCCGCAAGCGCATCGGCGAAGGCCTGCTCGAGAGCTTCGCCGGTCGCTGCCCCGACTGCGAAGGTCGCGGTGTCATCATCGACGAGGAGCTCCTCCCCTCAGACTGAGGGGT
>JBBDWQ010000044.1:0-16437 GCA_040902805.1 Acidimicrobiales bacterium
CCCACCCCTCGGCGAAACGCTCGACCCCCGCTGGTTCGGCTGGAACTGACGCGCGCGGTCGGGCGCGACTGGGCGCGGCGCGGGCGCGGCGCGGATGTCGGCCATGATCGGCACATGGCCGCCGAGGACCTCTGCCCGTGTGGGTCCGGCAACCCGCTCGAGAGGTGCTGCGGGCCGATCGTGGGCGGCGACAAGCCGGCGCCCACCGCCGAGCGGCTCATGCGGTCGCGCTTCACGGCGTTCGCGCTCGCCGACGACGCGCCATGGGCTCGTCGCACCAGCGACGGCTGGTCGCTCACGATCCGGGTGCAGCCCGGTGCGGTCCGCTCGGAGGTCGTCGGTCCGCACGGCGACGCCCTGCGGATCCGCATCGCGAGCCCACCGGTGGACGGCAAGGCCAACGCCGAGCTCGTCCGGTTCCTCGCCGAGCACCTCGGGCTCCCCGCGCGCTCGGTGGAGGTCGTGCGAGGTCAGACCAGTCGCACCAAGGTGGTGCGCGTCGTCAGCGGGTGAGCGCCGACGGCGAGCTCAGACCAACCACTTGTCGACCATGGCGAGGATCGTGAGGACGATCAGCGCGGTGTCGAAGAAAGCCAGGGGGATGATGCGGGCCTGCGCGGCGTCGGCGGCCGCAGTGTCGCCCGCTTCGAGCGCGTCGGCGCGGCGCTTGGCGAGGGGCCCGAAGCCGACCACGCCAGTGAGGGCGCCGATCGCGATGACCGTGATCCCCACCCAGATGAAGCCGGAGCCCCACGACCAGTCACCGTCGAGCACGAGCAGCACGCCGGTAACGCCGATCAGGCCACCGATGGCGCCGTAGTAGCGCTCGCCGAGCCAGATCGTCTGACGAGTCCACGCCGCGGCCACCGCAGCCGGTTGCTTCGCGAACCGGGGGCTGAGCAGCAGCTGCACGAAGTTGGCGCCCAGCCAACCGGCGACGCCGGTGAGGTGCAGGGTGAGGAGCAGGTTGCGGGTCATGCGGGCGAGTCTGCCCGGTGCGGCCAAGCGCTGCTGGGACTAGACCGTGCCCATGGCGACGCACCGGATCACCGTCCACCCGTCCAAGCCGCTCGCCGTCGAGTACGCCGATCTCGTGATCGAGGTAGCGAGCGACGACCAGAAGCTCGGAGAGCTGCGCATCTCGCGCGGGTCGATCGACTGGGTCCCGCGAGCCCACGCCTCGTCGTTCTCGCTCGAGTGGGAGGAGTTCGATCGGGTGATGCAGGACAACGGTCGTCGTCGCTGACCATGACAGTCCCCTGGGAGGGCGACGAGTACCAGGCCCGCTTCGACACCCTCGCGGCCACCGGTGCGGACATGCACGGCGAGGCGACCTTCGTCCGCGCCTACGCACCCGCGACCGTGCTCGACGCCGGTTGCGGCACCGGCCGCGTGGCCATCGAGCTCGCCCGCCACGGCATCGAGGTGGTGGGAGCGGACGTCGACGCGTCGATGCTGGCGACGGCCGGCCGGCTCGCGCCGGAGCTCACCTGGGTGGAGGCCGACCTCACCGCGCTCGACCTCGGACGCACCTTCGACGTCGTGGTCTTGGCCGGCAACGTCCCGCTGTTCACGCCGCCGGGCACGCAGCCGGCGTTGGCTGCGGGCGTAGCGAGGCACGTCGCCCCTGGCGGGGTGCTGATCGCCGGCTTCAGCGTCGACCGGGGCTACACCGCGGCCGACTGGGACGCGGCCTGCGCGGCCGCCGGGCTGCGGTTGGCCGAGCGCTTCACCACCTGGGACCGCGAGCCGTGGGTCGACGGGGGCGCCTACGCGGTCTCCGTGCACCGCCGATCTTGACGGTCAGCTCTCGCCGAGCACGTCCTTGCTCTCGCGCACCGCGGACGCGTAGATCCCCTTGGCCATGAGCGAGGTCTCGGCCTTGCGGCGCCGCTCGTACACGTCGGCTCGGATCGTCTGCACGTTGTGATCCTCCGGCGCGGCGAGCCCGGCCATCTCCGCGAGGTGACACGCGAGTCGGAGATCGCCGCCGGCGGCCACCTCGTCGGCCCGCTTGGCGAGGGCCAGCGCGCCACCCGACAGCGCGGCGACCTCAGCAGCGAGCTCGGACGCGGGCGACGGCTTGAGCGTGGACGGGTCGCCGTCCCACCAGCCGCCGTAACGGCGCCACACGTTGCGCACCACGAACTCGGGCTCGTCGTAGAACGGGCGCAGGAACGGGCGCGCGAGCACCTCATCGGGCACCTTTACCTCGTGCACGATCTCATCGAGGCGCGCGCCGGCGTTCATCCGCTCCAGCACCGCGGCCACCAGGTTCTCGAGCGCGGTCGCCACCTCGTCGAGCACCATGGCGATGCGCTCCTTGCCGCCGATGGGCAAACCGTGGGCGGGGAGGAACAGCTCCGGCTCCATGGCCGCCATCGCCCGTAAGGCAACGGCCCACTCCTCGGGGTAGCGCTGCACCTTCTGCGGGTTGCCGGCGTTCGGGAAGTTCCAGATCAAGAAGTCGCCGGCGCAGATCGCCTTCTGCTCGGGCAACCACGCCCACGTGTGATCGTCGGTCTCACCCTTGGCGTGGTGCAGCTCGACCGGAACGCCACCGGCAGCGAGCGAGAGGGACTCGCGGTAGGTCACGTCCGGCTCGGCGGTGGAGCGGGGGAGGAACTGGGCCACGCCACCGATGCCCATGCCGCCTGCCTGCGGGAGCCACCCGAACTGGCGCTGGTTGATGGCGAGGTTCCAGCCGTTCGTGCGGCGATAGCGGTCGAGGCGCTCGCTCACCGCCTCATGAGCCACCACCTGCGGGCGGAGGTGACCGCGATCAGCGGCATCGGCGACGAACGCGCCACTCCCGCCCACGTGATCGACGTGGCCGTGCGTGTAGACGAGATGGGTCACCGGATCCGGCGACCAGGCCCGCAGCGAGTCGACGCAGGCCGCGCCGGTGTGGGCGCCGCTGGTGTCGAAGGCGACGAGGCCGTCGTCGGTACGGAGCAGCACGACGTGGGAGAACGACTCGATCATGGCGAGGTCGTCGCCCAGCTCGGAGAGCTCTTGGGTCACGCGGTTCACCGGCTGGTCGGCATGGCCGGAGTCGATGATCCGCGAGCTCAGCTCCAACAAGTCAGCCATGCTGCACCCTGTCACACCACGCGGTCACATCACAGGGTCACATCACAGCAGCGCCAGCGGCTTCAGTGCCGTGACCGCGCCCAGGGATCCGAGCGTGAGGTCGAACACCTGGAAGCAGGCGTCGCTGATCGCGGTGCCCTTGGCGCACAGATCCGAGCTCGATGTGCCCGAGCCGATCACGACGGTGCTGCCGGCAACGGCGGGACTCGAGGAGATCGGGCCCAGCAGCGGCCAGATGCCCAGCGGTAGTCCGTTGGCCGCGCTGAAGGCCTTCAGCGTGCCCGTGAGGTCGCCCGCGAACACGACTCCGTTCACCACAGCTGACCCCGCGTAGGTGGGGCCGGCCACGGCGGACCAGCGCTTGGCCCCGGTGGCGCCGTTGAGGCTGTGGTACCAGAGCGGCCCGCCCAATGCGGTGCCGCCGTACACGTTGCCCTGCCAGGTCGCGGTGGAGCCGATGAAGCCCCCGACGGCGAAGTCCTCCTGGATGTTGCCGGGCAGCGCGACCTGCTTGGACCACACGAGAGCACCGCTCGCCGGGTTGAGCGCGTAGTACACAGCGTCCTTGTTGCCGATGCCGATCAGGCGTTGGCCGTTGCCGAGCGTGATCACGTTCGGTGTGGCGCCGAAGTCGAGGTCGGCGCGGTTCGGGGCGTGGGGCTGGAAGGTCCACGCCACCGCTCCGGTGGTGGCGTCGACCGCAGTCACCGCCTCGGTGTGCGCGTTCCACGTGAAGTTTGCGGCGTCCGCCTCGCAGTTCCCGGTGGCGAGCAGCACTCGACTGTTCGCAGTGTCGATTGTGGGTGACGACCACACGCTTCCGCAGCCTGAGCCAGGCTGGCCGAGCTCGGGCTCGAAGGTGAAGACCTGCGCGCCGGTGGCGGCGTCGACGGCCATCAGTCCGCCGCGTACCCCGTTGGTCTCGGTGGCGGGGTGGTTGTGCGTGTCGATGCCGACGTACACGACGCCTTTCCACACGACCGGTGACGACTCGATCTCGACCGGGGTGTCCACGAGTCCGGCCGATCGATCGATCTTCCACACCTGTGCGCCCGTGGCCGCGTCGAGCGCGTAGAGCTTCGGTCCGGCGCCGAAGATCACGAGACGCTTCGTCACCCCGCCGATGACGACGTCGGTGATCGCAGCCGAGGACACGATCGGACCGAAGGCGGCTCCGGGCGCGCCGTCCGTCTGATGCGACCAGCGCTGCGAGCCGTCGTTGAGGCTCAGCGCGTACATCGTCCCGCTCCAGTCGCCCACGTAGACGGTGCCGCCGACGACGACGGGGGAGGCGGTGACGGTGCGCGGCATCGGCACCGTCCAGGCGGGCACCATGGTCGGAGTGGTCAGGGGAGCGATCGATGACGCGCACGTGGTCGAGAAGGTGCGACCGAGCGAGGCCCCGTACATGCCCCAGTTGCCGCATCCCCACTCTGACGAGGAGTTCGGCGAGGTCACCGGTGCGCCGGGCGATTCGGTGATGGTGACGAAGCCCTGTCCGTCTGGGTATTGCAGGCCCGTGGCCATCGTGACCGGCGCCTGCGGCTGGCCGTCGACGAAGTGGATCACCCGCTGCGATCCGTTGTGGTCGCCGGGGCCGGGCGCGGGCAACGTGAGCTCCACGCCGATGTCCGCGTAGTACAGCGAGCCATCGTCACCGACGGCCATGCCAAACGGTGTTCCGGTGGCGTAGGGCGGCTGCAGGTCGGTGACGGCGGGCTGGAGGATCCGGCGCACGAACTGCCCAGCGGCGTCGTACTCCGCGATCACGCCGGTGAGGACACTGGAGACGTAGTAATGGCCGCCGGGTGCACCGACGATGGCGCTGGGTGTCAGCGCGCCGACTGGATCAGCGGTGATGAACAGGGTCTTGGTGATCCGGCCCTCCGATACCAGGGGCGCGCCGGTGCCGTCGGTGCGACCGCAGCCGTCAGCGCCAGTGGGGCCCGTGGGCCACGAGCCCTCATACCGGTAGATGCCGCCGAGCTGTCCTCCCTGGAGGTCAGGTCGGTTGGCAGCGGCGAACACCGTGCTGCCCTCGACCCAGATTCCACCGGCGGTGGGGATGGTGACGTCGACCTTGCAGTAGGCGACTGAGTTGGAGTCGAACTTCCCCGATGGCGGACGGAACCACACGATGAGCTGCCCGTCAGCCGCGTCGGTGGGTTGCTGGTTGCCCACATCGGTGGTGAGGAGGTCAC
The DNA here is from genome assembly GCA_040902805.1 of Acidimicrobiales bacterium. Classification (GTDB taxonomy): domain Bacteria; phylum Actinomycetota; class Acidimicrobiia; order Acidimicrobiales; family VFJN01; genus VFJN01. The sequence goes on from JBBDWQ010000044.1 coordinate 5,295, forward strand.
CGTTGGGCAGGAACCCACAGCCGTAGTTCTCCGCGTTGTCGAGCGACGATTGGTACGTCGGCGTGAGCTTGCCGAGCTGCACCGCGGACAGGTTGCCGACAGCGGTGCCGAGCAACTGGAAGTAGCCCCACCCCTGCGGCGGGTTCGGCTGGCCGGTGTCCTCACCGTCGATGAAGTAGCCCGGGTTCTGCGGGTCCTCGCAGATCTGCGCGTTGCTGTCCAAGCCGTTGACGGAGTCGTCCGCCTTCGAGGGCAGCACGACCTGCTGCGCGCCGGTGACGGGGTCGTAGGCACGGAGACGGTTGTCCTCCGCGCCCAGCAGCACCCGATGCGATGGAGGTGTGGCCCCCACCATCGGCCGCAGGACCACGAACGGTCCCGCCAGCACCATGACCGCGACCACGCCCGTCAAGAGACGTCGACTCATTCCCCCGCCCTTCATCACGAGGTCCCCCATGGCCCCCGACCGCGGGTCACACTACGCGAATCTGACGCGCGTGTCACTGGAGCCGGCAGATCGATCACGAGCCGAGCCCACTTCTGGGCTGATCAGGCTTCTGGGCTGATCAGGTCTCGACGGCCCCCCCGCGGGTCCCGGTGGCGGGAACCTCACCGGCAACGTGGGGCACCTCGATCTGGATCGTGTCCGTGCCGATGGCTGCCTCGTACCGCACGACGTTGATGACCGCGCCGTACACGATGAGCCGGCTGTACAGCAGCAGGAGCGCGAGAACGGCGAACACCACACCGAGCGAGCCGTAGAGGGCGGACGAAGATGCCACCAGTCGGGGCACATAGAGGGACCCGACCGCCTTCAGTCCTTCGACGCCCACCGCCACGAGCAGCGCCCCCGGGAGGTGCACACGCCACGCGACGTTCTTGTTTCCGAGTGATGTGTAGGTCCACAGGAAGAGCACGGTGGTGAGGGCCAGGCCTACGAGGATGGTGAGCGGCATCGCGGGCCCCGGCACGAACCGGAGCACCGGACCCAACGCAGCCGTCGTCAGAAACAGGGTTCCCGCTCCGAGGAGCCAACGGAGGGCGAAGAGCTTGTCGAGAAGCCCTCGCCCCTTGGCCTGCCACACGGCGTTCAGCGCCGCCTGAAGCGATCCCACCACGCCGAGCCCGCTCCACAGCAGCCCGGCGAGGCCGATGATCGACGCGGCCCGTCGGCTCCCCTTGGCCGCCTCGATGGCGTCTACGACCGTCTCGGCGGCCGTGCCGCGCAGGCCGAGCTCGCGCACGAGTCGGAGCGCGAAGCCATCGTCGGCCGAGGACCAGAAGCCGACAACGGCGATGCCGACGAGCAGCAGGGGGAACAGCGAGAGGAACGAAGCCAGGGCGATCGCTGACGCGAGCGGCCCTCCGCCGATGGCACCGAAGCGCTCGGTGACGCGCAGGATCGCATCCAGCCACCCGAATCGAGCGCGCCACCTTTCGAGATCGAACACACCTGGACCGTAGCCACGGACAACTAGGTTCGGGCTGTGCTGCCGTCTGACCTCGATCTGGAACGCATCCCCGCGCACGTCGCATGCGTCATGGACGGCAACGGTCGCTGGGCCACTCGACGAGGACTGAAGCGCACCGAAGGCCACGCGGCCGGCGAGGCGGCTCTGTTCGACACCGTGGAAGGTGCCCTCGAGCTCGGGATCCGCTGGCTGACGGTCTATGCGTTCTCCACCGAGAACTGGAAGCGGCCTGCTGACGAGGTGCGCTACCTGATGGGCTTCAACGAGCGGCTGCTCCTCACGCGGCGGGACGAGCTCAACGACAAGGACGTACGAGTGCGCTTCATCGGACGCCGCGATTGGCGGGTCCCCAAGCGGGTGCAGCGCCACATCGACGACACCGAGGCGTTGACGATCCGGAACAAGGGCATGACGTTGAGCTTCGCCTTCAACTATGGCGGTCGGGCCGAGATCATCGATGCGGTGCAGGCCCTCGTGGCCGAGGGCACTCCCAGCTCGAAGATCACCGAGAAGGCGATTCGCTCTCGCCTCTACGCCCCCGACATGCCCGATCCCGACCTGGTGGTGCGCACGTCAGGGGAGCACCGGATCTCCAACTTCTTGCTGTGGGAGATGGCCTATAGCGAGCTGATCTTCACCGAAACGCTCTGGCCCGACTTCCGCCGTGAGCACCTCTTCGACGCAGTGCGGGAATATCAGCGACGCGAACGACGCTTCGGCGGAGTGGACCAGTAGGCACACCCTCCAGCAATAGGCTCAACGGATGGGCTTGTATCGCGACGAAGGCATCGTGCTGCGAACCCACAAGCTCGGCGAGGCCGACCGCATCGTTGCGGTGCTCACGCGCCGGCACGGCAAGGTTCGAGCTGTCGGCAAAGGCGTCCGCAAGACCAAGAGCCGGTTCGGTGCTCGCCTGGAGCCGCCGACGCACTTGCAGCTCCAGTTCTACGAGGGGCGTAGCGAGCTGCACATCATCGACCAGGCCGAGACGATCGATCACTTCCGAGCCATTCGCGAGGATCTCGACCGCCTGACCCGCGCCGTCTCGATGCTCGAGGCCGCCGATCAGCTCAGTCTCGAAGGGGAGGCCAACCCCGCGCTCTACCAGATGTTGTTGGGCGCGCTGCGGGCTCTGGCCGGCCACAGCGGCCCTCTGGTCGTCCCCGCCTTCTACCTGAAGGTGCTGTCGCTCGAGGGGTTCGGTTCGACGGTCGACTCATGCATCGAGTGCGGTGCCACCGAGGGGCTCGTGGCATTCGACATCGAGGCAGGCGGAACGAGGTGTGACGCGCATCGGGCGGGGGTTGCCGTCTCACCCGCGGCGCTGTCCCTCATCAACGACATCCTCGGTGGCCGGCTGGGGACAGCTCTCAACGAGTCGTCGTCCCCAGCGACCGTCGAGATCGATCACCTCGCGACGCGCTCGATGGAGCACCATCTCGAGCGTCGGCTTCGCTCGGTCGCCATCCTCGACCAGGGCTAGCCATCCTCGACCTGGGCTAGAACGTCAAGGATCCGCAGGCGAAGCTGGTGGCCCGCATGAACGCGGGATCACGATTGCTCACGCGGCTCGTGGTGGTACCGATTCGTGTGAGCACGCTGTCCTCGAGCGCGTACGCGGTGGCCTCCACGTCGTACTGATCGTCACCGGAGCTGGTGGCGGTGTAGGCAGTCAGGTCGGGATGGTCAGCACCGGCGGCGCACTCGAGGCCCGACGCGGTCCCGACACTGCCGCCGATGGGGAACTCAGCGGGGTTGCCGTTCGAGAAGGTGACCTGCGTGAGGGAGCAGTCAGCGAACCGGACCAGGCCAATGATGGTGGCCGATGCGCCGGCGCCTGTGCGGGCCCAGATCTCCTGCGCACCGTCGCCGTCTACGTCGGCGCCGCCGAGGATGGACACCGCCTCGGACCCGAGGACGGCGAGAGCGACATCGGCCGTGCCAACAGCGGCGAGCGTCACATGGAGGTGCCAATCCGAATCGCCGACGAGGAGCAGGCGCACTTCGTCGGCCCGGCCGTCCCCGTCCACGTCTGCGTCGAACTTCGATTGGCTCGCGGCTCCGCTCGGCTTGGCGGCGGTGTCGCAGGCTGAGGCCAGCGCCGTCGTCGACGTCGACGTCGTCGGCGGTGCCTGCGAGGTTGTCGTGACGGACTCTCCGTCTCCTCCACCGCAGCCACCGACGAGGATCGCCAGCGCGGCGAGGATCAGGATTCGGTCGCGCATCGGTCGCCGATCCCTACTGGCCTTCGATGGGAGACCATGAGTTGGCCGAGGAGCGGACGACGAAGGTCTTGGCGGCCATGTCGCCCACTCGACGATGACCCTGCGTGGTGAGCGCGAGGATGGGTCCGAGCAGTGGCACGACGTACGGGAAGGCGTCGATCACCCAGAACGCCCAACGCACGAATGCCTTGCCGATGCCTGGACGTGTTCCGTCTTCCCGGACCGTCCGCACGCCGGTCAGGGCCTTCCCAATCGTTCGGCCGGTGAGACCCTGGACGACCACGAGCAGGACGAAGGTGCCTCCCCAGTACATCGCCGTGCTGGCACCGCTGGCGTTGTCCGTGAAGTACACGCGGTCGTTCACATCGGCGAGGTTGAGGCAGATGCCGCCAACGTCGTTGTTGTAGTCGTCACAGAACTGCTGTCCGCCGCGGTCGAGCGCGCCGACGTCGAGGTACTCAAAGCTGGCGGTGAGCAAGATGAAGGTCGGGATGAGGATGACAAGTGCGTCGATGACGGCGGCGAGCGCTCGTCGTGCGAACACGGACGTTGGGTCGGCCGAATCAAGGGGGGAGGCCATCGACTGGTTCTACCACCGGTAGCCTTGCGCCCCATGCCCGAGAGTCCTGATCCCACGCTGTTCGACAAGGTCGTGAACCTCTGCAAGCGACGTGGCTTCGTGTTCCCGTCCGCAGAGATCTACGGCGGCTTCCGCTCCACCTACGACTACGGGCCGCTCGGCGTGCTGATGCTGCGCAACGTCAAGGACGCGTGGTGGCGGTCGATGGTGCAGCTTCGCCACGACGTGGTGGGCATCGATGCGTCCATCCTCAGCCCCCCTCCGGTGTGGGAGGCCTCCGGGCATCTCGCCAACTTCACCGATCCCTTGGTCGACTGCAAGAGCTGCCACGAACGGTTCCGCCTCGACAAGCTGGATGATCCGGACACCTGTCCCAGCTGCGGTACGAAGGGCAGCTTCACCGAGGCCCGACAGTTCAACCTCATGTTCAAGACCCACGCCGGTCCCGTCGAGGGCGCTGGCCACGAGGTGTTCCTGCGCCCCGAGACCGCCCAGGGAATGTTCCTGAACTTCAAGAACGTGCTCGAGACCTCGCGCAAGAAGCCACCGTTCGGCATCGCGCAGGTCGGCAAGTCCTTCCGCAACGAGATCACCCCGGGGAACTTCGTGTTCCGCACCCGGGAGTTCGAGCAGATGGAGATGGAGTTCTTCGTCCCGCCCGACGAGGCCCAGCAGTGGTACGAGTACTGGTGCCAGGAGCGCTTCAGCTGGTACATCGCCCACGGCATGGCGCCTGAGCAGCTCCGATTGCGCCCTCACGACGCCGACGAGCTGTCGCACTACTCCTCTGGAACCTCAGACGTGGAGTTCCTCTTCCCGTGGGGCTGGGACGAGCTCGAAGGCATCGCCAACCGGGGCGACTACGACCTCACCCAGCACGCCAAGCACTCAGGCGAGCGCCTCGAGTACTTCGACCAGACCACCAACGCCCACTATGTACCCCACGTGATCGAGCCCGCCGCCGGAGCCACGCGCACGATGATGGCCTTCCTGATTGCGGCCTACGCCGAGGACGAAGTGGCGGGGGAGACTCGCACCGTCCTGCGCCTACATCCGCGTCTGGCCCCCTACAAGGTGGCCGTGCTGCCCCTGTCCAAGAAGGACACCCTGACCCCGGTGGCTCGGGAGGTGTTCGAGCTCCTGGCGCCTCAGATGATGTGCGATTACGACGAAACCCAGGCCATCGGTCGGCGATACCGCCGACAGGATGAGGTGGGCACACCGCTGTGCGTCACCGTGGACTTCGAGACGCTCGACGATCGCGCCGTGACGATCCGCGACCGCGACACGACCGAACAGGTCCGCGTGCCGATCGACGACCTGCTCTCGCACGTGCAGACGCGCCTCATCTGAAACCACGGAGCGCGCGCCTGCGGGCTCCCCACGGGAACTTCTGCAACCATCATTGAGGGGCACTGCGAGTGCGTCTACTGTGACGCCCAACGAGGGCTGTTCCCGCCCGCCCAGCCCTCGCCAGCAGCGACCGCCTCCTGTCCCTCCCGTGGACTCGGCGGTCGTTGCGCGTACGCCCCTAGGCTTCGCGCCGGTGACCTACGTCTACGCCTTCGACCACCAGCATCGGCGACCGCCGATGGAACAGAAGGATCTCCTCGGGGGAAAGGGGGCGAATCTCGCCGAGATGACATCGGTGCTCGGGCTGCCGGTCCCGCCCGGGTTCACGATCACTACCGACGCCTGTCGCGCGGTGCTGGCGGGCGAGTGGCCGGAGTCACTCGACGCCGAGATCGCCAAGGCCGTGCGTCGCGTGGAGCGCGCAATGGGGAAGTCGCTTGGTGATCCAGCGGATCCGCTGCTGGTGAGCGTGCGATCCGGGGCGAAGTTCTCGATGCCCGGCATGATGGACACGGTCTTGAACCTGGGGTTGAACGACGAGTCGGTTGAGGGCTTGGCCAAGCAGACAAACGACGAGCGCTTCGCCTACGACTCGTATCGCCGGTTCATCGCCATGTACGCACGCATCGTCTTGGGCGTCGATGGAGATGAGTTCGACCGAGCGGATTCCGACGCGCAGAGCAGCGCCCGGACACTGCGCCGGCTCTGCACCCGCTATCAGGAGCTGGTCGGGGAGAACAACGGCGGGACGCCGTTCCCGCAGGATCCGGCTGAGCAGCTACGGGGGGCCATCGCGGCCGTGTTCGAGTCGTGGGGCGGGCCACGCGCCATCGCCTACCGCAATCGCGAGCACATCTCACACGACCTCGGAACCGCGGTGAACGTGCAAGCGATGGTGTTCGGCAATCGCGACGACCGATCGGGCACGGGCGTGGGGTTCACGCGCAACGCATCGACCGGTGAGGCGGTGCCCTACGGCGACTTCCTGTTGAACGCGCAAGGGGAAGACGTCGTCGCCGGCACACGGAACACCGACGACCTCGACGGTCTGGCCCACCAGTTCCCGGCCATCCACGCGCAGCTCCTCAAGGTCTTCTCGAAGCTCGAACGGCACTACCGCGACATGTGCGATACGGAGTTCACCATCGAGCAGGGCAAGCTCTGGATGCTGCAGACGCGGGTGGGCAAGCGCACGGGGGTTGCGGCGCTTCGGATGGCCGTGGAGATGACTCAGCAGAAGGGCTGGAAGCTCACCCAGGCAGAGGCACTGGGCCGGGTCACCGCCGACCATCTCGACCAGGTGCTCCACCCGCACTTCGCGGCGGGGCGGCGCCAGGTCATCGCCACCGGGCTCCCAGCATCGCCGGGGGCGGCGGTCGGCCGGGTGTACCTCTCCGCTGAGGCCTGCGTCGACGCAGCCGACCGCGGTGAGGCGGTGATCCTCGTACGGAACGAGACGTCGCCCGAGGACGTGCACGGCATGCAGGTTGCCGAAGGGATCCTCACCGCGCGCGGAGGGCTCGTGAGCCACGCCGCGGTGGTGGCGAGGGGTTGGGGAATCCCCGCCGTGGTCGGCGCCGCGGAGATCCAGATCGACGAAGACCGCTTCACCGTCGGAGGGGTCACGGTGCGCGAGGGGGAGGTGATCTCGATCGATGGGACAACCGGTGAGGTGGTCCTCGGGACGGTCTTGCTCGAGACCACCGAGCCCCCGGCCGAGTACGACACGTTGCTGGGATGGGCCGATCGGGTTCGCAGAGGCCGCGTGGCGGTGCGGGCGAACGCCGACACCGGGGTCGACGCGGCCGTCGCGCGCCGGTTCGGTGCCGAGGGCATCGGCCTCTGCCGCACCGAGCACATGTTCCTCGCCGAGGATCGGTTGCCGATCGTGCGGGCGATGATCCTCGCCGACAGCCCCAAGGCCGAAGGCAAGGCGCTCGAGCGACTCCGAGTGGCGCAGAAGAAGGACTTCCTCGGGATCCTCGAAGCCATGGATGGTCTTCCCGTGACGGTCCGGCTCCTCGATCCTCCGCTGCACGAGTTCCTGCCGTCCGTGGAGGAGCTACGGGTGCGGGAGGCGGCCACCGGCCTCACCGATGCTGAATCGACTCTGTTGGCGGCGGCGGAGCACTGGCGCGAGCAGAACCCGATGCTGGGCACGCGCGGCGTCCGGCTTGGAGTCCTGAAGCCGGGGCTCTACGCGATGCAGGTGCGTGCACTGCTCGAGGCGGCGGTGGAGCGGGCGGCGGCCGGCGGCGACCCCATCGTCGAGATCATGATCCCGCTCACGGTCAACCGCGAGGAGCTGGCGGCGGCGCGGACCTGGGTGGAGGACGCCGTCGCGTCAGTCGACGGTGCCGACCGAGTGTCGCTCGCCATAGGCACGATGGTGGAGACGCCTCGCGCGGCGCTGCGGGCCGGAGACCTGGCTCACGAAGCTGACTTCTTCTCCTTTGGCACCAATGACCTCACGCAGATGACTTTCGGATTCAGTCGTGACGATGTGGAGGCGCGCATGATGCCCGCCTACCTGGCCCAGGGGTTGCTGCGAGCCAACCCCTTCGAGACCGTCGACCAACCCGGAGTGGGCGAGCTCATCGCCCTGGCGGCCGAGCGAGGGCGGGCCGTCAACGCCGGTCTCAAGCTCGGTGTGTGCGGTGAACACGGTGGGGATCCCGAGTCGATCCGACTCTTCGAGCGCATCGGCATCGACTACGTGTCGTGCTCGCCGTACCGCGTGCCGATTGCCCGCTTGGCCGCGGCGCAGGCCATCCTTGGCACCTGATGCTCGCCGCGACCACGTCTCATGCCCTGCTCGTGTCCGAGGGGTCGCGCACCAACTTCGCTGAGTTCCACGTCGACCTCTGGATCTGGTTCGCGTTTCTGGCCGTCGTGGTCGCGCTGCTGGTGGCCGATCTGTTGCTCGTCCACAAGACCGCGCACGTCATCTCCACACGTGAAGCGGCCATCGAGTCAGCGATCTGGATCTCGATGGGTCTCGCCTTCACGTTCGTGGTGTGGGGGGCCTGGGGTGGGCAGGCCGCCGGCGAGTACATCTCCGGCTACCTGATCGAGAAGAGCCTCTCGGTCGACAACGTCTTCGTGTGGGCGATCATCCTGAGCTACTTCGCGGTGCCCCGCGAGTTCCAGTTCCGGGTGCTGTTCTGGGGGGTGTTCGGCGCCCTCGTGCTGCGCTTCGTCTTCATCTTCGCCGGCGTCGGACTGCTCAACCGCTTCGAGTGGATGCTGTTCGTGTTCGGTGGCTTCCTCATCATCACTGCGCTTCGTCTGCTCCGCCATGACGACGAGGAGATCCATCCCGAGCACAACCCGATTCTCAAGCTCGTGCGCCGCATCGTGCCGTCAACGAGCAGCTACCACGGGCAAGCGATGTTCACGAAGGAGAACGGCAAGAAGCTCGCCACACCGCTCTTCGCGGTGTTGATCGTGATCGAGACGAGCGACGTGGTCTTCGCCGTCGACTCGATCCCTGCGATCCTCGCCGTGAGCCGCCACACCTTCATCGTGTTCAGCTCGAACGCGTTCGCGATCCTCGGCCTACGGGCGCTCTACTTCCTGCTTGCGGATCTGCGCGACAAGTTCGACTACCTGCAGCCCGGGCTCGCGGTGATCCTGGCCTTCGTGGGGACCAAGATGATCCTCGCCGAGTGGTACCACATCCCGACGTTTGCCTCGTTGGGCGTGATCGCCGTCGTTCTCGCGGTGGCCATCGTGGCCTCGATCAAGTTCGACCGGGATGACGGGCACGGACCTGATGATGTCCTCGATGCCCATCGCGGTGAGGGTTTGGCCATGCTCGAAGAAGACCGGTAGAGCGACTGACATCGCTCAGCCTTCGAGCAGGAACCGGCTGTTGTCGCGGAAGAACTGACCGATGTGAGCAGGGGCCTTGGCCTCGGAGCCCGAGTCGAAGGGCGGCTGCGGGTCGTACTCGATCCCGAGCTGGAGCATCTGGGAGAGGTCGTCCCCCCCGATGTGCTGCGCCAGCGTGAGCGCCATGTCGATCCCTGAGGACACCCCAGCGGCGGTCACGATCTTTCCGTCGGTGACGACCCGCTCGTTTGTCGGAGTTGCGCCGTAGCTGGACAGCGATTCGAGTGCGAGCCAGTACGTGGTGGCCCGCTTCCCGTCGAGCAGGCCGGCGGCGCCGAGCACGAGTGAGCCAGTGCACACCGAGGTGGTCCACATGGTGGTCTCATGCGCGGCACGCAGCCACTCGAGGACTGCCTCATCCTTCTCGGCCTCGACCTGGCCGGGGCCGCCGGGCACCAGCAAGATGTCGGGATGGGGGACATCAGCAAGTGATGCGTCAGCCATCAGGCCGAGGAACTTCGTGTCGGTCCGCTTCAGGCCCGGTTCCGTGGCCACAAAGGTCACGGTTGCCTCGGGGAGGCGGGAGAGAACCTCATAGGGGCCGACCGCGTCGAGAGCGGTGAGGCGATCGAAGAGCAAGATGGCGATGTCCACCGGCGCAGCGTAGGACGGTTCGTCTGCGAAGATCCCGGTATATATGGCCACCGGACGCTTCGCCCCGAGCCCGAGCGGTCCGCTGCACCTGGGAAGCCTCCGCACGGCGATGGTGGCGTGGCTGTTCGCTCGATCCTCGGGTGGTGGCTTCCTGATGCGCATCGAGGACCTCAATCCCGCGACAGCGAGCCCGGAGCACGAACGTGTGCTGCTGGCCGACCTGATTGCGCTCGGTGTGGACTGGGATGGTCCGGTGGTGCGGCAGTCGGAGCGCCGCGCGGTCCATGACGCCGCGGTGGCCGAGCTCGTGGCGATGGGACGTACCTATCCTTGCTTCTGCAGTCGACGGGAGATCCGGGAGTCGGCGGCCGCCCCCCATGAGATGCTTGCCCTGTACCCGGGTACCTGCCGCGACCTGACACCCGACGAGGTGCAGGCGCGGGTGGACTCGGGTCGCCCGGCGGCCCTACGTCTGAGGACGGCGGGCGAGGTGGTCACGATCGAGGACCGACTCCGCGGCCAAGTGACCGCTCCCGTTGACGACATCGTGCTCCGACGCAACGACGGAGTGCCCGCGTATCACGTGGCGGTGATCGTCGATGACGATGATCAGGGCGTCGACGAGGTGGTCAGAGGCGACGACCTGCTCCCTGTCACGCCCAGCCAGGCCCACCTGCTCGACCTGCTTGGTCGCCGGCGGCCGGGCTGGGCTCACGTGTCGCTGGCTGTAGGGACGGATGGCATCCGGCTGGCCAAGCGCCATGGCTCGGTGACCATGGCTGAGCTCGCTGGCCAGGGGGTCGGACCCGACGCGGTGCGAAACCGCTTGGCGGTGTCGCTCGGGCTAGCTGAGCCCGGTGAGCCCACCACGATGTCCTTGCTGCTCGAACGCTTCGATCCGGACCGGCTGCCCACGGAGCCCTGGGTCGTCACCTGACGGTCGGATCGTCGTACGCTCCCCGCCGTGGGCAGCCTGCGTGTCCGTCTCCTCGGTGGGCTGTCGGTGGACGGCCTCGCGCCAACCG
>JBBDWQ010000045.1:0-15741 GCA_040902805.1 Acidimicrobiales bacterium
GGTCGAGAGCGCTGCGATGGCGGCATGGATGGCGAGCACCTTGCGAGCCTCCTCCACATGCAGATTCTCGATCATCCGACCGTCGACCGTGACGACACCTCGCCCCTCGGTCTCTGCCTCCTCGAAGGCGGCGATGATGCGACCCGCCCGCTCCACCTCGTCCTCGTCGGGGGCGAAGGCGGCATTGCAGGGGTCGACCTGACTGGGGTGGATCAGCGTCTTGCCGTCGAAGCCCATCTCGCGACCCTGGCGGCACTCAGCCGCGAAGCCCGTGTCGTCCTTGATGTCGTTGTAGACGCCATCAAGGATCACCTTGTCGGCGGCCCGAGCAGCCAGCAGGCACAGTGCAAGGCCACCGAGCAGTGGTGCCCGACCAGGCACATGGATTGCGTGCAGCTCCTTGGCGAGGTCGTTGGTGCCCATGACCAGAACTGCGAGCCGGTCGGACGACGAGCAGATCTCTTCGGCCCGGAACATGGCGATCGGTGTCTCCAACATCGCCCAGATGCGGGTGTGATCGGGTGCACCGCCTGCTTCCAGGCCCTTCTCGATCTGGTGCACCTCGTCCGCGGAGTTGATCTTGGGGACGACGACCGCATCCGGTCCGGCCGCGGCGATGGCGCGGAGGTCGTCGTCATGCCACGGCGTACCGATGCCGTTCGCCCGGATTGCGATCTCGCGGTGGCCGTACGCATCAGAAGACGCCGCCTCGCACACACGCTCTCGCGCCTCGGGCTTGGCGTCGGGGGCGACGGCGTCCTCGAGGTCGAGGATCAGGGCGTCGGCTGAGATGGTCTGTGCCTTCTCGAGTGCACGCGCGTTGGCGCCGGGCATGTAGAGCACCGACCGACGGGGGCGCAGCAGAGCCGAATCAGCCATCAGGCGCTCACCTCCGCGTAGGCCTTCGCGAGCTCTGGATCACGGGAGGCGAGACGCTCGGCGAGCTCGAGCATGACGAGGCACTGCTTCACCGATGCGTCGTCCTCCATCTTCCCGTTGAGCATCACTGCTCCGGTGCCGTCACCCATGGCGGCCACGACCTCACGGGCGTGGCGCACGTCGGCAGGATCGGGAGAGAAGACCCGCTTGGCGATCTCGACTTGGACGGGGTGCAAGCTCCACGCACCGACGCAGCCGAGCAGGAACGCGTTGCGGAACTGGTCCTCGCAGGCCACGACATCCTTGATGTCCCCGAAGGGCCCGTAGTAGGCGAAGATCCCGTTCGACGCGCAGGCATCGACCATTCGGGCCACGGTGTAGTGCCAGAGGTCCTGCTGATGCACCGCTCGAGGGGCGTCGATGTCGCCGCCGGGCGGGTCCTCCCGCACCAGGTAGCCGGGATGCCCGCCGCCGACGCGGGTGGTCTTCATCCGCCGGTTCGCTGCCAGGTCGGCCGGACCGAGCGAGAGGCCCTGCATGCGGGGCGATGCTGCGCAGATCTCCTCCACATTGGCCACGCCTCGAGCGGTCTCCAAGATGGCGTGCACCAGGATCGGGCGATCCAGACGCGCCCTGGCCTCGAGCTGAGCAAGCAGGCGATCGACGTAGTGAATGTCCTCAGGGCCTTCGACCTTCGGGATCATGATCACGTCGAGCTTGTCGCCGATCTCGGTGACGGCCTCGGTGAGGTCATCGAGGCACCACGGGGAGTCGAGCGAGTTGACGCGGGTCCACAGCTGGGTTTCCCCGACGGTCCAGGCCTTGCCCACGGCGATGAGGCCGGCACGTGCTGCTTCCTTGTCGGTTGAGGGCACGCCGTCTTCAAGATTGGCGAGCAGCACGTCGACCGTGGGTGCGATGTCGGGAACCTTGGCCACCATCTTGGCGTTGGACGGCGGGAAGAAGTGAATGACGCGGGATGGTCGGGCCGGAATCTCGCGCAGTGGGTCCGGCGCTCCGACGGCGAGGGGACGGAAGAAGTCTTTGGCAGAGCGCATCAGGCCTGTACCTCCTTGACCAGGTTCTTGGCGATGACCCTCAGGCACAGGACCTCGTCGGCGCCTTCGAAGATCGAGAGCACTCGGGCGTCCACGAAGTACCGGCTCACGTCGTACTCCTCCGCGAACCCCATGCCTCCGTGGATCTGCATGGCCTCACGGGTCACCCATTCTGCGGCCCGGCACACGTAGGCCTTCACCATTGCTGCCTCCTTGCGCCCGCCGCCCTGGGCCATCAACCGAGCAACCGCATACGAAGCCTGGCGGCATGCCTGGATGGTGGCGGCCATGCGGGTGAGCTTGGCCTGCGTGAGCTGCAGATCAGCGAGGGGCCCACCAAACACCGTGCGGTCATCTGCGTACTGACGAGCAGCCTCGTAGGCGGCCTGCATGACGCCGACCGCTCGGGCCGCGGTTTGCAGACGACCGTTCTCGAACCCGGCCATCTGCAGGTAGAAGCCCTGCCCGAGACCGTCCGATCCGCCGATGAGGTTCTCGTCGGCCACGAACCAGGCGTCGAAGGCGATCTCGTAGGAGTGCATGCCGCGGTAGCCGATCGTGTCGATCGGGCGGCCCTCCATGCGGCCGCCGCCAGGTGCGCCGCCGTCGGCGCCTGCCGCCTGATCGAGCACGAATCCATGACCATCGCCCCGCGCCTTGGGTACCACGAACATCGAGAGGCCCTTGTGGGTCTTGCTGCGATCGGGGTCGGTTCGGGCGAGAAGCATGAGGATGTCGGCGCGGGCGCCAAGAGTGCACCACGTCTTCACGCCATTGATCAGCCAGCCTCCGTCGACCTGGGTCGCGGTGGTCTTGATGCCGGCCACATCGGAACCGAAGTCCGGCTCGGTGACGGCAACTGCGTTCATGATCTCGGCTGCTGCGAGCTGGGGAAGGATGCGCTTCTTCTGCTCCTCGGTGCCCCCCTTGACGAGCGCACGCGTGAGGATCTCCGGACGAGTGATGAGCGACCCGCCCGCTCCGAGGGAGCCGCGCGAGAGCTCCTCTGTAGCCACCACCATGCCGATGTACTCGGACTCACCGCCGCTGCCCCAGCCGCCGTACTCCTCAGGGACCGACAGACCAAAGGCCCCCATCTCTGCGAGGCCAGAGATGATGTCCTCGGGGATGTCGGCGTTCGCGCGGTGGATGTGCTCGGCAATGGGTTTCAGCTTCTCGTCGGCAAAGCGGCGGAACGTGTCCTGGACCATCTCGAAGTCATCGTCGAGGTGGCGTGGGCCCGCCTCGCCGGCCAGGCCAGCCAGGAACTCCGGAGCTCGATACGTGGCGCAGAAGGCACGAGCCGAATCGAGTGCGCCCGGCTCGGTGCCCCACATGTCCTCGCGGCCATACAGGCGAGCGGCGAGATCGCCGATCGCGTCGGCGACGAAGGCGCACGTCAGGGCCGCCTCCGTGCTGCCCATGGCGCCGTAGTCGAGCATCGCGGCAGCCGTCTCGACGGCCGCCGCGGCGTGAGCAAGGTCGTAGCCCAGCACCTGGTCGACATCCGGCCCGGGGCCCTTGGCGAGGGTTTCGGCACCGGTTTGGACGATGCTTCGGGCCAAGTCGACAACGTCGGCGGCGGCGCCCAGATCAGCAGTCTGCATGCGGGCGAGGTTACTGACGGTTGTCTTCGACCACGGAATCGCCCCCCAGGTGGGCCGGAGGGCTCATAGTGACCCCCAATGGGCCAAGGCGGGCCAGGTTTGGGTCAAGTGGGTGGAACGCGGCGCCGATCACGTGTCATGAGGATGCCTTCGGGCCATTCACGTGGATTTGGCACGGTGCGGGCGAGACTGCTTGCGGCCGCACTGCTGCCGTTGCTGCTCGTCGCCACGTTGGTTGGGCTCTTCGTGCAGGATCGCCTGGAGACCGTCCGCGCCACTTCCGACCTGCGTCATCACACCGACGCCCTCGTCAATCTCGCTGTGCTCAGGGCGCGGGTGTTCGAGGAGCGCCGCCAGTTCGAAATGGTCGCGCAGTCGGCGTCAGTCGGTCTGTCGCCCGCCGAGGTGAGCGACCTGCTCGGGATGGATGTGGTCGAGGATCCAAGTGCGGCGCGAGCAGCTACCGACAGGGCGCTCCGGGACGTCACGTCAGCCAACAGGCCGTTCCCAGCGAGCACGCTTCGGGGGTTGCGATCAAGCATCGATCGCGCGGCGCTGTCCACATCGGAGGTGGGGCTGCGGTACTCCGCAATGGAGTCGCTCACGGTGGCTTCGCTCGACGCTGCGCTCGGCGATGTCGGCACTCAAGCGGTGAGAATTGGTGACGTTGTCGTTGAGAGGTCGGTCGAGACGATGGCCGACGCAGTGACGGTGGCCGGTCTACGAGGTCGCCAGATCCAGGCTCTCGTGGGGATCTGGTTCGCCGCCGACTCAGCCAAGGTGTCGGCAGTCGCGGAGCTCGCGAGGAGCACTGAGCTCTACGAGCAGACTGCGGCCAGCCTCAACGAAACAAACGTCGTGGTCGTCGCGGCGAGGTGGCGCGATCTCCGAGGTAGCGGGACGATCTTCACCGAGGCCATCGATGTAGAGCTCGCAGGGGGCGTTGGATCGGGACGCGACGGCAGTGATCTCCACTACATCGGCCAGGTCCTCGGAGACGGACTCCGGAGCTACGGGGAGTTGTCGTCTCTTCCTGAGATCGCGTCCGGTGGGGTTGCTGAGGCCGCCGCCGCTCGGGGCGCACTTGCCCGGACCGACGCAGAGCGGGCTGGCGCTGTGGCCGTGTTGGCCATCGCCTTCGCCTTGGGGACTGCGATCTGGTTCGGTCGGTCCATCACGAAGCCACTGCGTCTCCTCACGGATCAGGTGCGGCGAGTGAGCGACGGCGACCTGGCCTTGTCGCCCCTGCCACTTCGAGGGCCACGTGAGCTGTGCGAGACGTCGGCGGCGTTCAACGATGTGGGGGAGAACCTCTCCCTGATCGAGCAGAAGGTGCTAGCGCTATCGGCCTGCGACTTCTCCGGGCCGGTCGCCACAACGCGGCTACCTGGTCGGCTCGGTGAGGCGTTCAGCGCATCCCTCCAGGTGCTGTCGACATCGGTGATGGAGCGTCACCAGCTCCAGGCTCGGCTGCTCCACCAGGCGACGCATGATTCGTTGACAGGTCTCGCCAACCGTCGAGCCGTGATCGAAGCCCTTACCGCGGGGCTGGCCCGCTCGCGCCGGTCTGGACACCTCCTGGCGGTCGCGTTCATCGACCTCGACGACTTCAAGGCAACCAACGACACGAGTGGGCACGCGATCGGCGATCTGCTCCTGCAGTCCATCGGTGAGCGCATGCGGCAAGCGGCGCGTCGGGGGGACGTCGTTGCCCGCCTCGGTGGCGATGAGTTCGTGATTCTCGCGGAGCACGTCGGCAGCGACGACGAGGTGGTGGGAATCATCCGGCGCGTGCTGGACGCCATCGGTGCCCCGATCTCACTTGGCGGTCGGGAGTACTCGATCACGGCGTCGGCTGGTGTTGTGGTCAACCACGATGCAGAGGACGATGCGCTTGCGCTGCTGGCCAAGGCTGATCTCGCGGTGTACCGATCGAAGCGGCGGTCGCCGTCGGCACTCGAGGTCTATGACGACCAGCTACAGCTGGTCCTTCGCAACCATGCGCAGGTCGAGTCGGCGCTCTCCGCAGCCCTGGCTGCGGGTGGAGACGAGCTTGAGCTGCAGTATCAGCCGATCGTCGATGCGACGACCGGCGAGGTGGTGTCGCTCGAGGCCTTGGTGCGTTGGAACAGGCCGGGCGAGGGCCAGATCCGGCCCGACCGGTTCATCTCGATCGCGGAGGCGTCAGATCTGATCGTCAAGCTTGATCAGTGGGTGCTGCACGAGGCGCTCCGTCAGCTGGGCACATGGTCGGTACATCCCGAGCTGCGGGGTGTGACCGTCGCGGTCAACGTGTCGGGCCGGCATGTCACGGACCCCGGGTTCGTGGCCAACGTCCAGCATGCGCTGGACGCCGGAGCCGTCGCGGCCAACCGACTGGTGGTGGAGGTCACCGAGACGGCGCTCGTAAGGGACTTCGCCCGGGCAGCCGCGCAGATCGATGCTGTTCGCGACCTTGGCGTGCGGGTAGCCGTCGACGACTTCGGCACAGGACACACCGGGTTGGCACACGTGCGGACCCTCACTGTGGACGAGCTCAAGATCGACCGAACCTTCACGGGGGAGCTTCCCGCCGTCACCGAGATGGTGCAGATCGTGATGGACCTGGGCCGCCACTTGGGGGTGACGACCGTCGCTGAGGGCGTCGAGACGCCGCAGCAGGCAGACGCGCTGCGAGCCCTCGGCTGCACGCACCTCCAGGGCTATCTGTTCAGTCCCGCCTTGCCGCCAGAGGCGCTCTTGCACTGGGTCCAAGGTCGAGCCCGAGCGCTCGCCTCCGCCGGCGCCGTCTGACAAGCCGGAGTCGGCGCGCCACAGCGGGGCTGCAAGTCCTGGTTTCTTGCGGCGGCCCGATGTCTCGTAGCGTCAGGACCCGATGACCACGCACGATCGACCCTTTGGTCGCCACCTCGAAGACTTCACCGTCGGCGACGTCTACAAGCACTGGCCCGGCAAGACGATCACCGAGTACGACGACCACCTGTTCTGCATGATCACCATGAACCATCACCCGTTGCACACCAACGCGTGGTTCGCGGAGAACGAGACCGTCCAGGGCAAGAACGTAGTTGTCGGCAATCTCGTGTACTCGCTCGTGCTTGGGATGAGCGTGCCCGACGTGAGCGGCGCTGCGATTGCCAATCTCGAGATCGAGTCGCTCCTCCATCCAAAGCCCACCTTTCACGGCGACACGATCTACGCGGTCACCAAGGTGCTGGGCGTGAAGGAGACATCGAAGGGCGATCGAGGCATCGTCACGGTGGAGACGAAGGGGATCAACCAGCGTGGCGAAGAGGTCTGCTACTTCCGCCGCAAGCTGATGGTGTGGAAGCGGGATCAGGCGCCGCAACGGGCCTTCCCCTACGACGACGCCTCCGTCTTCGACGTCGAGTGATGTTGGTCCGGCACGAGGAGGTGGTTCGTGCCGATTGACGATGTCGCCGCTCGCGGCTTCGAAGCTGGGGCGGCCGCCTACGAAATCGCGAGACCGGGTTACCCCGACGATGCTGTTGGCGCGGTGCGCGACGCGGGCGGGGTGGGGCCTGGGACGCGGGTGCTTGATCTCGCGGCAGGCACGGGGAAGCTCACCCGGCGTCTGGTCGAGCTCGGTGCCGCGGTTGTGGCGGTCGAGCCCGTCGCGGCCATGCGAGGGCAGCTGGCCCTGGTTCTGCCGGATGTCGACGTGGTCGACGGGTCTGCTGAGGAGATACCCGCGGACGATGACTCTGTGGATGTGGTGACCGTCGCCCAGGCGTTCCACTGGTTCGACGCTCCCCGTGCGCTCGACGAGATCGCTCGCGTGCTGCGCCCAGGAGGGCGTCTGGTCTTGCTCTGGAACGAGCGAGACGAGACCACCCCATGGGTGGCGGAGATGAGCCGCCTGATCAGCTGGCATGAACGAACGGTGTCCCGATATCAGCACGTCAGCTGGCCCGAGATCGTCGGCTCGTCCGGTCGATTCGGCCCGCTTGACGAGCGTGTCATCACCTGGGATCAGCCGATGACGCGCGAGCTGCTCGGCGATCGCGTCCGATCGATCAGCTACATCGCCGCGATGTCGGCTCCCCAGCGAGAGAAGCTCGTCGCCGAGGTGGTCCATCTCGCTCGCCGGCTGGCGGAGCCATTCGCTCTCCCGTACGTGTGCCGCGTGCAATGGGCTCCGCTGCTCTAGCGCGCTCCGTCGCGGTCCTTGCGTGGTGGGAGGGTCAGCGCCGCGAGCTCCCGTGGAGGGATACCCGAGATCCGTGGGCGGTGCTCGTGTGCGAGGTCATGGCGCAGCAGACCCAAGTCGCGCGTGTCGCCGAGCGATGGGCTCCGTTCCTCGACCGCTTTCCTACGCCCGCGGCGTGTGCAGAGGTGCCGCTAGCGGTTGTCTTGAGGTGGTGGTCGGGGCTGGGTTACAACCGTCGCGCCCTCAATCTCCATCGCTGTGCAACCGAGGTGGTGGCCCAGCACCGTGGCCGCCTGCCGAGCACCCTTCCTGAGCTCCTCGCGCTCCCAGGCATCGGGCCGTACACCGCGCGCGCTGTTCTCGCCTTCGCGTTCGAAGCGGACGCGGCCGTTGTCGACACGAACGCGGCGCGAGTGCTGGCCCGCTGGGAGGGCCGTCGGCTCACCGCTCGCGAGGCCCAGGGTGCGGCCGACGCGGCACTGCCTTCCGGGTTGGCTTGGTCGTGGAATCAGGCTGTGCTCGATCTGGGAGCGAGTGTCTGCACCCGACGGGCCCCGCGCTGCTCGGCGTGCCCGGTTGCCGATCGGTGCGGGTGGGCATTGTCCGGACATCGGCTACCGGACCCAGCGGATGGCTCGGCGGGCGTGAGCGGCGGGCAGTCGCGCTTCGAGGGGAGCGATCGGCAAGGCCGCGGGCGACTGGTGGGCGCGTTGCGAGCGGGTCCAGTAGCTGTCGCAGACCTACCTCTGGTCATGGGCTGGCCCGACGACGTCCCGAGGGCGGAGCGGGTCGTCGCGGGCCTGGTGTCCGAGGGACTGGTCGAGAAGCAGGCCGACCACTACCGGCTATTCGGCGAGGAAGTCCACCACGAGTCGATTGACGAGGTCCGGCTGTTCGAGCTGGAGGAAGTGGCCGGCGTCGTCGACCACCTCCATGCGTGACCCGTCGGAGGTCAGGAACCCGCGGGCGGCCTCGGCAACATCGATGCCCATGCACCCGTCGTTCCGGCCGTGCAGATACAGCGTCGGCTGCGCAGTCCCCTCGGCCCCCTTCGCCTGCACGCCGTCGAGCGTTGGATCTGCCCCGACGTTTCCGAGCGTGGCGCGGTAGTACCCGATTGCCGCCGCCAGGTTGGCGGGATCGCGCAGCGCATCCTTCGTGTGCACAAGGTCCTCAGGGCTGTCGTACCCGGGGGACCAGTCGGCCCACAGCCCGTCGATGAACGAGAGGTCGTTCATCCCGACCACCACGTCTGCGAGCGGGTGCTGGAAGAAGAACATGTACCACGATCGCTTGAGCTGGGCGTACGTCATGAAACCGGCAGCGACGGCACCCGCCGGCGGCACTGCCATGGTGACAACACGCCTCCATCGTTCCGGTTCGTGATTGGCCGCGATGTAGGTGGCCATTGCGCCCCAGTCGTGGCCGATCAGCACCGCGTCGTCGCCCCCGCCCAGGGCGTCGTGGAGCGCGCACGCATCCAGGCCCAGCACGGCAGTCTGGTACCGGCCGTCGGCGGGGACTTCGGTGGGCGCGTAGCCGCGCATGAACGGTGCGACCGCCCGATATCCAGCGTCCGCCAGCGCCGGAAGCAGATGGCGCCATGTCCACGCCGAGTCAGGGAACCCGTGCAGGCAGAGCGCGAGCGGACCCTCACCAGCTTCGAGGAATCCGAAGGAGAGGCCGTTCGCAGTGATCGTTCCGTCGTTCAACGTCATGCCGCGCACCGTAGCGCTCGCGCTCGCGAGCGCATCGCTCACCGCCGCACGCGAGACTCACGTCACACGTCGCTCCTGTCAGGGCAAGTGCAAGTAACCTCAGAGCCTCATGTGAATCGGGGGGACAACTGCTCAACGTCAGCTTCTTCGGTGTTCGGGGTTCGACTCCGTGCTCGAGCGAGGCCAACCGGCGCTACGGTGGCAACACCTCGTGCGTCGCATTGGAGTCACCGGGCCACGCGCCGATCGTCCTCGACCTCGGCACCGGGCTTCGGTTCTGGGGTCAGACGCTCGATCCGTCGGAGGTCTTTCGCGGCTCGGCGCTCATCACCCACATCCACTGGGACCACATCCAAGGGCTGCCGTTCTTCCCGCCGGTGCTCAAGCCTGGCGCCCAGTTCGACGTGTACGGCCCGCCCCAGCCCGAGTCAGGTTCGTTGGCGGAGGCGTTCAATCAGTTCATGCGGCCCCCGTACTTCCCGGTCACGACGAAGGAGCTTCTGGGGGACATTCACTTCCACGAAGCGTGGGACGAGGACCTCGAGCTCGATGGCGCAAAGGTAAAGGTTCGCGGCGTCCCCCACGTCGGGCTCACCTGCGGGTACCGAGTGGAGATGGGCGGAACCTCCGTCGCCTACCTGTCCGATCACCAGATGCCGGCTGACGGCAGCAACGACATCGCGGCAGGCGTTCTCGAGCTCTGCGACGGGGTCGACCTCCTGATACACGACGCCCAGTACACCGTTGACGAGTTCCCGGCGAAGGCCACCTGGGGGCACTGCACACCGGACTACGCAGTGCATGTTGCGCAGGAGACTGGGGTTCGACGCCTGGCGCTGTTCCACCATGATCCAGCGCACTCTGACGAAGCCGTGGACGCGATCCTTGCTCACGCTCGCAAGCTCGCCGAAGACACAACGATCGAAGAGGTCGTTGCGGCCCATGAGGGTCTCGTCATCTCCTA
The DNA here is from genome assembly GCA_040902805.1 of Acidimicrobiales bacterium. Taxonomy (GTDB): domain Bacteria; phylum Actinomycetota; class Acidimicrobiia; order Acidimicrobiales; family VFJN01; genus VFJN01. Next base: position 10,398 of record JBBDWQ010000045.1, read on the forward strand.
CGCCTGACGGCCAGTAGCGTCGTTGCGATGAGTGCGCATCCACCCTTTGACTCGGCCAAGTTTCGGACGGTGCTCGGCCACTTCCCGACAGGGGTAACGGTGATCACCGCAGCGCCGGAAGGCGCACCGGTGGGACTTGCCGTCGGTTCCTTCAGCTCCGTCTCGTTGGATCCGCCGCTCGTCGCGTTCTTCCCAGGGAAGTCGTCGTCGTCGTGGCCCCAGATCGAGGTGACCGGTGCGTTCTGCGTGAACATCCTCGCGGATGACCAGGAGGACGTGTGCCGCCGGTTCGCCTCCAAGGAGGAGGACAAGTTTGCCGGTCTGGGGTGGCGTGCGGCGACGTCGGGGTCCCCGGTCCTGGACGGAGCGCTGGCCTGGATCGACTGTGACATCGACTCCGTTGTGGAGGCTGGCGATCACTACTGCGTCATGGGTCGCGTGCGGGACCTCGAGGTCGCCCATGAGGGCGCCCCACTGCTGTTCTTCCGCGGCGGTTACGGCCGATTCGCCGGATAGGAGACACGTGGCGATCTACGCGTTGGGCGATGTCGAGCCCGTCATCGACGGGACGGCGTATGTTCACCCCGACGCGATTGTGATTGGGGCGGTCACGATCGGCGCGGAAGCTTCGGTGTGGCCATGCACGGTCCTCCGCGGCGACCCCGGCGGCATCGTCGTCGGAGCGCGCACGTCAGTGCAGGACGGAACAGTCGTGCACACCACTCCGATGCATCCGACGCAGATCGGGGAAGAGTGCGTGATCGGGCACCTCGTTCATCTCGAGGGATGCCGGATCGGTGATGGCGTGCTCGTTGGATCGGGTGCGATCGTCCTCAACGGCGCCGTTGTCGAGGAGGAGGCCCTCGTCGGTGCAGGCGCCCTGGTGTCGGGCGGCATGGTGGTCCCCAGTCGATCCATGGCGCTTGGCGTCCCCGCCAAGATCAAGCTCGATGCCGTCGATCCCGCGATCCTCATCGCACCGGGCATGCACGTGTACGTAGAGCGCGGACGCACCTACCGCGAACAGCTGCGTCGCCTCGACTGAAGGCCTCTTCGGACGCAGAGTCACGCGCTGTTCAGCCACCGCATGCTGTCGATCGGAAGGTTTCGAGCCATGGCAAACACGACGGCCACCCCGATCATCGTCACGATGACGGCTCTGGGCATCGTGGGCACGCGTGTGGGGCGACCCAGCGCCGTCGCGACCCAGCTCAACCACAGGACCGCGCCGATCGGCACTGCAACGAGCAAGAGAAGATTGTGGTCCAGGGCTGCCGCGAGGTGGCCTCGACTCAGCTCGTGCAGGCCCCGCAGGGTCCCGCACGCCGGACAGTCGATGCCGAGGAGAGCTCTCGTCGGGCACGCCGGGTACGGACCGCCACCAGCGGGATCGACGAGCGCGACCATCGCACAGCCGCACATGGCGCCCAGGGCGGTGGCAGCAGGGATCGACCGATCTGGCCCGAGTCGACTGCTGATCACGGCGGCAAGCACGGCACCACGTTAGAGGCTGGCTCGATCGTGCGGCCCGCAACTGGCTGGGGGATCACGGGACCCCACCGGTAGGTTGACCCACGGGTCAGGTGATCGGAGGGGCGTCGGGAATGCCAAGTGGAACCAAGCGCGCACCCTCCGGTTGGCGGCTGATCATCGACTCGTGTCGCTCGCGTCGGGTTGGCCTCACCGTCGGCGTGCTGCTCGGTCTTGGCTGGACAGCAGGAAAGGTGAGCGTCGGGCTGCTCATCAAGCAGGCGGTGGACCGCGGGATCGAAGCCGACGACATGGCCGCGCTCCGGGGATGGGCCGTAGCCATCGCTGGCGCCGCGGTGGTGGTGGGAGGGTTCACCGGGCTCCGCCGCTACGCCGCGTTCCGCGAGGCCAGGTGGGTGGAAGCCGACCTCCGCGAGCGAATGTTCGCCCACATCCAACGGCTGCACTTCGCGTATCACGATCACGCTCAGACCGGTCAGCTGATGAGTCGCGCCAACACCGACCTTCAGCAGATCCAAGCCTTCGTCGTGATGATTCCGCTCACGATCTCCAACGCGGTCACGGTGCTTGCGGTCACAGTCATCCTGCTGACGATCGATCCGATGCTCACGCTGCTGGCCCTTGGCAGCCTGCCGTTCTCCAACGTGCTCGCCACCCGCTTCTCCCGGCGGCTGCATCCCGCTGTGCTCGGGATCCAACAGGAGTCAGCGGAGCTCGCCGCTGTCGTCGAGGAGACCGTGGCTGGCGTGCGGGTCGTGAAGGGCTTCGGCGCCGAGCGCGTGCAGGCGGCGAGGCTTCGCGTCGAAGCCGACGACGTCTATGCGCGATCAATGGATGCGGCGAGGGTTCGGGCGATGTTTCTGCCGGCCCTCGAACTGCTCCCGAACCTCGGGCTCATCGCGACGCTGGGCTACGGCGGCCATCAGGTGCTCGCCAACGAGCTCACGCTCGGCGCGCTGGTGAGCTTCAACGTGTATGTCGTGATGCTCATCTGGCCACTGCGCATGCTGGGCATGATCCTCGCCCAGGCGCAGCGGGCGGCGGCGGCTGCGGAGCGGGTGCACGAGGTGTTGGAGACAGCGCCGGTCATCGCGGACTCTGCCGCCGATGCGCCGCTCCCGAACGAGGGGCCCTCCGGTGGACGGGGCGAGATCCGGTTTGAAGGCGTCCGGTTCGCGTACGGGGCCGAGCTGCCCGTGGTGCTGGACGGGCTCGACCTGATCGTGCCGGCCGGGCAGTCCGTGGCCCTGGTCGGCGCGACGGGAAGTGGCAAGACCACCATCGCCCGCCTGATCCCTCGCTTCTACGACGTGCTCACGGGCCGGGTGATCGTCGACGGGATCGATGTGCGCGATGTGCGGCTCAGCGAGCTGCGCAAGGCGGTCGGACTGGTGTTCGAGGAGACGTTCCTCTTCTCCGACTCGATCGGCGCCAACATCGCCTTCGCTGATCCGGATGCTCCGATGGATCGCATCGGGCGTGCAGCGGAGCTGGCGGGAGCGCACGAGTTCATCGAGGTGTTGCCACATGGCTACGACACGGCGATCGGCGAGCGCGGCTACTCGCTGTCGGGTGGTCAGCGGCAACGCATTGCCATCGCGCGGGCGATTCTCGCCGACCCGCGGATCCTGATCCTCGACGACGCCACGTCCTCGGTCGACCCGACAAAGGAACACGAGATCCGTGATGCGCTGGCAGAGGTGATGCGCGATCGCACCACGATCGTCATCGCGCATCGGCCGGCCACCATCGCCCTCGCCGACCGGGTCGTGCTCCTCTCTGAGGGGCGAATTGTCGCCGACGGCACCCATGTGGAGCTGCTGTCGTCGAGCCCTGCCTATCGCGAGGTGCTCGCATCCGCGGAACAGCGGGGGGCAGAGACGCAGACCGACGAAACCGAGCTCGAGGGGGTGGGCTGAGCATGTGGATGCAAGGTGGCGTCGATGAAGCTGACCGCCTTGACGTCGACGCCGCTCGGAACCTCCTGCGGCGGGCCTTCAGGATGCTGCGGCCCTACCGGCGCTCGATGATCGGCGCGCTGTGCATGGTGATCCTCTGGACCACCACAACATTGGCCGGACCGTTCCTCGTTCGCCATGGCATCGATCGGGGCATCAAGACCGGAGACGTCGGCGCCCTTGACGCCGCCGTGATCGGCTACATCGTCGTCGCGGTCATCTCCTACATCACCTACCGATTCCAGGTGCTGCTCATCAGCCGCATCGGCGAGTCGTTCCTTCGAGACGTGCGAGTCCGGGTGTTCGATCACCTGCAACGCCTATCGATGCCGTTCTACGACCGCGAGAAGGCCGGCGTGATCGTCTCCCGCATGACCAGCGACGTGGATTCGATGCAGGAGCTCGTGCAGATGGGATTGCTGATGTTCGTCAGCAACGGTCTGCTGCTCGTCGTCTCGTTCGTCGTGCTGGCGGTGGTGTCGTGGAAGCTCCTGGCACTGTCGGTGATCTGCCTGCCGATCGTCATCGTCGCCAGCATCAAGTTCCAGCGCGACTCCAACACCGCGTACCTCGATGTGCGCGACGGGATCGGCTCCACACTGTCGCATCTGCAAGAGGGCATCGCCGGTGTCCGGGTGGTGCAGGCGTTCGGTCGTGAGGACGTCGAGTCGGCCCGCTTCCGCAAGGGCAGCCGCCGGCTGTTCGACGCCCACATGCGTTCCGTGAAGATCTCGGCCTGGTACTTGCCGATCATCGAGCTGTCCGGACTGCTGGCCACTGCGATCGCCGTGGGCGTCGGCGGCTGGTGGGTGCACACAGGAGAGCTGACCATCGGCACCGTCACGTTCTTCGTGCTGACGCTGTCGAACCTCTTCGAGCCTGTGCAGCAGCTCTCCCAGCTCTTCAACATGGTGCAGTCCTCGGGAGCGGCTCTCAACAAGCTGTTCGCGCTGCTCGACACGCCAGTCGATGTCCCTGAGCGACCCGGGGCCGTGGATCTCCCCGAGCGAGGCGACATCACGGTGGACGCCGTCGACTTCGCCTACGTCGACGGGCCCCCGGTGCTGACGGATGTGTCGCTGCAGATCCCGATTGGGGCGCGCATCGCGTTGGTGGGCCCAACGGGTGCCGGCAAGTCGACGTTGGCCAAGCTGATCGCCCGCCTGTATGACCCCACCTCTGGCACGGTTCGCTATGCGGGGATTGACCTCCGCGATGCCACTCGCCGCTCCCTACGTCAGCGGGTGGTTGTCGTTCCGCAGGAGGGATTTCTCTTCAACGGCACCATTCTCGAGAACGTGCGGCTCGCCCGCGAGGGAGCCACCGACGCAGACGTGCTGGCTGCGCTTTTGGCCATCGGCGTGAGCGAGCGCTTTGCCGACCTTCCCGACGGGCTGATGACGGAGGTGCAGGAGCGCGGTTCGAGGTTCTCGGCGGGGGAGAAGCAGCTCGTGTCGCTGGCGCGTGCTGCGCTGGCAGATCCTGCTGTGCTGGTGCTCGACGAGGCCACGTCGAGCCTCGATCCCGGAACCGAGGTGGTTGTGGAGCAGGCCATGGCCAGGCTCATGGAGGGGCGGACGGTCATCGTGATCGCACACCGCCTGTCGACTGCTGAGCGGGCAGACCTGGTGGGGGTTGTAGCCGACGGGCAGCTGCTCGAGCTGGGTACCCACACCGAGCTCGTCGCGCAGGGAGGCCGGTACGCCGACCTGTTCGCGACTTGGTCGGGTGGGATCGGTGGGTCGGAATTGTTACCATCGCCGTAGGAGAAATCCCCAGGCTCCGAAAGGTTCCCCCGATGGCAGTCACCGATCTCGACCTCTCCAAGTACAAGCTCGGCTGGAGCGACGCGGAGGACTACGTCTTCAAGCCCAAGAAGGGCCTGAACGAGGACA
>JBBDWQ010000046.1:0-49872 GCA_040902805.1 Acidimicrobiales bacterium
CATGGCCGACCAGCTGCTGCAGTACGAGCAGTGCACGCCCGACGAGCGTGAGGTCATGCTCGATCGCCTCCTCACCCAGCGCAACGTGCTGCTCGACGAAGCGTTCCGGCTGATCCTGGCCGCGGACGGGCTGGAGGACTACCGGGCCGACGGGGCCCTGTCGATGGCCGACTGGCTCGCCTACCGCCACCACATCTCCCGCCCCACCGCCCGCCAGTGGGTCCGGGCCGCCACCGCCCTCGAAGCCCTGCCCGCCATCCGCGAGCGGTTCGTGGCCGGCCACCTCAGCTTCGAACAGGTCCACCACGCGGTGGGGTTCGCCACACCGGCCGACGACGAGCACCTCGCCACCCTGCTCCCGTCGTTGAGCTGCGCCGAGATCGAGCTCATGGCCACCCAACGCCGCCGCGCCCGCCGGTCCGTGCACGACGAGGCCCGCCGACTCACCCACGTCCGGCTGCGGCCGGATCGATCCGGTATGGGCGTGCGACTGTCGGGCTACCTGCCCAACGACGACGCCGCCATCGTCAAGGCCGCCCTCGGCCGGCGAGCCGAGGCCGCCGGCCCCGATCCCGAGACCGGCCTGTGGGCCCCACACGACCGGCGCACCGCCGGCGCCCTACGCGACCTGTGCGCCGACGATCTGGCACGCTCGGCCGCCGAGGGCTCAGAGCCCGACGCGGCCATGGTCGTGATCCACGCGCCGGCTGAGCTCCTCGCCGACAACACCGTCGAGCGCAGCGCCACCATCAACGGCGCGCCGATCACCGTCGACGTGCTCCGCCGGTTCCTCTGCGACACCCGCATCGAAGTCCACTACGACACACCCGACGGCCGCACCATCGGCGTCGGCCGAGCCACCCGCAACCCACCCAACTGGCTCCGCCGCCGGGTCATCAGCCGCGACCACCACCGATGTCGCTGGCCCGGCTGCGGCCGGGCGATCCGCCACCTCCACCACATGCAGCACTGGACCAACGGTGGACCCACCGACGCCGCCAACCTGATGGGCGTCTGCTGGCACCACCACCACCTCCTGCACGAAGGCGACTGGAACGCCACCGGCAACGCCGACACCCAGATCACCATCACCAGCCCCCAGGGCCGCACCCTCCAAAGCCGAGCCGGCCCCATGGCCGCCTAGGCCCGCCCCGACTCACGCCGGTGCCTGGACCGGCACAGCAGACCACCGTTTCCGCGACGCAGACACGCGCCGCGCCGCGCCCGTGCACGACGTGGTTGGTTGGTGGAGACGATGGGACTCGAACCCACGACCCCCTGCTTGCAAAGCAGGTGCTCTAGCCAGCTGAGCTACGTCCCCGGGACTGGTCCGGAACCCGGTAAGACCGCTCGACGTGAGGGCGCCGACCGGGCTGGTTGATGGTAGCGGGGCGCGGTTGGAGCGGCCCACATGTCACACGTAGGCCCCGAACTGGAGTCCTGACGGAGTCCTGACGCCCGAATTGGGGGATTTGCCTCAACCTCCGGGCCCGTAGGACCGATCACCTCAGGCGGGAACGTCAACCACCCTCGACGCCGGGAGGCGCTGTGCTGCCTCTTGCAGACACGATCACCATGAACGACCACGACCTCGCCCTGCTTGCTGACCACCTGCCCGACGCCGTCGTGGTCGTCGATGATCTGGCCACCGTGCGCTGGGCAAACCAGACCGCCGAACGGCTGATGGGCGTCCCCAAGACCGAGTGGGTCGGCCGCAGCGGCCTCGACCTCCTGCATCCCGACGACCTCGAGCTGGCCCTGCTCTCCATGACCAGCGTGCAGGACAAGCAGGTAGGCACACCGATCGAGCTGCGGATCGCCACAGCTGATGGATGGACCCTCGTCGAGCTGGTCGGCGCTCCCCTCGGCAACGGTCTCGTCCTGATGACGATGCGCGATCTGACCCAGCGGCGCCGGTGGGAGGTCGCCGGGAATGACGTCGCTCGGTTCCGATCACTCGTGCACAACGCGGCCAGCATCACCATGTTGCTCAAGGCCGACGGGTTGGTGGAGTCGGTCTCTGGAGCGGTCACCCGCCAGCTGGGCCTCGACCAAGAGTCAGTGTGCGGCCAGCCACTCGCCCGCATCACCGACCCTGAGGACCGCGCCGCCCTCCGGATCGCCTTGCACTCCGCCATCGACAGCACCGCGACTGACCCCACGATCGTGGAGGTCCAGCTCGTCCATGCTGACGGCACCCGCATCCCGTTCGAGCTCACGTTCGTGTCGCTGCTCGACGACCCCACCGTTGAGGGCTTCGTAGTCACGGGGCACGACATCAGCCGACTGCGCGCCGCGCAGGACGCCCTCGAGCAGCTCGCCAGCTACGACACGCTCACCGGGCTCTTCAACCGTCGGGTGTTCGACGCGGTGATCGAGCGCGAATGGACCCTGACCCAAGGCGATGGCGTCGACTCCTACGTTCTGGTCGCCGACCTTGACGGATTCAAGAAGCTCAACGACGACTACGGCCACGCGGCGGGCGACGCCGCCTTGCGGGAGTTCGGCCTGATCCTGCGGAACCTCGCCCGGGAGACCGACCTCGTCGCTCGTCTCGGCGGCGATGAGTTCGGCGTCCTGCAGGTGCGCTGCGGTGGCGAGTTCGCCGCACTCGGCCTCGAAGCTCGCATCCAGGAAGAGCTTGCACGGCGGACCTGGCCGGGCGACGTCCACCTCAGCGTCACGATCGGCCACCACTCGCTGCGGAAGGCGTCGTCGCCCCGCGATGCCGTCGACCGAGCCGACCGGTCGATGTTGAACGAAAAGCGCTCTCGCTGACACCGCGCTGACGGGCTCCCGTCTCGCTGAGTGGGGCGACCCCAAGGGCCGCCTCTACGCTCGCGGTCGCCATGACCCCCGCCCGGCACTCCCGACTCTCCTCAGAGGCCGCACACGTCTACCGGGTTCGCCGAGCCGTCGCCGCGACAGCAGCAGTACTGGTCCTGGCGGGCTTGTTGCGCCTCACCGGACTGGCCGGCGACGGCTCCGACGAGTCGGCCGCCACCACTACGACGGAGGCGACGACGACCACGCTTCCTGCACCCCCGGCGTGTGCCGATGCTGCGACGGTCAGCGCCGACGACCCAACCAACGCGTGGCCCACGATCATCGTCGACACCGAGCGCTCCCTTCCTGACGGCTACGCGCCGCCAGATCTGGAGAACATCTCCCAAGCCGGGTTTCCGTTCACCCCGGGCCTCGCCCTCCGGGGGCTGGTGATGCCTGACCTTCGTGCGCTGCGCGAAGGCGCCGAGGCCAACGGCACACCGATCTCGATCCTGGCGGCGTTCCGGAGCTACTCGCAGCAGGCGGACCTCTTCGCTCGTCGCGTCGACGAGATGGGGTCGTCCGAGGCGGGTAGTCGGGTCGCGGAGCCGGGCCACTCCGAGCACCAGCTCGGGACGACGATCGACGTGACGACCGCCGGTGCGGCCGACGTCGACCAGGCGTGGGGCGCGTCGCCAGCCGGACAGTGGATCGCCAGCCACGCGCACGAGTTCGGGTTTCTCATCAGCTATCCCGCCCGCGCCGAGCAGCGCACCTGCTACGACTTCGAGCCCTGGCACCTCCGCTATGTAGGGCGCGACCTCGCCGCTGCGGTGATCCGCTCAGGGCTCACCCTTCGCGGCCACCTCTACGCCTTCCACCCGCCGAAGCCGACCTCGGGACCGACCGATGGTTGACGACCGTCGACGTCATCTGACCCTGCTCGGAGCGGCAACCCTCACGGTGCTTGCCGTGCTCCTGAGTGCGCAGCTCGACGGGCGCGACGAATCCGCCAGGTCAGGGTCGGGGTTACGATCGTCCACCAGCGCTCGCGACGGCACTCCCAGCACGACGGCGCCTCCCGGTGATTTCTTCCGCACCAGCTTCGCCGGGTTCGCCGATCCCAAGGGCTTCCTCAAGCCGTACCCGAACGCAACCGTCGAGGGCCTGCTCACGTTCCGCGGCAACCCGTCGCGTAGCTACTACGGCAAGGGCCCGGTTCCCCGCACCCAACCGGAGGTTCTGCACCGGTTCCCGGACTCGCCGATGTGCCGATCGTCGTCGAACCTCGGCGAGACCAAGGTGTGGTGCGGGATGGGGTGGACGGGCCAGCCCCTCATCGCGGAACGCAAGGACCGACGGTGGGCGATCTTCGGTGGCTACGACGGCCACATCCACTTCATGGACGCACTGACCGGTGAGCGGATCCTTCCGGACGTCGAGACCGGCGACATCATCAAGGGAACGCCAACGCTCGACCCCGATGGCTACCCGCTCGTCTACAGCGGGTCGCGCGACAACCTCCTGCGCGTCATTGCCATCGATCGACCGGGCACCGCTGAGGTGCTGTGGACCCTCGACAGCGAGTCCGTCCCGCCGAACCTCTGGAACGACGACTGGGACTCCTCACCGATCATCTTGGGTGATTACCTCGTCGCGGGAAGCGAGAGCAGCCGCTTCTGGGTGGTGAAGCTCAACCGGTCCTACGACCCACTGACCGGACAGGTCCGGGTGACACCGAAGGTGGTGTTCACGACGCCGGTGTGGGACCAGGAGGTGCTCGCCGCGAACGGCGACGATCACGCGTCGGTGGAGAGCTCCGTCGCCATCTATCGCGACACCGCCTACTTCGGCACCTCAGCCGGGCTCATCTGGGGTTACGACCTGAGCCCGCTGCGCCAAGGTGGCGTGCCCAAGCAGACCTTCCGCTTCTACACCGCCGGCGACAACGACCCGTCGGTCGTCGTCGACGACAAGGGGATGCTCTACGTAGCCGGTGAGTTCGACCGTGACCTCCCGCGAGCCCGCGAGGTCGGTCAGCTCACGAAGATCAATCCGAGGAACACCACGAACCCCGTCGTGTGGAGCTTCACGGAGACGACACGCGTCGGTGCGGGCATCTACGGCACGCCTGCGATCGTCGACGACACGGTGATCGTCACCAGCGATGCGGGACGGCTCATCGCGCTCGACCGTGCGACAGGCGCGGTGAAGTGGGACATGAAGCTACCGGGCCCACTGTGGGCGAGCCCGGTTGTGGTGGACGACGTGCTCCTTGTCGGGGACTGCAACGGGTTCTTCCACGCGTTCGACGTACGCAACCCCGATGCCACCCCGCCGAAGCTCTGGTCGATCGAGCTCGGTAGCTGCATCGAGGCCACACCGGCTGTCTGGGACGGGCTCATCTACATCGGCACCCGCGGCGGTCACCTCTTCGTCCTCGGCCAGCCGTCGGCCGCAGCGACGTCCACCACGACCATCCGACCCGCCCCGACCACCACGCGCCCCCGATAGGTTCATCGGGTGACCAGCCCCGGCGACCCACTCGCACCCAACGCCGTCCGGTTCGCGCCGATCGACCCTGACCTCGGTGCACGATGGGACAGCTTCGGCAAGTGGGATCGCCGCTTCTTTCCCAACGTGGTGGGTCTCGAGCTCGAAGAGGTGCGTACCGACTACGCCCGCATGCGTCTTCCGTACCGCGACGAGCTCGACCAGCCCGCCGGTGTGGTGCACGGCGGAGCAATCGCCACGCTCATCGACACGGTGGTGGTGCCGGCGGTGGGTCAGGCCTACGACGTGGGCTGGGTGTACCTCACGATCCAGCTGGACGTCCGATTCCTCGGCGCGGTGGTCGGCGAGGACGCCATCGCCGAGGGCTGGGTCGAGCAGCGGGGCCGCACCCTGGTGTTCTGCCGAGCCGAGGTGCGCACCGCCAGCGGCAAGCTCGCCGCCGACGGCACCCTCACCTACACGATCCGCCCTCCGCGCTGACGACGTCTACCCTCGGTCCGATGGTCGCCCCCCGCCACACCTTCGTCGCGCTCGCGCTCGTGGGGGCGCTCGTCATGTCCGCCTGCGGACGCGAGGCCGTTCGCAATCCGCTGGACTCGCCGGTCGTCACCAACCCGACGACTCCGGGAGAGACGACTCCTCCGGGGTTCACACCGGAGCCAATCGACTGGTCGGACTGCGCCTACGGGGAGTGTGCGCGGGTGCGGGTGCCCCTCGACTACACGCGCCCGGGCGATCGACCCATCGAGCTCAGCGTCGTGCGCGTGCCCGCCAGCGGTGAGCGCATCGGCGCGCTCTTCGTGAATCCCGGGGGTCCCGGTGCCACCGCTATCGACTTCGCCAGCGGCCTGGCGCCCCTGCTTCCCACTCGCATCACCGAACACTTCGACATCGTCGGCGTCGACCCCCGCGGTGTGGGTGAGAGCAACCCGATCCGGTGCGGCATCGACATCGCCACCCTGTATGGCGTCGACCCCACCATCGACTCCCCCGCCGATCGGACGCAGCTCCTCGACGTGAGCAAGAAGTACGTCGACGACTGCACGATCAAGTTCGGCGATGTCCTCCCCTTCGTAGGGACGCGGGACGTGGCGCGAGACATGGACACCGTGCGGGCCGCGATGGGCGACGACCAGCTCAGCTACCTCGGATTCAGCTACGGAACGGCGATCGGCCAGGTGTATGCCGACCTCTTTCCAACGAGGGTGCGGTCAATGGTGCTCGACGGCGTGCTCGAGCTCGGACCGAGCGGCCTCGCCCTGGCAGCGGGCCAGGCGGCGGGGTTCGAAACGGCCCTGGCGCGGTTCGTCGCGTACTGCAACGGTGCTGAGGGCTGCGAGATCTCTGGCAACGCCGGGGGCGTCGTCGAACAAGTTCTCGCCCTCGCCGAAGAGCCCGGCGGCATCCCCGCTCCCGATGCCGATCGCCAGGCGGGACCCGAAGAGGCCATCCTCGGCATCGGGCTGGCGCTCTACTCCCGTTCGCTGTGGCCGGACCTCGATGCCGCCCTGGCCGAAGCCGTCGGTGGCGACGGCAGCGAGCTGGTGGCGCTGGCGGACAAGTACATCTACAGCAGTGGCTTCGAGATCTACTTCGCCGTGAACTGCATCGACTTCGAGTGGCCGACCGACCCGGATGCCGTGCTCCAGGCGGCGAAGGCTTCCGTCACGGACTCCCCCCACTTCGGAGAAGCGCTGATCAACGACTACATCCGGTGCGCGGATTGGCCGGTACCCGCGGATCCGCTGGGCGCCACGTCGGCGCCAGGGACACCGCCGATCCTCGTGATCTCCACCACCGGCGATCCGGCCACGCCGTACGAAGCGGGGGTCAACGTGGCCAAGCGTCTCGCGTCGGGTGTGCTCATCACCAACGAAGGCGACGGCCACACGGTGGTCGCCGGCGGCAAGCCGTGCATCGCTGATCTCTTGGTGGCCTACCTGGTGGAGGGCACGAGCCCACCGAATGGGACCACCTGCCGCTGAGTCAGCCCGCGGTTCCCTCGGCTACCAGTCGATCGAGCACCAGATCGGGGTGGTCTGACTCCACCCGCGCCAACCAGTACGGCGACTCGAACAGCGCGTAGCGTGTCCCATCAGCTCGCGCGTAGACGGCAACGCCTTGCAGTCCGCGCAGCGCTGTTGTCGACGCCTCGTCTGTCTTGCGGGCGAGCCGCCACGAGGTCGGGCTGAGCTCGCTCGGGGCCCCGAACTCGTTCTCGAGTCGGTGCGAAGCGACCTCGAACTGCATCGGACCGACAGCTGCCAGCATCGGGGCCTGATCGCCGAGATCTTGGTCGCGCAGGACCTGCACGACTCCCTCCTCGTCGAGCTGTGCGATGCCGCGGCGAAACTGCTTGAAGCGGCCGGTGTCCTTCACGCGCGCCACCACGAAGTGCTCGGGTGCGAACTCCGGCAGGCGAGGAAACTCGACCGGCGGGTCGAGGTAGAGCGCGTCGCCCACGGTCACGTCCATGGCGTTCACCAGCCCGAGGACATCGCCGGGCCACGCTTCCTCGATGGTGTCACGCTCCTGGCCGAACACGGAGTGCGCATACTTCGTGGCGAAGGGCTTCCCGGTGCGGCCGTGGGTGACAACCATGCCGCGCTCGAAGTGTCCGGAGCACACGCGCACAAAGGCGATCCGATCGCGATGCGAGGGATCCATGTTGGCCTGCACCTTGAACGCGAAGGCGGAGAAGGGCGCGTCCAGAGGGCGAGGGACCCCGGAGATGTCGTCGCGCGGCACGGGTGAAGGCGCAAGATCGATGACGGCGTCGAGCAGCAGTCGAACGCCGAAGTTGGTCAGCGCCGATCCGAAGAAGACCGGGGTGATCTCGCCCTTGTGGAACCGGTCGATCTCCGCGTGGGCGCCCACCTCATCGAGCAGCGACAGCTCGTCCGCCGCCACGGCCCACGACGGGCCTTCGAGCTCGGCCGCCGCCTCGGCGGCGAGCAGCTCCTCCCCGGCCTCGGTGGCCCCACGCGCCGTGCGAGTGAAGCGGATGTACTGCCCGGTGCGGCGGTCGACGACCCCCCGGAAGTCGCCGGGGAGACCGACGGGCCACGTCACCGGAGTGGGCACGATCGACAGCTGCTTCTCGATCTGATCGAGCAGCTCGAGCGGATCGCGACCGGGGCGGTCCCACTTGTTGATGAACGTGAGCAGCGGGAGATTGCGCTCTCGGCAGACCTCGAAGAGCTTCAGCGTCTGCGGCTCGATGCCCTTCGCCGCGTCCAGCACCATGATCGCCGCGTCGGCGGCAGCCAGCACTCGGTAGGTGTCCTCAGAGAAGTCGCGGTGACCGGGGGTGTCGAGCAGATTGAGCACGGAGCCGCGGTACGGGAACTGCAACACGGTCGAGGTGATGGAGATCCCTCGCTTCTGCTCCATCTCCATCCAGTCGGAGGTGACGCGGCGGCGTTCTCCGCGCGCCTTGACCGCTCCGGCAGTCTGGAGAGCGCCGCCATACAGCAGGAACTTCTCGGTGAGCGTGGTCTTGCCCGCGTCGGGATGGCTGATGATCGCGAAGGTGCGCCGACGAGCAGCCTCTTGGGACGGGGTGGACATCCCCCTAGTGGAGCCGATCGAAGCGACCGGCAGCGAACCGACGCCTCAGACGAACGTGGGCGTGACGCCGATGGCGTCGTAGACGGCCTTGATGAGCCCAGCCGACCGGGGGTCGCCGTTGAGACCCAACACCATCTTGTTCATGACGTAGCCGAAGCCGATCTCGTTCTCAGGATCAGCGAAGCCGACCGAGCCTCCCATGCCCGTGTGCCCGAAGGCCCGCTCCCCGCCATAGGGCGCGAACATCGACGCCACGAAGAACCCCAACCCGAACGTGGTCTCGAAGTAGAGGCACTTGTCGGGCCCGCTCGTCTGTAGCTCGCGCGCGTTGTCGACCTGGTCGGCGGTGAGGACCGACTCGCTCGGGCCATCCTCCACAGCCCCCGTGATGCCCGCGTAGAAGCGAGCGAGCGACCGGGCGTTGGTCACGCCGTTGGCGGCGGGGATCTCTGCCGCTCTCACCCGCGGTTGGTTGAAGGCCCCGTCAGCGTCTTGGAACACGAAGGACGGCGCGGTGAGCGCCTTGCCAAGGAGCGTCTCCGGGCCGATGAACTGCTCGATGAGGGCCGCCATCTTCGGGTCCGGTGGACCGCCGTCCCCCCACGGGAGGAGTGGAGCGACCCGCGACTGCTGATCCTCTGGCAGACCGATCCAGAAGTCGAGCCCGAGCGGCGTGGCGAACTCATCCTGGAAGAACGTGCCCAGGCTCTTGCCAGAGACTCGGCGCACGACCTCGCCCACGAGCCAGCCGTAGGTCGTGGCGTGGTAGCCGTGCGCGGTACCTGGTTCCCATACGGGGGCCTGGGCCTCGAGCGCACGGATCATCGGATCCCACGCCAGGGCTTCGTCGAGCGTGAGGGTGGCGTCCACGTAGGGCAGGCCTGCCTTGTGGCAGAGCAGCCAGCGCACGGGGATGTCCTGCTTGCCAGCGGCCTTGAACTCGGGCCAGTAGGTCGACACCGGGGCATCGATGTCGAGCTCACCGCGCTGTGCCAACAGGTTGGCGCACGCCGCGGTGGCACCTTTCGTGGTGGAGAAGACGACCTGTAGCGAATCCTCTGTGTACGGAGCGCCCGTGGCGACGTCGGCCACCCCACCCCAAAGGTCCACGACCTTGCGACCGCCCACATAGACCGAGGCGGCGGCACCGACCTCACCGTGATCGGCGAAGTTGCGCTCGAACGCAGCCGCCACTCCCTCAAAGCCCGGCTCGACCTTCCCACCGACGTCCGTCACGCATGCTCCCTCTGGTTCACTCCACCTGGGTGCGCCAGGGTGGCATGTCCGGACAGCTCATTGCACGTCGCGTGCAAGGAACCGTGGCCGAACAGCCGCAACGACCTCCTGGCCGAGGAGCACTACGAAGAACACCGCCACGGACATCCCGGCCATCGTGGCTCCCGCCGCAGTGGCGTAGTGGTAGCTGAGGATCAGGCCGGTCGCCACCGCTACCCAGCCCAGCCCGACGGCGACGATCATGCACAGCCACACTCGCCGCACGAGCAGCGCCGCGGTCGCTGGAGGGCCGACGAGCAGACCGAACACGAGCAGTGTGCCGACCGCCTGGAACGACGACACGATGGCGACCGCAATGAGCCCGAGCAGCGCGAAGTGGGTGAGCCCGGGGCGCAGACCGAGGCTGCCGGCCTTCGTCTCGTTGAACGACAGCGTGAGAAAGGCTCGATAGCCGACGACACTGGCCAGAAGGACGAGCACCGCGGCGGCGGCTTGTAGACGAAGGTCGTCGCCGGTGACTCCGAGGACGTCACCGAAGAGAAGGTTCTGCACATCAGTGGCGAAGCTCTGACTCTTGGAGATGATGATGACACCGAGGGCGAGCATCCCCACGAACAGCAGCCCCACCCCAGTGTCCTCCGCCAGCCGGGCCCGCCGGTTCACCAGACTGATGCCGCCCACCATCAGTGCCGCCGTCGTCAGCGCGCCGATCGTGATGCTGAACCCCCACAGGACCGCAAGCGCGATGCCGGGGATGACGCCGTGCGCCAGCGCGTCCCCGAGGAACCCCAGGCCCCGCAGCACCACCCACGTGCCGACCACCGACGAGACCACGACTGCGAGCATCCCGGCGAGGAGCGCGCGCTGCATGAACTCCGGTTCAAAGGGATCGAGGAGCCAATGCATCCGAACGAGCCTGTCAGGTCAGCCGAGCGCGGCGGCGACTCGCCGGGCATTGGTGCGGACCATGTCGATGTAGGTAGTGGCGTCGCTCCCGGCCGGCCCGAGCGACTCAGTGAACAGCTCCACCACGTCGATGTTCGTGCCCTCAGAGGCAAGGGCCTTGGCCAGTCGATCAGGTGAGGAGCTGTCGGTGAAGACGGCAGTGACGCCCTCCTCCTCCATCCGCGTGACCAGTGCACTGAGCTCCGCCGCGCTCGCCTCCGCCAGCGGCGATCCGCCCGGGACCACCGTGCCGAGCACGGTGAAGTCATACCGGTCGGCGAAGTAGGCGAAGACACCGTGATAGGTCACGAGGACCCTTCGCTCCGCAGGCACCGCGGCGAGGACGGTCGACACCTCCGCGGCGAGATCGTCCAGCGCGCCAAGGTACGCCGCTACCCGGTCGCGGTATTCGGGAGCGTCGAGCCCGTCGACCTCCGCTGCCAGCTGCGCAGACAGGTAGACCACCGCCTGTCGCATCCGAACAGGGTCGGTGAAGAAGTGAGGATCGTCGCCGAGCAGATCCACGCCATTGGTGACCCGGATGACCGTGGTGCCTCCCTGCTCGGCGGCATCGATGGTGTCCCGAAGGCTCACCTCCTGATCGAGCCCGTTCACCACCAAGACGTCTGCCGAGCGCATCGCGTCGACCTGCCGCGCCGAGGGTGCGAAGTCGTGTGGGTCCGCGCCCGCGGGCATGACCACCAAGGTGCTCATGTCGTTGCCAACGAGGTTCCTCACCACGTCACCCAGCACGCTTGTGGTCACCACGACGGTGGGCCGCGCATCAGCGCTGTTCGACCCGCTGGTCCCACAGGCAACCGCTCCGCTGGCCAGTGCCACGAGCCCGCACAGCGCCACGGCTCGGGCGAGAACGATTCTCATAGCCGATACGGTAGAGATGTTGGTTATCATTCGCAAATCAGCGACGACTCCCCCACTCCCGGCCGACCTGCGGCCTCGGCCACCGACCTCGAGCTGGCCTACGGCAGCCGCACGGTGCTGGCCACCGCCACCTTCGAGGTCCCAACAGGGGCCGTCACCGCGCTGATCGGTCCCAACGGCGCCGGCAAGTCGACCGTGCTCCACGCCTTGGCTGGGCTACTCGCGCCTCGAGCCGGCCACCTCGAGGTACCGGCGGCGGCACGCCGCGGTGGCATCGCCTATGTCCTCCAAGCCACCGAGGTGAACGAGCACCTTCCGCTGACCGTGCGTGAGGCGGTCACGATGGGCCGCTACGCGACACTCGGGGCGCTGCGCCGCCTTCAGCCTGCGGATCGGTCGGCGGTCGACGATGCCCTCGACGCGCTCGACATCGCGGACCTCGCCAATCGCTCGCTCCACGAGCTCTCCGGGGGGCAACGCCAGCGCGCGTTCGTCGCGCAGGGCCTGGCCCAACGGGCAGACGTGCTACTGCTCGACGAACCCATCACCGGGGTCGACCTCGTCTCCCGACAGCACATCCTCGATGCGATCGCCGCCGAGCGCGCCGCGGGCCACGCGGTTGTGGTCTCCACCCACGATCTCGGCGACGCGTCGGCCGCTGACCACGTGGTCCTGCTCGCGGGACGAGTGGTCGCCAGCGGCCCGCCGGCATCGGTGCTCACCGATGACCATCTGGCCGACGCGTACGGTGGTCACCTGCTCCGACTCGGGGGCCGCACGCTGATCCTCGACGACCACCCCCACCACTGACCGGACCCGCATGTCGACTGACCTTCATGCCACTGCCGCAAATCGCCTGCGAGACGATGGGCAGCGCTACACGTCGCATCGCCGCGCGCTCGTCGAGCTGTTGGCAGAGGTCGAACAACCGTGCACGATCCCACAGCTCCTCGAACTGCGACGGGACATGGCGCAGAGCTCGGTGTATCGCAACCTCGCCGTGCTCGAACGGGCAGGCGTGGTCCATCGGATCATGACCACCGACGAGTTCGGTCGCTATGAGCTGGCCGAGGATCTCACCGAACACCACCACCATCTGATCTGCTCGACGTGCGGAGACGTCACGGACTTCACGCTGCCGTCGAACGCCGAAGCCGACCTCGAGGCGGCACTCAAGAAGGTGGCGCGGCACACCGCCTTCACCGCACAGCACCACCGCCTTGATCTCGTGGGTACCTGCCCGCGCTGCTCGTGACCGCGTTCAGCAAACGCAGACGACGGGGAGTCGCCGCCGTCACGGTCGCGGCATCGATCACCCTCGCTGGGTGCGCCGACCGCGAGCTGCTCACCGCTCCGCGCACCACCCCCGGCGGTGGCACGTGGGTCGCGGTGTGGGCCGCACTGCTGCTCGCCACCCTCACGATCGGGGTGCTGCTCACCCTGCCGACCTGGCGCGTCTGGCGCGGTGCCCGACTGGCCGTGAGCGTGTTCACCCTCGAGGCCGGGGCCGTGGTCGTCGCCGGAGTGATGCTGGCATCGATCGCCGGGCGCAGCTGGCAGATCCTCGGTCGCCCCGGCGGAGCTCCTCCCGACGACGCCTTGCTCCGACTCGGCGGTGCCGACGGCGATCGAGCGTTCTTCGCCATCATGTTCCTCTCCGCGGCGGTGCTCGCTGTGGTGCTCGGGGCTCTCGCTGCCGCGGGGGCCCGGCTCGCCGGCAGCACCGACCCCGTCAAGAGAGCGGTCGCCAGTGCCGTTCTCGCCGCCCAGGCAGGCGGAGCGGCCTACGCCATCGTGCGACTCGTCCTCGGTGCCGACGGATTGCCCTACGTGATCCCCGCGCTGGCGTTCCCGTTCCTCGTGGTGGCCTTCGCGACGTGCTGGCCGAGAGTGCCGAACCCCGAGTACAACTCGGGGCATGGCTGACACGCTTCGTACCGATCTCTTCATCGGCGGTGAGTGGCGGGAGGCCGCCAACGGCGACCGTTTCGATGTGCTCGATCCCGGTACGGAAGAGACCATCGCCAGCGTGGCCAGCGCTGGAGCGGACGACGGCCGTGCGGCCGCTGCCGCTGCCGCTGCCGCACAGACCGCATGGGCGGCGACCGCCCCCCGCCAGCGCGCCGAGGTCCTGCGGCGCGCCTGGGAGCTGCTCACGGAACGAGCCGACGACCTCGCCGCGCTCATCACCCGCGAGAACGGCAAGGTCCTCGCCGAAGCCAAGGGGGAGATCACCTACGCCGCAGAGTTCTTCCGCTGGTTCAGCGAGGAGACCGTGCGCCTGCGCGGCGAGCTGGGAACCGCGCCGGCAGGGACAAACCGCATCCTCGTGATGCACCAACCAGTCGGCGTGGCCTACCTCGTCACTCCATGGAACTTCCCGGCCGCCATGGCGACCCGCAAGATCGCGCCAGCGCTCGCCGCCGGCTGCGCGGTGGTGCTGAAGCCGGCCAGCCTCACACCGCTCACCGCTCTCGCCATCGCGGAGGTACTCGACGACGCCGGGGTTCCGGCGGGGATCGTGAACGTCGTCCCGGGACGGAGCGCCCGAACGATCACCGCCGCGGTCCTCGAACACGAGCGCGTACGCAAGCTGTCGTTCACCGGCTCCACGGAGGTGGGCAAGCTGCTTCTCGAGCAGGCCGCCGGGCGCGTGCTCAACACCTCGATGGAGCTCGGCGGCAACGCCCCGTTCCTCGTGCTCGCTGACGCCGACCTGGACGCCGCAGTCGAGGGGGCGATGATCGCCAAGATGCGCCACAACGGCGAGACCTGCACGGCCGCCAACCGCTTCTATGTCGAAGCGCCGGTGGCCGACGAGTTCGCAGCGCGGCTGGCCGAGGCCATGGCCGCTCTCCCCATGGGCCACGGGCTGAGCGAGGGCATCCGGCTCGGTCCGCTGGTTGACGCGGAGACCCGCGACAAGGTTGCCGATCTCGTCGATGGCGCTGTTGCCGCCGGCGCGACCTGCGCGATCGGTGGCCAGCGACCCGCGTCGGGCCCCGGGTACTACTACCCCGCCACGGTCCTCACCGGCGTGTCCGCCGACAACCCGATCCTCACCGAGGAGATCTTCGGCCCGGTCGCACCCATCGTCGCCGTGGCGGACGAGCACGAGGCCGTGCTGCTTGCCAACGGCACCACGATGGGTCTCGTCGCCTACGTCTTCACCGGTGATCTGGCCAAGGGCCTCCGAGTGGCGGAAGCGCTCGAGGCCGGGATGGTCGGGCTGAACAAGGGCATCGTGTCCGATCCGGCAGCGCCCTTCGGCGGTGTGAAGGAG
This sequence comes from Acidimicrobiales bacterium, assembly GCA_040902805.1. GTDB lineage: Bacteria > Actinomycetota > Acidimicrobiia > Acidimicrobiales > VFJN01 > VFJN01. The sequence goes on from JBBDWQ010000046.1 coordinate 15,197, forward strand.
TCGGGCCTCGGCCGCGAGGGCGGTCATGAGGGGATGCTCGACTACACCGAGACCAAGTACATCGCCACCGACTGGTAACAACCAACGTCTGTTGGTGTCGTAGCGTTCGGCCGTGGACGCCGCTCCGATCGACCAAGCCACCCTCGACACCGCGGTGGCACTGTTGCGCGAGGCCGGCGACCGCACCTTGCGCTGGTTCCGGAGCCCCGATCTCGAAGTCATCCGCAAGGGCGACGGCACTCCCGTGACGGCCGCCGACCGCGACGCAGAGCGCTTCCTGCGCGAACGGCTCGCCGACGCCTTCCCTGGCGACGGCGTCCTCGGCGAGGAAGAGCCCCCCACCGAGGGCACGACCGGGCGCCGCTGGATCATCGACCCGATCGACGGCACCAAGGCCTTCACCTGCGGTGTACCGCTGTACTCCAACCTGCTGGCCCTTGAGGACGCTGACGGCATCGCGGTGGGCGTCGTGAACCTGCCCGCTCTCGGCGAGACCGTTTGGGCCGGGCGCGGACTGGGCTGCTGGTCGGAGCGCGGTCCCGCTCAGGTGAGCGACCACGCCGCCGTCGAGGGCGCCTACGTGATGTCGAGCTCGTTCGATCACTGGCCCACGGGACGAGTCGACGCGCTGCACGAGGCAGGAGCCATCCTGCGGACGTGGGGCGACGGCTACGGCTACTCGCTGGTGGCAACGGGCCGCGTCGCGGCCATGGTCGACCCAGTGGTCGAGCCGTACGACATCGGGCCGATGCCGGTGATCATGCGCGAGGCAGGCGGCAGGTTCACCGACCTCGACGGCGCCGACACCATCGAGAGCGGCAGCGGCGTGTCCACCAACGGTCACGTCCACGACGCTCTGCTGGCGATCTTGAGCGGCTAGAGCCAGCCCGCGCGCTTGAAGCGCCGATACAGCCCGACGCAGAGCAGCGTCATGACGGCGATCACGAGCAGGTAGCCGTACCGCCAACGCAGCTCGGGCATCGAGTCGAAGTTCATTCCGTAGATCGCTCCGATGACCGTGGGGATGCCGCCGATAGCAACCCAGGCGGAGATCGTGCGCATGTCGTTGTTCTGCCGTGTCGTCACCTGAGCGAGGTTGGCTTCCAGCGCGTCGGTCAACAGATCGCGCTCGTGGTAGATCGCGCTCACCACCCTCGTGAGGTGGTCCTCGACATCGCGGAAGTAGGTCTGCAGCTCCCCATGCGCACGCGGGATCTGACCGGAGGCGAGCCGATGCATCGGATCCATGAATGGCTCGGTGTTGCGCAGCAGCTCGAGCACCTCGCGCTTGAGCTTGTAGATGCGCTGGCTCGGATCGACTCGGCGCACACCGTGGGGCTGGAACACCTGAGCTTCGATCTCGACCATGTCGTTGTCGAGCCCCTCGATGACTGGGGTGTAGTCATCGACAACGTGATCGATCACCGCGTGGAGCACGGCCATTGGCCCGGACGCGAGGCGGGTCGGATCTGCCTCCAGCAGGGCTCGAACGCCTGCCAGGGCACTCGCCTCGCCATGTCGAACCGTGACCACATAGGTGGCGCCGACGAAGACCTGCAGCTCGGCGAACTCCACCGCCTCGGCGCCATCGTTGTAGCCGGCAGTCTTCAGCACGACGAAGAGGTCGTTGTCGTAGACCTCCAGCTTCGGGCGCTGGTGAGCCTTCACAGCGTCTTCCACGGCCAGCTCGTGCAGCCCGAACTCCTCCCGGACCGCTTCGAACTCTGCCATCGCGGGCTCGTGCAGTCCGAGCCACACGAACGAGTTGGGCTCCGACGCTGCCTCGAGCGCGTCGATGAGATCGAGGCGTCCCGGGCGTCGAGCACCGTTTGTGTACACGGCCAGGTCGATGATCACCCCGCCATCATCCCGCAGTCGTGGCAGGCTCGGCAGCATGGACGTCACGACCTACCTCGCACATCTGCGGGCCGACAGCGACGCGCTGCTCGCCGCCTACCAGACCTCCCCCACAGAGCCGGTTGTCCCGTGCCCGGGCTGGGATCGCGCTGCGCTGCTGGGACACCTCGGCCGCACGCACGAGTGGGTGCGGTTGCAGGCCGAGCGCGGACCCGGTGAGCGGGTGCGCTTCGGCGAGACAGCCAATGCGCCGGAAGAGGCGGCGATGTCGGGATGGTTCTCGGACGGGGTCAGCCAGCTGATCGAGGCGCTCGGCACGATGGACCTCGCAGTGACGTGGCCTACCTGGGCCGGTCCCCAACCGGGCACCTTCTACCCACGGCGCATGGCCCACGAGACAGCGGTGCACCGCCGCGACGCGGAACCAGCGCCGTTCGACCCTGCGCTAGCCGTCGACGGGCTCGACGAGCTCCTCGAGCACTTCGCACCGCTGGCGCCCGCCGACGAGCTCCCCGACGAACCTCGCACGATCCACCTCCATGCCACCGACACCGAAGGCGAGTGGCTCGTGCGCCTCGGCCCGGATCGCGTGACCTTCGAGCACGGCCACGCCAAGGGTGATGTCGCCCTGCGCGGCTCCGCCGGCGATCTGCTGCTGTGGGGCTGGAACCGGGTGCCGGTCGACGATCGCTTCGAGGTGTTCGGCGACGCCCGCGTCCTCGACCTCTGGCGCACCGCCGTCGCGATCTGACCCGTCAGACGGGCGGTCGCGCCGGGGTCCACTCGGCCCGGAGGTGCTTGATCCCGTTGATGAAGTTGGACTGCAGCCGATCGGGCTCGCCCACGGCCCGAATGTCGGGTACTCGATGCGCCAGCTCGCGGAACATCACCGTCATCTCACGTCGGGCAAGATGCGCTCCGAGACAGAAGTGCGGCCCGGGACCACCGAAGCCGAGGTGGTCATTGGGTGTCCGACCGACGTCGAACCGGTACGGATCATCGAACACCGCTGCGTCGCGGTTGGCCGACGAATACCAGAGCACGACCTTGTCGCCTTGGTTGAACTCCTTGTCACCGATGCGCACCCCGTCCTCGGTGGCGGTGCGGCGGAAGTGGATCACCGGCGTGGCCCAGCGCACGATCTCCTCGACTGCGGTGGGGGCGAGCGCATCAAAGTCGCCCCACCAACGCTCCCGCTCGGTGGAATGCTCCGTGAGTGCGACAAGGCCGTGGGCGATCGCGTTGCGCGTGGTCTCGTTGCCCGCCACCACCAGCAGCAGGAAGAACGATGCCAGCTCGGCGGGTGTCAGCATCTCTCCGTCGACCTCGGCGGTGACGAGCGCGGTCGTGAGGTCGTTGGTCGGGTTCTTCAGTCGCTCCTCGCCGAGCTCGGTGATCAGCAGGCTGAGGTCCTGCGCCGCCGCCAGCAAGGCCGCCATGACCCCGGCCTCGGTCTGATCGGGAACGTATTCGGGGTCGCCGAGACCGAGGATGACGTTCGTGCGGTCGAAGATGAACTGCTCGTGGCTGCGCGGGATGCCCATGAGATCGACGATGACCCGAAGCGGGAGGACCGCCGCGATGTCGGTGACGAAATCGCCCTCGCCCCGCTCGATCACGTCATCGAGGATGCCCTTCGCGGTGGCCTCCACGTCGCCCTTCATGGCGTCGAGCTGGCGAGGGGTGAACCCCCGGGACACGATGCGGCGCAGCCGAGCGTGGCGCGGATCGTCCATGTTGATGATCGATCCGAGGAACTCGAGGAACGGCGGGGGCAGGTCCGGGATGTTGGTGCCCTGACCGGAGCAGAACAGCGCGGGGTGCTTGCTCGCCTCGACGACCTCCGCATGACGGGTGAGCGAGTAGTACCCGGGGCCGGGGGGCATCATCTCCGACACGATCGGCTCGTCGAAGAACTGGATCGGGTGCTGGCGCAGGGTGGCAAACGCCGCCTCACGATCCGCAAGCGGTCGGGACCAGAACTCGATGTCGGAGAGGTCGATGTCTTCGAGGGCGACGGTCGGCTGCGGCTGCATGACCCACAAACTAGACCGTACGGTCAAGTACCTGCTGCGGAGAGGGCCGCCCCTCAGCCGCTGCCCGCAAAGGCGGCGGCCTTGATCCCGACGTCGACCAGCTCGCTGAGGAAGCCGACCGTGTCGTCGATGGCTGCCAGCCCGCTCGCCCCGGTGGGGATGCGGCCTTGGAGGGCCCAGCGGAGCGCTAGTGCCGCCACCGCACCAGCGGCCACCGCAGGCCGATCCAGCGCGCCGAGGACGCTCACGTCCTGGACTCCGCCTCGCCTGCCTCGCACCTCCACGCGCACGGCTCCGACGAGGCCCTCGGGATGTGGCTTTCGGAGCATCGGCAGGTGGGCGGTGATGCGGTCGCGACGAGTAGCGGCCAGGCGGGCGGTCACTCGCCCGACATCTGCGAACTCAGGCACCAGCAGGAGGGCGTCGGGCAAGGCGGCCCGGTAGCAGTCCTCTGATCCGATCGGATCGGGGAACCAGCAGAGCTCCCGACCGGACCCGGCGCGGCGGTGCAGCCATTCGCCGTCGCGCCAGTCGACCGCCGTGCCAGTGAGGGCCGCATGGTGCGCCAGTGCGCAGGAAGGTCCACCGGTGCCGCTACGGGCCACGTGGATCTCATCGACGTGATCGAAGCTCATCGCTGCGTGACGAGCCAGGACGCAGGTGTATCCCGGAGAGAACCCCGCCCCGACCACGACCGAGACGTCCTGCGCCATCGCCTCGGGTCCGAGCGCGAGCAGCTCCTGGACATCGCTCACTGCGTCTGCACATGACACCACCGAGCGCCCGAGCGCCATGTGGTGGCGCACGGCGTCCACATGGGTGCCGTTCGGGCCGGCGAGGAGCACACCGTCCACGTCGCTGTGATCAGCCGAACCTCCGTCGGTGGCCTTCGCCCCCGAGCTGTGGACCACCGCCGTGCGTCGCTGCGCGTTCGGATCGACGATCACGACCTCGTCGACGTCGGTCGCCTCCACGAGCTGGCGCGCCGCCCTGGCCCCGACTGCGCCCGCTCCCAGGAGCAGGATCCTCGTCACGCGTCCACTACTGGAGATCGGGGCCCGAGAGCTCGCGCCAGCCACCTTGCTGGGGCGGCGTGCCGCCCGTTCCCCGGATCCGCAGCACCGCTGCAACCAGTCCGGCGAGGCCCACGGCCAGGAGCGCTCGGCGCAACAGAGCCATGGCAGCGTCTCCTTGGTAGTCGTCGGTCAGAAGCGGAACGAGGCCCACCCCGCTCACCCGCACCCTAGCGACTGATCCCTCGTCTGGTTTCTGTCTGGCCCGAGGTCGTGGCCTACAGATCGGGCCTGACCGAACCGATACAGGCAGTGGGCGGCGCCACTGGACCTCGGAGGCCTGATTGTCACCAGGAGCTGCAGACGAACCGCCGGAGAGCGCATCCGAAGCGGGCACGGCTCTCGAGGTCGCGTTGCGTGCGAGCCCCGGCGCACTGGTCGCCGCGCTTGACGACAACGGACAGATGGTCCCCATCCCGGAATCGGTACCGCTGTGTGGCCAGCGCATCTTCCCCGGTGAGTCCGGGCTCGACCTCGTCGCGCCAGAGGATCACCTCCTCGCTATCGAGGGTTGGCAGCGGGCGAAGCTGGAGCCAGTGGTTCAGCTCGACCTCCGCCTGCTGGCCCACCCGGATCATCACTCGGCGGTGACGTTCTTCGACGTGCACGTCGAGCACGGCGTCCACATCCTCATGCTCGACGACGACGATCCCGATCTCGTGATTGCCACTGGCGAGGCCCGCGCCGCTCGAAGGCGTGGCGTTGCCCACGTGAAGCGAGATGCGGCGGCCGTCTACCTCGAGGTAGACGAGGCCATGATCGAGCTGCTCGGTCGTGAGCGAGAAGATCTGATCGGGCGAGGCACTCTCACCCTCGTCCATCCCGATGATGCCGAGGGTGCGATCGAGGCGTGGATGTCGATGCGCCTCGGCATGGGGGCGGCTCGCACCCGCGTCAGGCTCCAGCACCACGATGGCCACTACGTCTGGGTGGAGGTCACCAACGACGACCAGCTCGACGACCCCGAGATGGCCTGCGTGCTGTCGGAGATCGTCGACATCTCCGCGGAGATGGCCCGCCTCGAGGCACTCGACCAGCGAGAGCGTCTGCTCGGACGGCTCGCCGAGTCGCTTCCCATTGGCATCTGTCAGCTGCGGCTCGACCGGGAGATCGTGTTCTCCAATCCTCCGCTCGTCGAGCTCCTCGGCCCGGTCGACAGCGTCGAGGATCTGATTCGAAGCGTGGCCGGCGTCGATCGGCGCCCCTTCGAGCTGGCTATCGATGCGGCCTTCGTCGGACAGCCGAGCGACCTCGAGGTCAGCGTCATCCGGGGACTTGAGGAGCATCGTTGTGAGATCACGCTGCGGCCCCTGCGCAACGACGACGGAAGCATCGACGGACTCATCGCCTGTGCCTCCGACGTGACCGACCGGAGTCGCCTGCGTTCTGAGCTGGAGCATCGGGCCAGCCACGACTCCTTGTCCGGTTGTCTCAACCGAGCCGCCACCTTGGCGGCCGTCGAGCGTGCACTGCGCGAGTCGCGACGGGTTGTCGTGGCCTACGTCGATCTCGACCACTTCAAGTCCACGAACGACGCGTTCGGGCATGCTGCTGGCGACGAGCTGCTCCGCGTCACCGCGGCACGCATGCGGGGTGTGACCCGCGTGCAGGACCACATCGGTCGCATGGGTGGTGATGAGTTCGTGGTCATCGCACAGCGAGGCGACGGCCCGTTCGAGGCCAAGGAGCTCGTGGAGAGACTGCGCACGGCGATCAACGGCGAGGTCACCTTCGCCAATCAGCGCATCCCGCTGACCGCCAGCGTGGGCGCCACGCTCTCGATCGAGGGAGAGACCGACGCTGACGCGTTGCTCGCCCGAGCGGATTCCGCCATGTACGAGGCCAAGGGCATGCTCCGACCCCCTGCGACAGCTCTCAGTCTCGTTCGCAGGTAGGCCACGCTGGGTCGACGCTGACCTCACGGCGACTGGTTGTCGCTCTCAGGTGGCGCTGCCCACCATCGCGGGCTCGTCGTCGATCGGTGCGACATCCAACGTCCCCTCGATGTTGACGTTGGGCAGCAGGCGGTCCAGCCATGCGGGAAGCCACCAGTTGCGATCTCCCAGCAGCTCCATCGTCGCGGGGACGAGCACCATGCGCACGATGGTGGCGTCGAAGAGAATGGCCGTGGCCAGACCGGTTCCCATCATCTTCATCGTGCGCTCGAACTCGAGCATGAAGCTCCCGAACACCACGACCATGATCGCGGCCGCCGCAGTGATCACCTTCGCCGTGGCCGCTAGCCCGTCGGCCACCGAGGTACGGCTGTCACCGGTCCGGTTCCACTCCTCTCGCACGCGTGAGAGAAGGAACACCTCGTAGTCCATGGAGAGCCCGAAGACGACTGCGAAGAGCATCATCGGGATCCACGTTTCGATGGGTCCCGGCTGCACGCCCGTGATGTCGCTGAGCCAACCCCACTGGAAGAGGGCCACGATCACGCCGTAGGCCGCGCCGATCGACAGGAGGTTCATGATCACTGCCTTGAGCGGAACGAGCAGGGAGCGGAACACGACCATCAGCAGCAGGAACGACAGTGTGAGCACCGCTCCGAAGAAGACGACGATCCGATCGCCCATGTAGGCGGACATGTCGACGTTGCCGGCCACGGGCCCGGTCGCGAGGACGTCCACACCCGTGGCCTCCTCCACGGGGGGAAGCACCGTGTGGCGAAGCCGGTTGACGAGCTGGGTCGTGCTCTCGTCCTGTGGGCCACCGGTCGGGGTGACGAGCCAGCGCACGGCGGAGGGGTTGGCGGGGTCGTTCGGCTGCGGTCCGAGGACTGATGCCACTGCCGGATCGGCCGCCAGTGCGTCATTGATCACGCCCAGGGACGCGAGCTGGTCGGCACCTTCGATCGATGCCACGAGATAGATCGGACCGGTCGATCCCTTCCCGAAGCCGTCGACGATGAGGTTGTAGGCCTGCTTGGTGGTGGTGTCCTCGGCGAAGTTGCTCTCATCGGAGAAGCCCAACCGCAGGCTCAGCACAGGGATGGCGAGCACGAGCAGCACTGCCGTGGCGGCCAGCGCCGACGTCCACGGTCGGTGCTGGATCACGCGACTCCAGCGATAGGCGACCGTCTCGCGCCGGGGTTTGGGCGGGCGATGCGCCACCTCGCGGCGGAGCGGCGAGACGAAGAAGCCGGCGACAACGGTGAGAGCTGCGAGGCCGACGCCTCCGAGGATCAGCCCAGGAGCTTCGAGGCCCGCCCCGATGAGCGCCACGGCAACGAACCCGGCCGCGATGAGCCCCCGCCATCTCGTTCGCTCGATGTTGGTGCCGGCGAACCCGAGCAGTGCCGGAAGCAGCGTGACCGAGGCGGCGACCGTGGCCGCGACGGTGAGGGAGGCCGTCACGCCGAGACCGCCGATGAAGCCGATGCCCATGAGCAGCATGCCGAGCAGCGAGATCACCACGGTGGCGCCCGCGAAGACCACCGATCGTCCGGCGGTGTCCATCGCGATGGCGATCGACTCGCGGATTTCGTGGCCGGCGTGCAGCTGCTCTCGGTACCGGGTGACGATCAGCAGGGCGTAGTCGATGCCCACGCCGAGGCCGATCATGAGCCCGACGAAGGGTGCGAAGTCAGGTACTTCGAAGAGGTGACTGGCCAGGATCACGAAGGCGCCGCCCAGGCCGATGCCGAACAGGGCCACGCCGACGGGAAGGCCCATGGCCAGCACGGATCCGAAGGCGACAATGAGGATCACCACTGCGAAGGCGAGCCCGAAGAGCTCGGCCGAGGGCTGCTCGAACTCCGCGAACAGGAAGCCACCCAGCTCGACGCGCAGTCCAGCCACCTGTGGGGCGAGCTCGCGCACCTCGTCGCCGATCTCGCTGGCCCGGGTGAAGTCGATGTCCTCGGGCAGGAAGACGGTAGCGAACGCGATCTTCCCCGCGGCGGGGCCTTGGTTGGCGACTTGGAACTCTCCGCCAGGCGCGTACGGGCTCTGCACCGCTAAGACGCCATCGACCTCGGCGACGCCGGCGAACATGGCGGCCATGGCGGCCTGCACCGCCGGATCGTCGACTCCTTGGTCGGCTTCGAACACGATCTGCCCCGACTGGGGCGAGCCACTTCCGTCTGCGAACTCGGACTCGATCAGGCTGAAGCCGTCGGTCGCCTCGAAGCCGGGCAGCGAGAAGTCCTGGCGATACGCGTCGCCGATGCCACTGGCCACGCCGTTAGCGAGGAACAGCACCGCGACCCACAACCCGACGACGAGCTTCCGATGGTCGTGGCACCACGATCCAAGCCGACTGAACATGGACTACCCCCTAGTGACACGGCGCGTTCGGACACGTGCCTACCCATCTTGGCAACTGCACGACCGTCAGACGGTGACAATCGCCCCCAGCGAAACTGCAAGGGTTCCCGGCGGAGGGGGTGGTGGGGCTAGGAAGAATCGAACTTCCGACCTCATCCTTATCAGGGATGCGCTCTAACCGACTGAGCTATAGCCCCCGGGCAGGGAGCCGAAGTTAGTCGCGGGGTCGCTTCGGGGGCGAGCCCGAAGCGGATCGCGCACGGGGCAACGGATCCTCCTCGAGAACCGTCACCCGCACGCCACCGGTCAGGTCGCTCATGAGGTTGAACAACAGAACCATCACGACGTTGCCCGCGGACCCGGCCAGCACGAGGACGATGCCGCCCAGCACGAAGGCGGCAAAGATCCGGGTGTCCTCGAACTTGAACTCGCCGACCAAGCGCTCACCCTCACGGCAGTCCTCGTCATCGCCAGGCAATGCCGTGCTGGGCTCGCCCGGGTCAGGCTCGACGGGATCGGAGTCGCTCGGATCGAGCTGGTCCGGCGACACGGCGGGCGGAGCCGTTGTCGAGACGACGGTCGAGCCGTCGATCGGCTCACAGTTCCCGAATCCGCCCACGGAGGTGATGAAGCTCTCTACGTTGTCGACGGTCCCCGACGCACGGGCGACCCCCCACAGGATTCCCGACGCCACGCAGAGGATGAGGAACAGGGCGGCATAGAACAGCACCGACAGCTTGAGCACCGACCATGGCTCGATGTGGCGGAGCACCCGTCGTGCCTTACGGGCCCGCACCTTGCGCTCGTCCGGCCTCGGATCGAGGCGGGCCGGCGTCACCGGTGCGGCCGCTTCTGCTCGCGGGCGGTCGACAGACGGCGGAGGATCCTGAGGTCGGGGTGTCGGCGGCGTGACGTGCGGGGGCACCGCGGCGGGTTGCGGCGGAACCGGGCTCGGGGTCGGCGGAACCGGCGGGGACGGTGGAAGCGATGGTGACGGGGTCGGCGGAACCGGCGGGGACGGGGTCGGGATGCGATCTGGTGGGGGCGATACGACGCGCTCAGGTGGGGGCGATACGACGCGCTCAGGTGGATCGGTCTTGTTCGCCTCGCGGGTCTCTAGCCACGACGGTGTCCGGGGCGCCGGGGCGACGCCGTCGCTCTCGCCCTCGACCGGTGGCGAGGCTGGGCCTTCGGGCCTGTCGTCGCCGGCGCCAGTCGTCGGCAGGTCGTCAGGCACGCCGCGAGTGTAGGACACGGCCCGTGGGCGCCCGATCAGCTGCGAATCGCCTTGGCGACGGCGCGTGCGTCGCCGACGGTCACCTCCACCCACACCTCCGGGCCCGACGCGTGCCACGACTCGAGCCGCGCCCCGTTCGCTTCCGCCACCTCCTTGGCCACGGCCTCACCCTCGGCCGCGCCCGCCAGCGCGGCGGCATCCGCCGCCGTTCGCGCCTGAGCTCGCTCCGCCGCGCCCCGCGCCAGGGGAACAAGTGCCAGGGCCACCACCATCGCCAGCACGATCACGACCAACACCAACGGGATCGCCTGCCCCGAATCCCGCCGCCCGACAGAACGCCGCAGTACCTTCACCGCCACCTCCAATGGACGCCCGAAGGCGCTGGCAGGAACGGGGGGAAGTCGCTCCCGAACCTAGAGGCACCCCTGGACGCCGTCGATGGGCGATTCCTCGGCGGGATCAGCCCTCGTCGTCAGCGGAGAGCACCGGCGCCACCGACGCCACCGTCTCGCCCGCACCGAGGTTCATCACTCGAACACCCGTGGCATCACGGCCCTGGGAGGAGATCTCGCGGACCTCCATTCGGATCAGCGTGCCGCCCGAGTTGATCACGAAGATCTCGTCGTCGAGCCCGACCATGAAGGCGGACACGACGAAGCCCTTCTTGGCGGTGAGCTTGATGCCACGCACTCCCTGACCACCGCGGCCCTGTCGATTGAAGTGCTCGAGCTGGGTGCGCTTGCCATACCCGGCGTCGGTGACGATCAGCATCGCCACTTCGTCGCGGCAGGTGTCGAGGCTGACGACCTCGTCATTGGCCCGCATCTTCATGCCGCGCACACCGGCCGCGGCACGACCCATGAAGCGCACGTCGTCCTCAGAGAAGCGGATGGCCTGCCCGAGCTTGGAGAGCATCAGGATGTCGTCGCCACCGTTGGTGGGGATCACCTTCACCAGCTCATCACCGTCGCGCAGGTTGATGGCGATGATGCCGGTGCGCAACGAGGAGTCGTACTCGTTGAACTTGGTCTTCTTGACCTGGCCCTTCTTCGTGGCGAAGAACAGGAACCGGCTCGTCTCGTAGTCGCGCGTGTCGATGATCGTCTGGATGTGCTCACCGGGCTGGAGCTGCAGCAAGTTCGGCATCGCCGTGCCGCGCGCCTGGCGCTCCTTCTTCGGGATCTCGTGTGCCTTGAGGCGGTAGACGCGTCCGAGGTTGGAGAAGAACAGCAGGTAGGCGTGAGCGGTGGTGGTGAGGATGTGGCTGACGTAGTCCTCGTCACGGAGCTTGGCGCCGGCCACGCCGCGACCGCCCCGGCCTTGTGAGCGGAATGCGTCGGCGGCGACCGTCTTGATGTAGCCCTTGGCCGACAGGGTGACCACGAGCTCCTCATCGTCGATGAGGTCCTCGATGTTCATGTCGCCAGCGTCAAGCGTGACCTTGGAGCGGCGCGCATCGGCGTGCTTCTCGCGGATCTCGAGCATCTCGTCCTTGATGACCTGACGCAGCTTCACCTCGTCGTTGAGGATCAGGTTCAGGTCGGCGATCTCCGCCTGCAGCTCCGCTATCAACGTCTCGAGGTCGATGCGAGCCAGGCGGGTGAGACGACCCAGCGGCAGCTCGAGGATGTGGTTGGCCTGCACCTCGGAGAACTCGAACGGGACAGCCATCAGCGCATCGCGGGCCGCACCGCGGTCTTCGCTGGCGCGGATGGTGGCGATCACCTCGTCGATGACGTTGATGGCCTTGAGCAGACCCTCGTTGATGTGGGCCTTGCGCTCGGCCTCACGGAGTCGGTACGCCGAGCGACGCCGGATGACCTCGACCTGATGGTCGATGTAGGCCTGCAGCGCTTGCACGAGGTTCAGCGTGCGAGGGACACCGTCGACAAGCGCCACCGTATTGACAGAGAAGTTCGTCTGCAGCGGTGTGTGCTTGTAGAGGTTGTTGAGGATGACGAGCGCAGCCGCATCCTTCTTCAGCTTGATCACGAGGCGTGTCTTGCCCTTGGCCGACTCGTCGTTGACGTCGCTGATGCCCTCGATAGCCCGCGTCTGCACGAGCTCGGCGATGCGCGCCGCCGTGACAGAGATCGACGTCTGGTACGGCATCTCGGTGACCACGATCTGATCGGACCGTGCACCCTCTTCGATCTCGGCCAGCGCGCGCACCCGGATCGAGCCCTTGCCGGTGCGGTATGCGTCGATGATCCCCTGCCGGCCCATGATGAGCCCACCCGTCGGGAAGTCGGGGCCCTTGACGAACTGCATGAGGTCGTCGGGAGTGGCCTCGGGGTTGTCGATCAGATGCACGGTGGCGTCGATCACCTCGCCGAGGTTGTGCGGCGGGATGTTGGTGGCCATTCCCACGGCGATGCCCTGGCTGCCGTTGACCAGCAGGTTCGGGAACCGCGACGGCAGGACCGTGGGCTCGGTCTCGTCACCGGAGTAGTTGTCAGCGAAGTCGACCGTGTCCTCGCTGATGCCGTCGAGCATCCGCATGGCGATGGGATCGAGACGGCATTCCGTATATCTGGAGGCAGCTGCGCCAAAATCTGGGCTCCCAAAGTTGCCATGCCCGTCGACGAGCGGGTGGCGCATCGAGAAGTCCTGCGCCATGCGCACGAGCGAGTCGTAGATCGACTGATCGCCGTGGGGGTGGTACTTGCCCATGACCTCACCGACGACGCGCGCGCACTTCATGTGCGAGCGGTCAGGTCGAGCGCCCAGCTGATCCATGCCGTAGAGGATCCGGCGGTGCACCGGCTTGAGCCCGTCACGCGCGTCGGGAAGGGCGCGCGTGGTGATGACCGACATCGCATAGTCGAGGAAGGAGCTCTCCATCTCCTCCTGGATCGCGATGGGCTCGATGGCCGCACGCACGATGCCCTCGCCCTCGTCGTTGGCGCCGTTCCTGTCGGTGGGGGGAGTCTCGTCTGCCATCAGATGTCCAGGAACCTCGTGTCCTTGGCGTTGGTGATGATGAACTGCTTGCGGAGCTCGACGACGTCGCCCATGAGCGTGGCGACCACGTCATCGGCCAGCGCCGCCTGCTCGACGTTGACCTGCAGCAGAGTGCGCAGGCCGTCTTCCATCGTGGTCACTCGGAGCTCTTCGGCATCCATCTCGCCGAGGCCCTTCAGGCGTCCGAAGTCCTTCTTGTGGTTCGGGTTGTCGCGCTGGAAGACGTCCTTGGCGTGATCGTCCTTCAGGTAGATCTTCGCCTTGCCCACCTCGGTGGAGTACAGCGGCGGCTGACAGATGTAGATGTGTCCGTGCTCGACGAGCGGGCGCATCTGCCGGAAGAAGAACGTGAGCAGCAGCGTGCGGATGTGCAGACCATCGACATCGGCGTCGGCCAGGATGCAGATCTTGTCGTAGCGACGCTTCTCGACGTCGAACTCATCGCCGACACCGGCGCCGATGGCCGAGATGAGCGCCTGCACCTCGAGGTTGCGAAGCATCTTGTCGAGACGGGCCCTCTCGACATTGAGGATCTTGCCGCGGATCGGCAGGATCGCCTGACGCAGCGGATCACGAGCCGTCACCGCGGAGCCGCCGGCTGAGTCGCCTTCGACGATGAACAGCTCGCGCTCTTCACGGTTCTTCGACGAGCAGTCCTTCAGCTTGTCGGGCATGCCGGCACCGTCGAGCAACGTCTTGGAGCGAATGACGTCGCGGGCTTTCTTGGCGGCCATGCGCGCCTGCGACGCGGCGAGCGCCTTCTTCACGATCTTGTTCGCTTCGGTGGGGTTCTCCTCGAACCATTGACCGAGCTTGTCGTTCGTGGCCTTCTGGACCAGCGTCTTCATGCTCGTGTTGCCGAGCTTGGCCTTGGTCTGGCCTTCGAACTGCGGCTCGCGCAGGCGCACCGAGATGATGGCCGTGATGCCCTCACGGACGTCGTCGCCGGTGAAGTTCGGGTCTTTCTCCTTGAGGAGGCTCTTGGCGCGCGCATGCTTGTTCACCACCGTCGTGAGGGCCGCCTTGAAGCCCTCCTCGTGGGCACCGCCTTCGGTGGTGTTGATGCCGTTGGCGAAGCTGTGGATGCCATCGGCGTTGTAGCCGGTGTTCCACTGGAACGCGACCTCGACCTCTTGATCCTCCTCGGCCAGCTCGTAGTACCCGACCTTGGAGAAGAGCGACTCCTTGGAGACGTTGAGGTGCTTGACGAAGTCGATGATCCCGCCGGCGTAGCGATACGTGGTGGGTTCCGTGGCGTGCCCGGGGCGGTCGTCCTTGAAGCGGATCTCGAGGCCCTTGTTGAGGAACGCCATCATCTGCAGCCGCTCGAGGATCGTGCGAGACGAGAACTCGACCGTCTCGAAGACGGTGTCGTCGGGCCAGAAGGTGACCGTGGTGCCGGTGCGGCCGCGCGGCGCGTCGCCCTTCACGGCGAGCTTCGCCGAGATCTTGCCTCCGTCGGCGAACTCCATCACGTGGTGCTTGCCCTCGCGGTCCACCTCGACGATGAGCTTGCGCGACAGCGCGTTCACCACCGACACACCGACGCCATGCAGGCCGCCAGAGACCTTGTAGCCATCACCGCCGAACTTGCCGCCACCGTGGAGCTTCGTGAGCGCGATCTCGACGCCGCTCATCTTCTGCTGCTTGTTGATGTCGGTGGGGATGCCGCGCCCGTCATCGGCGACGCGGCAACCGCCGTCGGCCAACAACGTGATGTCGATGCGGGTCGCGTGACCGGCCATCGCCTCGTCGACGGAGTTGTCGACGACCTCCCACACGCAGTGGTGCAGACCGCTCGGACCCGTGGATCCGATGTACATGCCAGGGCGCTTGCGGACCGGGTCGAGCCCCTCCAGGACCTGCATGCTGTCGGCGCCGTAGGAGCCTGTTCTCTGCGCCACGAACTACATCCTTCAGCCGGTGGGCTCGGCGCCTTCGGCGGCCGAGCTGAGAAGAGGCGTCTGGCGGGGCGCAGAAGCGCGAAAACCCTGGTCAGACACCCGAATCACAACGGTGACAGTCTACCAGTTGGGGGGTGACATTCAGGCCATCCGCGGGCCGAAGATGGCCTACTTCTTGGGGCCTACGCGCAGGTCCAGGGCGGTGACGCGACCGGGTCCGAGAAGCTCGTCGAACCGGGCCAGGAGCTCGGCCTGCAGGAACCGCACGTGGGTCGCGATCGCGGGCTCGTCGACGGCCAGCACGAGCCGGGTTCCGTCGATCTTGAGGGGCCGGGTGCGGGCCGCCAGTCCGTCCCCGACAACCTCGGCCCAGCGGTCGAACACCAGGTGCACCCCACTGCCCTCCGGTGCTCCGAGCCCGCGCATGACGGCATCGAGCGCCTTGCCTACGGGCTGGGGCCCCGGGCCGTTCCCAGGTAGTGGACGCGCGGGCATCGACCCTCACGTTACGCCTCGGCGGTGATCGCTCCCCCGCTGAGGCGCAGCACGAGCTCAGGGCTCGCCTTGGGTGGCAGGCCGGACGCACTGGTGAGCAACGTCTGACCCACCGGGAGGTTGGCCAGCAGCGCGTCGCTCCGATCAGGATCGAGCTCGGAGAACACGTCGTCGAGCAGCAGGATCGGGGCGCTGCCGGTCACCTCCGTGATGACGTGGTGGGCCGCCAGCCGCAGAGCCAACGCCAGCGACCGCTGCTCCCCCTGGGAGGCATGGGTGCGGGCCGGCATCCCCGCCACCCGCAGCTCGATGTCATCACGGTGCGGGCCGACCGTCGACACGCCCCGCCGCAGGTCGTCCTTCCGCGCCGCGACCAGCGCGTCAGCGAGCCCCGTCGGGGCCCAATCGGCGACGTAGACAGCGGTGATCTCGGCCGGACCATGGGCGACGGCGTCGTAGGTGGCCGAGAGCACCGGCGCGAGACGGTCGAGCAGGTTCTGTCGGGCCGAGGCCAGCGCTCCCCCACTCTCGACCAGCTTGGCGTCGAACACGTCGAGGGTGAACGCGGCGCTCTCGTCGAGTCGGCCGTTGACCCCTTTGAGCAGGGCGTTTCGCTGCTTCAGGATCTTGTCCACCTCGCTGCGCAGGGCGTCGTAGCGCGGATGGGACGCAACAAGGGCATCGTCGAGGTAGCGGCGCCGTTCGGTGGGGCCACCTTTCACGAGCACGAGGTCGTCGGGCGCGAACACGGTGACCCGCAGCACGCCAAGCAGGTCCTTGGCCCGCTTGAGGGCCTGCCGGTTCACCAGCACCCGGTTCCGGCCGCTCGCCACCAGCTCGGCCTCGAGGAGGATGGCGCGGCCCTCGCGCTCCCCTTGCGCTCGGATCACCGCTCGGTCGACCCCGCTCCGAATCATCGCCTCGGTGGGCGCACCGCGAAACGAGGCCAAGGTGGCCAGCCACCCGATCGCTTCGAGCACGTTCGTCTTGCCCTGCCCGTTGTCCCCCAGCAAGACGGTCAGCCCGGGCGCCAGCACAACGTCCGCTGACGCGTAGGACCGCACATCGGTCAACCAGATGCGGTCGAGCCTCAACTCACCCGGACGGGCATGAGGAGGTAGAGGAACTCAGGGTGCTCGGGGACGCGCAGGAGGGCGGGCTTGAGCGCATCCACCGTCTCGATGGTGACCTCGTCGCCAGGCGCCACCTCGATGCCCTGCACGAGGTACTCCGGGTTGAACGCCACCGTGAGATCGGTGCCTTCGAACTTGGCGTCGAGGCTCTCGTGGGCCTGGCCGACGTCCTGGGTGACGGCGACGAGCTCGAGGCCGTCCGACGACATGGTCAGGCGGACTGGCGTGGCCTCGCGAGCGAGCAGCTTCACACGACGGACCGCCTCGAGGAGGACCTCGCGTCCAACCGTGAGCCGGTTGGGCTGCGCCTGCGGGATGAGCCGCTCATAGGGCGGGAACTCGCCCTCGATGAGCACCGTGGTGAGCCTGGTGCCACCGACTTCGAAGCTGGCATCACGCTCCCCCAGCCGGATGCTGAGCGTGTCACCCCCCGTGAGCACTCGCGCGAGCTCCTGAAGAGCGCGGGACGGCACCAGCACGTGCTGACCCTCGGCCAACAGCGACGTACCCGGAAGGTCACGTACGGCAAGCCGGTAGGAGTCGGTCGCGACGAGCCGCAACCCGCCCTCGTGGGCGGCGAGGAGGACACCGGTGAGGATCGGGCGGGCGTCGTCGCCTGAAGCAGCACGTACGACCTGAGCGAGGGCGCTCGACAGCTCGGCACTGGTGAGGGTGACCGCGTCGCCCGTGGGCTCGGGGAGGCGAGGGAACTCCTCGGCGGGCAACGTCCGCAGCGAGAACTCCGAGCGACCGGCGGCGATGCGCGCCTCATCAGCGTCAACCTCGATGTCGACACTCCCAGCGGGCAGGGCGCGTGCGATGTCCGAGGCCAGCCGCCCGGGAAGCACCGTGACCCCGTCGCCCGACCCGGACACCTCGACCTCGACCGCGATGGTGAGCTCGAGGTCGGTCCCCGTGAGGCGTAGGCGGTTTCCCGTGAGCTCCACTCGAACACCGGCCAGGACCGGCAACGAGGTGCCCCGACCGGCGGCGGCGCGGCCGGCACTGCCGAGGGCCTCGACGAGGACATCACGCTCACATCGGAACTTCACGCCGTGTCTCGCTTTCTACCGTCGTGTTGTGCTGACAAACGAAGGAGTGGTGGTAGGGGTTGTGGATTGTGGATGACCAAGCGTTTGCCCAGGTCAGCGATGGTGCAGTTGTTCGACCGTCGTCCCCAGGTTTGCACAGGTCCGGGACGCTTCGGGGGAGGTGGGACGCGCGACCCTGCAGTTGCCCACAGGCAGGCGCGGTTGAGGAGCGTGCGTCCACATGCCATCCCCAGTGCTGATCATGAGCCGGCTCGGATGGTCTGGACGAGCTCGGTCACCTGGTCGTAGGTGGCTCGTTGCGTCTGCATCTGGGCGCTGATCTTCTCGACGGCGTGGATCACGGTGGTGTGGTCACGGCCGCCGAACTCGCGGGCGATGGCGGGGTAGCTGAGGTCGGTCATCTCCCGGAAGACGTACATGGCGACCTGGCGGGCCGTGACGAGCGGCCGCTGGCGCTTCTTGCCGATGATCTCCTCGATCGGGATGCCGAACATCTTCGAGGTGGCCTCGAGGATGAGGAGCGGCGTGATCGGCTTTGGCTGCCGGGCCGTGAGCAGATCACCCAGCACATGGGCGGCGGTGTCGACGCTGAGCTGCTCGGAGGTGAGGTTGGCGAACGCGGCGACCCGGATCAGGGCGCCCTCGAGCACTCGGATGTTGTCGGTGATGTTGGTGGCGATGTACTCGAGGACCTCCGGCGGGATCCAGGTGGCTTCCCGCTCGGCCTTGTTGCGCAAGATGGCGAGACGGGTCTCGAGGTCGGGAGGCTGCACGTCGGTGATCAACCCCATCTTGAACCGACTCCGGAGCCGGTCCTCGAGGGTGCTGATGGCATCCGGTGGCCGATCCGACGACAGCACGATCTGGCGGTTCAGCTGATGCAGGTGGTTGAACGTGTGGAAGAACTCTTCCTGCGTCTCCGTCTTGCCCTCGATGAACTGGATGTCATCGACGAGCAGCACGTCGACATCTCGATACCGACGCTTGAAGCTGTCGTTGGTGCGTTGGCGCACCGCGTCGATGAACTCGTTGAGGAAGGCCTCCGAGGTGACGTATCGCACCCGGTAGGTGGGGTAGTTCTCCCGCACGTAGTGGCCGATGGCCTGCAGCAGGTGGGTCTTGCCCAGTCCCGCGTCGCCGTAGATGAACAGCGGGTTGTACTTGCGGGCAGGCGTTTCGGCCACCGCGAGAGCGGCCGCGTGGGCAAATCGGTTTGACGGTCCGATCACGAACGTCTCGAAGGTGTACCGAGGGTTGATGTCCTGGACGGGAAGGGAGCCAGCACCCATCGATGGGGCCGAAGTGCTAGGAGTAGCCGACGAGGGAGCCACGGTCCAGGCCGGCTCGGGCTCGGTGGGTGCGACCTCCAAGGCGAGGGCGACGTCGTTGGCGCCGACCTCGGTGAGGGCGTCCCGCACCAGCGACTGGTAGCGGCCTTCGATCCGCTCCTTGGCCAGAAACGACGGCACCGCCAGCGTGAAGGTCGACCCATCGAAGCTCACGCCTCGGGCGGCCTCGAACGAGGTGAGCCACACCGGTTCGGATACCTGGGCGCGTACGATGCCGGCACACTCATTCCACAGCCGCTGCGCCTCGTTCACCCCTGGGCCAGCCTCCTGATCTGAGGGACGTCCACAGCGACGTCCACACCTGTGGAAAACGAGCGCCCCGGTTCACCGCTGCCCCGTGAGGGACAACCGCTGAACGAAGCACTTCGAGTCCGTCACGAGGCTCCGGGGGCGGGGAAGCGTCTGCTCTCGAGTCGTCGTGGCGGTTCGGGCACCGTAGCACCAGGGCAGGAGCCCTCGGCAAGGGCTTGTGGAAGATCTCTGTTTGCCCAGGTCAGCGGGTCGCGCGGTCCCCGGTCGGAGCCGATTGGTGTGCTAACGCGCCGTCGCGGTGTCCCCAGGTTGCCGGTAACGCGGCCGAACCTCTAGCGTTGCCTCCGCACCAACGAGTGCCGGGGCTCCGGCGCGTCGTGGTGTCCCCACAGGATCGCCCGCCGGGTTGCCCCCACTTCGGCAACCCGCGCACGTCGACAGGTTCATCGCTGCCGGTCCCCGGACCGACAGACGAGGAGGCAAGCAGTGAAGCGCACCTTCCAGCCCAACAAGCGCCGCCGCGCCAAGCGTCACGGCTTCCGTCATCGGATGTCCGATCGCGCCGGACGGGCGGTGGTCAAGGCACGCCGCCTCAAGGGCCGCAAGCGTCTTTCGGCCTAGCGGCGGTCGGTCGAGGATGACCACGGCCATGGTTGACCCCCCGAGGACCTGGGCGAGCCCGCAGCTTTGGCGCGTCACGGATCGACGAACCTTTCTCGCCTTTCGCCAGGATGGCCGGCGCGCCGGACGAGGGCCGTTGACCGTCACGTGGCTGCCGCCCGCAGCGTCAGATCGCCCCGCTCCCCCTCGTGTCGCGTTCGCAATAGGGCGCCCCGCAGGGGGCGCCGTGGTGCGCAATCGCATACGACGCCGCCTCCGAGCCGCGCTGCGAGAGCTGCTGGTGGCGCAACGGCTGCCGGCGGGCTCGTACCTGGTCGGGGCTCGTAGCGAGGTGGCATCGCTTCCGTGGACCGACGTGCTGGGTCACCTCCAGGATGCCGTCGCCGCCGCGACCGAGCGTTCGCGATGAGCCCGGTGGCGCACGGTCTGCACCTGCTCGTGCGGGGATATCGGAAGCTCGCGGCAGGACGCCCATCTCCGTGTCGGTTCGATCCGAGCTGTTCTGCGTACGCGCTCGAAGCCCTCGAGCGCCACGGCGCCGCAACGGGCAGCCGGCTCCTGC
Organism: Acidimicrobiales bacterium; assembly: GCA_040902805.1. GTDB lineage: Bacteria > Actinomycetota > Acidimicrobiia > Acidimicrobiales > VFJN01 > VFJN01. Next base: position 36,003 of record JBBDWQ010000046.1, read on the forward strand.
TTCGGCGCATCCTGCGGTGCCACCCCTGGGGCGGCATGGGATTCGACCCTGTTCCTGACGGAAAGGCGAACTGATGTTCGACGGCATTTACACGTTCATGGGGAAGGCGCTCACGACCTTCTATGACGTGGTGCCCAACTACGCGTTCGCGATCGCCATGCTCACCCTGGTGGTGATGGTGATCACCACCCCCTTCACGTTGAAGGGCACCCGAAGCATGATCCAGATGCAGCGGCTGCAGCCTGAGATGCGCCGGCTACAGCTGAAGTACAAGGACGATCGCCAGAAGCTCAACGAGGAGCTCATGGCGTTCTACAAGGAGAACCAGCTCAACCCGCTCGGGGGCTGCCTACCCCTGCTGTTGCAGGCACCCGTCTTCTTCTTCCTGTTCAACCTGATTCGCGGCATCACCCGACTCGGGGACGACGGCACGTTCGATCCGCAGCACATCGAGAGCGGGTCGGCGATGTATCGGGCCCTCGACGGTGCCAAGGAGATGACCGCCTTCGGCGTCGACCTCGCGGAGAGCGCCAGCAAGGCGCTGTCGGAAGGCTTCACGCACGGGCTCCCCCACGTCGCCATGGTGGCCATCGTTGCTGTGTCGAGCTACTACCAGCAGAAGCAGATTCAGGGCCGCAACCCGGGCGCCGAGATGCCGCCGCAGCAGAAGATGCTGATGCGCCTGATGCCGGCCATGTTCGTGTTCTTCGCCTTCGTCTCCCCTGCCGCCCTGGTGGTCTACTTCGTGACCTCGAACCTCTATCGGATCGGGATGCAGCACTACATCACGCGGACCCTGTACCACGGCGAGAACTCCCTCGGGGCACAGGCTCAGCAGGCGTCGGCCGAGGCCAAGAAGCTCAATGCGGAACACGGTGGCCCCGACTTGATCCCGAAGCTGGGACGCAAGGCCAAGGCCGTTGAGGCGTCGGGGACCGACACCACCAACGAGCATCAATCGGCCACCACCGACAAGCGCACGTCACCGCCGCCCCCGACCGCACGGACCGGCGCAAATCGATCCAAGAAGAAGAAGAAGCGTCGCTAGCTCGACCTCCGAGCACGACCCCCGCCGGGCGCCCCAAGGCGTGCCGAGCGATACCGATCATCGATCACATGAGAGCTGGAACGCATGGAATGGGTTGAAACCACAGGTAAGACGGTCGACGAGGCCAAGGATGCGGCCCTGGACCAGCTCGGCGTGGACGAGCAGGACGCAGAGTTCGAGGTCATCGACGAGCCCCGTACGGGCCTGTTCGGCCGCACCCGGGGTGAAGCGCGCGTCCGGGCGAGGGTCCGGCCGACCAAGCCCCGGCCCAAGGTGGAGAGGCGAGATCGAAAGGGCCGGACCGGAGGCGGCCGGGGTGGGAAGTCCGGTGGCCGCTCGCGGGACGCCTCCGGGCCCAAGACACGCGCCGGAGGCGGGGGAGCCCGGGCCGCCACGACGGCCACGGTCGAGGCGGACACGGATGCGCCGGCCGGCCGGAAGGCCGTAGCGGCCCCCAAGCAACGGAGCCAGGGAGGTGGCCGGAGCGGGGACCGGACTCGGGCGAGCAAGCAGGAGCGGTTGGACAACGACGAGGAGAAGATCGAGATGAGCGAGACAGAGCTGGTAGCCCAGGGCGAGATCGTGCGGGGGTTCCTGCTGGATCTTCTCGATGCATTCGGACTCGACGGCGACGTTGCGGCCATGCCCGCCGAGGAGGGCGCGGTCGAGCTGGACGTCACCGGGGAGGACCTTGGCCTCTTGATCGGCCCGAAGGGACAGACCCTCCAGGCCATCCAGGAGCTATCGCGCAGCGTTCTGCAGCGCCAGCAACCAGGTGAGACCCACGCTCGCATCCGGGTTGATGTGGGGGGCTATCGTCAGCGCCGCCGCGAGGCTCTCGCCCGCTTTGTGAGCCAGATCGCCGACGAGGTCAAGGCCTCCGGTGTGCAGAAGGCGCTCGAGCCCATGAGCCCTCCCGACCGTAAGGTCGTGCACGACACCGTCAACGACATCGACGGGGTGCACACGGTGTCCGAAGGCGAAGATGCCCGTCGCCGGGTGGTCATCCTTCCTGACGCCTAACCGTTCGCAGCTGGCGTGTGCCGCATGACGGCGGAATCTGCGCTGGTGCGTCAGCTGCGCCGCGCCCGCAGCCTCGGGTTTCTCGGGCCCGCGGATGTCGAGGACCACATCGAGCACGCGGCGGGGTTCCTCTGGGCCCTGGGTCCGGTGGTGGGATGCGTGATCGACCTTGGGAGCGGGGGCGGGGTACCGGGCTTGGTGGTAGCCGCGGCCCGTCCGGATCTCGAGATGGTGCTCGTTGATGCCATGGCGAAGCGCTGCTCGTTTCTCGAAGCGGCGCTGGCGGACCTGGACTTCCCGCACGCCCGGGTCGTCTGCGGCCGGGCCGAGGTCATCGGACGAAGCGAGCTGCGGGGGGCGGCAGACGCCGTGCTGGCCCGCGGTTTTGGCCGGCCCGCCGTCACCGCCGAGTGCGCGGCGCCCTTGCTGCGGGTCGGCGGACGCTTGGTGGTGAGCGAGCCCCCGGACCGCGTACCTCGCTGGCCGATCGAGCCCCTGGCTCGGCTGGGTCTGCGGCCCGAGGAGCGGACGCCGGATGACCCGGCCATCCAGGTCTTGACCCAGGTGGATCCCTGCCCGGACGACGTTCCCCGCCGGGATGGGATGCCGGCCAAGCGCCCGCTGTTCTGATCGGCCCATGAGCGGTGTTCCACGTGGAACATGGATCGAGGTCGGAGAGGACAAGGTCGAGGGTTCCACGTGGAACATCCCTGGGGGTTCCTTGCGCCGAGCAGTTGGACCAGGCAGGATGCAGCCCGTGACCGAGTCCGACGACGCCGCCGCCCGCGGCCGCGCGATCTTCCAACGATTGCGGGCCGACAATGCCGACCCATCACCCGTAGCGGGCGCAACCGACCACGGGCCTGAATCCGCGGAGCTGACCCCCGCAAACCAGGAGGGTGGGCCTTCGGCGCCGCTACCCGTGCGAGGCCCCCTGCCGGGACTCGACGATCTGTCCAGCCTCCATGATCTCTTGGGTGACAATGCCGGCGATCCGGGCGCGCCCCTAGCCGACGCGCCCCCGGCCGAGACCGCCCCCTCGGTTCCGGACAGGGCCGCCACGGAGTCGGGCTCGTCAGTGATCGTCGACGTGGCGGATCCTCCGCCAGCGGTGACGGAGGAGCCTGTGGTCCAGAGCTCGTTCGCCCGGCCGCTGCCGCGGGTCATGGCGGTGGCCAATCAGAAGGGGGGCGTGGGCAAGACGACCACCGCCGTGAACCTGGGGGCCTGCCTGGCTGACATCGGCTATCGGGTCCTTGTGGTGGACCTCGACCCCCAGGGCAATGCCAGCACGGGCTTGGGGATCAACATCCGTGACCTTCAAGGGTCGATGTATGACGTGATCCTGCATGATCTCCCGATCGAGGACTGCGTCGAGGCAACTTCGGTCCGCAACCTGTTCTGCGCCCCGTCCTCGCTGGATCTGGCCGGCGCCGAGATCGAGCTCGTTCCCGCGTTCAGTCGTGAGCTGCGCCTGAAGCGGGCGCTCGAGGACGTGCGTGACGACTACGACTTCGTGGTGATCGACTGCCCGCCGTCGCTGGGACTCCTGACGGTGAACGGACTCGCAGCCGCTACCGAAGTGGTCGTGCCCATCCAGTGTGAGTACTACGCCCTGGAGGGCCTCGGGCAGCTGCTGCGCAACGTCAATCTCGTGCAGCGCAACCTCAACCCCGGGCTCGAGGTGAGCGCCATCATCCTGGTGATGTACGACGCCCGCACCAAGCTGGCCGACCAGGTCGTCAACGAGGTCCGCGAGCACTTCGGCGCCAAGGTGTGCCGCAACGTGGTGCCTCGCACGGTGCGGCTTTCGGAGGCGCCGTCCTTCGGGCAGCCCATCATTGCGTTCGATGCAAGTTCTCGCGGGGCGATTGCCTACCGCGAGCTGGCCAAGGAGGTGAGCGGTGGCACGCCGCAGCGGACTCGGTAGAGGACTCGGGGCCTTGATCCCCACGGACATCGGAGGTGAGCAGGGTTCTGCCCTGCGGGAGGTGCCCGTCGAGGCGATTGCCCCGAACCCCCACCAACCGCGCAACTACTTCGACGAGGAGGCGCTGGCCACCCTCACCGCATCGATCGCCGAGCTGGGGGTGCTGCAGCCGGTTCTCGTCCGCGATCTGGGTGACGAGCGCTTCGAGCTCATCGCCGGAGAACGACGTTGGCGGGCCGCCAAGCGGGCCGGACTGCCCTCGATCCCTGTGGTGGTGCGTACCGTCGACGAGGTGCTCTCGCTCGAGCAGGCGCTGGTCGAGAACCTGCATCGTGAAGACCTCAACCCCCTCGAGGAGGCCGCCGCCTATCAGCAGCTGATGGAGGACTTCGACCTGACGCAAGAGCAGGTGGCCCAGAAGGTCGGGAAGTCCCGGTCGGCGGTGGCCAACACGCTTCGGCTGTTCCAGCTCCCCCCGTCGATTCAGCGCCTCGTGGCCGAGAACCAGATTGCTGCCGGGCACGCCAAGGCGCTGCTGGGAACCCCAGATCGAGTCTTCCAGGAACGCCTGGCCCGTGACATCGTGGCCACCGGCATGTCGGTCCGCGACGCCGAGGAGGCCGTTCGGGTCCATGGCGACGAGACGGCCGAGCCCGACACGGAGGCCGGCGCCCGCCGAGCGGCGGCAGGGAAGCGGCTGCGCCCGCCGGGGCTGCTAGAGCTCGAGGAGCTCCTAGCGGAACATCTTGACACCCGCGTCAAGGTCTCGATGGCCTCCGCGGATGGCAAGGGCAAGGTCGTCATCGAGTTTGGTGGGCTTGAGGACCTCGAACGGATCTATCGTGCGATGGCTGGCGGCGCCTGACTCCCAAGGAACCACCCCGAGAACGCAGCAGACCCTCGACAGCGCGTCGAGGGTCTGTGGTTCAACGGGAGGTTGACGTTGTCCACAACCTGTGTGGAACCTTGTGGAGAACCGGTTCCAGGCGTTGCGGGCCGTGCGTTCTGTCCCGTGCGATGCGGCGTCAGTCCAGGAACTCGCCGAGCTCCTCGAGCAGCTGGCTCTTGCCCTTGGCACCGACCATCCGCTTGGCCGGCTGACCGTTCTGGAAGACGATGAGCGTGGGGATGCTCATCACGTCGAAGCGACGGGCGATATCAGGGTTGTCGTCCACGTTGAGCTTGGCGATGCGGAGCTTGCCGGCCTGCTCCTCGCCGATCTGATCGAGGATCGGGGCGATCATCTTGCACGGCCCGCACCACTCCGCCCAGAAGTCCACGAGAACGGGCTCGGCGGAGCCAGCGATCTCCTCGTCGAAGGTGGCGTCGGTCAGGGTGGTGGGCATGTCGAGGGTCCTCCTAGGGCCGCATCGAGCGGTGTGGATGGGTGCAGACGGTGTAACCGGCTGGACAGGGCGGGCATTCCCGCCACGCCGTGTCGGAGGGGCCGCTCAGCTGTGCTGTGCCTCGAGCCAGCGCTCGGCGTCGATGGCGGCCTCGCAGCCCGAACCGGCGGCGGTGATGGCCTGGCGGTAGGTGTGGTCCTGGACGTCGCCGCAGGCAAACACACCCTCGACGTTGGTGGTCGAGGCTCCGCCCCACCGGCCCGTGACGAGGTACCCGTTGTCCTCCAGCTCCAGCTGGCCCTTGACGAGGTCGGTGTTGGGCTTGTGACCGATGGCGACGAAGAGTCCTGTGGCTGCCAGCTCAGAGGTCTCGCCGGTCAGAACATCCTCGACGACAAGGTGATCGAGCTTGTTCTCGCCCACGATCTCGGTGACGACGGTGTTCCACCGAATCTCGATCTTGGGGTTGCTGAAGGCTCGGTCCTGCATGATCTTGCTGGCTCGGAGCTGGTCGCGACGCACGAGCATGGTGACCTTGGTCGCGAACTTGGTGAGGAACATCGCTTCTTCGATGGCCGAATCCCCGCCGCCGACGACGGCGATCTCGTGGTCCCGGAAGAAGAACCCGTCGCAGGTGGCGCAGGTCGACACACCGTGTCCGATGAGGTGCGACTCGTTCGGCAGCCCGAGCATGAGGGATTCCGCACCTGTTGAGACGATCAGCGCCTGAGCGCGGTAGGTCGGTTCAGCGGCATCCGGAGAGCCAACCCACACCCCGAACGGGCGGGCGGACAGATCCACGCGGGTGACCTTCTCGGTGCGGATATCGGCCCCAAAGCGTGCCGCTTGCTCCCGGAACCGTCCCATCAGCTCGGGGCCCATGATGCCATCGGGGAAGCCGGGGAAGTTCTCCACCTCCGTGGTGAGCATCAGCTGGCCGCCCGGCTGGTCCGAGGTCGAGGACGGCTCGCCTTCGATGACCAGCGGAGCGAGGTTGGCGCGGGCCGTGTAGACCGCCGCGGTCAGGCCTGCCGGGCCTGATCCGACGATCACGACCTCATGCACGTCGGGGGTGGGGGTGCTCATGGCTGCCTCTCGCTTCGTGGACGGTCCTACAAACGATGTGCCCGGCGGGGCTATTCCTGCCGGCTCACTCGGGCCGGGCGGCGCGCCTCGACCACAGGGCCATCCCGGTCAGCGTGAAGCACAGGCCGACCAACAGGTGCGCGGCCCAGGTGTGGTCGTCACCCACCACCGATGCGGGCAGGTAGGCATCGAGCAGGCGGACCGCCGCGATGGCCAGCAGCACCGCCACGATGGTGCCCACCAGGAGAGCAAAGGTGCCGTAGACGATCCAGCGGGCGACCGTGATGGCCGGGCCGGTGGTGCGATCTCGGACATTGCCAACGACCCGCTCGATGGTGTCGGCGGCCTGCGCGGGCCAGTCCGACGGGGGACCAGAGGCTGCGGGGGGGGCGGGGGACGAACCGGAAGTCATGGCGAGAGACTAGAGGGTGGACGTGGGGCCGCAAGGCCCGACCGACCGTACCGGGAGTGCGAACGGGTGTTCGATACTCGACTTGGGGGGCGGCGCTCCGTAGCCTCCGAGCCCCGGACCGCACGGCGTGCCGCCCCAGGTGGGCGACGGTCCGGGACAGGAGGCTGCTGGACCACGATGAGCCCTGATGCCCCCGACTCGGGCGATGAGACCACGCGCTCAGGGGATCCGGCGGGCCGGTTCGATGCTCTGGTGCAGCGAGCGGAAGCGCTCCGCGCCCGAGGCGAGGCACGAGCCGCCGAAGCCACCTCAGGGCCGCAGGAGCCCGGTCGTCGACGGCCTCCCCTCGTGCTCCTCGTCGTGCTCGCGGCCTTGATCATTGGAGCTGTGATCGGCTGGGCCGCCCGTGGTGGCGATGAGGTCGATCCGGCTGACGGGCCAGCGGTTGCCACGACGGTCGCATCGCCCACGACCTCACCTTCCAGCAGCACCACAGTGGTCGCGCCGTCCCCCACCACGGGCCCCGTGGTGACCGCGCCGCCCGGTGGCGGAGGCGATCCCTCGACGGGCCCCGTGTTGCAGCACACTGTGGTGGTCGGAGAGAGCTTCTGGTCGATTGCGCAGCAGGAGGTGGAGCGCATGGCAACGACGACGCCCACAGAGGCGCAGATCGCCGGCTACTGGCGAGCGCTGATCGAGGTCAACACCAGCCATCTCGCGCATCCCGGCAACCCGGACCTGGTGTACCCCGGTCAGGTGTTCGACCTGCCGGTGAGCTCCGGACCATGACCCCCGGACCTGACGATGGGGAGCTGCTAGCCGCCCGCGAGGTGCTGGCCGAGGCCGAGCGCGCCGCGGTTGATGAGGTGCTGGCCCTGCGAGCGGAGGCAACCGAGCTCTATGCAGAGGTCGTGGCGCTCCGCGCCGAGGCGGCACAGCTCGTCGCGCAGGCCACCGCCCAGGCTGACCAGGTGCGGGCCGAGCAGGTGGCCCTGGAGGCCGTGCGGTCGGAGCTCGACCAGCGAGCGCTCTCCGTGGTCACCCAGGGCGCCGAAGGTGGGGTGGATGACGATCCCAGTCCGCTCGTCGGCGCTCAGGCTGAGATGCGGGCCCTGAGCGAGCTTCTCGACGAGCTCCAAGGCCGGGTCGAGGAGCTCGGGCAGCGTGCCGTACCTGGTGAAGACCCTCCCTGAGCCGAACCGTGGGCCTGCTACCGTTGGGTCTGGAGGCCGACCGCCCCCGGCTGGTCCGGGCGGAGGTTCAGGACTGAAACCACGAGGCGATGACCACGCTGAGCGCGCAGCAGGACCAACGAGCTGAGTCGCCGTCGAGCATCGATCGGCCGGACGTCTGCGCCCTGGTCATCGAAGCGCGGCCGACCGTCGCCAGTGAGCTCAGATCACTGCTGAGCACAGCCAGCGCCGCGCACTTCACGGTGCTGCGAACAGCGACCGTTGCTGCCGGGCTCGATGCGCTCGCGTTCGGTGGCGTCGACGTCGTGGTGCTCGGGGCCGAGCTTGCACTCGACGTCACGTCGATCGGTCCGCTGCTCCAGGGCGCGGGCACAGCCGTCCCGATCGTCGCGCTCACCGATTCGACCGATCCGCACGATGCCGCCCGTGTCCTCGCCGCGGGGATCCACGATTGCGTTCCGGTTCGCGGGATCTCGGGTGAGTCCCTGGGCTGGCCCGCGCTGCGGGCCGTGCAACGGTCGCGGGCGGCCGACGCCGGCAGCTTGCCCCCGGTCCGCCCTGACGTCCGGCGTGTGGACGAGCCGGAGGTGGCGTCGCCGCGGGTCCTCTCGGCGCAAGCCATGCAGACCGTCACCCCTGCGATGGCGGCCTTGATCGGGCTCCTCGAGCTGCTGACCACGGCATGGGAGGTGCTGGCCGACGACCAGAGGCTCGGCCTCCTGGCCACCATCCGCTCATGTGCCGCCACGGTCGAGCAGCTGACCTCAGCGGCGACCGGCCCCGCCGAAGCCCCCGCGGAACCACAGCTGATCGCCCTCGCCCCCGCGGTGATCGACGCAGCGAGCCGGGTGGACGACGTCGAGGTACACCTCGATATCGACGCCCACACCGCGGTGTGGATCGACCCTGCGCACCTCCGGGAGATCCTCATGGGACTGCTCAGCCACGCGTTGGCGCGCACGACACCTCCGTTGACGGTGACCGCGACCAACGGAGGCGCCACGGTGCGCCTCAGGGTGATGGGCGCGAACTCGGAGCCGCGCCAGTCGACACGCGGCTTCTCCTTGCTCCACGCCACGTCAGCCGCCTTCGACGATGACGAGGGCGCGGGCCTGGAAGTGGCGAGGCGATTCGCGGAGCGCAGCGGGGGCATCGCGGGCGTAGATGAGCACTGTGGCTCGGTGTGGGCGCGGCTGCCGAACCTGCCGCAGCACCCAGACCTCACCTGACGCACCGAGCGGCCGCGGCCTACGCGGCTAGGAGGTGCGCTTGTCCATGCGCCACGCGGACTGCGGCACCAGCTTTGCCAGCTGCTTCATCTCGGTGGCGACCGCCGCTGCCTCGGCCGCGTTGACGAATGACCGCAGAACGGATGTCGTCACGCCCAGCGAGACCGTCAACGGACTGTAGGTGGCCCGTTCACCACGCCGGTTGGTGACCTCGATGAACCCGTTCTCCCAGTCCTCGAGGTCGTAGAGCGGCTGCACCGAGGCGTCGAAGCGGGCCACGATCTCATCGCACACCGCCCGCACCAGCTGCGGTGGGCACACGAGCGCGAAGTCGTCTCCGCCGAGGTGACCAAACAGGCGGGGCGTACCGGCCAGTGCTGAGCCCACGTCGGCCACGACGCGCGCGAGGACCAGCAGCGCCTCGTCGCCGCGGGCGAAGCCGTAGCGATCGTTGTAGGCCTTGAAGTTGCGCAGGTCGGCGTGCACCAGGGCAAATGGCGTCGCATCGTCAATGCACCGAGCGACCATGGCGGTGATGCGGGCGTTGCCGGGCATTCCGGTCAGCGGCGACGACTCACGCAAGCTCCGGTCCCGTCGCAGCGACGCCCGGATCCGGATGCTCAGCTCGGTGAGGTCGATCGAGTCGTCGAAGTAGTCATCGGCACCGCTCTCGAGACCGTCGACGAGGTCGGCCGCCCCTTCAGACGGGCCGATCACGATGATTCGGGCGTCCGCGGTCCGCTGGTCGGCGCGCAGCGCCCGGCAGACCCCAAGTCCGTCGAGGCCGGGCAGCGAACGTGACACCACGACCAGCTCGGGGAGGAAGCGCACCGCGAGTGACACCGCATCGGCACCCGACCCGACCAAGCGAACGTCGTGTCCCCCGGCGTCGAGCAGATCACGGAGCGGGCCACCGACCGCGTCCTCGGACGCGACGACCAGGACGCGCCCGGCGAGGGCTGTGTCGCGACGAAGGGTGAGTTCCGAGGGGCTCACGGTGCCGGCGATTCGTCGAGCTCCCGGGCGAGCTGCTGGATGCTCTGTGAGAGGCCCCGCGCCATGTCCATGGCCGCGGCGATGGACGCACGCATGTCGGCCTCGGGCGGGTCGCCGGGCGTCCGTGGCGAATCAACGCCAGCGGTTGGCGCCTGCACTACCGGTGGCTGCGCAGCCGGGGGTGGCGGAGGGGCCTCGTGATCGTCGACGGAATCGACCGGGGCGGTCGCGAGGGTGGCGTCACGAAGGTCTACGACCGACCGATCGTGATCGGGTGCGGCCGGAGGCGGCGCGTCGGTGGCGTGCTCGCCTTTGGCGGCACGCTCCAGGACGCGGGCCGCGGCCAGGTGTGCGCCAGCGAGCACGGCGGCGGCTTCCTCGTGGGCCGCGGCCACGATCGCGGCCTGCTGTGCCGCGATGGCCGCTGCGCTCGCAGGCTCGGCGCGGCGGACCCCAGCCATCTGCTCGAGCTCTCCGACAAGGCGCGCGAGCTCAGCAAGGAGTGAGGCCACGTACGTTGTCTGCAGCGCAGCTGCGCTGTCTGGCATCCCAGTGCCGTCGGTCATCTGCACCGCCCGTGTTGCCCAACCCGGTCCCTCAACGTACTCTGTTGACCGCCCTCCGTCATCATGGGGGCGGGGGTATCGGGGTGTCGGGCGCCCTCAGCGATCGAGATCGGGGCGCCGTCGGGCCGCCTTTCGGTCGGCCTGTCGACGCTTGCCTTGGAGCCGACGCTCGACGCTGCCCTTGGTGGGGCGAGTGGCTCGGCGGGGCGTCGTGACCCGGAGCGCGTCGGCAAGCCGGATCGCCAGCCGCTCAAGGGCCAGCTCCCGGTTCCGGAGCTGCGATCGCTCGTCGGACACGACCACCCGCACCACGGGACCCAGTCGGTCGATGAGCCGGGACCGCTGCCGCGGTCCGAGTCCGGCTGATGCCGCGATGTCGAAGCGCACCTCGACGCGGGTATCTGACGTGTTGGCGTGCTGACCACCGGGGCCACCCGAACGGCTGAAGCGCCACGTGAGCTCGGCCAGCGGGATCGCACAGCTGCTCGACACCCGCAGCAGCCCCGGTTCGTCGACCATCCCCCCACGGTAGGTTGAGGTCCATGACCACGACAGGTACCGCGTGGGTCGAGGCGTTCGCGACCCAGCTCGGGGTGGAGCCGCCCGACGCGGCGACCATCGAGACGCTGCTGGAGCTGGCGGGCGTGGCTGCCCACGCGTCGGAGCGGATCGCGGCGCCGATCGCTTGTTGGCTCGTGGGCCGCGCGGGGATGGAACCCGAGATGGCGTTGCGCGCAGCGCAGCACACGCTCACCTGACGGGGGCGGGCCCTCGGCGCGGCCGTGGGACGAGCTCGCCGGCGCAGTTGGGGCACACGCTGTCCATCTCGGTCGCACAGGACACGCAGAACGTGCACTCGAAGCTGCAGATCCTCGCGGGTGCGTGGTGGGGGAGGGATGCCGTGCACCGCTCGCATGTGTCGCGCATCTCGAGCACCACCGTCACCTCCGGGCTCTTTCGGTCAATCGAAGCCGCGGGCCATGTTGGCGAACAGCGTGTACTGCGGCAGGAACGCCAGTGAGACGACACCGGTCGGGCCGGAGCGGTGCTTGGAGATGATGATCTCAGCGTGGCCGGCGTTCTCCGGCTTCGGGTCGTAGATCTCCTCGCGGAAGATGAACATGACCACGTCGGAGTCCTGCTCGATGCTTCCGGACTCGCGGAGGTCAGCGAGCATCGGGCGCTTGTCCGAGCGCATCTCCAAGCCACGAGAGAGCTGGGAGAGCGCCACGACCGGCGTCTCGAGCTCGCGAGCCAGGATCTTCAAGCCACGGCTCAGCTCCGACACCTCGACCTGGCGGTTCTCCGCGCTGGAGCGCCCGGTCATGAGCTGGAGGTAGTCGATGACGATCATTCCCAGCTCGCCGACCTGGCTCTTGAGGCGACGGGCCTTGGCGCGGATCTCCATGATCGTGAGGTTCGGGTTGTCGTCGATCCAGATGGGAGCATCGCCCAACCGACCCATGGCGCCGGAGATCTTCTTCCAGTCATCGGGTTGGAGGTGACCGTTGCGCATCCGCGTCGAGTCCACCTTGGCCTCTGCGCACAGCAGACGCTGCGAGAGCTCGAGGTTGCTCATCTCGAGAGAGAAGAACAGCGCGGGCTTGCGAGCGACGAGCGCCGCGTGCGCCACCATCCCGAGCGCGAACGAGGTCTTGCCCATGGCCGGCCGAGCGCCGACGACGATCAGCGCGTTGGGCTGGAGTCCGGAGAGGAGATCATCGAGGTCGAGGTAGCCGGTGGGAGTGCCCGTGATCGACTCGCCGCGCTCGACGAGCGCCTCGAGCCGGTCGAGGTTCTCGGAGAGCATCTCCGAGAGCTTCTTGGTGCTGTCGGTGACGCGTCGCTCGTTCACTTCGTACACGAGTGATTCGGCTCGATCGAGCGCCTTGGTGACGTCGTCGGGAACCGAGTAGCCGAGCTCCGCGATCTCGCCCGCGACCGTGATCAGTCGGCGGAGAAGCGCGTACTCCTCGACGATGTGCGCGTAGCGGCCCGCATTGGAGGTGGCCGGTGTCGACGCCATGATCTGCGCGAGCACCGCCGGCCCGCCGATGGCCTCGAGCAGGTTGGCACGGCGTAGCTCGTCGGCCACGGTGACCGAGTCGACGGGTTGTCCCGAGGCGTACAGGGTGTGGACCGCGTCGTAGACGTGGCCGTGGGCTGGCTTGTAGAAGTCGGAAGCGGTGACAACACCAGCCGCGTCGGCGATCGCGATCGACGAGAGCATCATCGCGCCGAGGAGTGACTCCTCCGCCTGGAGGTCGTGGGGAGGAACGCGTGCCGCCGCTGTTTTGCGTTGGGGGTCCGTGTCGTCGGGTCGTGCGGCCATGGGAGGCTTCACCTTGCGCCAGGCAGCCTGTGGGCGGCTAGGGGTACAACCCTGGGGACTGTCGGTGGACAGCCTGGGGATCGTGCCGGTCTTCTGTGGATAGGCCTAGGACGCGACGATCTCGACCGTGATCGAGAACTCCACCTCGGCGTGGAGCTTGGCGGTCACGTGGTGTGTGCCCACCGACTTGATCGGCTCGTCGATGTGCATCTTGCGCTTGTCGATCTCGATACCCGTCTGGGCGCCGACGGCGTCGGCCACCTCGGTGGTGGTGACCGAACCGAAGAGCTTTCCCTCGGCCCCGGCCCTCGCCGCGATGGTGATGGTGCGGGGCACGAGTGCGGTGGCAACCGTCTGGGCGGCGGAGCGATCGCTGGCGTCACGCAGATCGCGGCCGCGCCGCATCGAGGTGGCCTGAGCCTCGACCCCAGCGGTGGCCGGGAACGCCAGGCCCTTGGGGACGAGATAGTTGCGCGCGTAGCCATCGGCGACATCGATGATGTCGCCCTTCTTGCCGACCTGATCGACGTCGGAGCGCATGACGACCTTCATCAGTCCTCCTCGGCGACGTCGACGGACGTGTCGGTGTCGACGGACGTGTCGGTGTCGACGGACGTGTCGGTGTCGCGCGCGACATCCGGGGCCTCAGCCGCAACATCGTTGTCGAATGTCGTGTCGTGCTCGTCGTCGACGCCGATTGCGTCGACGA
>JBBDWQ010000046.1:49882-60522 GCA_040902805.1 Acidimicrobiales bacterium
CCCCCCCGCGCCCCCCCCCCCCCCCCCCCCCACGGAGGGGGTGCGGTCCAACGGCTCGGTCTCGGGGGCCGGGAGGTCGCGGTCGCGCTCACGACGGCCGCCGCGCTCGCCATCGCCCCGCTTGGGGCCACGGGTCTGGGTGACCCGGCTGGCGTAGGGGAGCAACGCCATCTCGCGGGCGTTCTTTACGGCCTTGGCGATCTCGGCCTGCTGCTGAACGTTGTTGCCGGTGACGCGACGGGCGCGAATCTTGGCCCGGTCGGACATGAACCGACGAAGCAGGTTCACGTCCTTCCAGTCGACGTACTCGACCCGCTCGGTGATGAGCAGGCTGATCTTCTTCTTGGCCCGGCGGGCGTTGTCCTTGTTCTTGGTGCGAACGGGCTTTGCCATCAGAAGGGCTCCTCGGCGGGGTCGTAGCCGGCGGGGGCCTGGTTCTGGGCGGGCCGGCCGGCGCCACCTCCAGCGGCGGGGGCGGCGTCGCCATCACGGCGCTCGTTGCGGGTGATGTCTGCGGTGGCCCAGCGGAGGCTGGGGCCGACCTCGTCGGCGATGATCTCGACCTTGGAGCGCTTGTCGCCTTGGTCGGTCTCCCATGAGCGCTGCTCGAGGCGACCGGTGACGATGGCGCGGCTGCCCTTGGAGAGCGTGTCGGCGACGTTCTGGCCGAGCTGGGCCCAGCACGTGACGTCGAAGAAGGAGACGTTCTCCTCCCACTCTTGGGTCTGGCGGTTCTGCCAGCGACGGTTGACCGCTAGCCCGAAGGTCGCGATGGCTTGGCCTGACGGCGTGAACCGCAGCTCCGGATCACGCGTGACGTTGCCAATGACCGTGACGGTGTTGTCTGCCATGTGAATGTGTCTCCTATCCGGCCGTCGGGGCCGGTTCTGCCTGTGTCGCCAGAAGGCCGCGGCGAGCGGCCTCGTGGTCGGGCAGGCGCACGAGCTTGTGGCGGACGACCTCGTCCGCGAGGCGCAGCGACCGCTCGAGAGCTTCGAGATCGGCGCCGTCGGCGGTGATCTCCCACACGACGTAGTACCCGTCGGTCTTGTGGTTGATCTCGTAGGCGAAGCGGCGACGACCCCACCGGTCGGTGGACGCCACGCTTGCGCCACGGGTGGCGACCTGTGCGGTCACCGACTTCACCTGGTCGTCGATCGCCTGGTCGTCAAGACCCGACTCGAAGATGACCATCAGCTCATAGGCCCGCATAGGGCATCTTCCTCCTCCTGGACCCGGCGAGACCGGGGCCCCCGATCTGGGGGCAAGGGGCTTGTAGTTGGCCGGTGGATCGTAGCGGTGAGTGGGGCTGCTGCACACATCGGACCCTACGGACCGGGTATGACACCCGCGACGGTCGCTAGACGCGCGCTGCGCACGCGCCACCGATGGTGACGGTTGCGCCCGGCGCGATGCCGAGCGCGCCGAGCTGACCCTGTGGGACTTCGATGGCGCTGCGGTACGGGCCGGTGGACCGGTAGCTGGGGCAGTCGTCACGGTCCTCGCACGGGGCCATGTCGTCGCTGTGCACGAGGGTGCCCGAGGCGTCGATCCAGGCGATCGACAGTGGCATGGGCGTGTTGCGCATCCAGAACCCGGACTGGACGTCGTCGTCGTAGACGAACGCCATCCCCGAGTAGCCGTTGAGGTCGGTGACCCCCATCAACCCCCGCGAGCGCTGTTCAGCTTGCAGCGCCGCCAGCAGGCACCAGGCCAGGAGCGGGCTGCCGTCAGCCGGTTGCACCGTGATCGCGACCTCGTCGAACCCGGCGAGGAGCTCCCGCGCCGGATCGCCTGGCGGGTCGACACCGGGGGGCAGGGACACAACCGGCACGAGGTAGGGGTCGGCGGGTTCGTCAGCCCCACGGAGAACGAACGCCCAGAGGCCGAGTCCGAGGACGCCGAGCGCTGCCCAGAGCAGCAGACGCAGGTGGCGCACGTGGAGGGTCACGGGCGCCATGGTGCCACGGTCGCTTCGGGCGGCGAGAACGAGACGCGCTAAGAGCCGATGGGCGCCATGCCGTAGAGACCGAGAGTCTCGGCCACGTCGGTGGCGAGGTGGTAGCTCTCCTCCGCAGCCGGGAACGCTCCGGTGCGGACGTCGTCGGCGAAGGCGGTGAGCGCTGACACGCCGACCACCTTCAGGTCGGCGTAGCGGCGCACGAACTTGGGCAGGATGCGGTCCTCGATGCCGAGGACATCGTGGTACACGAGCACCTGTCCGTCGCAGCCGGGCCCCGCGCCGATGCCGATCGTGGGCACGTCGACGGCATCGGTGATCATGCGGGCCACCTCGTCGGGGACGCCTTCGAGCACGATGGCGAAGCACCCGGCCGCCGCGAGTGCCTTGGCGTCCGCTACCAGCTCGAGCGCAGCGCGGTGCTCTCGTCCCTGCACCTTGAACCCGCCCATGGCGTGCACGGACTGCGGGGTGAGACCGAGGTGACCCATCACGGGGATCTCGGCGTCGATGATCGCCTCGATCATCGGGAGGCGCTTGCGACCGCCTTCGAGCTTCACGGCCTGGGCGCCGGCGCGGATGAGCTGCGCCGCGTTTCGCACGGTGTCGACGGGGGTGGTGTGGTAGCTCATCCACGGGAGATCGGCCACGATCAGCGGCTTGCGGGCCGTCCGCTCGGGCGCCGATGTGGCCAGACCACGCGCCACGGCGCCGGTGTGGTGCGCGAGGTCGTCGACGGTGACCTGGAGCGTGTCGTCGTAACCGAGGACGACCATGGCGACGGAGTCGCCGACCAGGATCAGATCGACCCCCGCCTCGTCGGCCATGCGGGCCGCGGGAGCGTCGTAGGCGGTGACCATCACGAGCGGCTCGTTGCCCTCGCGAACCTTGCGGGCGCCTATGACGGGCGCGGTGAGCTGCGTGCGCATCTCTGTGTACCTCCTACCGTCCAGCGCCCAGGTGGCTGCCAGCGGCACCCATCAGGGTAGGCGCTGCGGCCACGTCCATCCAACCCCGGGGAGCCTCGCTACCTTGTCCGTGATGGAAGAGATCGGTACCTGCGACAGCTGCGGTTCCCAGACCATCGAGGTGTTGCGCGTGCACCGGGCCTACGTGACCCCGGAAGCGTGGGATACGGAGGGCAAGGTCGAGGTGGTCGCTGACCTAGAGCGCTGGTGCTACCCGTGTCGCACCCACTACCCCCACCGTGAGGCCGACTGACAGCAGCGGTCAGTTCACCACGTCGGGCGTTGTCGAGGTGGTCGACTGGGGGGGCTTTGGCTTGGTGGTGCTGGGTGTCGTCGCGGTGGGTGCGGGGGCCCGTGTGGTCGTGGGCGACGGCTCGGTGGTCGACGTCGTCGCAGAGGGATCAGTGGTCGATGTCGTCGTGGTCGTCGCCAGCTCGAGGGTTGGGTTGAGCTCGCGACCAGGGAACCCGGCGGGGTTCTTGAACGTGCCCCCCGACCCCTTTGTCGCCTCGCGCATGAACTTGGCCCAGATCTGCGCGGGGAACGAGCCGCCGGTCACGGGTTGTCCGTGGACGTCGTCCATGAACCGCACCGGCGCGCCCGGCGCGCCCACATAGCCCATCCAGACCGCCGCTGTGAGGGTGGGGGAGTAGCCGACGAACCAGGCATCCCGGTTCGTCTGCGTGGTGCCGGTCTTCCCGGCCACCGGCGTGCCGATGTTGGCGGCCCGGGCGGTGCCCTCGGTCACCACCTTGCGCAGGCAGTAGGTGACGAGATCGGCTTCCTGTTGGGTGAGCACCCGGTCTGCTGACGGGGTCGAACGCTCGACTGCACGCAGGTTCTTCCCGTCGTCACCGATCTGATCCACCCGCTGGATGAGGGTGGGCGTGTTGTGCACGCCGCGGTTGGCGAACGTGCTGAAGCCCGTGGCCATGTCGAGCACGGACACCTCACCCGTGCCGAGGACGAGCGAGTTGACGACAGGAAGCTGCGCTCTGATGCCGAGGTCGCTTGCGAGGTTGGCCACCGCTGCCGGTCCGACCTCGAGCATGAGCTGCGCGTACGCGCTGTTGGAGGACACACGGGTCGCGTCGACGAGGTCGAGCACGCCCTGCTCGGTCTCGCCGTAGTTGCGCACGATCCAGTCCTTGCCGGCGTTGGCGCGCGGGAGAACGAGCCTGGCTGGGGCCTCGAACTTCGAGTTGAGAGAGATGCCCTGGCGGATGGCCTCAGCGAGCACGAAGGGCTTGAAGGCGGATCCTGCTTGGCGACCGGAACCGCCGCCCCGCTGGCCCAGCGCCAGGTTCACCTGTTGGGCCTCGAAGTCGCGGCCGCCGATCATGGCCTTCACCTGACCGAACTCGTCGAGGGCGACGAGCGCGGCGGCGGGGTCGTCGGGCCGGTCGAGGGTGGAGTTCACGGCGCTCCACGCCGCGGCCTGCATGTCGTGATCGAGGGTGGTGTAGATGCGCAGACCGCCGCCGTAGAGCAGGTCCTCGCCGTAGCGGTCCGCGATCTCGAGCCGGACGGCTTCAATGAAGTACTCGGCACCGATTCCCTGCCAGTCCTGGCGCAGCTGGAGCTTGCGTCGATCGCGCCGGGGGATCACGTACTCCCATCCCATGGCATCGACGCTGGCGGCCTCCTCGGCGCTGGCGTAACCCTCCTCGCGCATGGCGCTCAGGACCGTGCCGCGGCGCCTCGTGGCCTCCGTGGGGTCGTCCTGGGCGTCGGCGGAGCCGGGCGATCGGATCAACCCGGCCAGGTAGGAGGCTTCTGGGAGTCCGATCTTGGTGACGTCCTTGCCGAAGTACGCCCGTGAGGCCGCGCCCACGCCGTAGGCGCCCCGCCCGAAGTAGATGGTGTTCAGGTAGCGCTCGAGGATTTGGCGCTTGTCGAGCTGCTGCTCGAGCTTTACCGCGAGGACGGCCTCTTTGATCTTGCGCGAGATGCTCCGCTCGGAGGTGAGGTAGGCGTTCTTCACGTACTGCTGTGTGATCGTCGAGCCGCCCTGCTGCACGCGGCTGCTGCCGCGCAGGTCGTGATACAGCGCTCGTGCGATGCCGGCGGGGTCGACGCCGCCGTGCCGGAAGTAGCTGCGGTCTTCGGTGGCGAGCACCGCATCGACCAGGACCTGGGGTACGTCGTTGATCGGGATGTTCACCCGGTCTTCGACGGCGCTGAAGTTGGCGATGGCGTTCTCGGGGCCACATGCGTCCGACACGTCGGCGGCACACACGAACGACGTCTGGATGAGCACGTCGGTGGGTGGCAGGTCGATGTGGAACGCGATCGATGCCACACCTCCGAAGGCAGCCACGCCAGCGAGTCCACCGAGGAACAGGCCTCGCCGCCGTCGCCACAAGACGCTGCGCTTGCCGGCGGGCTTGCGAGTGGGCTTGGAAGCGGGGGGACGGCGCTTGTTCATGTGAGCGTGCGCAGGACGGTGATCGCGCGAGGGGGTG
Source organism: Acidimicrobiales bacterium (assembly GCA_040902805.1). Lineage (GTDB taxonomy): Bacteria > Actinomycetota > Acidimicrobiia > Acidimicrobiales > VFJN01 > VFJN01. Next base: position 55,276 of record JBBDWQ010000046.1, read on the forward strand.
AAGGGAGCGTAGGCGTCATGTCGGCCGTTCGAGGGTCGCTCTCCGAAGTGTGGTCGCCATCCCCCCGAGTGCGACGATCGCCAGCGAGATCGCCACGCCTTCGCGCGCTGCCGACAGGTCTACGGTGCCGTCCCACGCCGGCGCGGCCCGTGTGGCCACGGCGAGCGCCGCCACCCCAGTCGCCACCGCAAGCGCGTCGACGACGCGCGCGGTGAGCGGTGAGCGCGTGCGAACCTGCGCCACGCCCGTCGCGCAGAACCACGCGATGGCGATTGCGACGACGCGGATCCACATCCCGCCGACTGCCGCGGGTCCGGCCACGATGGCGGCCCCCGTCGCGGCGACGGCCGCCCGGAGCAGCCGACCACCGACGTTCGGGGCATGGGTGTCCCGATTCAGCACCCTGGTGCCCCCAACCTGTGGGGTTGCGGCAAGCAGGACGGACAACGCGGCGAGCCAGCTCGCCAGCGCCGCGGTGGTGGGCCCGACGAACCCTGCCGGACCGAGCACTGCCTGGGCACCTGCCAGTGCATCGAGCGACGTCGATCCCCAGCGCCAGGCCGACGCAACCACGGCCGGTACGACCGCCAGCGCCCAGGGACGCCAGCAGGCGACCACGAGCAACGCGGCGAGCACGACCACGTCCCCCCGCGACAGCAGGACGAGCACCAGGGCGGCCACCGCGGCGGCGGTCCGCAGCACCTCGATCTGCGCGGTGGTCACTCCTGGCCGAGCAAGAACGTTTGGGCGAGGTGGTTCCACGAGCACGATGGGCAGACCTCGACGACGTAACACGACAGCCGCTTGCGGTTCTTGGCGAGCTTCGTGAGCTCGCCTTTGGCAGTGATGCATCGACCCGACGCGGGGAGCCGGTCACCAAATGCGTAGGTGACCAGGACGATGTTGTCCTCTTCGCAGATCGGGCACTCCATCGACGTCGGTTCGCTCGCCGACACGGCGGCGCGCTTGAGCTCTGGGTGGGCGTCGCACACCTCGTGCTTGGCAACCCGGCCCTTGCGGAACTCCGACACGACGGCCATTCGGGCTAGCCGGTAGTCGATCACGCCGCCGGCCCGCTGCTGGCCGTGGCCACGGATGGCTTCCGGTCGGAACGTCACGCGCCGAGGCTACCGGTTGGGATCTGATGTGACGGACGTCACGGTGTCTTGGGACTTGACGGATGGCTTGGCGTCATACAATGTGTCGTTACATCGAATCGATACATCGACTGATGCACCCCCAACCATGATCGACCTCGCCATCCTCGGACTGCTCACGGAGCAGGAGCTCCACGGCTACGAGCTCAAGAAGCGGCTCGGTGAGCTGTTGCCCGGCCGCGCCTCGATCAGCTTCGGCTCGCTCTACCCCGCCCTGTCTCGCCTCGAGACCCAGGGTGCGGTGAAGGCCGTCGAGGAGCGAACCGCTGTGCCGTCGTCGCCGATGTCGGGCTCGTTGGCCGGCGAGCTGGCCGCCTTCCGAGCCCGGGTGCGCGAGTCGGGGCTGCGGGCCAGCACCGGGCGGGGCAAGAAGGTGTACGGCATCACCGATCTCGGTCGCGAGCGCCTCATCGAGCTCCTGTCGTCCCCAGACGTCAGTGACGACCGCGAGTTCACGCTCCGGGTTGCCTTTGCTCGCCACCTCTCCGACGGCGCCCGCCTCGAGCTCTTCGAGCGACGCCGCACTGAGCTCCTCGGCCGGCGCGACGACCTCCGTCGTCGGACGGCCACCGGACAGGACACCTACCTCGGGGCGCTCCGCGAGCGCGACACCGAGAACATCGTCAACGACCTTGCTTGGCTCGATCGGCTCATCGCCGGGGAGCGCCATGCACTCATCCAGGAGGAACAGCAATGACCGAGCACAGCGAGGTCCAGTCAGCACAGAGCATTGCCCGGCCCGAAGGGGCGAGCGGGTCCCCCGTGCACCCGGAGGGTGCACCCCGGACCCAGATCCGCCTTGCCATCGCCGGCATGGGCAACTGCGCGAGCTCGCTCGTGCAGGGCCTCACCTACTACCACGACGCCGATCCGTCCGATCGCGTGCCGGGGCTCATGCATGTGGAGCTCGGCGGCTACCACATCCGCGACATCGAGGTCGTGGCCGCCTTCGACGTGGACGCCACCAAGGTCGGCCTCGACGCCTCCAAGGCGCTGCAGGCCGACATCAACAACACGATCCGCTTCGCCGAGGTGCCCCACCTGGGCGTCGAGGTGCTGCGGGGCCCCACCCTCGACGGCTTCGGCGAGTTCTACCGCGAGGTCGCCGAGGAGAGCCCGGCTGCGTCCGTCGACGTCGCGCAGGTGCTGCGCGACACCAAGGCCGACGTGCTCGTGTCCTACCTGCCCGTTGGCTCCGAGGACGCGCAGCGCTACTACGCCCAGGCGTGCCTCGACGCGGGCGTGGCCTTCGTCAACGCCATCCCGGTGTTCATCGCGTCCGATCCGGTCTGGGCCGAGAAGTTCCGCGCCGCCGGCGTCCCGATCGTCGGTGACGACATCAAGAGCCAGGTCGGCGCCACCATCGTGCACCGCACGCTGGCCCGCCTCTTCGAGGATCGCGGCACCACGATCGACCACACGTACCAGCTGAACTTCGGCGGGAACATGGACTTCATGAACATGCTGGAGCGCAAGCGCCTGAAGTCGAAGAAGATCTCCAAGACGCAGTCGGTCACCAGTCAGATCGACCAGGGCATCTCCGATCGCGACGTGCACATCGGCCCGTCGGATCACGTGCCGTGGCTCGAGGATCGCAAGTGGGCCATGATCCGTCTCGAGGGTCGCAACTTCGGTGACGTGCCGCTCACGGTCGAGCTCAAGCTCGAGGTGCACGACTCCCCCAACAGCGCTGGCGTGATCATCGACGCCGTGCGCTGCGCCAAGATCGGCCTCGATCGTGGCATGAGCGGTCCCCTCGAGGGCCCGAGCGCCTACTTCATGAAGAGCCCGCTCGTGCAGTACCGCGACGAGGAAGCCCATCGCCTCGTCGAGGCCTACGCCAAGGGCGACGCCGACCTGAAGTAGCGATCTGGGTCAGACTGCGAGCATGCACGAGCGATTCACCATGGCCGCGCCCGCGGGGCACGACCTTCCCACTGACGTCGTCAGCTACGGGCACGACGTGGCCCGCGAGGACACCCTGAAGCTCCTGGGCCATGTCGAAGGCAAGCGCATCCTCGATCTCGGGTGCGGCGCCGGCCACAACGCCATCGCGCTGGCGCGTCACGGGGCCAAGGTCATCGCGGTGGACGAGTCGTCCGATCAGGTCGCCGATGCGCGCTCCGCTGCCGAGCGCGAGGGTGTGAAGATCGAGCTCCACCACTCGCCGCTCGCCGAGCTCGCATTCATTCGCGCCGACACGATCGACGGAGTCGTCTCAGCGTTCGGACTCGCTGGGGTCGACGACCTCGACCGCGTGTTCCGCCAGGTCGACCGCGTGCTTCGACCCGAGCACCACTTCGTGCTGTCGCTACCGCACCCGGCCTTCTCCTTGATCCACCCCGACGATCCCGAGCGACGCGTGCACCGCACCTACTGGGATGGTGGACGCGTCGAGGACGGCCTGCCGCGCACGATCAGCTCGCTGTTCACCAGCCTCGGTCGCGCCAACTTCCGCGTCGATGCGGTGCTCGAGCCACAGCCCGCCGCGGCCGGTCCTCGAGGCCCCGGGTGGGTGGATGCCATGCGCTACGTGCCCGCCACGCTGATCATCCGGGCCCGCAAGCAAGGCATCTGACTCCGCTGCTGACGGCTGCTGACGGCTACTGACGCTCGGCCCACCACGCGTCGAGACGCCGATACGCCTCCTCGTCACCGAGGGGTCCCTCCTCCAGCCGCGCCTCGAGCAGCATGCTGAGTGCCTGGCCCACCGCGCGTCCCGGTGCGATGCCGAGGTGGGCCATCACCGCCTCACCGTCGATGTCGGGCCGCATCGAGTCGAGCTCCTCGCGTTCGCGCAGCTCGGCGATGCGCTCCTCGAGTGCATCCATGCGCGCCGCGAGCATCCGAGCCTTGCGCTCGTTGCGCGTGGTGCAGTCGCAACGCGTCAGCTCGTTCAGGTCGTCGAGGAGTGGGCCGGCGTCGCGCACGTAGCGCCGGACCGCGGCATCGCTCCACACGTCGTCGTTGTACCCATGGAAGCGCAGGTGGAGGTACACGAGCTGCGTGATGGCGTCGATCTGGTCGTTGGGAAAGCGAAGGGCGCGCAGGCGCTCGCGAGCCATCCGGGCACCGACCACCTCGTGATGGTGAAACGACACTCCCTTGGGACCGATCGACCGAGTCTTGGGCTTGCCCACATCGTGAAGCAACGCGGCCATGCGCACGATGAGTGCCGGTGAGGTCTTGGCCACCACCGCCAGCGTGTGGGCCAGTACGTCCTTGTGGCGATGGATGGGGTCCTGCTCGACGCGCATCGCTGGTAGCTCGGGGAGGACGATGGCTGCGATGCCCACGTCGACGAGGAACCACAGCCCCGGGGTCGGGTCCTCCACGACCAGCAGCTTGGAGAGCTCGTCGCGCACTCGCTCGGCCGACACGATCTCGAGCCGCCCCACGAGATCGCGCACCGCGGCCAGCAGCGCCGGCTCCGGCTGCAGTCCGTAACCGGCGATGAAGCGCGCCGCTCGCAGCATTCGCAGCGGATCGTCGGCGAAGGAGACCTCAGGGCTTAGCGGGGTGCGCAGCGCGTTCGCCGCCAGGTCGGCCACCCCGCCGAAGGGGTCGATCAGCTCGGGGGCCTCACCCTCGGCGCCGGTGATGCGCAGGGCCATGGCGTTCACCGTGAAGTCGCGACGAGCCAGGTCCGCCTCGATCTCGCCGGAGAAGGACACGTCGGGCTTGCGCGAGTCAGGAAGGTAGGCCTCGGCTCGATGCGTGGTGACCTCGAAGACCACGGCCCCCTTCTTCAAGCCGATCGTGCCGAATCGGGCCCCCTGATCCCACACCGCATCCGCCCATGGACGGGCCAGCTCTGCGGTGACTTCCGGCCTGGCATCGGTGGTCAGGTCGATGTCGCCACTGAGGGGTCGACCGAGCACGAGGTCGCGCACGATGCCACCAACGAGGTAGAGCCGGTGGCCACCCGCCTCGAAGCGCGCCGCCAAGGGGCGTACCTCGTCGAGGATCGGGGCCAGGCGCTCGGGGATCACCACGCGAGGCTACGCGTCGCCTGCGCGCCGCTCCGAACCGGTACGCGACGAGGGGCCGCCCGGCGAACCAGGCGGCCCCTCGTGGACTACAGAGCAGT
>JBBDWQ010000046.1:60622-79817 GCA_040902805.1 Acidimicrobiales bacterium
CGCGACGAGGGGCCGCCCGGCGAACCAGGCGGCCCCTCGTGGACTACAGAGCAGTGATCAGATGATCAGACGAGCACACGGCGGCGCAGGGCGAGAAGGCCCAACGCTCCGATGCCCAAGCCTGCTGCCAGGCCCGTGGGGATCGAGACACCGGTCCGAGCCAGAGCATTCGACTCGCTCGGGTCGGCCGGGTTCCACACGCCGGCGAGGAGGCAGCCGGGATCGAGGGCGTCAATGAGGTCGTCCTCACGGTCGTCGTTGTCGATCCCGTCGTTGCACTCGTTGCGCTCGTCGGTGTCGTTGGGGTCGTAGACGCCCTTGTTGAAGCAGCCGGGGTCGTCTTCGTCGGCCAGCGTGTCTTCAGTGTCGGCGTTGTCCTTCCCATCGCTGCACTCGGGAGCGTTGGCACTGGGCAGGCCACCGCCACAGGTGGTGGGGCCGACCTCGGCGTGACCGAGGGTGATCTGAGCGAGGGGCCCAGGTGCGGTGCCAGCGATGGCCTTGAGGACCGTGATGACGATCGCGTCAACGGCCGCTCCGCCCCCGGCAGGGGTGGAGAGGACGTTGAGCTGGACCTCGAGGACATCGACCAGCGGGGAGGTGTTGAGCGCGTCGGTGAGCTGCTTCACCAGATCGTTCAGCGGACCGGTCAGCGACTCGTCACCAGCGATGCGGAGGTCGACGACCTCGGACGCTGCCGAGTAGTTCGCCTCGTCGCCATCGGCGACGCCGGAGCAGCTGGCCACGGCCTCGGCACGAACTGCGTCAGCGCTGACGAGCATTCCACCGGGGACAGCGGTCTCGATCAGGACGCTGAGGTCCTCGATCTGGCCGATGGCCCGAGCACTGTAGGGCCCTTCCATGGACTGGGAGGCCACAGTGAGCTCGCTGGGGACCTCGGGGCCGATGATCGTACGAGCAACGAGGGTGCCGTTGATGAGCAGCGGCGACGCCGGGATGCCGATCAGGGTTGCGTCGGTCTCGTCGGCCGCGGCCTCGTCCTGAATGGCCTCAGGGGTGGGCGGGATGAGGTTGGTTCCCAAAAGGTCGGCCTTGGCGCCGAACGCGTATGCGCTGCCGTCGCTCGCCTTGGCTTCGGCGGTTTGGAGCCCCCCGAAGGCGTACAGGGCCATGGCGCTCAAGGCCACGACCGCTTGGATCTTGCGCTTGGTGTGCATGGTTCCTCCGGGGTTCAACGCGGTGCCCGACCCGTCGCCAAGAGCGCCGTATCGATTTTGCCGCATGCTACGTCGTGTGGGTGCTCTGTGTCGCCTTGATCGGTCTGATTAGGCAATTTGGCCTAGTCCGGCGGTCAAGTAACCACCCTTAGTGGCAGGTGGATGATCTTGAGATTCTCCACCTGAGAGCGTTCTCCTGCTCCCTGCCGGAATTTCCTCCTCCGCTGCCCGCCAGGTGGTTGCGCCGGGGCGACGCTCAGCCCGGGAACCCGGCGTGGCTGAGCGCAATGCGCAGATCCTCCGGGGTGGACGAGGCGGCGATGGCGTCCGGCACGGACACCAGGCCCGCCTGGACGCGCTCGACGAGCGCTTGATCGAGCGACTGCATCCCGTGGTACTGCCCGTCGGCAATCACCCGCTCCAGCTCGCCCGCGCGGTTGTCCTGCGCGAGCACATCGACCACCTTGGACGTGACCACCAGCACCTCGGCCACCACCACCCGACCGCCTCCGTCCGAGCGCTCGAGCAGACGCTGGCAGGCGACGCCGCGCAGGACGCTCACGAGAGACTGTCGGATGCTGTCCTGCTCGTCACTCGGAAACAGCTCGATGAGTCGAGTGATCGCCTCAGTCGTGGTGGAAGCGCGCAGCGTCGAGAGCACCAGGTGCCCGACCTCAGCGGCCCGCAGTGCCTGACGAGCGGTGTCAGCATCGGAGAGCTCTCCAACGAAGATCACGTCTGCGTCTTGACGAAGCCCATTGCGAAGCGCATCTGCGTAGGTGCTCGTGTCGCTGCCGATCTCGCGTTGGGTCACGATCGACATGACGTCGTGATGGAGCACCTCGATCGGGTCTTCGATGGTGAGGACATGACACGCACGCGTCCGGTTGATGTGATCGATCAGCGCGGCCACGGTGGTGGTCTTCCCCGATCCGGACGGGCCCGTTACGAGCACGAGACCGCGGGACTCGTCCGCGAAGCGCGCGACCTGCGCCGGTAACCCGAGCTCGTCGAGGACGGGGATCTCGGGGGGTACTCGTCGCACCACCATTGCTAGCGATCCGCGCTGGCGATGCACCGCGACGCGGAACCGACCGACCTGCGGAACGCTCAGCGCGGACCCAGTTTGGCCCGTGCGCTCTAGCTCATCGAGGTGCTGCGCATCGAGCACCTCACTGGCGACTGCCTCGACCACCCCAGGGCCGACCGGCTCAAACGGTGCCGCCCGCAGCTGGCCGTCGACGCGCACATGGGGGGGTGATCCGGGCTTGAGGTGCAGGTCTGAGCCCCCGATCTCGACGAGGTGGGCGAGCAGGTCCGCGAGCTGGCTCATCGGACCGCCTCACCCTGAAGTGCGGCAACGGCCGCTACCACCTCGCGCCCGGGACCTCCCGATGTGGTCGGTTCGTTCACCGGTGGCTGGCCAGCCATAGCGCCGACACACGCGGCGGCACACCCTGCAAGTGCGTCGAGGTCGTACCCGCCCTCGAGGAAGGCGATGCGGCGTCCGGCGGGAACCAGCGGGAGGAGCGCCGCGGTCACGTCGCCGATGTCACCTGAGGACAGTTCGAGATCGGTCAGCGGATCGCGTCGGTGTGCGTCGAAGCCAGCGGAGATGAGCAGCCAGGTCGGCCCGAAGGTCTCGGCGAACGGAGCGATCACCTCATCGACTGCAGCTCGGTACCCGTCGCCGGTTGCTCCCGCGGGCATCGGGACGTTGATGGTCGTGCCGATGCCCGCTCCCTCGCCGGTCTCGCTCATGGCGCCGGTTCCCGGGTACAGCGGGTACTGGTGCAGCGACACATACGCCACACGCGGGTCGCTCCAGAAGATCGCCTGCGTGCCATTGCCGTGATGTGCGTCGTAGTCGACGATCAGGACTCGCTGGCCTCGATCGGCGAGCGCTGCTGCGGCGACCGCCACCGTGTTGAACAAGCAGAACCCCATGGAGCGAGTCGACGTCGCATGGTGTCCGGGGGGACGAACGGCGCAGAACGCGCTCGCCCCATGGCCTTGCTCGAGCTCCTCGATGGCGGTGAGCCCAGCCCCTGCGGCAAGGAGCGCCGCATCAAACGACGCGCTGCTCGTCGCGGTGTCCCCGTCGAGCCAGCCGCCCCCCGATTCGCTCGAGCGGCGAACCAGCTCGATGTGGGCCGGCGTGTGCACCCGTCCGATGTCGGCGGCCGTCGCCACTCGTGGTGCGACCAGTTCGAGCGCGTCGTCCAGCCCCGCGCTGTGGATGCCGTCGAGCACGGCCTGGAGCCTGGCGGGACGTTCGGGGTGGCCTCGTCCCGGGTCGTGGTCGAGGTAGCGCTCATGGGTGAGGAGAAGGACGGTCACGCCACCGACGAGCGTAGTGAGGGGTCGCCGCCTCCGTGGTGGCGCACTGGTCCACCAGATGCCCAACTACCGTGGGAGCGCCATGAGCGCACACCGGGACCTCACCCGGGGGGACGACCACCTGCGCATCGCCCCCTGGCGGGGAGACGCCACGACCGCCCACCTCACGCCAGCCCGCGGTCGCCTCTCGACGGCCGCCGTCGGGCGCTCGATCGCGACATTGGGGGGTACGGGCTATCGAGCTGCGGTCACGTCGGCACTGGGTCCGGCCGATGCGGCCCCGTTTCTCGAGGCGGGGTTCTCCGTGCACGAACGGCTGCACGTCCTGCGCAGCGGGCTCGACCCTGCGCCACCAGCGATGGAGCGCGTGCCGATCAGACGTGGGCGCCGGAGCGATCGATCGCACGTGCTGGCGCTGGATGCAGCCGCGTTCTCACCGTTCTGGACGCTCGACGGGCCGGGGCTCGTCGATGCACTGCAGGCGACGCCGACTTCGCGGCTCCGCGTCATCGACCTGCCCGGTGGCGAGTCCGGCGTCGCTGCCTACTCGGTGACAGGCCGCGCTGGCTCACGCGGCTACCTGCAACGGCTTGCCGTCCGGCCCTCACAGCAGCGACGGGGCTTGGGTTCGGCGATGGTGACCGACGCCGTGCGGTGGCTCCGGCGATGGGGGGCGCGCGAGATCCTCGTGAACACACAGGAGCACAACCACGCAGCTCTGGCGCTCTACGAGGCCATGGGCTTCCGGAGGCAGACGGAAGGTCTCACTGTTCTGTGGCGAAGCATCGATGAGGGATCGGGTTGACGGCTCTCCGGACTGTGGGAGGCGCCATCGCAGCGCTGCTGGTCGTCGCCGCGGTCGGCGTCTGGGCCGGAGGGGCCTCCGCTGAAGCCGTGTCAGTCCAGGCGTCAACGGTGGAGCTCGTCTCCCAGACGGCCACGGTGGGCGTCGGTGACACCTTCGAGGCCCAGTTGCGGTTCGACTCAGTGCCCGAGGACGCGCTGGTGGAGGTCGTCCTCCACGGTCGCGTCCGATCCCGCTCCGAGTTGGCGGCGTCGCTGGCGGGAGCGCAGCTCCGAGGCGAGATCTATCGTGCCACCACACCGCTTGTGTCGCTCACAAGCGCCCCCGACGGCACACGCCGCCTGTCACTCTCGCTCGATCCAGCCGTGTCGTCGGCAGTGGGACTGACCGCGGCAGGGGTGTACCCCGTCGAGATCGACGTACAGGATGTGTCGGGGGAGGCGCTGTCATCCCTCATCACCCACCTCCTGGTTCGTCCCGCTTCGGCGGACACGTCACCTCCGTTGTCTGTGGCTGTCGTCGCCGACCTCGACGCGTCGCCGACGTTGCAGCCCGACGGGACACGGCGCCTTCCCGCCGGCCAGATCGGGCGCGCGTCGAGCATCGTCGACGCGTTCACAGGGGCGACTGGAGTGCCGGCGACGCTTCTGGTTCGCCCGGAGCTCCTCGACGCGCTGGCGGCGACCGACGATCCAGCCGGAGCCGACCTGCTCGACCACCTGAGAGGTGCTGCCGCTGGGCGAACGGTCCAAGCGGTCCCCTATGTCGACGTCTCACCCGATGCGCTGGCCGCGGCCGGGCTCAGCACCGAGCTCGACGAGCATCTCGACCGTGGGCGTCGCGTGCTCGTCGACGCCCTCGGTGTGGATCCTCGGGACACCACGTGGTTTGCGGGTCCAGATCTCGACGAAGCAGGGCTGCAGATGCTTCAGGATCGCGGCGTGCGGCATCTGGTGCTCGATCCGACCCAGGTGTCGCCCCTGCGAGCGGGGGTGCTGGCTCTCTCACTCGCCCAGCCCTTCGAGGTGCGCTCGGACGCAACGCCCACGGTGGACGCGTTCGCGCTCGACTCGGGCATCGTCGACCGACTCGGCACGACGGTCTCCTCGGGGCTCGAAGTCAGTCGCGTCCTGGCTGAGCTGGCGATGCTCTGGTTCGAGCAGCCGGGGATCGCACGTGGGGTTGTCCTACCGATCGACCTCTCGGTCCGGGGACCCGTAGCAGCGGGATTGCTCGACGCGCTGTCCGACGGGGTGCTGTTCAACGCGACAGGTCTGGACGACCTGTTCGCCGAAGCGACGCCGTTGCGTCAGCCCGGGGGCGGTCTGGTGGATCGGCCGCTGGACCCAGCCCCGCCTCGGCCCATCTCTACCGCGCTGGCTCGCACCCTCACCGACATCCGTGCGTTGGAGCGCAGCTTCGAGGGATTGGTCGGACCGGGAACGTCACGCTCGAGTCTCGTCGAGGCTCACCTGCTCCTCGGTACAGCGGCTGATCTCAAGGCCGGCGTGCGCCTCGCGCACATCAACGCCGCGCGCGATGTGATTCGGGGGGTGACGGGGGCAATCAGCGCGCCGGAGCACGGGGCCATCACCCTGACCGCACGCGACGGCACCGTGCCGCTGACGTTGCGCAACGACTCGGGATCGCCCGTCAACGTGGTCGTGCGCCTCCGAAGCCCCAAGCTGCGATTCCCTGACGGAGACACGATCGCCGTGACGCTGAGCGAGGCGACCACGAGGCTCGACATCTCCGTCAGTGCTCGGGCGTCAGGCAAGTTCCCCTTGGAGGCGGCGGTGACCTCACCTGACGGAGCCCTGAGGTTGGCGACGGTTGACTACTCCGTGCAGTCGACGGCGGTCTCGGGCGTCGGCCTCGTCCTGTCGGTGGGGGCGGGGTTCTTCTTGTTGATCTGGTGGGCCCGACACTGGCGGCGCACGCGTCGCAGCGGGAAGCTGGTCGAGTCGACCCATCTGACGACCGCGACGGGTGCTGAGCCAACTCCCTACGCGGACCCGGACGGCACCTCGTCGCGTTAGGTTCTGCGCGCACGCATCCAGCCCAGGGAGCTCCACCAGCATGGCCATCCGCATCGTCACCGACAGCAGCTGTGATCTCACGGACGAAGAGCTCACGACGAATGGCATCGAGGTCGTTCCGCTGTCGATCCGATTCGGAGATCAAGAGTTCGAGGACCGCAGCGAGCTCACGGTCGAGGCGTTCTACGAGAAGCTGGCGTCGACGCCGGTGCTGCCCGAGACGGCTGCACCATCGCCCGGCAAGTTCGAGGCCGCCTTTCGGCGCCAGATCGCGGCGGGAGCGGACGGAGTCGTGTGCGTCAATCTCTCAGCGGGCCTGTCGGCGACGATGCAGTCCGCGCAGAACGCGGCGCTCGCCGTCAAGGACGACTTCGAGGTCCACGTCGTCGACTCCGGTTCGATCACGTCGGGGCTTGGCACCCAGGCGCTCCTCGCGGCCGAAGCAGCGAGCGGCGGTGCATCGGCCGAGGAGATCGTGGAGCTCGTCGGGCAGCTCACACGTCGCACGAGGGTCTTCGGTGCCCTCGATACGCTCGACAACCTCAAGAAGGGCGGACGCATCGGTGGCGCGAAGGCCCTGCTCGGGTCGCTGTTGTCGTTCAAGCCGATCCTCGACCTCTCGAGTGGCATCGTCGAAGAAGCTGGCAAGCCCCGCACCAGGCGAAGGGCGCTCGAGGCGCTCCGGGACAAGGTCGTCGAAGCGGGCGAGGTCGAACGTCTCTGTGTCACCCACGGCTTCGCGCCCGACCTCGATCAGATGCTTGACCTGTTGGCCCCCCACCACCGCCGCGAGGACATCCGCATCGGGCACATCGGCCCGGTGATCGGCACCCACGGTGGGCCGCGGGTGATGGGTGTCACCTGGCTCCAACCAGCCTGACGCCGAGACCCGCCTCCGAGAGGGTTGGTGCGCACGGGTAGCGTTGTAACGCCGTGTTGTTCCCCGTGCCCGCTGACGTGCCCTCATGACCGTCGACGACGTTGCTGCCGGCGGCGGTCGATTGCTCGCGGGCCGCTATCGCCTCGGTGCGCTCATCGCGTCTGGCGGCATGGCGCAGGTCTGGCAAGGCACCGACGAGATCCTGCAGCGAGAGGTCGCGGTCAAGATCCTGCACCCGCACCTCGCGGCAGACACCACGTTCGTGGCTCGTTTCCGCCAGGAGGCGATCGCTGCCGCGCGACTCGCGCATCCGGGGATCGTCGCCATCTACGACACCTGCTCCGACAACGGTCTCGAAGCGATCGTCATGGAGCTCGTGGCGGGTCCGACGCTCCGCCAGCGCCTCGACGATCCGCAACCGATCGACCCGTGGCAGGCGGCGGGACTCGCGGCGCAGGTCGCCGAGGCGCTGGATGCGGCGCATCGTGCGGGCCTCGTCCACCGGGACATCAAACCCGCCAACGTTCTGCTGTGTGGCGACGGTCGTGTGAAGGTGGCCGACTTCGGCATCGCCAAGGCCGTAGCCGAGGCAGATCTCACCCAGCCCGGGCTGATGGTGGGCACGGCGAAGTACTTGGCTCCGGAGCAGGTCAGGGGCGAGCCGGTCGACCACCGAGCGGATATCTACAGCCTCGGCATCGTGCTCTACGAGATGCTGTGCGGTCGGCCCCCGTTCCGTGGCGACACCGACGCTGCGACAGCGCTGGCGCGCCTGCATCACGACCCACTGCTGCCCCGACAGGTGCGCGCTGGTGTTCCCAAGCCACTCGAGGACGTCGTGTGTCGGGCCATGGAGCGCGATCCACACAACCGGTTCGACTCGGCGGCCGATCTTCGTGCCGCCCTGCTCGCTGCAGGAGCGACGCCCTCGCGGGCGACCGACCTGACGGCAACGACCATCGAGGTGGCGCCGAACGGAGGAAACGAGGCTTGGCCGCCGGCCCCGGCCGAGCATCGCCCGGCCGTCTCCGACTCTCCAGCGCCCTCCTTTCGTCAGACGGAGCGGAGCTGGCTCATCCCGACGCTGCTCGTGGCGCTCGTGGCCGTAGCGCTCGGGATCGCCGGGCTGTTGCTTGGCCGATCGGGGGCTGGCGGCCTGCTCGGTGACGTCCGTGACGTGATCGGCGGTGGAGGCGACGGCGGCTCCGTCGCCATCGAGCTCACCGCTGCCGTCGCGTTCGATCCGTCGGGTGATGGAGCCGAGAACAACGAGCTGGCGAACAACGTCCGCGACGGCGACCCTGACACCGCGTGGCGCACCGAGGGCTACGACGATCGAGATATCACCAGCCTCAAGCCAGGCGTTGGCATCGTCATGGTTCTCCCCGAGTCGGTAGCCCTGGATCGGCTGGAGATGCAAAGCCCAACGAAGGACTGGCGGGTCGTGATCTATGTCGCCTCCCAACCGGCACCTGACCTTGCTGGTTGGGGCGAACCGGTGACTTCCGCGAGCGGCCTGCGCCCGGGTACCAATGAGATCGATCTGCTGGGCGCCCGCGGCAAGGCGGTGCTGATCTGGATTGTCGACCGCGGCGACGGGGAAGGGCGAGCGGCGGCCCAGATACAAGAGGCGCGCCTCTACGGCACCTGAGCGCCGCTGCCGCCGCTCCCTGATCGACGTGTCGACGCTACCCTCGCCACATCCGATCCGAGCTTGACGATCAGGCGCTCGTAAGCGCATCACAGGGGGGAGATGGAGCGGCGCTCGACGCGCTGCTCCGTCGTCACCATGATCGGATCTACGCGGTCTGTCGCCGCATCACTGGGAACGACGCCGATGCGCAGGACACCGCACAAGATGCACTGATTGCGCTGGCCCGCGGCATCCATCGCTTCGACGGTCGTGCGGCGTTCTCCACGTGGGCCTACAGGGTCACCACGAATGTGTGCCTCGACGAGCTGCGCAGACGCACGCGCCGTCCCGTCCCCGGGCTTCCCGGCGTGGGTGAGGACAAGGGAGCGATGGCGAGCCCCGCCATCGGCGCGCCCTCGGCGGGCATCGAGGGATATGCCGACCGGGTCGTCCTGGACGCCGCCTTGGCTGAGCTCTCCGAGGAGTTCCGGGTGGCGGTGGTCCTGCGCGACCTCTGCGATCTTGACTATGCCGAGATCGCCGAGGTCCTCGGGATCCCGCCGGGCACCGTGCGCTCCCGCATCGCTCGGGGGCGGTCGCAGCTGGCCGACCGGCTCGACGTCGGGAACCAACCGATGCGGGCGCAGCGTCCAAGGGACCACACAAGTTCGACGCCGCCCACGGGATCTGCCCCATGACCGACCACGACCAACGTCTCGATGACCTCGCGTCGGCCTACCTCGACGGCGAGCTCTCCGATGAGGAACGAGCGCGTGAGGTCGACGAGGCGGTGCTCGAACGGGTTGATCGCCTGCGAGTCGCCCGCGACGCGCTTGTTGGGGAGCGCGTGGTCGTGGATCCGGCCCGGCGAGATCGGGCGATCACCGCCGCGCTCGAGGCATTCGACGCCGGCGCCGTCGACGCGGACAGCCAGGGGCGCGGCGGCGAGGTGGTCGCGATGGAGAGGGTCGCCACCCGCCATAGTGCGCGCCGAGCGGCGCAGCTGACCGCCATCGCGGCGGCCGTTGCGATGATCGCGCTGGCCGTCCCATTCCTTGGTGACCTGGACTCCGGCTCAGACCAGACGGTCATGTCCGCGCCGACCGAGAGCGCCGATCAGCGCGTGCTGGCGGACGGAGCCCCGTCGGCAGGGGCCGCGCCCGAGTCGCTGGCCGTCGCGCCCAGCGATGAGATGGCGGACCTCGGTTCGTTCAATGAGGTAGCCGACCTCGCGACTGCTGTTCGAGCGCGGCTGGACGGCGCGGCGGCGGACGTGGAGACGTCGTCGGGCGGTTCAGGTGCTGGGGGTGGCAACGGCAAGGAGCTCGAGATCTGCGCCGCCGAGCGATCGGATCTCGACACGGTGGTCCTTGCCGCGTTGGCCGAGCTCGACGGTCGCCCAGTGCTTGTGCTGGTCCGTGACGCGGAGGGGGGTGGCCGCACGCTCCTCGCGCTCGATCTGGAGTCGTGCGCGGTGGTGGCGAGCCAGGAACTGTGAGGGTGGCGCGGACCTAGTCGCTCGGACCTAGTCGCTCGGACCTAGGAGGGCACCCGCTTGGGTCGGCCCAGGATTCGCACGATGGCAGTGGCGGCGGCCAGACACGCGGAAACCCACGCCAGGCCCTTCACCGGCTCGACCCCCTGTGTCGAGTCGATCCACCCCGCCCATGCGATGCCGGCGAAGGCGAGGGCTCCGGCGGTTGCCGCCGCCAGCGCCGTTCGGAGTTGTCCAA
This sequence comes from Acidimicrobiales bacterium, assembly GCA_040902805.1. Classification (GTDB taxonomy): domain Bacteria; phylum Actinomycetota; class Acidimicrobiia; order Acidimicrobiales; family VFJN01; genus VFJN01. The sequence continues at coordinate 71,231 of JBBDWQ010000046.1, forward strand.
CCGCCAGCATCACCTCAGCGACGACAAGACCGAAGAGGGGACCGGCGACGAAGGGCAACGGTCCCGTGAACTCGTACTCGCCGAGCATGAGTGCGCCCAGCGCGGCGGTGGCTGCGCCGCACACCACCGCCAGCAACGCCCGGAGGATGATCACGAGCGCTCACCGTAGTGGGATGGCTGGGGAGGCTCGACCTCGGCGCGGCGTCGGCTTAGAGCTTGGCTAGGGCCGCACCGATCGCGGTGAGCGCGAGAGCGTCGAGATCAGCGCGAGGCACATCTACTCCGAGCACCGCCACCAGCTCACCTACATCGCCCTGCTGAACGACCACCACGTTGATGCTGAGCGAGCCCGACCCGATGCTCACGCCGTGACGCCCAACGGCTGACGTGGACTGCTCGAGGAGGCCCTCGAGCTCGGGGCTGAGGGAGTCGTACTCAAACGCGAGGCCGCTGATGTCAGGGACACGATTGCAGCGCTCGAGCACCTCTGACGCCTGCGTCACGAATTGGGCGGCGTCGTCGTCCTCGAACCGGAACGCGAGCTGGATCACCGAAGCCCCGGAGCCGGCATTCGTGAAACCCCGGACCTCGCGAGCCGTGGCGCGCAGTCCAGCGGCAGCGTCCTCAGCCGCGCAGAACGTCGTGGCGGTGTCATCCACCTGTGGCGATGCCATGAACCCCTCGGGAAGGTCCCCGGGCTGCAGGACGACGGACAGGAGCGCTTCGTCCGCGCCGGTTGTCGAGGTCGGGGGCATCGACGATGTCGTAGTCGGGGGCGCATCCGATCCGGCACAGCCGATCGTCACGACGACGAGCGTGGCGATCGCGAGCAGGGAGGTGATGTGGGGGCGGCGCATGAGCCCCGGGAGCATCGCGTACCGTCGACGGGCATGCGAGCGCGGCGCGGGCTGATCCTGGGATGGACGGTGATCGCCGCCTACACGGGTCTGCTCGGGTGGGCGTCGATCGACGCCGTCGACAGCAGCGGCCGCGCCGACCGGGCGGAGGTGGAGGCGGGTGCACCCAGCCGCTTCATCGATGCGTGGCAGCGAAGCCGTGAGGCGACCTTCGTCGCGGTTGGCACCTACGAGCGGCAGAGCAGGGTGAGTGGCGCTCTCCTCAGCTCTGAAGATGTCGTGGCGCAGAAGCCCCCACGGCGACTCCATCGACAGATGGGTGGTGTGGAGGGGCAGGACGACGGTCGCCTCATCGTGTGCCCAGCGCCACCAGCCGGCGAGGAGGAGCGGCGAGCACCATGCCAGCTCGGCGCACCGAGCGGTGTCACCTACAGCGACAGCGTGCAGCGTGAAGTGGCAGGGCTTCGGTCGATCCTGCTGGGCGACGTGCCGCTCTACATCGTGCGCGAGCCGACACCGGGATGCTTCGACCTCGTGCAGCGCCGCATCGACCCGCGGGCACCGTTCGGGGTGCGAGCGTCCTTCTGCTTCGACGCGGTCTCCGGAGCGGTGCGGACGAGTCGGGTTCACCATGCGGGGGGCATCGTCGAGATCGTCGTGGTCACGACGATCCGGGCCGACGTCACCGCGGACGACCTCGTGCCGTGATGCCGACAACGGGGAGGGACGGAGGCCACGGCATGTTCACCATCCCCTTGCGAGGTGGCTGCGATGCGGTTGGAGGGAGTCGCAACCCCCGCCCCGCTTCCCGTTGCTGACCGATGGGGGCGATGACCACCGGTCTCCTCCCACATCGGCACGGTGCGACGTCACCTTGAGTGGTTTTTGGCGCCCAGTTGGCGCAGAGGGCGGTCGCTACCATGGGCCCATGTTCCTAGGGGCCGATCTCCTCGCCTATCTGGTGCTGGCCATGGGCGGTGCCATGGCCGTCGGCAGCGTCGCCGCCCTGGTCCGTCCGCCCGAGCTTCGTGGTGAGGGCGATCTCGAGCGCGCCCCACTTGGCCGAAGTCTCGTGTTTGCGGCCATTGGGCTGTTCGGGGCGGTTTGGGCGCTGGCGAGCCTGGTGCTCGGCTAGACGCGGGTCAGGTGGAGGCCGAGCGACTTGAGCGTCTCGAAGGGCGCGTTGTAGCCCCGCTCGAGGTGGTGGATTCCATGCAGGGTCGAGGAGCCCTCGGCGGCTGCTGCGGCAATGACCGACGAGAAGCCAGCGCGGACATCCGGGATGGTCACGTCGGCGCCTTGGAGCTTGGACACGCCCCGCACCACCGCTGAGTGCTTGGCGGATGAGTCGTGGAAGCGACACGCCGGCCCGCCGAGGCACGTGTCGAACAGCTCGATCTCGCCGCCCATCGCCTTCACCGCATCGACGTAACCGAGCCGGTCCTCGTAGACCGTCTCGTGCAGCACGGACATGCCGTCAGCTTGAGTCATCAGCACGATCAGTGGGGGTTGCCAGTCGGTCATGAACCCTGGGTGGGTGTCGGTCTGCACGGCCGCGGGCCGGAGCTTGGTCGCGCTCGCGGTGATCCAGGTGTCGTCGATGTCGATGTGGGCACCCATGCGGTGCAGCGTGTTGATCGCCGTGACGAGCCGATCTTGGTCGCACCCGCCGACTCTCACCTGCCCGCCTGTCATCAGGCCCGCCACGAGATAGCTGAACGCCTCGAGTCGGTCGCCCTTGAGGCGAGCCTCGGCTCCGCTGAGCGACTCGACACCTTCGATCACGAAGCGACGGTCCGGGCGCAGGGCGATGTGGGCGCCCATGCGCTGCAGGAACAGCGCGAGCTCGACCACCTCAGGCTCGGTGGCCGCGTTGTGGATGACGGTGCGCCCCTCGGCGAGCACCGCTGAGAGCATCACTGTCTCCGTGGCGCCGACGGACGGGTAGGGAAGGGTGATGCGGGCACCGCGCAGGCGACCAGCCATGCGCGCGGTGATGCCATGGGCCTGCACCTCGATGTCGGCGCCCATCTGCTGCAGCGCGGCGACGTGAAAGTCGACAGGGCGGCGGCCGATGCGGTCGCCGCCGACTAGCGGCACGAACGCTTCGTGGGAGCGATGGAGCAGCGGGCCGAGCAGCAAGATCGGGATCCGATTCAGGCCCGAGAACTCGAGCGGCACACGCGGGTTGGGCTCGGGCACCGGCGACACCGTGATCGTGGCGCCGTCGATGTCGACATCGAGCCCGATCGACCGCAGGATGTCGGCGGTGATGCCGACGTCGCCGACGTCCGGCGCGTTCGTGATCGTCGACGGGCTGTCAGCCAGCAGGGCCGCCACCATGTGCTTGGTGACGGCGTTCTTGGCGCCGGCAACGATCACGTCGCCGCGGAGCGGACCGCTCGGGTCGATGTGCCAAGCGGGCCCGTCAGTGTGGGCGGAAGTTGTGCTGACGGGGTCCATGGCGGTTGAGGCTACCTCCCCCTTGCCGACCGACCCGTGGGCGGGTGCGAGGTCCGGCCTCGCCGTCAGGGTGGACGACGAGGCCGGACCGGCTCAGATTGCGTCGGTGTCGCGCTCTCCGGTTCGGATGCGCTGCACCGATCCGACATCGGTGATCCAGATCTTGCCGTCACCGATCTTCTCCGTGCGGGCCGCGCCCGCCAGCGCGTCAGCGATGCCCGCCGCCGCGCCGTCGTCGGCGAGGATCTCGACCTTGATCTTGGGCACGAAGTCCACGGTGTACTCGGCACCCCGGTACACCTCGGTGTGACCCGACTGACGGCCGAAGCCCTGCACCTCGGTGACGGTCATGCCGTTCACGCCGGCAGACTTCAGGGCCTCCTTCACTTCGTCGAGCTTGAACGGCTTGATGACTGCTGTGATGAGCTTCAACTTCGATTCCTCCGATCAGTGTCCGGTCAGGCTGGCGCTGCCGGTGCTGTACGCGGTCTCTGCGTGCTCGGCCAGGTCGAGGCCGCTGCTCTCTGTCTCCTCAGAGACTCGCACGCCGATGGTGGCCTTCAGCGCCAACATGATCAGACCCGTCACGATGAACGAGTAGACGATCGTGGCGCCGTTGGCGAGTGCCTGTTCACCGAGCAGCTTCCAGCCGCCATCGTGGAAGACACCGGCCATCACGCCGTTGCCGAAGAAGTCGGGCTGGGAGAACAGCCCGATGGCAAGGGAGCCCACGAGTCCGCCGACGAAGTGCACGCCCACGACGTCGAGTGCGTCGTCGTAGCCCGCCTTTGTCTTGAGACCCACGGCAAACGAGCAGATCACACCGGCGGCGAGCCCGATCCAGATCGGTGCCATGCCAGCCACGAAGCCTGCGCCGGGGGTGATGGCAACAAGGCCGGCCACGATCCCCGATGCGGCACCAAGGTTGGTGATGTGACCATCTCGGACACGCTCCACGAGGGCCCAAGCCAGTCCGGCTGCTGCAGCCGCGAGGAATGTGTTCATGAACGCCTGCACGGCGGTGCCGTTGGCGGCGAGCGCGGATCCGGCGTTGAAGCCGAACCACCCGAACCACAGGATCCCGGTGCCGATCATGACGAGGGGCATCGAGTGAGGCGGGTGGCCCTCTGAGGGCCACCCCTTGCGCTTGCCCAGCACGAGCACGGCGGCGAGGGCGGCGATGCCAGCGTTGACGTGGATGGCGGTGCCGCCGGCGAAGTCGAGCGAGCCGCGCTGGCCGAGCCAGCCGCCGTAGATCCACTTGAACACCGGTACGAACACGAGCATGAGCCACAGCGGAACGAAGATCGCCCACGCGGAGAACTTCATGCGGTCAGCCACTGCCCCAGAGATGAGGGCGGGCGTGATCACGGCGAACATCCCGAGGAAGATGATGCCGGCGAGCCCGAAGCCGCCGTCTTCACCGAGGATCCCGAAGCCCCGCAGGAACGCAGCGTCGAAGTTGCCGATGAAGTCGTTCTCGAAAGGCACCTGTGCCAACGAGAAACCGCCGATGGCCCACACCACGGGCACGATCAGCAGGCACCAGAAGTTCATCATCAACATGTTGAGGACGTTCCTGGTTCGGTCCATGCCCCCGTAGAACAGGGCAAGGCCTGGGGTCATGAACAGCACAAGTGCGGCAGAGGTCAGCACCCATGCCGCGTCGCCGGTATCCATCGGTTCTCCTAGCTGAAGCGGACTGGACAGGTTTGGGACAGATTGCTCGTTCGTTGTTTCACGCGTGTTTCCAGAACGGGCCGCTTATGTGAACAGAGCGCGACTGGTCACGGCCTCGCCTGGGGGCCCCGGATCAGCCGTCCGGGAAGATCACCGGTGAACTCGTCTCCGGCGACGGTCTGCACGCCGGCAACGAAGGTCGCGTTGTAGCCACGGGCTCGTTGCACGAGTCGGCGCCCGCCGGCGGGAAGGTCGAAGGCCATGCGCGGTAGCCCGAACGAGAGCGCCTCGAAGTCGATCACGTTGAGGTCCGCTCGCATCCCCGGCGCGACGAGCCCTCGGTCGAGCAGGCCATACAGCTCTGCGGTCTGCCGCGTCTGGCGATGGACGAGATGCTCCAGCGGCAGCGTCGGGCCGCGGCGCCGGTCTCGCCCCCAGTGGGTGAGCATGAACGTCGGCGTGCCGCCATCGCAGATCGCGCCGCAGTGGGCCCCAGCATCAGACAGCCCATTGCGGGTACGGGGGTGCTGGACAGCCTCGTAGGTCATCGACAGGTCGCCATAGCCGTAGTTGAAGAACGGCGCGTAGAGCATGCCGTTGCCTTCGTCGCGCAGAAGCTGGTCCAGCACGATCTGCATCGCCGGCACGCCGCGATCGGCGGCGACAGCGGCAACCGATGTGTCGCTCGTCGGCTCGTAGTCGATGTCCGCTCCCTCGACGATCCACATCCGATCGAGCTTCCCGAGCACGGCGCGCTCGAAGAGGCCGCCGTCGTCCGGCACGTCCTCGACGATCCGCCGTCGCCTCTCCGGGTCCGCCAGCGCAGCAAGACGGTTGGCCATCGGCAAGTCGCTGACCTCGGCATATGCAGGGTGAAAGAGAAGCGGGTGGATGCTGCCGTGGAGGCAGTAGAGGATGCCGATGGACCGCCCTGCCACCTGGGCGTAGAGCGGGAGACCGTCGTCCGCCGCCTGATCGAGGAGTCGGAGCACGTCACGCCAGACCTCCGGGTCCTGGTCAGGCTGGTTGAGGTTCACGCTGATGGTGCGGCCGGTGCGCCGCGCCAGCTCCCGCATCCATGGCCACTCATGCACGGGCACCCGGGCGTGATCGGGAGCGAACTGGAACACCCCGTGCCCGGCGCGGGCCATGCCGTCGCCAATGGCGAGCAGCTCCTCCGCTCCAGCGTTGGTGCCAGGAACCAGCTCGCCTGCCTTCGATCTGTGGATCGGTGTGCGGCTGGTCGAGAAGCCCAGCGCACCGGCACGCAGTGCCTCGGTGACGAGGGCACCCATGGCGAGGTTGTCCTCCTCGGTGGCGACCTCGTTCGCCGCTCCACGGTCTCCCATGACGAAGGCCCGCAGCGGTCCGTGGGCGATCTGTGCGCCGACGTCGAGGACCCTCGGCATGCGCTCGACCGCGTCGAGGTACTCGGGGAAGCTCGTCCAGTCCCATGTGAGCCCTTCGGTCATTGCTGAGCCCGGGATGTCCTCGACTCCCTCCATGAGGTCGATCAGCCAGTCATGGCGGTCAGGGGCAGCGGGAGCGAACCCCACGCCGCAGTTCCCCATCACCACGGTTGTCACGCCGTGCCATGAGCTCGGGGTGACGAACGGGTCCCACGTCACCTGCGCGTCGTAATGGGTGTGCACGTCGACCCAGCCGGGCGTGACGAGACGACCATCTGCGTCGACGACCCGAGCCGCCCCGGCGACGGGAGCGGCCCCGGCGTCAACCACGTCCGTGACACGACCGGCGTCGACCACCACATCGGCCATGCGGGCCGGGCCGCCGGAGCCGTCGATGAGCTGCCCATTTCGGATGACGAGATCAGTCACTTGCAGCGGCTCTCGGATCTGGCTGTTCGCCGCGCACGAGACGACCAGGCAGCGCCCCTGTTGGCGAGCCGTCGCGGTAGGTGACCTGTCCGCTCACGACCGTGGCCCGATACCCGTCGGCGCGCTGGAGGAGCCGCTTGCCGCCGGCGGGGAGGTCGAAGTGCATCTCCGGTGGGTGCAAGCGCAGGCCATCGAGGTCGATGATGTTGAGGTCGGCCTTGTAGCCCGGGGCGACGAGCCCACGGTCGAGCATCCCGACGGCTTCTGCGTTGCGTCGCGTGAGCACGTGCACGGCCCATGGGAGCTCGACCCGTGCCCCGCGGGTGCGATCGCGCACCCAGTGGGTGAGCATCGAGGTCACGTTGCTGCCATCGCAGATCGTGCCCACGTGCGCTCCGCCGTCACCCAAGCCGATCAACGTCTGCGGGTGCTGCATCATCTCGAGGATCGCCTCGAAGTCTCGGTCGACGTAGTTGGAGAACGGGAAGTAGAGAAAGCCGCGCCCATCGTCGCGGAGCATCGCGTCGTAGGCGAGCTCTGCCGGGGCGATCCCTGATTGGCGCGCCCTCGGCCCTACCGCGCGCTCCGCACGTTGCTCGTAGTCAGGCGGGTCGCCCAGCTCGAAGAGGCTGTCGAAGCGGCCGTCGTCTTGCGGTCGCTCTGCCGCGATGATGCGGGCGCGCAGCGCCGGGTCCTGCAGGGCCGTGAGCCGCTGGTCGAACGGGAGGTCGGCGACTCGCTGGTACTCCGGGTTCGATGAGAAGGGGCTGAACGTTGCCTGCAGACCGAACAGCGCGCCGACTGGGCGCGTCGCAACCTGGGCCTTCATGGGCAGTCCGTCGGCGGCCGCTTGCTCGAGGAGCGCGAGCATGCCGCGATAGCCGTGGCTGGACCCCTGCTGGCCGAGCGAGACGGTGAGCGGGCGCCCGGAGCGCTCGACCATGTGTCGCAGCCTGAGGAACTCGTCGTAGCCGTCGGGAAAATCGGAGATCAGCTCGATCACTCCCGCTCCGGTGTCACCCATCGCCTCAGCGATGCCGACGAGCTCCTCTTCCGCAGCGGTGAGCGTCGGTGTCGGTTCGCCGGTGCTGGTGCGGTGGTTGAGCGTGCGCGAGGTGGTGAAGCCGAGGGCGCCGGCGCGCACGGCCTCGGCGACGAGCCGGCCCATCTCCGCGATCTCAGCGGCGGAGGCCGTCTCTCGGTTCGCTCCCCGCTCACCCATGACATAGAGGCGCAGCGCACCGTGCGGTACCTGCGCGCCGATGTCGATGTCATGGTCGAGGCGCTCGATCGCGTCGAGGTAGTCGGGGAAGCTCTCCCAATTGAACGACACACCCTCATGGAGCGCAGCACCGGGGATGTCCTCGACACCCTCCATCAGCTGGATCAGCGCGTTGTGGTCGTGACTGCGGACGGGTGCGAAGCCGACCCCACAGTTCCCCATGACGACGGTGGTGACGCCGTGCCATGACGAGGGCGCGAGGTAGTTGTCCCAGGTTGCTTGACCGTCGTAGTGGGTGTGGATGTCGACAAAGCCTGGTGTGACGACGGCCTCGTCGGCATCGAGGACCTCCCCGACGTCGTCGGTGAATGCAGTCCCAGCCTCGACCACCTGGGTGACGATGCCACGGTCGATGACAACGTCGCAGGAGCGGGCCTCGGCGCCCGACCCGTCGACCAGGGTTGCATTGCGAATCACAAGATCAACCATGACCGTGCAGTCCATCAGATGGCCGTGAGCCATGCTGA
>JBBDWQ010000047.1:0-17567 GCA_040902805.1 Acidimicrobiales bacterium
CAGGCCGTCCCACAGCCGCACGCCGCGGCCGAGCAGGATCGGCACCTGCACGACGTGCAGGTGGTCGACGAGACCAGCGGCGAGGAACGCTCGCACCATGGTCGGTCCCCCGCCGATGCGGACGTCCTGACCGGCGGCTGCGGTCCGCGCCACCTCGAGCGCGTCGGCGGGCGCGGCGTCGAGGAAGTGGAACGTCGTCCCACCCTCCATCTCCAGCGACGGGCGCGGACGGTGGGTCAGGACGTAGGTCGGGGTGTGGAACGGCGGGTTGTCGCCCCACCACCCGCGCCACTCGGGGTCGTCCTGCCAGCCCGGAGGGCCGAACTTGCCCGCTCCCATGATCTCCGCGCCGATGCCGGTGCCGTGCCGCTCGGCCATCGCGTGATCGACACCCTCACTGCCGCCCGACTTGCCGAAGACCTCACGCTGGGCGAACTGCGTGGCGAACATCCACTCGTGGAGCCGCTGCCCGGCGTGGCCGAACGGGGCGTCGAAGGACAGGCCCTCGCCGGTGGCGAACCCGTCGAGCGAGACGGAGAAGTTGTGGACACGGACGCGTGACATTGCGGTTCCTTCGGGTTGCTGGGTCGGTCGGACCGGTGGACCGGCCAAGGGCGCGACCTTATGGCGACGAGGCCGGGCCGGGTTTGCAGCGCCCTCTTCGCCGGCACCCCCATCGCATCAGGTCAGCGTGCCGATCGCGGCCAGGAGAGCGGTGGCTCCGGCCAGGGCGCTGCCCAGCATCACGGTCTGGCGATGCAGCGCTTGCGCGAGCTCGATTCGCAGCTCGCTCCGCAGCTCGCTCATCTCGCCGCGCAGCTCGGCGCGCAGCTCTGCCAGCTCGGCGCGGAGGAACTGCTTGGTGACGAGCTCATCGGCTTCGACAGAGGGGAACTCAGACATCAGGAGGTTTGCATCCTGCTCACCCAAGATGGGTACGAGGCTTTGGTAGATCGACGATCGACTTCGTGCATCAAGTGCCATCGTGGCGCACGTCCTTCGTGGAGACAACAGACGAAGGGGGAAGTGCGCCCATCGTACCGGGAGGGGTCCGACAGCCGATGGGCCCGGTTGCGGATGCGGCCATGCGGGAGCTCGGAGCAACGATGGGTGGGAACATGGGCGCATGACGCGGAGCAGGCCAAGGTGAACGACCTTCGGTGCCGCCCGGCCAGGATTGCGGACTTCACGTTTCTCGCGACGATGCTCGGCGAGGCCGCCGTTTGGCGGCCCGACAAGCCGACACCGACCGCCGACGAGGTGATGGCCGACCCGCGCTACGCGATGTACCTCGACGGATGGCGGAGACACGGCGACCATGGGCTGATCGCCGAGCTCGACGGACCCGTGGGCGCGGCCTGGTATCGGACGTACACCGACGGGAGCCACGGCTATGGCTTCGTTGCTGAGGACGTGCCCGAGCTGTCGATCGCGGTCGTCGATGCGCATCGTGGTGGCGGGATAGGACGACGACTCCTCATCGAGCTCATCGAGGCCAGCGTCGACCAGGGATTCCGAGCCCTGAGCCTCAGCGTCGCCGAGAACAACCCGGCGCGTGGGCTCTACGAGTCGACAGGCTTCGTCAGGGTCGAGCAGCACGGAGGCTCCTGGACGATGATCCGACACGCGGCTCGATCAGGCTGAGCGGGGTCACAAGCTGCATCGCCTGGGCCGAGGTCAGCGAGGCGGCGGTTGGTGGGAGCGCTCCGACGGTGGGCCTTCGCTGACGGCGGTGTGCACCGTGCGCACCGCGTCGAGCAGGCGGTCGAGGAGCGGCGCCTGGCCCTTCAGGAGCTTCACGCGGGCGCGGGCCACCGACATCCACTCGGCTCGGTCGACCTCGGGGAACTTCCGGAGCTCGCCCGACCCCTTCGGCCACTCCATCTCGAAGGTGTTGCTCACCACGGTGCGCACGTCGCAGTCACCCTCGCCCGCCCACACGCGCACGCGCTTGCCCGAAGGCTGGCGGATCTCGCCGAGATCGAGATCGGGCGTCACCGGCGGCGGCTGGCCCAGCTCCTCCTCGAACTCCCGCACGGCCACGGCGAACGGGTCCTCCCCGTCGGCGTACTCGCCCTTCGGGATGCTCCACGCCCCGTCGTCCTTGTGGGCCCAGAACGGCCCGCCCATGTGCGCAACGAGCACCTCCAGCACGTGGTCGCCGGTGACCCGATACAGCAGCACGCCCGCGCTCGTCACCATGGGGTGAGCGTCGAGGATCGGGGCGGGGATGGCGTGAGCGCGTTGATGCGCGCAACCTAGCCAGCGATGCGAGCCGTGCGCCCGAATCTGGGGCAGGCTGTGCCGCTTCGACGCAAGGGGATGACGTGGCTGACATCGAGGTCGACTATCTCGTGGTGGGTGCCGGTGCGTCGGGCATGGCGTTTGTCGATGCCCTCGTGGGCGCAGCCGTGGATGCGGAGGTGCTGCTCGTCGATCGGCGGCACAGCCCCGGCGGCCACTGGCTCGACGCCTACCCCTTCGTCCGCCTCCACCAGCCCTCCGCCATCTACGGCGTGACCTCGCGCCGTCTCGGTGACGATGGCGTCGACAAGTCGGGCTCGAACGCCGGCTGGTACGAGCGGGCAACGTCAGCGGAGATCGTCGGCTACTTCGACAAGGTCCTCGAGGAGACCCTCCGCCCAGCGGGTGTTCGGTTCCTCGGCATGGTCGAGCACCGCGAGGGCGAGGCCGGCACTCACACGTTGACCTCGCTGCTCACCGGTGAGGCGACGACGGTGCGGGTGCGCCGCCGCTTCGTAGACGCCACCTACACCGAGTCGTCGATCCCCTCCAAGCACACCCCCGAGTTCACGATCGACGATGGTGCGACGCTCATCCCGCCCAACGGCCTCGTCTGCCTCGACGTCCCCGCGTCGAGCTACACAGTGATCGGCGGCGGCAAGACGGCGATGGACACCTGCGGATGGCTGCTTGATGTGGGCGTCGACCCCAGCCGCATCCGTTGGGTGCGCTCGCGGGACGGCTGGTTCTTCAACCGAGAGTTCACACAACCCCTCGAGCAGGTGGGCTCGTTCATGCAGCTGCAAGCGAGGTGGGTCGCCTCTGCCGCAGTAGCGGAGGACGCGCACGACTTCGCGCACCGGCTCGAAGCCAACGGGGTCTTCCTCCGCATCGACCCGTCGGCGGAGCCCGAGATGTTCCGCGGTGCGACGGTGAGCGCGCAGGAGGTCAAGGCGCTGCACTCGATCAAGGACGTCGTGCGGCGGGGCCGGGTGCGCCACGTCGGCGTCGACCGGATCACCTTCGACGACGGCGAGCTGCCCACCGGCCCCGACCATGTCTACGTCGACTGCACCGCCGCCGGGGTGCGGCCCACTGTGTCCCGACCAATATTCCAGCCAGGGCGCATCACGATCCAGTACATCACCCTCGGGTTCGTGACCTGGAGCGCGGCCACCATCGGCGCGATCGAGGCAATGAAGGACGACGACGAGACGAAGAACCGGCTCTGCCCGGTCGTGATCTTCTCCGGTGACGTCGCCGACATCCTTCGGTTCGCCAACGCGGGGATGCAAGGGCTCGCGGCTCGGGGTGCGGATCGGGACATCGCCGCGTGGACCGAGGCGTGCCGCCTCAACCCCTCCCGCGATGCTGCCGCCCACCTCGACGACCCCCGCGTGCCCGATGCCTTCACCGTGATGGGCGACAACTTCTTCCCAGCCCTGGAGAACCTCGCCCGCCTCATCTAGGCCGTTCCCAGAGGCGGGCCCTCGAGTCAGCTCCGGGGCTTGTCACACCCCGTTCCTGCCCGGCCGATCGACTGTCACACCGCCGCGCGCACCATCGCGGCATGTGCTCTCTCTGCGACGGATCAACCTACGAGGAAGTCCTTGACGACCTCCACCACATCGTGCAGCACTTCGGTTGGGCGCTCCAGGGCGTCAAGGCATCTCCACCGTGGGTGTACACGATCGGGCTCATCGAGCGGTTCGATCATCCCGAGCTGGTGCTGGCCGGGGTGGACATCTCGGTGGCGATGGGTGTGCTCAATGCGCTCGGCACGATGATCGCCACCGGCGAGCGCCTCGAGCCTGGGCGGTCGGGCGTCAGCGTGGCCGAGGTGGAGGTGGCGTTCGGGTCCGTGCACCCCGTCCACATCTCCGCGGGGCTCGTCGGCATGTGGCAGGAGCGCTACGCCCGCCAGCCCGGGGTGCCGCCGCCGTTGGAGGTGGTGCAAGTGCTGCCGCTCCCTGGTCGCCGGCTTCCGCTCGACAAGCCGTACACCACCTTGTGCTGACCGGACCACGCTCGCTGTCACACCCCCTGACCATCTTTAGATCTGTGCCCGTACAGGCCACTCATCCTGAGCCACTGTCATACCCTCTGCATAAGGTTGGATCCATGCATGTGAAGGACACACGTCGGGTTCGGCGGGCCACCGAGGCCCTCGCCGCTGCTGTCGCGGATCTCGATCTGGGAGCGATGCTGCCCGCCACGCACCAGGAGCTGGTGGCGCTCGGCGAGCGGATCGAGCGCACCGGACGCACGGTGAAGGCGATGGCGGCGGCCCGCGTGGCCGAGTCGCCGGTGTGGCAAGGCGACGGCGACCGCAGCGCGGAGGACTGGCTGGCCCGTACCACCGGCACCACACGGGCCGAAGCCGCCAAGGAGCTGCAGTGCGGGCGTGACCTGCACCTCGTCCCATCGGTGGCGCGCGCCGCCACGGCCGGTGAGCTGTCGGTGAAGCAGACCGAGGCCATCGCCGGGGCGGCCGCCGTCGATCCCTCTGCGGCCAGTCGCCTGCTGCGCAGCGCCAAGGGCAAGGGCCTGCGCGAGCTGCAAGACGAGTGCCGCGCCATCCGCACCCACGCCGACCCCGATCCCGACGCCACCCGGGCCCGGATCCATGCCAAGCGCACCTACCGCACCTGGACCGACCCCGACGGCACCGGCCACCTCCACCTCTCGGGCCCCAGCGACGTGATCGCCCGGGTCGACAACGCCGTACGCCATCGCTGCGAGCGGCTCTTCCGAGACGCGCGGCGCGACGGTCGTCGCGAACCCACCGATGCCTATGCCTTCGACGCCGCAACTGCGCTCCTCTGCGGGGGCCCTGAGTCCACGCCGGTGCCGGTCGGGGCTGACGCCAAGATCATCGTGCGGGTCGACCTCCCAGCCCTGCTCCGCGGGCGGGCCCTGGCGGGTGAGACGTGCGAGATCGCCGGCCTCGGTCCGATCCCGGTGTCGATCGTGCAGGAGTGGATGGACAACGCCTTCCTCGCGGCGGTCGTCACGAAGGGCACCGAGATCACCAAGGTCGTGCACCTCGGGCGCCGATTCACGAGCGAGCAGCGCACCGCCCTGCAGTGGCGAGATCCGGTCTGCGCCCGCAAGGGCTGCGACAACCGCCTCGGCCTGCAGTACGACCACTTCGAAGACTGGGCCCACACCCACACCACCCGAGTCGACGCCGCTCGACGCTTCTGCCCGCCCTGCCACCGCCTCAAGACCACCGGCTGGCACGTCTCGGCACCCGACTCTGACGGCATGTGCACCTTCACCCCACCCGTGCCCGCCGATCCGTCACCGCAGCCCGACAGCACCGGGACACGCGAGCTCGCCGACGCAGTCCAAGCCGCCCTTCGCTCCCGCCGCAACGCGCTGGCCCGAACGTGACGCTCATGTGCACCCGCTCCTCCCGATCCCATGGACGCGACCTACCGGGGTCAGCGCGGGTGCAGCACCATCTGGGTGCAGCGAAACGCCGCGATTGTTCGGTCCTTCGTGTCGTTGCGCACATCCACGTCCCACACCTGCGTCGAGTGACCGAGGTGGAGCGGCGTGGCGATCGCGCTGACGCGTTCCCCTTCTCTGGCCGAGCCCAGGAAGTTCACCTTCAGCTCCACCGTGGTGAAGCTGGCGCCTTCGGGGATGTTCGCGCCGCAACCGATGGCGCAAAGCGTGTCAGCCAACGAGACGATCGCAGGAGCGAAGAGGAAACCGGTACCGGCGATCAAGGCATCGGAAACGTCGATGTGCCCTCGGACCTCGTCGGGGGCCGCGTAGTCGAACACCGCGCCGTGCAGGCCCGGCGCCTTCGGGCCGAAGAACTCGTTCATCCGGGTGGCGCGTTCGGTGGGGCGTTCGACCATGGTCAGACCGTAATGACCCGGCGACATCCCGGTTACTCGACGCCTAAGACCTCGGCCGCTGTCTTCAGCGCTTCGTTGGCCGCGGGCACGCCCGCGTAGACGGCCGTTTGCATGAGGACCTCGACCAGCTCCTCCTTGCTGATGCCGACGTTGAGGGCGCCGCGCAGATGCGCCTTGAGCTCCTCGGTCTTGCCGAGGGCTGCGAGCTGGGCGCAGGTGACGAGGCTGCGGTCGCGGATGGCCAGGTTGGGACGCGACCAGAGCATCCCGAAGGCGCTCTCGGCGACGTATCTGTAGAAGTCCGGCGCCAGCTTGGCGGCCGGGAAGGCACCGGTCGGTCCGCTGGCCACCTGCGGCCACAGCTGCGCTTGGATCTCGCGGCCCTTGGCCAGCAGCTCATCGCTCTCGTTGCTCATCAGCGCACGCTCCTCGACGTCAGTCGGATCAATCAGCTTCAAACAGGTTGACCGTGCACACGCTGCCGCCGCCGACGAGGTGCGCAAGACCCCGGCGCGCTCCCTCCACCTGGCGAGCGCCGGCTTCGCCGCGCAGCTGCACCACGATCTCGTGGACCATGGCCAGGCCGGTCGGGCCGCCGGGGTGGCCACGGGCGATGAGGCCGCCGTCGGTGTTGAACGGGATGCGACCGCCGAGGGCCGTGTCGCCGGCCATCAGCAGCTTCTCGCCCTCGCCCTCGCCGCAGAAGCCGAGCAGCTCGTAGTACTCGAGCTCCTCGTTGGCGAAGGCGTCGTGACACAGCGCGAGGTCCATCTCATCCGGGCCGATGCCGGCATCCTCATAGGCGAGGCGCGCCGTGGTCGAGGTCATCGTGGCGGGGCCAACGACCGGACCGAGGAACGTGTGCCCCGGCGAGTAGGCCTCGCTCTGCAACGCCGAGGCGATCGGACGCACGAGACGCCGGTCCGGCTGGTGACGCTTCACCCACTCCGTGGACGCCACGATCACGCACGCGGCGCCGTCATCGGCCGGACAGGCCATCATCGCCGTAAGCGGCGAGGCCACCATGCGCGAGGCCAGCACCTCGTCCACGGTGACGGTGTGATCGGGCCGGCGGTGACTCAACGGGTTGAGCGCGCCATGGTTCCAGTTCTTGGCCGCGATGGCCGCGAAGTGCTCGGGCTTGGTGCCGTGGTCGTGCATCCGACGCTGCGCCCACAGCGCGAAGTAGGCGGCCGGCAGGATCGTCGAGTCGAGCTGGTCGCGGCCGGTGCCCCGGCTGTTGGCGCTGTTGCGCGCCATGTCCGTCATCTTGTCGAAGGCGATGGCCATCGCAACTTCCGCCCGCCCCGACGCCACCGCCCACGCCGCCTCGCGGAACGCGACGAGCCCGGTGGCCGACGCGTTCTCGACATGTGTGACCGGCAGGCCTGTCAGGCCCAGCTCCTTCATGGCCTTGATCCCGATCATGGCGGCAGGCTGGATGTAGCCGACGAACGCTTCGTCGACGTCGGCCAACGTGATCCCCGCATCGTGCAGCGCCGCGAGCCCCGCATCACGAGCCAGCTCAGACGTACTTCGGTCGGGGTAGCGATCGAACCGCACCATCCCGATGCCAGCGATGGCCGCGCCGTCGATCCTCACGACGACCCCTCCAACGTCTGTGAAGCGATATCTCCGGTATCCGGACGTGAGGGTTCACAGACGTTGGTTGGTGCAAAGCGGTAGATGACGACCTGGTCGCCGTCGCGGTTCTCGCCGAGGTCCTCCAGGTCCAGGGTGAGCTCCATGCCGATCTCGAAGTCGTCGGGTCCACCGACAAGTATCGCTTGGATGCGGGGGCCCTCGGGCAGGTCGACCTGACCCACGCCGTAGGCATCGACCGACCCGTCCTTCTTGGCGAACAGCGGCACGTGCACATACGTCCAGGTGTACAGCCGACCGGTGGGGCCAAGCAGCACGTCGTCGCAGCCCTCGTGGAGGCACTTCGCGCACACCATCCGCCGGGGGAAGAAGTGCTCGCTGCAGCTGCCGCAGCGCGATCCCAACAAGCGCGGCGCCTCACCCACCTCGTCGGCGGCGTCAGGGATCGTGAAGTAGCCGTCTTCGATGGCGACGCGAGCCATCAGCTCTGGGCTCCGTTTGTGGGCGGGGCAATCGTCAGTTCGACGTTGCCTCGAGCTTCTGCGGCGAGGACGAGGTCGCTCCAGTCGTTGGGACCGAAGCCGCGGTCGACGGCATCACGCAGCACCTCGACCATGGCAGTGGCCATCGCGGAGGGAATGCCGCTGGCGGCCGCGATCTCATCGATGAGACCGGCGTCCTTGGCGGCGAGGTCGAGGGCGAACTGCACCGGCTTGTTGCGGGTGTTGATGCCCTCGACGGCCCGATCGATGAAGAAGTTCGACGCGCCGCCGGTGCGGACCACCTCGACGGCGCTGCGCACGTCGATGCCGGCGGCGACCGCCAGCGATAGTCCTTCGAGCGACGCCCACGTGCAGGTGAACGCGAGCAGGCTGTTGACCAGCTTCATGGTGGTGCCCGTGCCCACCGGACCCAGGTGGATCGTGGCTCGGCCAAGCTGGTCGAGCAGCGGCGATACGCGAGCGACTGGCTCAGCGTCCCCGCCGACCATGAACACCAACGTGCGGCCCTGCGCGCCGACCGCGCCACCCGTGAGCGGCGCTTCCACGAAGTGATGGCCGCTGGCCGAGAGCCGGTCGGCTATCTCGCGGTTCGACGCCGGCAGCGTGGTGGACAGGTCGAGCAGGATCGAGCCCGAGGCCGCGGCAGTCGCCCACTCGGCGGCCACTGCGGCAACAACCTCAGGGGCGGGCAGCGACGTGATCGTGACCTCGCTGGCTGCCGCCACCTCCGCGACCGAACCCACCACCGCGGCACCGGCGACGGCCTTGGCCCGCTCGACATCGACGTCGGTGACCGTCACCGAGTGACCGTCCTCGAGAACGTTGGCCGCGATGGCGCCGCCGATGTTCCCCAACCCGATCACACCTACCGTCGTCATCGCTCAGCACCCATCCGGCCATCATGCCCGATGAAACTGACACGGGTGTCAGATAGCGGCGGTGGCCACTACGGTCAGCGCCATGCAGCTCGCCGGTGCCAACGTCCTCATCACCGGTGCCTCCTCGGGCATCGGCGCTTCCCTCGCTCCGGTGCTCGCCGAGCGCGGCGCCACCGTGGGCATCGTCGCCCGCCGGGCCGACCGCCTCGCCGACGTGCTCGAGCAGTGCCAAGCCCATGCACCCACATCGCGCATGTACGTCTGCGATCTCGCCGACACCGACGCCGCCGAAGCGCTGGCGTTGCAGGCCTGGGACGACATGGGCGGCCTCGACGTGCTCGTGAACAACGCGGCCATCCCGAAGCGTCGCCACGTCACTGCGATCGGCATGGATGAGGTGCGCGAGACGATGGCGGTCAACTTCGAGTCACCCGTGCGGATGACCCTCGCCGTGCTGCCGAGGATGCTCAAGCGTGACAGCGGTTCGATCGTGAACGTGTCGAGCTTCGGGGGCCGGGTCGGCATCCTGAACGAGACGGCCTACTGCGCATCGAAGTTCGCGCTGTGCGGCTGGACCGAGTCGATGGCGCTCGACCTCTGGAAGACGAACATCGAAGTGCGCCTCATCCTGCCCGGCGCCATCGACACCGAGATCTGGGACGTGCCCGGCAACGACGAAGCCCCGTTCCACGGTGAGCTGCACCCGCCCGCGACGGTGGCCGCGGGGATCATCGACGCCATCGAGGGAGACCGCTTCGAGCACTACCTGCCGGACATGAAGGGCATCGCCGAGTTCAAGACGGCAGCGATCGACGACTTCCTCGCCGGCGTGGTCGCCTTCACCGACGAACAACGCGCCAAGCAGCGAGACGGTGGGAACGCTTGAGCCCTACAACGGGCGCGGCGTGATGAGCTCGAGGACGTTGTCGCGCATGATCGTGCGCGTCTCGTCGTCGCTGAAGGTCGGGATGTCCTTCGTGAAGTAGGTCGGCTCGGGCAGACCCTCGGCATGCGGGAAGTCGGAGCCGAACAGCAGCCGCTCGATGCCGACGGCGTCCTTCAGCATGTCCATGTCGTCTTCGTAGAACGGGGCGACCGAGACCTGGTTGCGGAACTGATCGACCGGATGCTCCTTGAAGGCGAACGGCATCTTGCCGTGGCCGTCCTTCAGGTTGCGGAGCAGGTCGGGCACCCACATGGCGCCGTTCTCGATCGAGGCGAGGCGCAGGTTCGGGAAGCGCTCGAGCACGCCGTGGCAGATGAGCGCCGCGAACGTGTCGGAGATGCCGCGGTCCTGGAAGGCCACCATCGGGAAGACAGCGTGCTGGAAGGCCGAGAAGTCGCCGCCCCGGACGCCTGTGCCCCAGAGCTTTCCGTACTGCGACGTGCCGCTCAGGCCCGCGTGCAGCGCCATCGGCACGCCGGCTTCGTTGAGCTGCGCCCACACCGGGTCGTACTGGGGGTGGCCGGGCGACACGTAGCCCTCGCCGTTGGGCACCGGGCCCGGGATCATGACGAGGATGCGAGCGCCCGCCGCCAGCACCCGCGCAACCTCCGCGGCCGCCAGCGCGGGATCGGCGAGCGTGATCATCGGCGCCGCGTACATGCGGCCGTCGCCCTTGTCGAAGCCCCAGTCGTCGTCGAGCCACTCGTTGAACGCCGTGAATGCAGCGTGCAGTGCGGGCACGTCGCGCTTGAGCGCCTCCTGCATGCCGACGCCGAGCGTTGGGAACAACAGCGTGCCCTCCAGACCTTGCTCCTCGAGCAACGCGACTCGCGCCGCACGGTCGCGGTAGCCGGGGTGCTCTGCGAGCGGATCGAGGTCGCCGAACATCGTCTTCAGATCGAGGCCCTTGGCGTTCTTCCCGCGGAAGTAGTCCTCGAGGCTTCCCGGCCTGGCGATGGGGTCGAAGAGCGGGTTCGGGATGAACTTGTTGATCTTCCCGCCCACGAGCAGGCGCCGCTTGCCGTTGACGTCGGCCCACTGCATGCACCGCTTGGCCATCGCCGGGTCGATGTAGCGGGTGAAGGCGTCCTCCGCCTCGTAGTAGTGCTGGTCGGCGTCGAAGGGGCGAAAACCGAGATCATGCATGCCCTCGATGGTAGCCCTCTGGCGCCGCTTCTGACAGTTGCGTCAGGTAGGGTGCCCGGCCATGACCGTCGTCGATGCATGGGTGAACCTGTTCCCGGAGGCCTTCGCTGCCAAGTGGGTGGCGCAGGAGGAGAACCAGGGGGTACGCACCCTCTTTGGCGACGACCTGGCCAAGGGACCGACCGTCGAAGGCCTGATCGAGGCGATGGACGAGGCCGGCATCGACGTGGGCGTACTCACCAGCGGCCTGAGCGAGCCGAAGCGGGCCCACCGGCTCGGCGGCTACGCGGCAGAGGACTTCTTGGCCATCGCAGAGGAGCACCCCGGGCGGTTCCTCGTGTCGGCTGCGGTCGACAAGGCCAGCCGTCCCGGCGTGAACTGCGCCCGCGTGCGCGAGCTCGCGCAGCACCCCGCGTTCCGCATGTTGCGGGTGACGCCACTCGTCGAGCAGTACGAGCTCAATCACCGCCTCTACTACCCCGTCTACGCCACCTGCGAGGAGCTCGGCCTCCCGGTGTCGATCAACGTCGGCATTCCCGGTCCACAGGTGCGCTCTCGCTGCCAGGACCCGGTGCTGCTTGAGGATGTGCTCATCGACTTCCGCAAGCTCACCGTGATCGGCGCCCACATGGGCCACCCGTACGAAGCGCTGCTCATCCAGTACATGCTCAAGTGGCCCCAGCTGCACATGATGACCTCCGCCTATCTCGCCACCTACATGGACCCGGCGGTCGTGAAGTTCATGGACTCCTCTCGTGGCCGTGGACGCATCCTGTTTGCGTCGGATCACCCCGTGATCCCCGCCAAGAAGGCGATGGACGCGGCGCGGTTGCTGCCGCTGTCCGATGACGGAATGACGGAGTTCCTCGGCGCCTCAGCTGAACGGTTGCTCACCCGAACATGACGGTCACGCGCGCATGATCGACCCGGCCGGCGAGCACGTCGTCGCCCACGCGGTGATCGACCCCGACCGCGTCGCGGTCGTCATGGCGGGCTCCGGCGAGAGCCGCACCTATGGCGAGCTCGACGTCGCGTCAAAGCGGCTCGCCCTTGCGCTTCGTGAGCGCGGCATGCAGACGGGCGATCACCTCGCGGTGCTCCTCGAGAACCAGATCGAGTTCTATGACGTCATCTGGGCGGCCATGCGCACGGGCCTCTACGTCACGCCGATCAACTGGCACCTCGTCGCCGCTGAGGCCGGCTACATCGTGCGGGACTGCGACGCCACCGCGCTCGTCGCCACCTCGCGGCTGGCTGACGTCGTGCAAGCGATGGGCGATGACCTCTCCGCCGTCACCACCCGTATCTGCGTCGACGGCGACCTGCCCGGCTTCGATCGCTACGCGGACGTCGTGGCGGACATGGTCGGCGGCGTCGAGCTGGCGCCCGTTCCCGACGAGCGCGAGGGCGGCTGGATGTTCTACTCATCCGGCACCACCGGCCAACCCAAGGGCATCCTCCCGCCGCTGGCCGAGGTGGACCTCGGTGCGGTGTCGTTCCTGACGCGCCTGCTCGGCGGACTGTTCGGCTTCACACGCGACACCGTCTACCTCTCACCCGCCCCGCTGTACCACGCGGCCCCGGCGGGCTGGACGATCGGCACGCAACGCCTCGGTGGCACCGCGGTGGTGATGGAGCACTTCGACCCGCTCGAGTTCCTCGCTGCCGTGGAGCGGCACCGTGTGACCCACACGCAACTCGTGCCTACGCACATGATCCGGCTGCTCAAGCTCACCGAGGATGAGCGCTCGCGCCACGACCTGTCCAGCTTGCAGATGGTCGTGCACGCGGCGGCGCCGTGCCCGGTCGAGGTGAAGCAAGCGTTCCTGAAGTGGCTCGGCCCGATCGTGCACGAGTTCTACAGCGGCAGCGAGGGCGCGGGGTTCTGCTACATCGGCCCGGAGGACTGGCTCGCTCACCCGGGCTCGGTCGGCAAGTCGATGACCGGAGCCATTCACGTACTCGACGATGACGGCAACGAACTCGCACCAGGCGAGGAGGGTGAGGTGTGGTTCGACACGAACCGCACCTTCGAGTACCACCGCGATCCTGAGAAGACGAAATCGGTGTGGGACCCACGCGGCTGGAGCTGGCTCGGCGACGTGGGCCACGTCGACAAGGACGGCTACCTCTACCTCACGGATCGTGCGTCGAACATGATCATCAGCGGCGGCGTGAACATCTATCCCCGCGAGATCGAGGACGTCCTCGTCATGCACCCTGTCGTCGATGACGTCGCGGTCATCGGCGCACCGGATCCCGACATGGGCGAGCGGGTCACGGCCTTCGTGCAGCTCTCACCGGACGGGTCGGTCACCGAGGACGATCTCATCGCCTACTGCCGGGAGCGCCTGTCGCACTTCAAGTGCCCCCGCGAGGTCCGCTTCGTCGACGCGCTCCCCCGCCTGCCCACCGGTAAGCTCCTCAAACGGCTGCTTCTGCGCTGATCGTGGGATGATCTGGGCCGTGGCCGACACGGTGCAGGAGCTTGTGGAGCGCGGCAGTCTCGCCCTCCGTCAGGGCGACAGCACCGCGGCCCGAGAGGCCTTCACTGCCGCGTCCGGACGGGGGGCCGAGGGCAGCGTGCTGGCCGGCCTCGCCCAGGCCGACTACCTCGACCACTGCAACGACGACGCCATCGAGGGCTGGGAGCGCGCCTACGCCGCGTTCCGCAGCGAGCAGGACCACGTACAGGCGAGCCGCGTGGCCCAGCGCCTGTCTTACATGCACGGGATGATCCGCGGCGACCGAGCCGTCATGAACGGTTGGCTGGCCCGAGCCGAGACGCTCATGGACGGCGCGGAGCACACCGTCGCCGCCGGATGGGCTGCCTTCTCCAAGGGCCTGTTCGAAGACGACCCCGACCGACGCGAGCGACTGTTCCGCGACGCCCTCGAATCAGCCCGTCACTTCGATGACTCCGACCTCGAGATGAGCTCGCTGGCCTACCTGGGTGCCGCACTCGTTCATCAGGACCGCACTGAAGAGGGCATGCTCTTGCTCGACGAGGCGCTCGCTGCGCTCGCCGGGCACGAGGTCGACGACTTCCTCGTGATCCAGGAGGTGTTCTGCCAGCTCTTCGCGGCGTGCGAGCACGCCAACGACATCGCCCGAGCCGAGCAGTGGATCCGCATCGGCGAGGCGATGGCGACGCAGCGTCAGCTCCCCGCGGTTGCCGCGTTCTGCCACGCGCACTACGGCGGCATCATGACCGCAGCCGGCCGGTGGCCCGAGGCCGATCTTGCGCTGACCGAAGCAGTGCGACTCTTCGGCCTCGGTCCCCGTAGCCAACGGGCGGCGTCGCTTGCTCGGCTGGCGAACCTCCGGGTGCTCCAAGGCCGCCTCGAAGAGGCCGAGCAGCTGCTCATCGACGCGGAGCTGGGGCTCGACCCTGAGGCCGCTGTGCCGACGGCTGCCCTTCACCTAGCCCGCGGCGAGCACGCGCTGGCCCGCGAAGTGCTCGAACAGACGCTCGGTCACATGGACGAATCCGGCGGTGCGGCCGCCCGCGCGCTGTGCCTGCTCGTGGACGTGCTCCTCGCCGAGCAGCGCCACGACGAGGCGGCCCAGGCCGCCGACCGGCTGCTCGACATGGCGCGCCGCCATCCCACGGCCTTCCTGCGCGCCGTCGCCGCGCTGGCCCGAGGGCGCGTGTGCCTTGCCTCTGGAACCGGCGATCCGCAGGTCTGCCTGCGTGAGGCACTGGCGGGGTTCGCGGATGCCCAGATGCCTGCCGATGCAGCGTTGGCCCGCCTCGACCTAGCTCGGGTTCTGGCTGAGACGCACCCAGAGGTGGCTCTCGCTGAGGCCCGGGCCGCCCACGATGCGTTCGAGCGGCTGCAGGCAGCCCGACAGGTCGACGCCGCCGCGGCGGTGCTTCGCTCCCTCGGTTCCCGTACGCCAAGTGCCCGCCGCGGTGGCGGTGTCCTGACCAAGCGGGAGGCTGAGGTGCTCGATCTTCTCGGTCACGGCTTGTCCAACCCCGAGATCGCAGAACGGCTCTACATCAGTCGCAAGACCGTCGAGCACCACGTCAGCAACGTCCTTGCCAAGTTGGGACTGCGCAGCCGAGCCGAGGCGGCCGCCCATGCCGCCCGAATGGGACCGGGGACGCAGTAGGTTCAGGCCCGAAATAGGGGACCTCCCCGATCCGGAACGGCGCCTCAAGGCCGATGGTGAGCACACCAACTACCACGGAGGCCCACCATGCCCGACACCTATGACGCCATCATCGTGGGGGCCCGTTGCGCAGGTGCGCCCACGGCCATGCACCTCGCTGCGCAGGGCCACAACGTGCTCGTCGTTGACAAGGCGACATTTCCCAGCGACACCGCCTCGACCCACATGATCCATCCCCGCGGGGTCGAGGCCCTTCGGCGGTGGGGCGTGCTCGACGAGGTCGTCGCCACCGGATGCCCGCCCATCGAGTCCTACGCGTTCGACTTCGGCCCCGTGACGCTCCGCGGGAGCGCTCGCTCGGCCGAGGGGACGACCACCGCCTATGCGCCCCGTCGCACGGTGCTCGACAAGATCCTCGTCGACGCCGCCGCCAAGGCCGGCGCGGAGGTGCGGGAGGGCTTCAGCGTCGAGCAGGTCCTCATCGAGGATGGCGTGGTCGTGGGCATCCGCGGGCGTGGCGAGCAGGGAGGCTCCGTCGACCTGCGGGCCCGCGTCACCGTCGGCGCCGATGGGCGGAGCTCCAAGGTGGCCAAGGCGGTGCAGCCCGAGCAGTACCACGACAAGCCGGTCCTCCAGCAGGGCTTCTACAGCTACTGGCGCGACCTTCCCGTGGACGGCTTCGAGATCTACATCCGCCCCGACCGGGGTTGGGCCGCGCTGCCGACCAATGACGGCTTGACCCTCGTGGTCGTCGGTTGGCCGGCGGCGGAGTACGCGGCCTACAAGGCCGACCCAGAGGCCAACTTCCTCCGCACGCTGGATCTCGTGCCGGAGTTCGCAGAGCGGGTCCGTCAGGCGACGCGCGTCGAGCGGTTCACCGCGGCCTCGTCGCCGAACTTCTTCCGCACGCCGTTCGGGCCCGGCTGGGCGCTGGTCGGCGACGCCGGCTACACGAAGGACCCGATCACGGCGCAGGGGATGAGTGACGCCTTCGTCGACTCGGAGCGATGTGCGGCTGCCCTCGATCAGGCGCTGTCCGGCGCACAGGACTTCGACGACGCCATGGGCCAGTACCAGCGCGAGCGCGACGAGCACGCCGTGCCGATCTACGAGTTCACGACGCAGCTCGCGACCCTCGAGGCTCCGCCAGCCGAGATGCAGCAGCTCTTCGGCGCCCTGCACGGCAACCAGGAGGCGACCGACGGCTTCGTGAGCGTCACCGCCGGCTGCCTGTCACCGATGGAGTTCTTCTCGCCGGAGAACATCGGTCAGATCATGGCCGCGGCAGCTGCGTAGCCCCTTGACCGAGCTTCGTGCGGAGATCGGCTTCGAACTCCCGCACGACGGGGCCGGCCGCGGCGTCCTTCAGCTCCTGGAACGTCGGGAAGCCGGCGTCGCGCTCGGCGTCCCACTCGTCGGCGAAGTCACCGCTCGTGATGCCCTCGACGATCTCGCGCATCGGGCCAGCCACGTCGATGTGGGCGAAGTTCGGCACCCGCGAGAGCTGGCCGTACTGGCTGGCGGGTGAGTGGTGCTCCATCTGGGCGGCGTAGCCCTCCTCGCGCAGCAACCGGTAGGTGCGCTCGACCTCGCCGGAGAGCACGAGCTCGGTGATGATCGCTTCGAGCGGGATGCCTTGCTCGAGCATCACGCCCATGAAGCTCTGCGACACGCGACTGAGCGCCGGTGACAGCGCCTGCTCCACAGATAGGTCGAGGATCGCCTCCTGGCGAGGCGTGAGCTCGATGGCCCCTTGGCGCAGGCCCCCGATGGCCTTCGCGACGGCGAGGGTGCGCCCCTTGGCCCGACCGGTGGCGTCGCGGTGCACGCCGACGGCGGTGATGAAGCCGACACCCTCCTCGTAGCAGCGGCGGACTTCCGGTCCGAGCATGCGAGGGGCGATCATGCCGACATCGCACGCGGGATCGAGCCGGTCGAACGCGAGCGTGTAGCCGCTGGCGACGACCACGAGCGCATCGGGCTTCGGCGACAGCGGCAGGCTCGGAATGGCATCGTCGGGGACGAGGATGCAGATCACGTCCGCGCTCGATACGGCATCGAGATCGCGCGCTTCAAAGCCGTCGGCCTCCGCCTGCTTGCGGGTGTCGTCGGCTCGGACGCACACCATCACATCAAGGCCGGAGTCGCGCAGGTTGAGCGCCCAGGGCCGACCCTGGTTGCCGTAGCCCACCACCGCCACTTGCTGGCTGTCGAGCTCGGCCAGGTCTGCGTCTGCATCATGGTAGAGGACCGTCAC
>JBBDWQ010000047.1:17667-77219 GCA_040902805.1 Acidimicrobiales bacterium
GCGGGGCTCAACGCATTCGCTTTCGCCCTAGCCAAGGAGGTCGACCGCGACGGCATCGCCGTCCACGTGGTCACCACCGGCCCCGTCGCCACGACGATGCTCGACGACGTGCACTTCCCGATGCTCGCTCTCGACGTCGCGGACGTCGCCAAGACGGTTGCCTGGCTCGACCAGCTCGACCCCGGCGTGGCGCTTCCAGAGGTAACCATCAACGCCGTCTCGCAGGGACCGTTCGCGCCCGAGCCCTTCGTCCCGGAGGCGGCCAAGGCACTCGGCCGCACCGACCTGCCGTAGCGTCATGGCGATGGATCTGGGTCTCCAGGAGCGAGCGGCAATCGTCACCGGTGCCAGTCGTGGCATCGGGCGAGCTGTTGCGGCAGCTCTGACCGGGGAGGGGTGCCGCGTGCTGCTGTGTGGGCGCGATCCCGATGCGCTCGCCGCCACCGTCGCCGATGTCGGACCCCACGCAGTCGCCATGCCGATCGACGTCACCGAGCCCGGAGCCGCGGACGCCATTGTGGCGGAGTGCCAGCGGGCCTTCGGTCGACTCGACATCCTCGTGAACAACGCCGGTGGCGCTGCCGCCAAGCCTCTCGACCAGCTCACAGCGCAGGACTGGCATGCCGGTCTCGAGCTGAACTTCCTGTCCGCGGCACGTCTCTCAGTGGCGTGTGTACCTGCGATGCGAGCGGCGGGCTGGGGCCGACTCGTGCACGTGGCTTCGATCAGTGGTCGGGAACCCGACCCGCTGTTCGCCCCCTACTCCGCGGCCAAGGCGGCGCTGCTCAGCCTCTCGACGTCGCTTTCGCAAGCCTTCGCAGCCGACGACGTGCTCAGCAGCTGCGTGATCCCGGGCGTCACGCTCACCGAGCTCGTTGAGGCCAACGCGGCCGCCGCGGCCGAGCGCACTGGTGCCTCGACTGACGAGGTCATGGCGAAGATGCTGGCCAAGCACCGCGTGCCCGCCGGGCGCTTCGGGGCTCCGGAAGAGATCGCCGCAGCGGTTGTGTTCCTAGCCTCTGAGCAGGCGAGCTGGATCTCCGGTGCCACCCTCGAGGTCGACGGCGGCACGCTGCGCTCTACCTGAGCGACCTAACTCAGCTTGGCAGCTACTTAGGCAGAGAGTGCGCCGGACATCAGGCTGGCATACATGTCCGCTCCCTTGGGACTCAGGTGGATGTCGTCGTCGGCGAACCAATCGGGATGCCCCGCGGACAGGTCATGCCAGTCGACGAGTCTCGTGTTCCCGTGCCGTCCAACGGCGGCGCGGATCTCGTCGTTCGTCGCCGACTCCCACGGTCGAGGGACGCGCACCGTAACGAGCACCACTCGACGCGTTGCGACAGCGTCCAACATGACGTCGAGATCCTGCGGGCGCAGCATGCCGTTGTTCCCGAGGTGGACAACGAGGGCATTGCCACCCCACCCACCGTCCACCCAGCGCCGCAGGGCGTCGCGACCCTCCGAGCCCTGCCGACCGACGACCGCGTCGACGACGGTATCGCTGCCCAGAGCCCAGACGAGCGCGTCGCGGGCCCCAAGGGGAACGGAGTCGCCGACCACGAGCACGTTCGGCTGTGGCGGTGGCGGGTCGGTGGTCACCGGCGCGGGCGCCGGGACTGAGGTGGCCACCGGCACGGCAGGTTGGGTGGTTGTGGTCGGCAGCACCACCGGTTCCGCGGCGCTCACCGGCTCGAACGGGGGCAAGACCTCCGCGGCGGTGAGTCGCTCCGGCGGGCGAGCCACCATCGGTACGGCGAGCAGCAGCGCGGTGAGCGCTGTGAGCGCGGTGAGCGCGGTGAGCGCGGAGAGCGAGAGTCCCGGCCGGGGAGCGACTCTGCGCACCCGACCCACGCGCCATGGCACCTCGATCAACCGATACGACAGAGCCGCCAGCAGGACGGTGAGGCTCAACCGGTAGGTGAGGAGGGGCAGCCCGTCGAAGGCGACGTCGGTATGAGGTCGGGTGAACACCGCCACCGGCCAGTGCCAGAGGTAGATCCCGTACGACCGTTGACCAATCCAGCGCAGCGCCGGGTTCGACAGCAGCCGCGCCAGCGAGGTGCCAGCAGTGGTGGCGCTGATGATCACCAACGCCGTCAACACCCCAACGACCGCGAAGCCACCTCGGTAGAGCCTCGGCTCGTACTCCCCCATGGTCAGCACCGCCACGAGCAGGCCCACGCTTCCGACCATGCCCGCGACATGGGCGCGCCGCCGGGCCGACGAGCCCTGCTCGGTAGCCCATGGCCGCCAGCACAGGGCGAGGGCGGCACCGATGAGTGGGCCGGCCATCCTCGTCGCCGTGCCGTAGTACACGCCAGACGGGTCGGTGAACGGCTCGTACCGTGCGATCATCCACACCGTGGAGGCGACCGCTGCCCCAACGACGACCCGCAGGAGCGCGCGGCGAGACAGCAAGCGGTACCCGAGGGCGAAGACGATGGGCCAGACCAGATAGAACTGCTCTTCGACGGCGAGGGACCACAGGTGTCGGAGCGGAGACGGCCTGCCGGCCGCCTCGAAGTAGGACTCCCTGCCCGCGATGAGCACCCAGTTCGTGACGTAGAGCAGCGCCGCTGGGATCTCGCGACGGAGACGATCGAGGCCGTCGGGGTCGGCGAACACCGTCCAGAGCAGCACGCCCGAGATCGACGCGTAGGCCGCCGGCAGCAGGCGCCGCGCCCGTCGAGCCCAGAACCGGGGCAACTGCGTTCGACCGGTCGACCCGATCTCGTGCACGAGGAGCGACGTGATGAGGAACCCACTGAGCACGAAGAACACCTCGACGCCGAGGAACCCCCCGGGCATCCAGGAGACGCCTGCGTGGTAGAGGACGACCGCGGCGACGGCAACGGCGCGCAGCCCATCGAGGGCGGGAAGGTACGGAAGCGTCGGTGACCTGTCGTCTTCGATGACGCTGGTGTCGGACAACGGATACGACCTCGGAAGCGCGATGGGCGAATTGCACCTCCCTCGGCAATGTACAGATCTGGGCGAGGGCGACAAGCACCGCGTCGAACTGTCCCGGGCCACGCTGAGCGCTAGCCGAGAGGTCGCGGTCGATGGAGGCTGTCCAGCGTTGCAGCGACAATCCCCTCCACAGCTTTCAGAGAAGCGCTGCGAGCTCCTTGCGGACGATCTTGCCCATGGCGTTACGGGGCAGCTCCTCCACCACCACGAAGCGCTCCGGCACCTTGTACTTGGCCAGGTTGGCCAGCAGGTGATCCAGCGCAGCGGCCTCGCCGAAGGACTCCCCGACCTCGACGATCGCCACAACGCGCTCGCCGAGCCGCTCGTCGGTCACGCCGACCACGGCGCAGGCCACAACCCCGGACACCTCCATCAGGACACGTTCCACCTCGGCGGGATACACGTTGGCCCCGCCTCGGATGATCACGAGGCTCTTGCGGTCGCGCAGGTGGAGCGTGCCGTCGACATCGACGAAGCCAACGTCGCCCGTGTGGAGCTCCCCGCCGGCCAGCGTCTCCGCCGTGGCGTCGGGCCGCTGCCAGTAGCCGAGCATGAGCCGGTAGCGGTCGTCGGCAGGAGCCACGCAGATCTCACCGGTCTCGCCGGCGGGCAGCGTGGCGCCGTCGTCGCTCACGACGCGCACGGCGAGGTGGGGCAGCGGCTGGCCCGACGAGCCAGCGACATGGGGACCGCCGATCGGGTCGATGGAGACCACCGTCGGCGCTTCGCTCAGCCCGTAGGTGGCGAGCACCGGCAGCCCGAACTTGGTCTCGAACATCGATCGGATCGCCTCCGGGCAATCGCCGCCGCCGGTCCACACCTCGTTGAGCGTCGAGAGATCCGCCGCGGCCACGGCGTCGTTGGTGGCCAGGCTGTGCAGGAGCGCGGGAGGGCCGTTCCAAGTCGTCACCCGCTCCGTGCGGATCCACTCGGCGACCCCTTCGGCGTCGATGCGGTCCATCACGACCGAACACCCGCCCGCCTGCGACGCCAGCAAGGTCGTCAGCACAGCCATGTTGAGGACGGTGAAGGGAAAGCAGTCGCCCTTGCGCAACGAGGCGTCATAGCCCCGGGTGGTCACGAGCATCGCTCCCGGCAGCAGCAGGTTCCACTGGCTGTGGACGGCGCCCTTCGGATGGCCCGTCGTGCCGCTGGTGTACGCGATGCCCGCAGGAGCGTGCGGATCCACGGCGACCCCAGCGGGTTCGGCGGACGCAGCGGAAACAGCGGCCTGCCACCCGGCCGTCGTCACGAGCGGCACCGCCGCGCCAGGCAACGCCTCGTCCGTGAGCAGGAGCGACGCTTCGGAGTCGTCGACCAGGTATTGCTTCTCAGGTGCGGCGAGGGCTCGATTCACCCCGACCCACACGGCCCCGAGGCGCATCGCTCCGTGGAACGCCACCACGACATCCGCTTCGTTCGGCCACGAGGCTGCCACCCGGTCTCCGGGGCCGACTCCCATCGCCTTCAGTGCGTGCGCGGCCTGGTTGGCCAGGCGATCCAGCTGCCCGTAGGTCAGTCGACGACTCCGGGTGACGAGGGCTTCGCGATCACGGTCCTCGGCCAGGGCTCGGTCGAACACCTGAGCGACAGAGGCGGGAACCGCGGGCTGCATGCCCAGGACACTAGGCGACTAACATCTGCGTCAGTTTTGGAAGGGAGGCTGGTGGACTTCGATCTCGGTGAGCAGGCGGCAGCGCTGCGCACCCGTCTGCGAGAGCTGATCGCCACCCACATCGCCGAGGACTACCTCGGCGCCTTCACGAACGACCCCGCAGATCTCGACGTTGCCCAGCAGTTCTGCAAGACGCTGGCCGACGAGGGGCTGCTCACGATCGCCTGGCCAACGGAGTTCGGCGGCGGGGGCGGGTCGGTGTGGGACCAGACCGTGGTGCGCGAGGAGATGTGGGCCCACCACGAGCCCCGGGGTGCGCAGTACATGGGCCTCAACTGGGTCGGTCCCGCGATCATGGCCTTCGGCACGGATGAACAGAAGCGTCAGCACCTCTCCGCCATCGCGGCCGGGGACGTGATCTGGTGTCAGGGCTTCAGCGAGCCCGACGCCGGCTCGGATCTCGCGAACCTGTCAACCAAGGCAACGCCCGATGGTGATGGCTGGCGCCTGAACGGGCAGAAGATCTGGACCTCCTACGCGGGCATGGCCCAGTGGTGCGTGCTGGCCGCACGCGTCGGGAGCGGCACCCGCCACGAGGGAATCACCATGTTCCTCGTCCCAATGGACACGCCGGGGATCACCGTGCGCCCCATTCGCAGCATGCTCGGCCCGCACCACCTCAACGAGGTGTTCTTCGAGGACGCGTGGGCCGGGCCGGACGCAGTGCTCGGCGGCATCGGCGAGGGCTGGGCGGTCATCCGCAAGGCGCTGGCTCATGAGCGCGTCGGCATCGCCCGCTACGCGCGATGCGAGCGGCTGCTCTCTGCATTGGGTCGCGAGCTGGCACCGGTGTGGAACGACCTTCCCCCCGCGCTGCACACCCAGTGGGCCCGGGCTCTGGTCCAGGTGCGCGTCGCCCGTCTGCTGGCCTATCGCACAGTGAGAGCGCAGGAGCTCGGCGAGACCCCCGACGTGATGGCCAGCGCGGCGCGCATCGCGGTCACCCAGTGCGACCAACAGGTTGCGGAGGTGCTGTTTCAAGCGCTCGATGACGCGAGCATGGAGGCGGGCGTGAGCGCGCCGCTTCACGGCGCCGTCGAGGATCACTGGCGCTACGCCCAAGCGGCCACGGTCGCTTCCGGCACGATCGAAGTGCAGCGCATGATCGTCTCCAAGGCTCTTCTCGGAGGCAGGTCATGAGCGGGGGCAGATCATGAACCCAGTTCTCCCCGACGAAGCGCTCGAGTTCGGCACTGCGGCCGCCAAGGCGTTCGCTGATCTCGGTGGCGTCGACGCGGCACGCGAGGCCGAGGAGCTCCCGGACCTTCGCTCCACGAAGATCGCTCCGACACTCGCGGCGCTGGGCCTCGACGATCTCGACCCACGGGCTGACGAGAACACCCTCGCCGCGGCCGCGGCGTTGTGCGAGGCGGCCGGACGTATCGCTCTCCCCTACCCACTGCCTGCGGCCTTGCTTCGCTCGGAGGACGGCCTCCCCTTCGCCGTCGTCCCGGACGGACGCTGCCGCGTCGATCACGGCGACCTGTTCGGACAGTGGCGGGTCGCCACCCTCGACGGTCGGGCCAGCGTCGCAACCGGAGCGGACCAGCGTCTCGGCACCCGCCTCGGCCCCTTCGTGGCCGACCTCGTGGCCGACCTCACCGTCACTGGCGACGGCGGGGAGGCAGCGGCCGAGGACGCAGCAGCCGATGTGGCTCTCCACCTCACGCTCACGGCCTGGCAGATCCTCGGCACCGCGGACCGTGCCGTCGAGCTGGCCGTCGAGCATGTCTCCGATCGCATCCAGTTCGGCAAGCCGCTGTCTGCGTTCCAGGCCGTGCAGTTCCAGCTCGCCGACGCGGCCGTCGCCGTGGCGGGGTTGCGCGAGCTGGCGATGTTCACTATCTGGCGCCTGTCGGTCGCGCCGGGCGACGCCACCGCCGATGCGCTGGCTCTGCGAGTCCACGCGCTCGATGTTGCCCGCACCGTGCTCCGCACCGCCCAACAGCTCCACGGGGCATCGGGCGTGTGCGACGAGTACGACATCTCCGTGCTCACCCGTCACGTGCAGCCCGCGCTACGCCTCCCGAGCAGCGCCGAGCGCACCGCGCAGGAGCTCGCTTCGGCCATCCAACGCGACGGTTTCGACGGCTTGTTCGAGCACGGCTTGTTCGAGCACGGTCGGCCAGCATGAACACCCTCCACGGCCCGCCGCCCGAGTCAGTCGTCGGCGTCGGCGCACTCACGATGGGTGGATTCCTCCAGGAGGTCGCCGAGCGCTTCGGTCCCAACGAGGCGTTGGTGTTCTCCGAGCCGCTTCGTTCAGGTGCCACGCAGCGCTGGACCTACTCCGACCTCTACAGCGAGGCGCGCCGGATCGCCAAAGCGCTACTCGCACTGGGCGTCGACCGAGACGACCGGGTGGCCGTGCTCATGGGCAACAGGCCCGAGGCGGTGGCGTCGATCTTCGGGATCACCATGGCCGGAGCCACCGCCGTACCCACTTCCACTTTTTCGCCATCGCCTGAGCTGGCCTACCTACTCGGCCACTGTGAGGCGCGGGTCGTGCTCACGCAGACACGGCTGTTGGCTCGGCGCTTCGTCGACGATCTCGCGACCCTTCGCACCGACTTGCCGGCGCTCAAGGATGTGATCGCCGTCGGCGACCCGTCGTGGGACGAGTTCCTGGCGCGCGGCGACCGACTGGATGACACACAGGTTGACGAGAGCACCGCCGCGACGACGCCCGACGGCCACGCGCTCATCATCTACAGCTCCGGTACCACGAGCGCGCCAAAGGGGATGTTGCACAACCATCGCGCCCCCACCCTGCAGTTCTGGGTGCAGTCGCAGATCTTCCGACGCCACGAGGGCACGCGCATGTGGACCTCGCTCCCACTTTTCTGGACCGCGGGGCTCAACACCGCAATGGGAGCGACCCTCGCCGCCGGTGGCTGCTGGGTGATGCAGGAGACCTTCGAGCCCGGTGAGGCCCTCACGCTGATGGCCAACGAGCGCGTCACCGAGCCCTACGCGCTCCCACACCAGACGGGGGCGCTCGAGGAACACCCCGACTGGGCCACCGCTGACCTGTCGTCGCTCAAGTACGTGTTCGGCAAGTCGGCGTTTGCTCGCCACCCAACTGTCGATGGCGACACCACCTGGAACATGCCCGTCGGATATGGCCTCTCGGAGACCTGCGCGTTCTTCGTCTCTCACCTCTCCGACACGCCACGCGAGCTCCTCAAGCAGTCCATGGGTCGACTCCTGCCAGGCAACGAGCTGCGAATCGTTGATCCCGAAACCGGCCGCGTGCTCGGCACGAACGAGGACGGCGAGCTGGCCATCAAGGGTCCGACCCTCATGGAGCACTACGTCGGGCTCACACCCGAGGAGTGCTTCGACCGCGACGGGTTCTTCCACACGGGCGATGTCGGGTACTTCGACGACGAGGGATACGTCCACTGGACCGGTCGCCGCACCGAGATGATCAAGACCGGCGGCGCCAACGTCTCCCCGGCCGAGCTGGAGGTGGCGCTGCGAGCCTGCCCTCCCGTGAAGCTCGCCCGGGTGGTTGGCATGCCCGACGCCCGCCTCGATGAGATCGTCGTCGCGTGCATCACGCTCAAGGACGGCGCCACCGCCACAGAAGCCGACATCCAGGCATTCCTGCGCGAGCGGATTGCCGCCTACAAGGTTCCCAAGCGGGTGCTGTTCTTCTCTGAAGGCGAGATCCCGATGACCGACAGCGACACGAAGGTGCGCGACGTGGAGCTCGTCGCTCTCGTCGCCAACCGAATTCAACTGAAAAGTGGAGACCAATGACCACCCCCGACGAGCAGACCCTCGACGCGTCCGACCTCGACCAGTACATGGGCGTGCCCATGGAGCCGGGCGAACTGAAGGAACCCGTCGCCACCAACGACATCCGCCGCTGGGTGCAGGGCATGCACTACCCGAACCCGCTGCACTACGACGAGCGCTGGGCTGCCGAGAGCCGGTTCGGACAGATCGTCGCACCGCAGTCGTTCACCGTGGCGGTCGACACCAGCCACGGCTGCTCTCCCGCCCAGGTTGGCAAGATCCCCAACTCACACCTGATCTTTGGCGGAGACGACTGGTGGTTCTTCGGGCCGCGCATCCTCCCCGGCGACCACTTTGTCTGCCATCGGATGCCCTACGACTACAGGGTCACCGACACGAAGTTCGCGGGGCCGACCTGCTTCCAGCGCGGCGACACCCTCTACATCAACCAACGCGGCGAGCGAGTGGCGCTACAGCGCTCCACCGCCATCCGCTACCAGGTGAAGGAAGCCAAGGAGAAGAAGCTCTTCTCCGAGCCCATCGAGCCGGAGTGGACCGACGAGCAGCTCGAAGAGCTCGAGAACCGCAAGCTCGAGTTCATCGATCAGATCCAAGTGCTGCACCACGACAAGCGCCTCTTCGACAGCGTGAACGTGGGCGACAAGCTTGCCAGCAACGTGCTCGGCCCCCACAGCCTGGCGAGCTTCACCACGGAGTGGCGCGCCTACCCGATGACCACGTGGGGCGCAATGGCCAAGGGCCCGACAACCGTGCGGGCCGAGGCCCTCGGGTACACGAAGGAGATGGCGGGCTTCGAGGGCGACCGCCGTATGGAGCGCACGAACCCTGAGCTCACCGATGGTGCCTACTACGGCCCGTCACGCGGGCACCTGCAGCCGCGCTGGGCGCAGCACGTCGGCATGCCACGCGGGTACGGGTACGGCGCGTCGATGGGCGCGTGGGTCATCGACTACGTCGCCGCGTGGGCTGGCGAGTGGGGCTTTGTCACCCACTCCACCGCGCAGTACCGAAACCCGGCCTTCACGGGAGATGCCACCTTCCTCGCCGGTGAGGTCATCGACAAGCGAGTGGAGCGGCGCCGCAAGCACATCGTTCGCGTGCGGGTCGAGCTGCGCAACCAGGACGACGCGGTGATGGCCAAGGCCGAGGTCGAAGCAGAGCTTCCCAACGAGTGAGGCTCGCCAACGGATGACACTCGCTAGCTGATGACCCAAGCCATGCCGGGGAGCGCGGTCAAGTACGGCGCCTATCCCGTTGTCGCGCTCGCGGCCACGCTCATGCTCGAACAGGGCGAGCGCCTGTCGCTGGCTCAGGCCTTCGACGGCATCCGGGCCGACTTCGGGGTGAGCGACACCGCGCTCGGGGCCCTGGCGGCTGCGATGGTGCTGGTGGGTGTGATCGGCGGCATCCCCCTCGGTGCGCTCGCCGATCGTTGGAAGCGCACGCTGCTGCTCGTCATCGCGATGGTGATCTGGACCGTCTGCATGGGCCTCAACGCGATCGCGCCGGGGTTCGCGTTCCTGTTCGTCGGACGCCTGGGCGTCGGCGTGGTCGAGGCCAACGGCCCGGCCTCGTACTCGTTGATGGCCGACTACTACCCAGTGGCCACCCGAGCACGAATGATGGGCCGGTACCAGCTCGGGAGCGCCGTGGGCGGACTCTTCGGCGTCGGGCTCTCTGGGCTGCTTGTGGACACCTTCGGTTGGCGGGCCGCGTTCTGGATGTGGATTCCGTTCGGCCTCATCGTTGCCCTCATGATCTCTCGGCTCCGCGAGCCGGATCGGGGCGCCCAGGACCGTGCGTTTCACCTCGAGGAGACCGAGCGCATCGACGTCGACAACATCCCGGGCCTCCTACCCGACCTCAACCTTCCCGAACCGCGCACCTCAACGCTCGACTACGCCAACGCCTCCTGGATGGAGGTGCTTCGGGAGCTGCGGCGGATCAAGTCGATGTGGTTCGCGCTCATGGCCCTCACCATCTCCAGCTTCCTGCTGGGTGCGCTCGCGGTGTGGGGCATCGACTTCTTCAAGCAGGCCTTCGACCTGTCGGCCACCGAAGCTGGGGCGTTCGTCCCAGTGATCGGTGGGGGCGCGGCCATCGGGCTCGTAGGTGGCGGAGAGCTCGCCGACCGTCTGCTCCGGCGGGGTGTCACCAATGCGCGCGTCTACGTCGTCGCGGCCTCGTCGGTGCTGGCCAGCGTCCTGCTCCTGCCGGCATTCCTCACGTCGTCGCTCGCACTGGCCGCTGTGCTGCTGTTCTTCGGCAGCTTGTGCCTGACAGCGCCGGTCGCCCCCAGCGAGGCCCTCATGTCCGACGTGGTGCCGGGCGAGCTGCGGGGACGGGCGGCGGCGATCCGCTCCGTCGTGCGGGCCCTGTCAGCCTTGTCTCCACTGATCGTCGGCGTGCTGTCTGACGCGACTGATCTGCCGACAGCTCTAGCGATGCTCACCCCGCTCTACGCCATCGGAGGCCTCCTGATGCTCCTCGCTGCCCGTTCCTACCCCGCCGACCTCGCGTTTGTCGCCGCTGAGGCTCGACGCACCATGTCACACTCGATCTCATGACCGACCGTCCCGTCATCTTCTCCACCGCACCGCTTCGCGGCCCGGGCCTCGACACGCTGCGGGAGCTCGGCGAGGTCATCGTCGACCCCTGGATCGACCATGAGCCCTTGCGGCTCTACAACGAAGAGGCGCTGGCCACCCGAGCCGCCGACCTCGGCGCCACGGTCCTGATCTGCGAAGCCGACAAGGTCGGTGGACCAGTGTTCGACCTTCCTTTGGTGGCCATCGGGTCGACGCGCGGCGACCCCACCAACGTCGATCTACCCGGCGCCACTGCCAAGGGCATCCCTGTGCTCCGCGCTCCCGGTCGCAACGCCGACGGTGTGGCCGAGATCACGCTGGCACTGCTGTTCGGCGTCACCCGCCATCTTCTCACCGCCGATCGCGACGTACGCGAGGGACAGATCTACCGGGGCGGATCGATTCCGTATCAGCGCTTCCGTGGGTGGCAGCTCGCCGGGCGCACCGCAGGGCTGGTCGGGCTCGGGGCCGTCGGCCGCGCCACCCGTTGGCGACTCGAGGGGCTGGGCATGCGCGTGATCGCCAGCGACCCGTTCGCCGACGACGCCACCCACGAGCTCGACGACCTCTTGGCCGAAGCAGACGTCGTTTCGATGCATGCCGCGGTCACCCCCGATACGGCTGGCCTCATGTCAGAGGCTCGCTTCGCCCAGATGAGGGAAGGAGCCGTCTACATCAACTCGGCGCGGGCCGGATTGCACGACCTCGATGCCCTGGCTGCAGCGCTCGCGTCAGGCCACCTCTCCGCGGCCGCCCTCGATCACTTCGAGGGGGAGAACCTCGCCACCGAC
Source organism: Acidimicrobiales bacterium (assembly GCA_040902805.1). Classification (GTDB taxonomy): domain Bacteria; phylum Actinomycetota; class Acidimicrobiia; order Acidimicrobiales; family VFJN01; genus VFJN01. Next base: position 29,460 of record JBBDWQ010000047.1, read on the forward strand.
CACCCGATCGTGGGCATGCCGAACGTGCTCCTCACGCCTCACATCGGCGGCGCGACCTACGACACTGAGACCAACCACACCACACTGATGGCCGACGGGCTCGCCTCGCTGCTGCGCGGCGAACGCCCGACGAACCTCGTCAACCCGGAGGTGTTCAGCAATGGCTGACACGACCACGTCACCAACCACCACCCGCGAGGCGGTCCTCGCCGCCGCCAAGAAGATGCTCGCTGATGGCCTCGTCGAAGGGACCTCCGGGAACATCTCTGGTCGGCTCCCCGATGGATTGGTGTGCCTCTCGCCCTCCTCGGTGCCGTACGACACCATGACCCTCGAGGACCTCGTGGTCGTCGATCTCGACGGCAACGTGGTCGATGGACACCGCTCCCCCACCACGGAGAAGGATCTTCACCTCGCTGCGCTGCGGCTGTACCCCGAGCTGGGTGCGGTGATCCACACCCACGCGGTCTACGCCACGATGTTCGCGCTCGCTCACGAGGCCATCCCGGCAGTGATCGAAGAGGTGGTCGTGTACCTCGGCGGCGACGTGCCTTGCTGCGACTACAAGGGCACCGGTACTGCCGAACTCGGCGACGAGGTGGCGTCTCGGCTCGTTGACCGCGGAGCGGCGCTGGTTGCGAACCACGGCCTGGTGACCTGCGGGTCGTCGCCGGAGAAGGCACTGCACAACGCCGCGCTCGTGGAGCGGACCGCCAAGATCGTGTGGGGCGCGCGGGCGATGGGGGCCACCATCCATCCGCTGCCGGCGAAGGTGAATGAGGACATGGCTGGCGTGTACCGCTTCATCCGCGAGAACCCGTGAGCGCGCCGCGAGCCTCGGCGGTGCTAGCGGGCGGGAAGCTTCATCATCAAGAGCCTCGAGCTCGAGTGCTTCGAGGTGAGTACGGAACCCCGCGCTCGAACAGGGCAACTAGCGCAAGCGCGCAGGAGTCGGGCGCTCCCACGGCGAATGAGGGTGAGGGCACCAAGGGGACCGGGGGTCGTTGGCTGATGAGAACACGGATCGCGGCGTTGTTGTTGGCCGCGCTGTCGGTAGCTGCCTGCGGCACGCGACTGCCCGACTCGGCCTTCGTCGAAAGCCAAGGTTCCGACTCGGGCGCCACGTTCAATGAGGGCACCGACGGTTCGGATGGTGGCCTCTCTACCGGCGAGGACCTCGTCGGCTCCGGGGACGGAAGCACTGACCTCGGGACCGGTGCCGGCGGTACCGCAGGATCGACTGGAGGCGGCAGCGGAGGGGCCGGGGAATCGACGGGCGGCAGCGCAGCGTCAGGACCCAACCAGGCATCGGACGTGGGCATCACAGCCACGTCGATCACCATCGGCACCATCGTCGCTGAGAACGGCGTGCTGGGTGACGCCTTCGCTCCAGCGGCGCGAGGCCTTCGAGCATGGACCGCCGCCATCAACGCCAAGGGCGGCATCGGTGGCCGGAAGGTGATCCTCAAGACTTGCGATGACCGCGAAGACCGCAGCCGCGCCCTCGAGTGCGCCCGTCGATTGGTCGAGCAGGACAAGGTCTTCGCGTTCGTGGCCACCAACACCCGAGCGCTCGGCGGCGCGGCCCAGTACATCGATGACCAAGGTGTACCCGTGCTCGGCATCCCGATCACCAACAGCTTCTACCGCTACAAGCACCTCTGGAGCGGCTACCCCACCGGCTACGTCAAGGACGGCAAGACGGTCGGGTACAAGGGAAACATCATGAGCCTCTCTGGCGGCTACCGCTGGTTCAAGCAGAACCTCGCCGTTTCCAAGGCTGCGGTGTTCGCATACGACATCGACGAGTCCAAGCAAGCCGGCGACTTCATCGCCAAGGGCCTCGAGCTCGAGGGCTTCCAGGTCAGCTCATACGCGGTGTCCTTCGCGGCACCGAGCTTCGACCAGGCAGTGGCCGACATGCAGAACAAGGGCATCGAGATCGTCTTCGATGCCATGGACGATGGCGCCAACCGCAAGCTCTGCGACGCGATGCAACGCCGCAACTTCAAGCCCAAGGCCAAGGTCTCGACGATCGTCTCGATGGGTGCCTCAGTTGGCAACGACTACAACGACACCTGCCGAAATGTGGTGTTCATCGCTGGCGATTCGAAGCCGTACACGGACACGAGCGTCCCTGCCATCGCGGAGTTCCGGGCTGCATTCGCCAAGTACCAACCCGGCCAGGAGCTGCACCAGTGGGCGCTCGAGGCCTGGGCTCAGGCGACCACCGTTGCCGATGGCATTCGCTCGATGGGCGCGACGCCGACCCGCAAGGGTCTGGAGGACTTCTTCCGAGGCCTGCGCAGGTACACGGCCAACGGGGTCATGGCGGGCCTGGAGTACATCCCCATCGATTACGCGAAGGCGCGCAATGAAGACTGCTTCGGGCTCAGTCGCTGGCTCGACGCCAAGGGCGGATGGGTCCAGGCGACGAGCACGTTCCCGTTCTGCTACCCCGATGCCCACCAATACGGCACCCCCGCCCTCGAGCAGGGCAACTAGCTCAGGCGGTCAGAGCGCGGCTGCGGCGCGGCTGTTGCGAAGCTCGGCGGGTTCGCCTGCCCACACCACGCGCCCTTTGGCCAGCACGAAGCAGATGTCAGCGAGCTGGAGCGCGTAGGTGAGGTACTGCTCGACCATGACGATGGTGCGGCCAGCATCTCGCAGGGCGGCGACTCGCTCGAACAGCTCGGCGACGACCAGCGGAGCGAGCCCCATGGAGAGCTCGTCGAACATGACAACGCTCGGGCTGCCCACCAGGGCCCGACAGACCGCGAGCATCTGCTGCTCGCCGCCCGAAAGCGACCCGGCGCCTTGGTCGAGGCGCTCGCCGAGACGGGGGAACGTGGCGACGATCGAGTCGAGCCACTCCTCCCAAGGCCCCGCGAGGGACCGGGGTGCGCTGTGATGTGCCACCCGCAGGTTGTCGAGCACGCTCAACGCGGGGAACACTCCCCGGCCCTCGGGCACCAGCACCAGTCCGCGGGATGCGATCGCGCTGGCCCGACGGTTGTCGATCCGCCTGCCATCGAGACGGATCGCTCCGGAGCTGACGGGAAGCGACCCTGAGATAGCTCGAAGCGTTGTCGTCTTGCCCACGCCGTTAGGCCCCAGCAGCGCCACTACCGAGCCGGCAGGCACCTGCAGGTTCACACCGTGCAGCACTTCGATCCGCCCATAGCCGGCGCGCACGTCCTGGAGCTCAAGGGCCATGGTCATCCGGGAACCTCCGCCGCGGGCACGCCGAGGTAGGCCTCCAGCACCGCTGGATCGTTGGTGACCTCGTCGGGTGAGCCGGCCGCGATCACGACTCCGAAATCGAGCACGTAGATCCGCTCGGACAATGCCATCACGAGGTCGACATCGTGTTCGACGAGCAGGACACCGACACCCGTTGCCGCGACCTCCCGCAGCACGTCTTGGAACGCCTCGGTCTCTCCGGTGTCCAAGCCGCTGCTGGGCTCGTCGAGCAGCAGCACGCTTGGTTGCATGCACAGAGCACGACCGAGCTCGACCTGTCGAAGCGCACCGGTGCTCAGGGATCCCGCCACTCGGTCGCGCATGTCACTCAGCCCCACGAGGTGCATCGCCCTTTCGACCGTCTCTACGATCGTGGGCTCATCGGGGTGGTTCCATCGCAGAAGCCCGCCAAAGGTTCGCCCGGGCGTCGCCGCCTCGGCCGCCACCTGCAGGTTCTCGAACACCGTCATGCCCGTGAAGATCTCGAGACGCTGGAACGTTCGTGCCATGCCGAGGCGAGCGCGGGCATCGGTGGTGAGGTCCGTGACGTCGCGACCGCCGAGGAGCACTCGGCCCTCGTTCGGTCGCAGGATCCCTGTTAGAGCGTTGAAGAGGGTTGTCTTGCCGGCGCCGTTGGGGCCGATGAGCGACGTGATGGAGCCAGGGGCCACCACGAGCGAGACCTCGTTGACGGCCACGAGACCGCCGAAGCGGACGAGGATGCCCTGCGCTTCGAGCACCCACTCCGCTGCGAGGTTCGTTGCGCGGTCCGTCATGAGCCCGACCGCTCCGCGAGAACCCGCTCCGCGAACGCGGTGGGCACGGGCAGGGGCGGCGCGGGAGGTGTCGGTCTGCGTGCGTGGGTGTACTGGCGGGCGACGTTGGTGCGCAGCGTGTGGCCCAACCGGCTGAGCTGGGCGATGGCCCCTCCCGGCATGCGACCGAGGAACACCGCACCAAGGCCGAACAAGCCGATGGCACTCCCGATGTCGAGGTCGAGCGAGCGCGGGATGACGATGTAGAGCACCCCAGCGAGGATCGCCCCCTGCACGCTCGACACGCCGCACACCACGACGACTGTGAACCAGAAGAGCCCGAAGACGGGGTTGAAGGTGCTCGTGTCCCAGTTCTGGTTGGCCTGGGTGAGCAGCGCGCCACCGATGCCCGCCATCGCTGACGACACGCCGAACACGAACAGCTTCGCTCTGCGAAGTCCGATGCCAACCGACTGAGCGGCTGTCTCTGAGTCACGCATGGCGGCGAGCACACGGCCGAGTCGTCCGCTGCGCAGGTTGTGGGCCAGCACGAGAACGATGCCGACCACGACGAGCTCGTAGAAGTAGAAGGCTCTGTCACCGGCAAGGTCCAGGCCGAAGAGGTGCGGCCGCTCGACGACCAATCCGCCCGGTCCGCCCTTGAAGAGTCGCGCGTTGAACACGAAGCGGTCGATGATCAGGGCGAGCCCGAGCGTGGTGAGCCCGAGGAAGAGACCCTTGCGGCGCAGGGCTGGGTATCCGGCCAGCATTCCGGCGCCCACGGCGACGGCGGCACCCACCAGCATCGCCACCAGCACGGGGAGGTCGAGCGAGTTGGCCGCCCGCGCCGAGGCGAACGCTCCGACGCCCGCTATCGATGCCTGGCCGAGGGTCAGGTGCCCCGAGAACCCGGTGATGCAGACGATCGACACGAAGATGACGATGAGCGCGAGCGCGACGTGGGCCAGGCGAAGATCAGGTCCTCCGAGCACGAACGGCGCCACGAACGCCGCAACCGTCAACAGGACGGCCACGCCAGAGCCTGCACGAGTGACATGCTGACGACCGAAGGACCCAACGACCAAGCCCGAGCCGGACGACGACGTGTCGCCCACTTCGTCGAGCCGTCGGAACGCGACGAGCGCCACGAACAGCACGATGCTCGAGAGGTTGGTCACGACCGCTTGGTAGGTCTCTGCCCATGCGCTCGTCGAGCCGAACGGCTCGAACACGTCCATGAGGCTGCGCGCCAGGCCCATTCCCAGGAACCCGAACAGGATGGCTTTGGGCACGCTGGTGAGTCGGGCTACCACGGCCACTGAGAACGTCTCGATGCCGAAGAAGATGATCTTGGTCGGCTCGAGCGTGCCCTGGGCGATGATCAGCCCCGTCAGCGCGGCCAGCGTGCAGCCAAGCGACCACGCCACCTGCGAGATGCGATTGGCGTCGATGGCGGAGAGCTCGGCGAGCTCACGGCGATCGACCACAGCGCGGATCGAGGTCCCGAGGAACGTCCGCCGGAACAGCACATACAGCGCGCCGGCGACCAGGAGCACTGTGGCCAGCAGGCCCACCTGCTCGGTATCAAAGGTCAGCGATCCGACTCTGAACGGCGTCAGGCCGAACATGCGCGGCACCGGTTCGGTGGTCGTCCCCTGGACCCCTGGCCCCCAGATCACGTTGATCACCGCGAGCAGCACCACCGTGACACCGAGCGCGGCAACGAGCTTCTCGGAGCTAGACGCGCGCCGTTCCTGCAGTGGTCGGAACACCAACCGTTCCAACAGCAGCCCAAGGCCCGGACCACAGATGAGTAGCACGAGTGGAACGACGGCCACGAGAGGCAGGCCCCAGACCCCGCTCAGCTGCCACCCCAGGTATCCGGCGAGGAGCGCTATGGCGAAGTGAGCGATGTTGAACACGCCCGTTGCCGTGTAGGTCAGAACGATGCCCGTCGCTGAGAGCGCGTAGAGGCAGCCGAAGATGATGCCGAGCAGCGCGATCTGAACGTAGAACATCGATTCAGGTCAGACGGTGACGTCAGACGGTACTGGTGTGCACACCGGGCAGGGGCGCAGGCCTCGCTTGCGAGCCGCCGCTGGCGTGAGCTCCTCCAGCTCGTCTTTGCCGTCGACCATGGCGCAGCGCAGTCGATGGAACATCTCGCCGCCATCGACGACCGCGACTCGACGCGCCGGCGCAAGAGCGGCGCTGGATGCGCTCGAGCCATTCGTTCCGGAGATCGACGGCGCATCCGCACGGCGGAGCAGTGCCCCGTGCAGCTCCTCGACCATCTGCTCGAGACGGTCGAGGCGGCCGCTGTCCTTGCGCATCTCTTGCGTGCCGAGGAAGTACGCGCCGACCACGGCGAGGAACACGCCGCCGATGCCGCCGGACACCAGGTAAGGGATCTGCTTCGCGGGGATGGCCTCACGCGACACTCCGAAGTACCCGATGAGCATGACGACCGCGCCGCAGCCGATGAGGATCCAACCAACATAGGGTCGGATTGCGTCTGACACCCAGCGCAGCAACAGGCGCGGGTCCGGCTCGTCTTCGTCGAGTGGGCTACGACGCTGCTCGTCGGCCGACATGGGATCTCCTTCGATCACGAGGAACGCCCGGGGAGTCGGGCAGGGACGGTGAAGCGTGGGGTGATGCAGCACGCCAGGACCGCGAACATGAGGGACAAGTAGAGCAGACCGATTCGATCGCCGAACACGCCCCCGAGGGAACGCGCCAAGTCGGTGTTCCGGCCGGTGATCCGCGGTGTGCCTCCGGTTGCGACGCCAGCGGGCGTGTCCGTGAAGCTCGGCGAAGCAACGTCATACCCCCCGACATCGAACCCAGTGCCGCCGAGGTCGAAGAACCCGTCGTCGTCGACCAACGGGACATCGAGATCATCGATCCCGTAGTTCACCGCCGAGCCGAGCACGCCGGTGGCACCGAGCTGGATCGATCCGACGTACAGGCCGTTCGGGTCGACCTCGGTGTTCGGAACCCCGGGAATGGGCAGAGTGGGTGTAGTGGGGAGCCCTTGGACGTCGTGGGCGAACTCGAGGAGGAGCCCGCCCACGTTCGCTACCGCGGCACCGCCCTCGTCGAGGCTCTGCTCCGAGCCCAGGATCGTGACCTTGACGCCAAGCGCTTCGAGCACTCCGTTGATCTGGCCCTGAATCTGCTGGTCGAGCGGACTGGCAGCACCGGACGGGCCCAGCACGAGGCCCTTGTCGGTGATCTGTGCCGGCTGGCCGGCGACCGTCACTCCGCTCATCACGAGGGAGGGCACGGCGGTTCGCTTGCCCTGTGCATCGTCGGTGACCTGCGAGGTCGAAACCAACGACTCGATCTCGATGAGGCCGCCGAGCATGCGGACACCGGAGATGGTCGCCCTTGCTTCGGTGACCAATCCGCCTTGAACGATGCGTTGACTCGTGCGGCTGGTCGCACTGTCGATGGTGAGCAACGACGTGTCTATCTCGAGCCCCGGTATCGGAAGGCTCACAGCACCGAACGGAGGGACGCCGAGCACTCTGAGGTCCTGCATGACGGCGTCGGTGGTGGTGATGGCTTCGCCGACACTGGCCTTGGCCCCGACCGCATTCCCTGAGATCGCGTCCGTCGGGCCGCCAAAGGCGAGTGCTCCGGCCGTGGCACCCTTCGGCTTGAAGTCGTCAGCGAAGACCGTGAGCGGGTAGCTGTATTGCAAGCAGGTGTCGAGGACGGGCTTGAACTCCGGCGGGAACTGCCCGCCAAAGGTTCCGCACGCGAGGCTCGGGCCAAGGATCAGCCCGTTGCCGGGGAACAGCAGCGACGACCGCGCTTCGCGAAAGCTCGACTCGAAGGTGCTTGCTCCGTCGAGGGCGATGAACTTGAAGAGATCGGGAACCGGGAGAAGATCGGCGCGGTCGACCTGCACCGACACCACCTGGGATGACGCTGACCCGCGGAACACCTCGGGCGGCGCAACTTCGTCGTCCTGGGCCGAAGACGGTGACACCCCAACGGCGAGGAGCAGGCAGATCGCGGCAGCGACGGCGAAGATCCGTCGTGCTCGTCGCATTGCTCCTTGCATCCGGACATCTCCCCCTTTGGACCTTGATCAGTCAAACAGTTCCACACGGACCTGCCCGCATCCTGCCCTGATGCACTAGCAAGGTCGCCGATGACGGCCTACTTCGACGATGACCAACGCCTGCTTGTCGCCTCTGCCCTCGATGCTCAGATCCCCGGCGCCGCTGCCCTTGGGGCCGTGGACTACGTCGAACAGCTGCTCACCGCACTGGACCACGACCCTCCTCGCCTCTGGGCGGCCCCCGGGCGATGGGCGGGCAACGGGCTGCGCTGGCTCACCATCGGCCCATGGGAACGCCATGCGTGGACAATTCGGCTCGAAGAGCTCAAATCGCTCTATCAACGCGTGGTGGACGGTGACCAGCAGCCCGACGACGCTCGCGCGCTGCACACCCACGCCTGCGAAGCCGTCTACGGCGATCCCGCCTATGGCGGCAATCGCGGCAGCGGCGGCTGGCAGCGCATCGCGTTCCCCGAACCGCTCTTCCCGCCGGCGCGGTCAGATCGGTGACCGATTGCGACGCCATCATCATCGGGTCCGGTCCCGGTGGCGCCACCGCTGCGGAGGTGCTGACCGCTGCCGGTTGGTCGGTGGTGATCCTCGAGAAGGGTCGCAACCACCTCCTTGACCTCCAAGCCCCCTACGCACCACTCGCTCACTTCGCCAACGACGAGATCGCGCAGACGCGCCGCCACCTCCTTGGGCCTGACCCGCTGCTCGAGCCCCGCACCTACCGTCGTACCACGGCCGATGGAGATCGAATCCTCACTGGCGAGGTGAACAACCTGCCCTCGACCGTGGGCGGTGGCGGGGTGCACGCCGATGCCAAGCTCCCCCGCTTTCGGGAGGAGGACTTCCGTCTGCGCAGCGAGCGCGGTCCGATCGACGACGCCACCATCGAAGACTGGCCCCTCGACTACGACGACCTCGAGTCGCACTACGGGGCGGTGGAGCAGGCCTTCGGCGTTGCCGGCGAGGACGGGGCCAACCCGTTCGCCGCGTGGCGCAGCGCGCCGTACCCGCTACCGCCGGGGGACGACATGCCGATGGCGGTGGTCTCGTCGGCTGCCGCAACCCGCGCTGGCTTCCATCCGTACCGCGGACCCACGGGAGCCAACAGCGTTCCCCACGATGGGCGCGCGGCCTGCGCAGACTGCGGGTTCTGCGGGGGCTACGGGTGTCCGGTGCACGCCAAGGGTGACCCCATCGCATCCCTGCAGCGAGCGCTGCGCACCGGTCGATGCGAGATCCGTCCTGATGCCTACGTGCGCGACCTCGTCCTCGATGCGTCGGGTCGTCGCGCCACCGGCGTGCGCTACCTCGATCTCACCGGGTACCCAGATCCGCCCGTGATCGAGCTGCGAGCCAAGCACGCGGTGGTGCTCGCGTGTGGCGCCTTCGAGACGCCGCGCCTGCTGCTGCGCAACGGACTTGGTGGTGACCTCGTCGGCCGCTTCCTCACGTACCACTTCCAGACCTTCACGGTCGGCATCTTCCCGAACGACACCGGTGGCGAGCGCGGGCGCAGTGTCACCCATCTGCACGACGACCTGATGATCGATTCCCCTGAGATGCGAGCGGCTGCGAAGGCGGCGGGACTCCCCTGGATCCGCGGCGGTGTGGTGGAGCACGGCGCGGGTCCTGGACCGATCGACGAGGCCACCACGTATCCGACCGGTGAGGCACACCACCGCTCGATGGCCGACAGCGCGCTCCGTCGCCGCCTTTGGGTTTTCACGATCCAGGGCGAAGACCTGCCGCAGGCGCAGAACCGAATCGATCTCGACCCGTCGGTCACCGATGTGTGGGGACTTCCGGCAGGACGCGTCACCTACGCACCCCACCGCCACGAGCTGGTCGCGTCTGCCTACGGCGCCCCTCTGCATGAGGCGATCATGATGGACGCTGGTGCGGAGGCGGCCTTCTCCGCCACGTCGCCACCCCAGGACGACATCGACCTGCACGCCACTGCCAGCCCGCTCGGCATCGCGCCCGCCAGCCGCCACGTGATGGGCACCGCCCGCATGGGCACGGACCCTGCGACGTCGGTGGTGTCCCCCGAGCAGCGACTCTGGGGGGTCGACAACGTGCTGGTGTGCGACTCATCGGTGTTCGTCACCTCTGCGGGCTACAACCCCACGCTCACCCTCGCCGCGCTAGCCCACCGCGCCGCCAGTCTCTTGGCCAACCAACCTCTCACCAACCAACGTCTGTGAACGCTCAGGTCCGCCATGCGGACGAAACGCTTCACAGAAGTTGGTTGCTGGGTGGTTCTAGGCTGCCGGCGCATGGGAGACCTTCCTGAGTTGATGCAGGCCGCGGTGCTGCAGGGACCTGGGCGCGTCGACGTGACCGAGGTACCGGTGCCAGCGATGGGCGCCGACGATGTGCTGGTGTCCGTCGACCTGTGCGGGATCTGCGGGAGCGACCTGCACATGGTGCTCGAGGGGTGGGCGGCGCCCGGGAGCTGGCAGGGGCACGAATGGATCGGCACCGTCGAGGCTGTCGGTGACACCGTGACGTCGTGGCAACCCGGCGACGTCGTGGTCGGAGGCCCGATGGTTCGCTGTGGCGTCTGCGCCATGTGCGTGGCCGGTCGTCCGTCGCTGTGCGCCGATCGCGACACGCCTGGCATCGGCCTCGAGCAGGGGGCGTTCGCCACCTACAAGGTGTCGCCCGCCGACGAGGTGCTCCCGATGCCCAACGGGCTCGCCCCGCGTGCCGCCGCACTGGCCGAACCGCTGGCCGTCGCCCTTCACGGCATCCACCAGGGGCGGGTCGAGGCTGGGCAGCGAGTGCTGGTGCTCGGCGCCGGGCCGATCGGCGCGTTGAGCATCGCCGCCCTGCGGGCCATGGGTGTCGATGACGTCATCTGTGCGGAGCCATCCCCGGCCCGCCGGGAGCTCGCCGTCTCCGTGGGCGCCAGTCAGGTGTTCCACCCGGACGACCTCATCGTGCCGAGCATCGCCGAGCCCGGTCTCGTCGTCGACGGCGCCGTCGATGTCGTGCTCGAGTGCTCCGGCAAGGCCAAGGCGATGGAGGCCGGCCTGGCACAGCTCGTGCGCGGCGGCATGCTGGTGCTCGTCGGCGCCGGTATCGAACCCCCTCGCTTCGACCCCAACCGGATCCTGCTCAACGAGCTCGTCATCACCGGAGCGTTCACGTACGACCAGGGCGGATTCGAGGAGGCTCTCACGCTGCTCGCGTCGGGAGCCATGCCCATCGACGCGCTGCTCGAACCCATCGAGGTGCCGCTTGCGGGCTTGGTCGACGCGATGCGCGACCTTGCCGAAGGCCGTCTCGCGGGCAAGGTGCTCGTGCGACCGAACGGAGTGGCATGACCGGGCCCGAGTTCTCCAAGGCGCCGCACCTCAACCACGTGGCGCTGTCGGTCCCGGCCGACACGCTCGGCGCGGACGGGCGAGCCGAGATCACAGACTTCTACGGCGACGTGTTCGGCTTCGAGGAGTACGAGGACCTCACCGAGGATCGGAAGCGGCTCGTGCTGCGCGTGCACCACCACGAGCAGTTCGTGTTCCTCATCGCGGAGGACACACCGATGACCGCTCCCCGCATGGATCACTTCGGCCTGTCGGTGGCGAGCGTCGATGACTTCGAGGAGGTCTACCGACGGGCAGCTGCGTGGAAGACCAAGGCGCCCGACGACGTGCACCTCATCGAACCCACTCGGGAGGAGTTCGTCGGCGCCTTACGGCTGCACAGCTTCTATGTCGGGTACCGCCTGCCGCTCATGGTCGAGACACAGCACTTCGAGTACCTCTTCTAGGCGAGGTTGTAGGCGCACGCCTCATCAGTGAGCTCCCGAAACCGTTCGTAGCGAGCTGAGGAGGCGGCGACCCATTTCTTGTCCGGTTCGATGGTTCGAGCCGTGCGGGCCCAGCGGGAACCGTCTGTCATCGACACTTCGTGGCCGGCAACGCACCGCGCGATGAACGCTGAGCCGAGGGCGGCTCCCTCTGGCACGGCAACGACGTCGACAGGTAGGCCGGTGCAGTCCGCCAGGGCGCGCATCCAGGCCTCGACCTGTATGCCTCCACCCGTGGCGACGATGCGTCGAGGCGACAAGCCACCGGCGCGCGCCAGGTCGATGTGGTGGCGCACGACGAAGCCGGCCGCTTCGAACGCCGCTCGCAGGAGGTGAGCCGACTCGTGATGCAGCGCCACATCGTGGAGTGAGGACCGGAGGTCGCGGCGGTGCAGCGGCGTGCGCTCGCCGCGCACATACGGCAGCCACACGGGCAAGTCACCAGGCGCAAGGTTGCGGGCGCCAGCGGCCGCATCGTCGCCGAGCCAGCGGCGGGCACGGTCCAGGAACAGCCCGCCGGCGTTGCTCGGTCCGCCGAGCATCGTCTTGCCCGGAGCCGAGTGCGGGACCGACCAGAGTCCTGGCACCTCTGCCCACTCGTCGACGACTCCCCAGGTGATGAGAGTGGTGCCGCAGACGACGAGTACATCGCCAGCGTTGTCGGCTCCTGCTACGAGCTGTTCGGCGAAGGCGTCGATCGTGCCGCCGCCCAGCGCGGCCCCCGCGCCAGGGAGGTCTGCGCTCAGCTCGCCGACCGACTCCACGCCGGACACGATCGCCGGGAGCTTGTCAGGTGTCGTGCCCGCCGCTGCGGCAAGTTCGGCATCCCAGCCGACGAAGTCGAACAGCGGGTACGCCGTCATCGCCGTCGTCGAGTCGATCGCGCCGCGACCACACAGCGCGTGGTTGGCGACGGCCTGCGCCGGCCAGTAGCCCGCGGCATCGGGGGCGGCAGAGGAGAGCCAGCCGAGGAAGGCCAGCAGCTCGCCGCTGTCGCCGACTTGGCTGACGTCGTGTCCTTCGCGCTCGCCCCGACGATCGCCGTAGAGCAGTCCGGGGCCCGCGGCGGTGCCGTCCCGGCCGACAGGGCCGAGCGACGGCACCATCGCCGACACATTGACCGCGTCCACGGTGCGGCCGCTCGCAACCCGGCCGAACGCCTCGAGCACGTCGGCTCGCCAGGCCTGGTCGATGTCGTGCTCGAAGGTGCCCGGTGGCGACGACTGGACCGGGTGCGGCACCCGCGCTCTGGCCAGCACCGTGCCGTCTTGATCGGCGGCCACCGCCTTCACGGAGGTCGTACCGATATCGATGCCGACGGTGATCTGCGATCCGGGTCCCGCCGTATCTGACACGCGTGTCAGCCTATGCTCTGCCCGTCCGACACCTCGGGGGATGACATGGACCAGCTGATCGGCACGTTCATCGGGCGGTGGTACGTCACGTTGTTCGGACTGACGTTCCTCTGGAGGGCCTCCCGTCATCTCGGATGGCGGCGCACCGGCATCTACGCCGCCATCGCGCTCGGAGTCGGCGTCGTGGCGGAGAACTGCTCCGTCCACTTCGGCCTGCCGTATACGCGCTACGCGTTCAACGACGCGCTGCGCGACGACGAGATCTTTGCCCTCGACGCTCCGCTCATGGTGGCGATGAGCTACACGTTCATGTCGTACTTCGCGTACTCGGCTGGCCGCATGATCGCCGCCGGCCCGTTCCGCACCCGTGCGCCAAAGGCATGGCACGAGCTGCTCGTGGCGTGGATGCTGGCGGTGTGGGCGATCTGGATCCTCGACCCGGTCAGTCGTCTGGGCGATCAGTTCTACCTAGGCGAGCTGTTCCGCTATCAGGGCCCCGGCTTCTGGTTCGGTCTACCCGTCGGCTCACAGGTCGGGTTCGCCATCACGTCCGGGATGCTCATCTACGTGTTGCACCGCCTCGACGGTGATGCCCTCGATGAGCCGATCCCCGGCGGCTGGCGCGACAACCCGCACCTCGTGTCGCTCATCACCTACCACGGCCAGGTCTTTCATCTCGCCGCCGTGGCGCTCTACCTCAACACCACCTACAGCAACACGCTCGGCGGCTCCGCGGTGCTGATGTGGGTTCCTGCGGCGGTGATCGTCGCCGTCCATTGGAGCCAGCTCCGGCTGCAACGCCAGGGCGAGGACCAGCAGGCCGACTCTCGGCCCCTCACCACCTCCGGCCCCTAAACGTCGTTCTCGGGCGGAAAATCCGTCCCCGTGCCCGAGAAACCGCCCGAGAACGCTTGCGAGGTACCTAACACTCACGTCAACTTTGGTGCTACCTTCCGAGCGCGAGCAGGGGAGGTCCACCGCAGATGCAGTGGCACGGGTCAGCGGTTGTCATCACCGGGGCCTCACGCGGCATCGGACGATCGGTGGCGCTGGCCGCCGCCGCGAGGGGCGCCCGCGTTGGACTCATCGCCCGAGACGAGGACGACCTCCGGGCCGTCCTTGCTAAGATCGGCGGCCGCTGCGCGTACGCCGTTGCCGACGTTGCCGATCCCGAGTCTCTCAGCGCCGCCATCGAAGCGCTCGAAGCCGAGCTCGGCCCCACCGACATCCTTGTCGCCAACGCGGGCATCGGCGCCTACGGCGCGTTCGCCGACATCACCACCGAGGAGATCGAACGCATCGTGCGCGTCAACGTGCTCGGCACGGCACATGCCATCCGCGCGGTCGTGCCGGGGATGATCGAGCGCCGCCGCGGGCACATCGTCACCATCGGCTCGATCGCCGGTCGGATCGGGTCGCCGTTCGAGGCCATCTACTCAGCCACCAAGTTCGCCGGCGTCGGTCTCACGGAGTCACTCGTGGTGGAGCTCGAGCCGCATGGCGTCGGCGTGTCGGTGGTGAACCCCGGTCCGGTCGCCACACACTTCGGCGAGGCTCGCGGCCACCCCTACGATCGCCCTCGTCCCAAGCCCGTCCCCGCCCAACAGGTTGCCACGGCCGTGATCAAGGCGGTGGAAGGCAGTCGACACGAGCAGTACGTGCCCGCATCGTTCCGAGGCGCGGTCATGATTCGACACCTCATCCCACCGATCTTTCGCTTCGGCTCTAAGAAGAGCTTCGTCCGCGAGGTCGCCGTGGACCGGTCTCGCCGATGAGGGCGCTCCTGTTCGGTGTCGATACCCAACCGTGGACGGTGCCCGAGGGTTCCGGTCGACTCGCGGGCAACTTGGCCGTCACCCCGGTCGCGCTGCAGGACATCCCTGACGCCCGCCCACTGCGGGCGGACTGGATCGTCACCCGGCCACTGCTGACCGGGATCTGTGGCTCGGACTCGAAGCAGATCCTCCTCGACTTCGACGGCGACAGCGACAGCGCCATGAGCGGTCTCTGCTCGTTCCCGCAGGTGATGGGCCACGAAGTCGTCGCCGAGGTGACCGAGCTCGGTCCGGAGGCCGAGGGCTTCGACGTCGGTCAGCGCGTCGTGCTCAATCCGTGGCTCTCGTGCGCGCCACGCGGCATCAGCCCGCTGTGCCCGGCTTGCGTCGATGGCGACTACAGCCTGTGCTGGAGCTTCACCGACGGATCCATCAGCAAGGGCATCCACACGGGCGTGTCGAGTGACGCCACCGGCGGCTACGCCGAGCTCATGCCGGCCCACTCGTCGATGCTCTTCGCCGTGCCCAACTCGATTGACGACGAGCACGCAATCTTCGCTGATCCGTTTGCAGTCTCGCTCCACAGCATCACGCGCCACCCGCCGCCCGCTGGCGGCAGGGCACTGGTGTGGGGCGCGGGCGCGCTCGGGTCGGCCGCGGTGGCGATCCTCCGCTCGCTGTACCCGACTGTCGAGGTCGCCGTCGTCGCTCGCTTTCCTGCACAGGCGGCGTTCGCCCAGCGGCTCGGTGCCCACAAGGTCGTACGGCTCGGCACGCAGATCGAGCTCGTGGAGGAACTGGCCGCATGGTCGGGCGGCGTGCTGCGACCAACGATGGAGGGTCTCGACGGCATCCCGATGTGCCACCCCGGCGGTATCGACGTCGCCTACGACACCGTGTCGAAGCCCGAGACCTTCGAGGTCGAGGTGCGAGTGCTCAAGGCGCGTGGCACCCTCGTCAAGAGCGGTGTCCACGCACCCGGTCGCTGGGAGTGGAGCCCGCTCTACTTCAAGGAGATCTCCTGGGTGGGGTCCAACGCCTTCGGCATCGAGGAGGTCGAGGGTGAGCGCAAGCACGGCATCCAGCACTACCTCGACCTCGTGACCGACGGCCGCATCGACCTCACCGGCATGCTCACGCACACCTTCGGCCTGTCGCGGTGGCAGGTGGCCTTCCACACGATCGCCGAGCAAGAGCACACTGGCGCCATCAAAGTCGCCATCGACCCCCAACGATGAACCAACCAACGTCTGTGAAGCGCCACATCCGCTATGCGGTGCTGGAGGTTCACAGACTTCGCGGAAGAGAGCCCGGATGCTGATCGGTCGGCAGGTGCGCAAGGGCCTCACCGGGTTCGAGCGCAAGAGGAAGAGGGCATCGTCATGACGCACCCGCTCGAGCCGCTCACCGCAGAAGAGATCACGGCCGCGGTCACCGCTGTGCGGGGCACCGGTCGTCTCGCCGAAGAGGCTCGCTTCTCCACCATCACGGTGGACGAGCCGCCGAAGGACGCCCTCGACGATGCCGAGCGTCGAGCCCGCCTGATCATCGTGCCCAACGCCGAGTGCTCGCTCGTGGAAGCCGTCGTCGCCATCGCCTCGGGTGAGGTCGTCTCGTGGGTCGCGCACGACGGTGCACGCCCGGCGCTCGGATTCGAGGAGTCGTTCAACGCCATCGTCGCCCTGCACGAGGACGACGACTTCAAGGCCGCCCTCGCCGCACGGGGTGTCACCGATCTCGACAAGCTCCAGATCGACCCGTGGCCTACGGGCAACTTCGGCATCGCCATCGAGGACGGGCGCCGCATCGTCCGTTGCCTCTTCTACTACCGCGATCAGCCGGGCGACAACGGCTACGCCCGACCGATCGAGGGACTGCTCGCCGTGGTCGACATGGCGCGCGGCGAGGTCCTCGAGGTGATTGACCACCGCGCGGTGCCCATCCCCACCGAGACCGGCAGCTACTACCCGGAGGACAACGGACCGACCCGAGATGACCTTCAGCCACTCGAGATCACGCAGCCCGATGGCGTGAGCTTCACTATCGACGGAAGCCTGCTGCAGTGGCAGCGCTGGTCGATGCGGGTGTCAATGGATCCTCTGGAGGGGATCGTGCTGCACCACGTCGGGTACGAAGACGGCGACCGCGTCCGGTCGATCCTGCATCGCGCCTCGATCTGCGAGATGGTCGTCCCCTACGGCGACCCGAGCCCGGCGCACCGTTGGAAGAACGCCTTCGACGTCGGCGAGTGGGGGCTTGGCCGCATGGCCAACTCGCTCACGCTGGGTTGCGACTGTCTCGGCGAGATCCACTACCTCGATGCCGTGCTCCCCGACGAGCAGGGCAAGCCGAACGTCACCAGGAACGCCATCTGCATCCACGAGGAGGACTTCGGCATCCTCTGGAAGCACGTCGACCTGCTCAGCGGCCGGACCGAGGTGCGTCGGTCGCGTCGACTCGTGGTCTCGTCGATCGCGACCGTTGGCAACTACGAGTACGGCTTCTACTGGTACTTCTACCAAGACGGTTCGATGGAGCTCGAGGTGAAGCTCACGGGGATCATGTCGACCAAGGCCGTCCCAACCGGAGATCGTGATCCGTACGCGCCCACGATTGCACCAGGCCTGGCCGCACCCGTGCACCAGCACCTGTTCTGCGCACGGCTCGACTTCGACATCGATGGCGCCGTCAACGAGGTGCACGAGACGAACGTGGAGCCAGCACCCGCCGACGACGCCAACTCGTGGCACAACGCCTTCTCGGTCCACACCACACGCCTCGAGCGAGAGCTCGATGCCCAACGTGATGTCGACCCGGCCCGCAGCCGCAGCTGGAAGGTCCTGAACCCGAACGTGCGCAACCGCATCGGCGAACCCGTCGGCTACAAGCTCATCCCAGGTTCGACACCGACACTGCTCGCGCAAGAGGGATCGAGCATCCGTGACCGGGCCCGCTTCGCCACCCACAACCTGTGGGTCACCCCCTACGCGCCGCAGGAGCGTCGGGCCGCGGGCGACTTCCCCAATCAGCACGCTGGCGGCGATGGCCTACCTCGCTGGACTGCGCAGAACCGATCGCTGGTGGACACGGACATCGTCGTGTGGCACACCTTCGGGGTGACTCACGTGCCTCGACCCGAGGACTGGCCGGTCATGCCGGTAGAGCGCTGTGGCTTCCTGCTCTCCCCCGTCGGCTTCTTCGACGAGAACCCCGCCCTCGACGTCGCCTCCTCACCAGGCCACTTCCACTGATGACCGACCCCATCGCCTTCCTCTGCGCAATGCCGATGGAGCTGACGCCGCTCACCAAGCGACTGGGGCTCGGCAAGGACAACGTCAACGGCGTCGACCTGCGGACCGGCCGGCTGGACGACCGGGACGTCGTCGCCATCGTCACCGGCATGGGCACCGAGCTCGCGACCCGCGGCGCCGAGCGACTCCTCGACGCGATCACCCCGGCCCATGTCGTCGTCTTTGGCATCACCGGTGCGCTCGACAACGACACTCCGATCGGCACGCTCGTGCTTCCCGAGGTGGTCGTCAACAGCGAAACCGGCGACGAGTTCACGCACACACCGCTCGGCGGCGGTCCTCGGCGCGGGATCATGTGGACCACCAACGTCATGACGCCGGAGGACGAGCTGCCTGGCCTGCGGGCCAAGGGCGTCGTCGCGCTCGACATGGAGACTGCTGCGGTGGCGGCGTGCTGCGAGCGCGAGAGCATCCCATGGTCGGTCTTCAGGGTGATCAGTGACCGTGCCAGCGACGGCAGTGTCGTCGAGGACGTGTTCAAGCTCAGCAACCAGGACGGCACGCCGAACATGGGGCGGGTGGCCCGCTACGTCCTGCGCCACCCCCAGCGCATCCCCGTTCTCATGGCGCTGTCCAAGGGCGTGAAACTTGCCACCGAGCGCGCCGCCGATGCCGCGATCAGCGCGGTTCGGTCACTGCCGTCCTGACCCAACCGAGGTTCGGGGCATGGGGGTGCCGATTCGGTACCCCCATGCCCCGAACCTCGATGTGGGTGACCTACGGCGAGAAGGGGATGGCGGCGTGTACCCAGCCGCTGCGCATGCGGATCAGCCCGTCGGTGACCCAGGCGACCAGCTCGTCGTCCCGAGCCTGATCGCCCACGTCCAGCCACGTCAGCACCGACTCGACGAGCCATCCGATGACCACCTCAGCACTCCAGGCATCGAATGCGGGATCGTCGCTCGCGATCTGCATGAGGTCGCGCACCGCTCCCACCGCCAGCTCGCGCAGCTCGCTGGAGTAGGCAGCGAACTGAGCCTCTCGCGGTGCGTGGCGCCAGAGCAGAACGAACGCCGCCGGGTCCTCGCGGGCGACGGTCAGCAGGGTTCGGGCACCGATGCCCTGACGCGTCGGCTCCGCGAGCTGGAGTGTGAGCTCCTCGCCCTGTCGATCGAAGACGCGCTGGAGGATGGCCCGGTAAAGGTCCTCCTTAGACTCGAAGTGGCGGTAGACGATGAGCTTCGTGACGCCACAGGCGTCGGCTACGTCCTCCATCGACGTTGCCACGAAGCCGGTGCGGGCGAAGGCTGCGGCCGCCCCATGGAGGATGGCCGCATGTCGCTCCTCCCGCCGGAGCAATCGCCTCGCAGGCGTCTCGACCATCGCGAAAGCCTCTCATCCGGGCGTCCCTTGCCGGTGTATACCCATGAGTATACAGTTGGATCGGCGCCCATCGAGGGGCGCCCGCGCGCCAAGGGGAACCGCATGACGACCGACCAGGTCACCTTCACCGAAGCCGAACTGCTGGCCAACCACGACATGGCCGAGCCGCTCATCGAAGGCGGCGTGCGCTGCCATGGTGGCTTCGACGACAACGGCACCTACGTGTCGCCGCGCACCAAGTTCCGCGTCCCCGCCATCGATGCCTGGGAAGCGCAGAACACCAAGATCTTCGGCACCTCGCCGCTGCACGTGCCGCTCGACACCTGGCCCGAGCACGTGCCCAACGTGGCGCAGGCTCGCCACCTCGTCACGAGCGGCGTGCCCGAGCCGCTCATCGCCACCCTCACCCGCATCGGCACCGTCGAGGGCTTCGGCGCCAACATCCGCTTCCTGCAGCCCGGCAACATGCAGAAGCACTTCGAGGAGGACATCCGTGGCACCGGGATCGACCACCTCGGCAAGGGTCTCTTCGAGGCGCACGGGCGCGATGAGGCCGGCTGGGAACAAGAGGCCGGCCACAAGGACATGTGGTTCGCCGCTCGCGACATCGCGTTCGAGAACCCGAGCACCTCCATCGACGTCGATGCCATGCTCGCCCGAATGGGCTTCGGCCAGCCCGGCTCCCCCGGAGGCATGGACCTCGAGAGAGCTCTGCCTGACGACATCGACATGAACATCGAGCTCATCGCGAACTTGATGATCCGTGTGCTGTTCATCGAGGTGCAGGCGTTCCACACCTTCGCGTGGGCCGATGCATGGCTGTCGGACACAGAGCTCGTCGCCGGCAACGGCAAGGCGGCCGATCTCGTGAGCTACATCCGAGCCGACGAGACACCTCATGTCGGGTACCTCAAGACCGTGCTGACCGAGATGCGCGACCGCACCTGGATCGGCGAGAGCGGCAAGAAGCACAAGGGCACCGACATGATCCGGATCCTGTGGGACCGTGGCCTCGAGAGCTCGCTTGGGGCCGGCCGCGAGCAGAGCCGGGCCGCCATCCTGGGCGAGGTCGAGCACTGGTGCCTCCAGCACACGGGCGGGGCCGACATCCTGGCCCAGTTCCGGGCTCTGGCCGACGTCGACACACAGGCCGCGTGACGTCGTGAAGTTCGGCATCTTCTACGAGCACCAGCTGCCTCGTCCGTGGACAGACGACAGCGAGCTCACGCTCATCCAGAACGCTCTCGAGCAGGTCGAGCTGGCCGACAAGATGGGCTTCGACGTGGTCTGGGAGGTGGAGCACCACTTCCTGGAGGAGTACTCGCACTCCAGCGCCCCCGAGGTGTTCCTCGCTGCTGCCAGCCAGCGCACGAAGGACATCCGCCTCGGTCACGGCATCATCCAGACCGCACCGCAGTACAACCACCCGGCTCGCACTGCGGAACGACTCGCCACGCTCGACCTCGTGTCGGGCGGACGAGTGGAGTTCGGCTCCGGCGAGTCGTCGTCGGAAGCAGAGCTCGCCGGGTTCGGTATCGATCCGTTCTACAAGCGGGACGCGTGGCTCGAGGGACTCGAGGTCACACTTCGTTGCATGACCGAGACGCCCTTCACGGGCGTCGAGGGCAAGTTCGTGACGATGCCGCCGCGCAACGTCGTGCCCAAGCCGGTCCAGAAGCCCCATCCCCCGCTGTGGGTGGCGTGCTCCCGTCGCGACACGATCTTGCTCGCAGCCGAGAAGGGCATCGGCTCGCTCACCTTTGCGTTCATCGATCCCGAAGAGGCCGTGCACTGGGTGGCCGACTACGAAGCAACGCTGGCCACCAAGTGCGTACCCGTCGGCCATCGAGTGAACGCCAACGTTGCGTGCGTCACACCCATGATGTGCGCGCCGACGGAGCAGGCAGCGATGGAACGTGGCCTCGAGGGCGGCAACTTCTTCGGGTACTCGCTCGGCCACTTCTACATCTTCGGCGACCACGTGCCTGGCGTGACCGACGTGTGGAAAGAGTTCATCGAGAAGCGCGCCGAGCAGGGCTTCTCCCCTGACATCGAAGCCGCCCTCAAGGAGGAGCGACTCGGCGCCAAGGTGGCCAGCGGTGACACGACCGGTCTCCGGGGCGCCACCGGCACCCCAGAGCAGATCCGCGAGTACGTGTCGCGCTACGAGGAGGCCGGAGTCGACCAGCTCATCTTCGTGATGCAGGCCGGCAAGAACCGCCACGAAGACATCTGCGAGGCCATCGAGCTGTTCGGCAAGGAGGTGCTCCCAGAGTTCAAGGAGCGCGACCACGCCTACGTGACGGCCAAGGCGAAGCGCCTCGCGCCGATCATCGATGCGGCGATGGCGCGCAAGGAGATCAACGCCCCGGACCTCCCGGACGGTTACCACTTCGCGGCTATGCCTCGCCGCGTCGTCGACGAGTCGGGCAACAAGGAAGGCAAGGAGTGGCTCGAGAAGTTTGCCGAGAGCTCTGCCACCGGCGACGCCACCTCGGCCTTCCAGCTCAACCAGTGACGTTCCCCAGATCAAAGGCGGGGCTGCGGGTTGCGTTCACGCCCCGTCCGAGCGCTCGAACACCTTGGTAGCGACGCGCTGCGCCGCGTCCGCCGCCGGACCCTCCCACGACACGCTGCCGTGATCGAGCACGATGGCCCGGTCGCACAGCGCGAGCGCCTGGGCAACGTGCTGCTCCACAATGAGCAGCGACGTGCCGGCGGCCCGCAGACGAGCGAGCGTGGCATAGACCTCACGAGCCACGATCGGGGCCAGTCCCAACGACAGCTCGTCGGCCACCAGAAGCTTGGGTGCCTCGACCAGTACCCGCGCCATCGACAACATTCGCTGCTCGCCGCCCGAGAGCGTGCCTGCCAGCTGGTTCCGCCGGTCGGCGAGCGATGGGAAGAGACCGAAGGACTCCTCGAGGGCCGCGTTGGCGCCCGACCGACCTCTCGATCTCCGGAACGACAGCATCAGATTCTCCTCGACCGAGAGGGTGGCGAACACCGACCTGCCCTCGGGAGCGTGAAGGACCCCAGCCTGGGCAAAGCGGTAGGTCGGGGCGCCGGTCAGAACAGATCCACCAATCTCCACGGAGCCGGCCGTCGGCCGGACCAGTCCCGTCGCCACCCGAGCGACGGTGGTCTTGCCGACCCCGTTGGCACCCAACAGCGCAACCGCTTCTCCCTCGCCCACGGACAGGCTCACATCGAAGAGGGCGGCGAACGGGCCATAGCCGGCGGAGACCCCGCGCAGTGCGAGTGCACTGGTCATCACGCCGCTCCGATGTCCCCGAGGTACGCCGAGCGCACGATCGGGCTCCGCAGGACCTCATCCGTGGAACCCTCGGCGATCATGCTGCCGAAGTCGAGGACATAGGTGCGATCAGTGAAGTCCGCCACCAGCTCCACGTCGTGCTCGACAAGCAGGATGGCGAACCCGCGCTCGGCCTGAGCCGTTCGAAGCGTCTCCGCCAGCCGCGCTGTCTCAGCCCGATCGAGACCGGACGACGGCTCATCGAGCAGGAGGATCCGCGGTTGGATCATCAGCGCCCGCCCGACCTCCACCAACCGACCCTTGCCAAGGCTCAAGTGCTCGATGGGTTCCTCGGCCACTTCGTCGAGCCCGAGGAGAGAGAGGATCTCATCACAGCGCGCCACCTCGTCGGGCCGTGGACGCCCAAGTCCGAGCAGATCCTTCCAGAGCCGTCCGTCCCCTCGCCGTGTCCGCTCGGCGATGAGCAGGTGCTCACGCACCGTTGACTCCGCGAAGAGCTCGATCCGTTGAAAGGTTCGGCCGATCCCGTGGCGAGCGCGCACGTTCACTGGCAGTCGTCCGATGTCCTTGCCATCCAGCAGGACTTCACCGCGGTCCTGACTGATCACCCCCAGTACACAGTTGAAGAAGGTCGTCTTTCCAGCTCCATTCGGACCGATCAGTCCGACGCGCTCCCCTTCGTCCACCACGATTGCGAGGTCGTGCAGCGCAACGATCCCGGCAAAGCTCTTGCAGATGCCGGAGGCTTCGAGGACATGGGTCATGCGGAGCGCTCCTCGATGGGCTCGCCTTCGCGAGGTGCCTCGCTCCGACGAGTACGCCACGCGATGAGCTGCTCCACTCGCTGCCCGGCTCGTCGCTTGCCGTGCTCCACGAGACCCTCTGGGTGTCGAGCAAACTGAATGGTGCCGAGGCCAAACAGGATGAAGCGCCACTTGGGCGACACCGGGAAGATCGCCGGAATCCGCTCGCTGCTCCTGAACAGCCAGCCGAACACGGCACCTTTGAGCAGCACGGCGTCGAACAGGGCGTATGCAGCACCGGCCTGGGCCGCCCCCTCCACTGTGCGCGACCCGAGCGACACCACCAGCACCAGCCAGAACAGCGCGGCGAACGGGGAGAAGTTGCTGCTGTAGTTCACGTTCTGCTGATGCATGCTGAGCATGGCGCCGCCGAGCCCAGCGATGAACGCTGACACGGCGAAGGCGCTGACCCTGGCGCGGGCCGCAGAGATGCCGATGGCTTCTGCCGCCACCTCGCTGCCTCGCAGTGCGCGCAACGTCCTCCCGACGGTGCCCTCTCGGATCTGGATCACCGCCAACGAGGTGACCACGAACATCATGAGCGCAAGCACCAGGAAGGTCCGATCGTCCGCCATGTCCCACGGGCCGATCGTGGGGCGCGGGACGCGCGTGCCTTGGAGCAGCGAGGTGCCCCCGCCGCCGATGAACGGAAGCTTCACCATCACCGCATCGAAGAAGAAGGCGAACGCGAGCGTGGCAATGGCGACCCAGATGCCTCCGAGGCGCATCACCGGAAGCGAGAGCACCGCTCCGACGCCTGCTGCGATGGACGCGCCGATCACGGCCGCCAACAACACCGACATCCCATGCCGATCCGCCAGCTGAAACACGGAGAATCCCCCGATGGAGGCGAACGTGCCCTGGCAGAGCGAGATCTGACCGGCGAACCCAGTGATCACCGTGATCGAGAGGTAGATCGTCGCCAGGATGACGGACTGGGTCACGAGGAAGAGCCAGGACGCATCAGCGCGGGTGAACACAACCAGACCCACGATGGCGAAGAACCCAGCAGCGAAGACCCGAGTGACCCGCGTCAGCGTGGCGCTGCGAGCAGCTGCGGCGAGCGAAGGCGGCGGCGGGTCCACGCCGGAGAGCGGGTCGGCTGTCTCGCGTGATCTCCGAATCGCCGGCCAGAGCACAAGAACTCCGAACAGCACGACGAACGGCATGGCCGGCGTGACGTTCTCCTGGATCGGGCCCAGCCAAGTTGCGGTGTCCGACCAACGGGGAAGGAACGTGTCGATCAACGCGATGAGGACACCGAGACCCAGCCCACCGGCTAACGCACGGGGAAGGCTCACGAGGCGCCCCAACGCAGCGGCGGCAATGGCCACGACGACGAGGTTGAAGAAGTCAGGGGCGACGAGCGTGCTGAACCGGGGAGCGATGAGAACGCCCGCTAGCCCCGCGAAGAAGCTGGAGAGCGCCCAGCTGAAGGCGGACACTCGATCCGATCGGATGCCGTTCAGCTCCGTCATGCGCGGGCTCTCCACCACCGCGCGCATGCGCAGGCCGATGGCGGTGAATCGAAACAGGGCTGCCAGGCCGAGCATCGCAACGACCGCAACGACCATTGCGGTCAGCTCGTTGCGACTGAAGGCGTACACACCAAAGGGGTCATAGAACACCGCGGCCCCGTTTGGCGCGATTCCCTGGGGTGTCCGCCCAGCCACAGCCTCGAACCCGACCAGCACCTCGAAGAGGCTGGGCAGCGCGACCGACAGCCCGATGGCGACGACCAGCTTCGCGACCGACGAACCGCTGCGCAGGTGGCGGAAGATGAGCCGCTCGAGCACCAGGCCGACTGCAGGAGCGAGCACGACCACCGAAAGGATCAGAGCCGGAACGGTTGGCCAGCCCCAGGTGACCTGGCACTGGAAGAACATCGCGGCCGAGATGTAGGCCTGCGCGCCGAACGCGAGGTTGAAGACCCCGGATGTCTTGTAGGTGAGCACGAACCCGAGCGCGATGAGTGCGTAGACAGTGCCTGGCGGTGCCCCCTGAAGGATGGCACGCAGGAGATCAGTGGAAACAGACGCGCCAAGCAGCATCGCGGTCGCTCACCGCCCGATCAGCCGAAAGACGTCGCGACGGGTTCCGTCCAAGCTGCCGAGGCCTGGTCCCAACAGACCCATGGCCGATCCTTCGGTCCGACAGTGACGAACGCGCCGTCTTCCACTCGCACGAGGGCCGCACACTCCTGCCCCTTGTCGACGCTACGGGTGTCCTCGGTGTACGGGGTGTGAGCGACCGTCCAGTCGATGGGCTGCACAAGTCCACCGGCGGTGAAGTCGGTCATTGCGTTGGTGGCCGCCAAGACCCTTGCCCGGTTGAACTCGGGCCCCGCGGCCAGCAGGCCGTCGAACGCGAGAGAGGCATTGATCCAGCCGACCATGGCCAACTCTGAGGGAGTGCTCCCTTGCTCGTCCATCCACGTGAGGAAGTCGGAAAGCGCCGTACCCTTGCCGTCCGCCTCGAACGGCAGGAACTGGATACTGACGAAATCTCCGTCGAAGATCCCTCCGGCCTCCTTCACGAACGTTTGGTTGTACGTGTTCGGGTGATAGAGCACGACGTCCTGCATGCCCTGCCGCGCTAGCTCCTGAGCGAGCTTCTGCATGCCGTTGAGATCGATGCAGGTCGAGATGAAGTCGACGCCGGCCTGCTTCATCGCGGTGACCTCGGGACCAATCCCATTGGACAAGCCGAACGAGAGGTTGTCGTTCACGTAGACAACGTCTGCGCCGATCTCGGATGAGTACATCTTGATCGAGTCCGCTGTGGTGTTCGTGCAGACCTTGGAGTTCTCGCTGATTCCGTAGCCAATCGATGCGGCGTGCTTGGCCCCTGCCTCTTTGATCGCGTACGGAACGACCCGTCCCGTGCAGTCGGCACAGCGGATCGGCGTGCTCGGAAAGACGTTGGGTCGGTTCGCCGCCTCCGCTGGGTGGATGCCCCAGGCGTAGGTTGGCACCCCCGCAGCGTCTAGATCCCCCCACCCACTTGCCGCGAGCGTGGCCTCGAACGCGCCGAAGGACTTGTTGCCGGACGTTACCTCCAGCGAGCGCTGCTGGTTCTGCCCGAGCTCGTCGTCGAGCTCCTCTCCGACGACCAGCTGACGTCCGAAGATGCCGCCTTCTGCATTGCGAAAGTCAAAGTAGGCCTTGATCCCGTCGAGGTAGCAGTCAAGGATGCAGGTGCCGAGAGGGTTGTTCGCCCTGGTTCCGATCACGGCGTAGGCGATCTCCTCGTCCGTGACCCCAGGGACGCCTGCGATCGGCATGAAGGTGTCGCGCTCCTCCTCTCCTGTCACCGGGGAGGTTGAATCGGATCCGGCAACGGTGGTGGTTGATGCGCTGTCGTCGCCCGAATTTCCGCATGCGGCGACTGCCAGTGCGAACGAAGTGAACACCACGATGGTTCGCCACGAAGCTTGTGACACGGTCCCCCCTGTTTCTTGTCTGAGTTCCTCAACCTAACCGCGACCGTCGGTCATCGGAACCAGCGCAGGAGGACCGATCAGCGCACACTGCGCGCGCTGGTCGATATCGCCATCACTCGTGCAGTTGGATCCATGCGGCCTTGAGATACGGCGGATCCCCCGGGCCCGACCGGTGGTCGAGTGGCAGCGTTCGCGTGCTCGTCTCCCCAGATCGACCCGCTTCCTTGAGGCCTCGGTTGATGTGATCGAGGAAGGCCGGCCAGGTCATCCGGCGGAGGTTGGTGGACACGAAGAGACGACCGCCTGACGCGCAGAGGTGGGTGGCCCGAGCAACGAGCATGTGGAGGTCGCGATCCACTGCCCATCGACCCCCTCTCCCCTTGCGAGGTGTGCTGGAGCTCGGGGGGTCGACGAGCACGACGTCGAAGCGACGACCCTTCTTCGCGAGGCGCGCCATCCACTCCATCGCATCGCCATAGATGAAGTCGTGGTCGCCTGGGTCCACGTCGTTGAGGCGCAGGTTGTCGGCTGCCCACTCGAGATAGCGCTTGCTGAGATCCAGGGACAGCGTCTGCGCGCCACCCAAGGCAGCGGCCACAGAGAGCGAGCCGGTGTGCGCGAACGCGTTGAGCAGGGTCTGACCCGACAGTGCCGATGATCGGAGCTCGCGGCGCGTCTCCCGTTGATCGAGGAACAGCCCTGTCGAGGTTGAACTTGCCTCGAGATCCACCTGGTAGCGAGCACCTAGCTCGAGGACATCAAACGACGGGTCCGCCGTGCCGCGCAGGAGGGTCGGCAGCGCTCCGCCCGCCTGGGGCCGACGCTGCTCGTAGATGGCGCGAAGGCTCGCGGAGGCGCTCAGGGCATCAACCCAGTGGCTCGGCGTCGGCCGTGCCGATTCGTCGTAGTTGACGACGAGCGCCACGTCGCCGAGGCGCTCGACCCGCACGTTGTCGAACCCGTCGTGGTGCCGGTCAATCCACAGGTACGCGTTCGTGTCGGTGGGGTCGAACAGAGCGGTACGCGCCTCCAGGGCGACCAGAGCGGCGATCTGCGTCGAAGCGCTCGCGCTCTGGGTGCCCGCGAGCACACGATCGAAGCTCGCGGGACGCTCTGCCGCGATCGCCAGTGAGCCATTCGTTGGGTGCTCGATCCCGAGCCCGGCGGCGTGGAGGAACAGCCGCGCCGCTGAAGCACCGCCGTGTTCGGCATCGCCCAGGATGGGCATGCCGAGCTCCGCGGCGTGCACTCGCACCTGGTGGGTGCGGCCCGTGTGAGGTCGAGCGTCGAACCGCTCGAGGTTCGGCCCCGACTGGACGCGCTCGAAGTCCGTCGAGGCAACGAGATCAACCGGCCGACCGCGCTGCTGGCGCGATATTGGGACAGTGCTGCTGAGGGACGATGCGCGGCGGGCGTCACGCTCGACGATGAGCTCGTAGCGCTTGGAGACCGTTCGCTGCTCGAACTGGGCCGCGAGCGAGCGATTGGCCTCAGGCGTCTTGCCGAACAGGAGCACCCCGGACGTGGCCTTGTCGAGGCGATGCACGATGGCCAGCGGCGCTGCTGGCCGTTGACGCTGCACCCATTCGTACATGCCGTCCTGGGCGACGGCATCGGTTCGATGGGTCGTGACACCCGCCGGCTTGGCCACGGCCAGCAGGTGCTCGTCCTCGTAGCGAACCCAGGGCTCGGACACCGTCGCAGCGTACGGCGACGCCGTGCGATGCATGCCCGACGGGATCAGGTCGAACAACTCGAGCAGTCATGGTGCTCACCATGCGATCTCGTCACACCCATGATGATCGTCCGGTTCGATCTGGAGTGTGGCGTGATCGATCTGATGCTCGTCTCGGAGGAGCGCCCGGGCCTGGTCCAGCACCGCGTGGCTGTCGGTACCGACGCGCACCATGAGGTGCACGGATGCCACATCCATGTCGGAGGTGAGCGTCCACACGTGGAGGTCGTGCACATCGACCACGCCGTCAAGCTGAGCGAGCGCGGATTCGATCGCGTCGAGGTCGGTTCCAGGCGGTGCCGCCTGCACGAGGATGCGCGCCGCACGCGATGCCAGACGAGCGGTCCTCGGCAGAATCCACACTGCGATGGCGATGCCCACGGCGGGATCCACCCAGGTCCACTCGCCCGCGGCAATCACGATCGCGGCGATGACGACCCCCACCGACCCGACCGTGTCGGCGAGGACTTCGAGATAGGCGCCTTCGAGGTTGATCGACTCCTTGGCGCCATCCCGCAACAGAGCGAAGGCCACGAGGTTGGCAACAAGCCCGAGTGTCGCCACCACGAGCATGGGTCCGGCCAGCACCTCGGGCGGGTCGCCGAGCCGCATGATCGCCTCGGCGAGCACATACAGGGCAACGCCACACAGGAGCACCGCATTGGCCAGTGCGGCAAGGATCTCGAGTCGATAGAGGCCAAAGGTCCGGTGGCGACGCTGGGAGCCGCGACTGGCGAGGTGGATGGCAGCGAGCGACATCCCTAGGCCGAGTACATCGGTGAGCATGTGGCCGGCATCGGACAGCAGCGCAAGGGATCGCGTTGCCAGTGCGGCGACAACCTCCACCACCATGAAGACGGCGAGCAGCGCGAAGGCCCATGCCAGGCGCCCCTTGTGGCGCTCGCCGGCGCGCAGGGATCCATGGTTGTGTCCGTGGTGCTCGGTCATGAGCTGCAGGCCAGCGAGTACAAGATCAGGCGACCGTAGACGTCATGCCACATCTACCGATGTGGACCATCTGTTTTTGACATGTCCAATAGGTAGGCTTTCTGCCTCAGAGATGGAACTCTGAAGGAGTGATCGCACGACGAGACCCCATCGCTCAGCGCCTCACCCATCTCGGCATCGATCGGCGCCCCGCCGGTGTGCTGTCGACCCGGGGAACCGTCCTCGACCTCGGACCGGGCAGAGTCCTGTGCCGCGAGGGTGAGCGCGGCACGCAGGCGTTCCTTCTCGTCGAGGGGACGGCGGAGGTGGCGACAGCCACATCTGTGATCGCCATCGGACCAGGCGATGTCGTCGGCGAGCTCGCCACACTCGACCCCGGACGCTCCCGCAACGCCACCGTCACGACGACGTCCCCGACGCGCGTCATCGTCTTCGATGCGGGTACGTATCGATTCTTGGCCGCACGAGAAGACCTGCGAGCCCGGCTCGCTCCCGTGCGGACCGCCGCGTAGCCCAGCGTGACTGCGGCATGCCCGCCGCAACGAGGAGCAGCCCCATGGACACCGCCCAGCTGGCCGCGATTGCCTCGACGCATCGCGTACATCGCACGTTTGCCTTTCTGGACCTGTGCGGATTCACCGACTTCGTCGACGAGCACGGGGATGCCGGAGCGGTGCGCGAGCTCCAGGAGCTCCGCTGCGCCGTGCGCGAGGTTGCTCCCCTGTTCGGGGTGCGCGTCGAGAAGTGGCTCGGCGACGGCCTCATGCTCGTCGGTGTGGAATCGGAGCCACTCGTGGGCGCCGCCCTTGCGATTGAGCAGCGCCACTCTGGCGACGCGCGCCTCAAGCTTCGTGGCGGAATCGCATCCGGCGCGGTGATCCTGCTCGAAGGCGACGACTACGTCGGTCGAGCGGTGAACCTCGCCTCGCGGCTCTGCGACATTGCGTCGCCCGGCCAGCTCATGGCGGCCCAGGATGGGCTCGAGCTTCCCGAATGGGTGATGACCGAGCAGCACGACGCCGTGAGCGTGAAGGGCATGGGCGGGCAGGTGAGCGTCGTCGCGCTTCGGCCCGATGCCGCAGTGCTGCGACGCAAGGCGCGCACACGGTCGGCCAATGCCCTCCTCGCGGTCGTCGATGGGATCACGCGTCCGATGCGACCAAGGGTCGCCAGCGGCGACTGAAGACCGAGCCTGAAGCACTGCGCCGACGCCAACGATAGGTTCGGCGACGTGACCGAACCTGTCGCCGTGCCTGCAGGTTGGGACGTCGTGGATGGCAAGCTCCGACGCGAGCTGCAATTCACCGACTTCTCCGAGGCGTGGGCCTTCATCTCGCGAGTCGCACTCCTCGCGGAGCGGCTCGACCACCACCCCGACTGGTCGAACTCCTGGAACGTCGTCGTCATCGAGCTCGTCAGCCACGATGTCGGCACGATCACAGACCGCGACCGTTCGTTTGCAGATCGGATCGGCGCGCTCCTCCTCTGAGCCAGCGGGCTGGGCCGTCGCGGACCGCGCTCTCTAGGATCGACCGGGCACATGGTGCACGGCTTTCGACATAGGGGGATCTGATGGCGTGGGACTTCTCGACTGACCCGGAGTTTCAGGAGAAGCTCGACTGGGTCGACCAGTTCTGCCGCGACGAGGTCGAGCCGCTCGGCTACGTGTTCCCCCATGCGGTGCGCCTGCCGGATCCGAAGGTGCGCGAGCTGGTGCGGGGTCTCCAGCAGCAGGTGAAAGACCAAGGTCTGTGGGCGATCTTTCTTGACGAGGAGCTCGGAGGCCCGGGCTACGGGCAGCTCAAGCTCGGCCTGCTCAACGAGATCCTCGGCCGGTACCCCGCCGCCCCGCAGCTCTTCGGTGCCGCCGCACCCGACACCGGCAACATGGAGATGCTCGCTGCGTACGGCACCGAGGAGCAGAAGAAGCGCTGGCTCACGCCGCTCATCAACCAGGAGATGTTCTCTGCGTACTCGATGACCGAGCCCCAGGGCGGGTCAGATCCCAACCTCTTCCGCACCCATGCCGTCCGCGATGGCGACGAGTGGGTGATCAACGGAGAGAAGTGGTTCACCTCCGCGGGACGAGTCGCAGACATCCTCTTCGTGATGTGCACGAACGGCATGTTCGTGGTGCCCCGCGAGACCCCCGGCGTGGAGATCCAGCCAGAGCCGCGCAACCACAACCACATCATCTACAAGGACGTCCGCGTTCCCGCAGACCACCTGCTTGGTCCTGAGGACGGTGCCAAGGTGCTCGCCCAACGTCGCCTAGGTGGCGGACGCATCCACCACGCCATGCGCACCATCGCCCAGTGCAAGCTGGCCTTCGACATGATGTGCGAGCGGGCGCTCAGCCGCGAGTCCCACGGCAAGATCATCGGCGACCATCAGATGGTCCAGGAGAAGATCGCGGACTCCTATGCATCGATCAAGATGCTCCGCCTGTTCGTGCTCGAGACCGCTTGGAAGATCGACAACACGAGCACTCAGGAGGCCCGCACCGACATCGCCGCCGTGAAGTTCACGATGGCAAAGGTGCTCCACGAGGTGTCGTTCAACGCGCTGCACATCCTCGGTTCCCTCGGCACGACCGACCTCACACCGATCCAGGCGATGTTTGCCACCGCCCCCACGATGGGAATCGCCGATGGCGTGGACGAGGTGCACAAGGCGACCGTCGCCCGCCGCGTGCTGAAGCAGTACCGCCCGCACGAGGGCTACTGGCCGACGGAGTACTTCCCCGCCAAGCGGGAAGAGGCGT
This sequence comes from Acidimicrobiales bacterium, assembly GCA_040902805.1. Classification (GTDB taxonomy): domain Bacteria; phylum Actinomycetota; class Acidimicrobiia; order Acidimicrobiales; family VFJN01; genus VFJN01. Next base: position 62,092 of record JBBDWQ010000047.1, read on the forward strand.
GGGAGAAGTTCAAGCCCAAGTTCGACGCCGACCCCGATCTGCTGGCGGTGGCCGAAGGCTACAAGAAGTACTTCGCGAGCCGTCGCTAGCTCTCACTCCAAGGAAGAGGGACGTTCCATGGGGACCACAACACTCAGGTTGGCGGGCTGCGCAACGGCAATGGCGCCGCTCGGCGTCGGCACGTGGGCCTGGGGCGACACGTCGACCTGGGGCATGGGCGGCTACGACACCTCGCTCACCGAAGCCACGATTGCCGAAGCGTGGGAGTCGTCGATCGAAGCCGGCCTGGCGCTGTTCGACACCGCCGAGCTGTACGGCAAGGGCGAGAGCGAGCGGATCATCGGTCGGCTCCTCGAGCAGGACCGGTCACGTCGCGACTCGGTGATCCTCGCCACGAAGTTCATGCCGTTACCCCAAAAGCTCGCAGTGAAGAGCGCCATGCGTGCCGCGCTCGAGGCGTCGATCGAGCGACTTGGCGTGGAGCGTGTCGACCTCTACCAGATCCACGGTCCCACCAGCGTGCGATCGAAGTCTGCCCTCGCTGAGGCCTTGGCCGAACTCGTCGCTGCAGATCTCACCCAGGCCGTCGGCGTCAGCAACTACTCCATCCGCGAGATGACCAAGATCCACACCGAGCTAGCGAAGCGGGGGGTGCCGCTGGCCACAAACCAGGTCGAGTACTCGCTCCTGCGACGACGACCCGAGTCGGGCGGGCTGCTCGCCGCCTGCCAGCAGCTCGACGTGGTGCTGCTCGCGTACTCCCCCATCGGCCAAGGTCGGCTCACAGGCAAGTACTCCGCGGCGAACCCGCCGCCAGGCAAGCGCGGGTTCTCCGCTCACCCCATGGCTGAGGTCGACAAGGTGGTCGCTGAGCTGCGGCGCGTGGGCGAGGTCCACGAGCGCACGCCGAGCCAGGTGGCGTTGCGTTGGCTGATCGACAAGGGCGCCGTGCCGATCCCCGGCGCCAAGAATGCCGAGCAGGCTCGAGAGAACGCCGGCGCGTTGGGATGGTCGCTCAGCACCGATGAGATGGCCTCGCTCGACCGCGCTGCGCTGGAGGGAACCCGCAGCCTTCAGAGCCGCTTCTGGCAACACGGTTGAGCGTGGACCACGTCTCACTCGCTCAAGGTCCGGCGAAGATCCCCTCGCCGCCCACGTTCGAACGCGAGGGTGCCGGCTCGCTGTAGCGCCCGGCTTCATGGCGGGCAACGACGAAGTGGTGGACCTCATCTGGCCCGTCCGCGAGGCGCAGCGTGCGCTGGCCCGTGTACATGGCGGCCAGCGGAGTCCACTGGGACACTCCGGTGGCGCCATGGATCTGGATCGCCTGGTCGATGATCTGGCAGACCTTCTCCGGCACCATCGCCTTCACCGCGCTCACGTAGACGCGGGCCTCCGCGTTGCCAAGCACATCCATCGCCTTCGCGGCCTTCAGCACCATCAGGCGGCACGCGTCGAGCTCGATCCGAGCGCGGGACACTGTCTCCATGTTCTTGCCGAGGCTGAGGATCGGCTTGCCAAACGCCTCGCGGAACTTGCCTCGCCGGATCATCATCTCCAGGGCCTTCTCCCCCTGGCCGATTGCTCGCATGCAGTGATGGATGCGACCGGGACCGAGGCGGACTTGGCTGATCTCGAAGCCGCGGCCTTCGCCAAGCAACATGTTCGAGGCGGGGACGCGGGCGTTGCTGAAGCGCAGATGCATGTGTCCATGAGGTGCGTCGTCGTGACCGAACACGTGCATGGGTCCGAGGATCTCGAGACCGGGCGTGTCCATCGGCACAAGAATCTGTGACTGCTGCTTGTGCGCGGCCGCGTCCGGGTTCGTCTTGCACATGACGATCATGATCTTGCAGCGAGGATCGCCGGCTCCGCTGATGTAGTACTTCTCACCATTGAGGACGTACTCATCTCCATCGCGGATTGCCGACAACGACACGTTCTTGGCGTCGGAGCTAGCGAAGTCGGGCTCGGTCATCGCATATGCGGACCGGATCTCGCCGGCCAGGAGCGGCTCCAGCCACTCCTGCTTCTGCTCAGGGGTGCCGACACGCTCCAGCACCTCCATGTTGCCAGTGTCCGGCGCGGAGCAGTTGAGGCACTCCGATCCAAGCGGGTACTTCCCCAGCTCGACGGCGATGTAGGCGTAGTCGAGGTTTGACAGGCCACCGATCTCCGAGTCGGGCAGGAAGAAGTTCCATAGGCCCTCAGCCTTCGCCTTCGCCTTCGCGGCGTCGAGAAGATCAAGCTGTCCTGGTGCGTAGCCCCACCGATCCTCGCGGGTCTCGCCCAGCGCGAAGAACTCCTCCTGCATCGGAGCGACAACGTCCTCCAGAAACTGCGTGACGCGCTTCAACAACGGGCGCGCCGCCTCACTCATGCGCAGGTCAAACAGCTCTGGGGATTCCTCGGGAGTGCTCACGTGTCGTCGTCCCTCCGTACCGGTCGGGTCTGACCCTATGCCAGCCAGCGAGGGCTCGGACCCGCGCTAGCGTCCCGCTCCACCTGACCGGAGGAGCCGGGAGATGCTGTTCGGAACAAGGCACATGGTTGCCACGGCGGCCCTGGGGGTCGTCGCCCTCGTCGCGTGCGGCAGTACTGACGAAGCGTCGACGGGCCTCACGACGACAACGGTGGGTGCGGAGTCGACCACGTCGGCCGAATCCGGCACGACCACCACGATGCGGACGCCCGCGACCGGAGACGAGGTCACCGTCACCGCGGCCGACAGCGGCACGTCGATCACCCTGAAGCCGGGCGACGTGGTGCACATCGAGATCGAGAACTGCGCGACATGCGGCTACGAGTGGCACGAGACCTCCCCGCCAGACGTCGCCGTGTTGGCCTTGACCGAGTCGCATCTCATAGAACCCGACCGCGGCGACGGCATGGTGGGGGGCTACGAGACGGCCGTCTTCACCTATCAGGCGGTGGCATCAGGAACCGCCCAGGTCGACCTCGGCTACCACGGCCCCGACGGGTCCATCGAGGACACGTTCACGCTGACCGTGAAGGTCGGCTGACCGTGGACTTCGAGATACCGAAGGCGATCGCGGACTACCTCGTGGTGCTCGATCAGTTCATCGAGGACGAGATCAAGCCGTTGCAGGCCGAGAACGACAACGAGCGCTTCTTCGACCATCGCCGGGAGGACGCCCGCACCGACTGGGACCGCGGGGGTCTCCCCAATGAGGAATGGGAGCAGCTGCTGGCCGAGATGCGCCGGCGAGCCGACGCCGCGGGTCACCTCCGCTACCCCCTGCCCAAGGAGTTCGGCGGGCAAGACGGCACCAACCTGGGCATGGCGATCATCCGCGAGCACCTTGCCCGGAAGGGCCTCGGCCTCCACAACGACCTGCAGAACGAGTCATCGATCGTCGGCAACAACGTGGGGCTGCTGCTCATGCTCCATCACGGCACCGACGAACAGAAGACGGAGTGGATCGACGACCTCGCCGAAGGTCGCCGCGGGTTCGCGTTCGGCATCACCGAACCGGACCACGGCTCGGATGCCACCCACATGGAGACCACGGCCGTGCGCGACGGCAACGAGTGGGTGATAAACGGCGAGAAGACCTGGAACACGGGCATCCACAAGGCGCCCTACGACCTGATCTTCGCCCGCACGAGCGGCGCCGCAGGAGACGGGCACGGCATCACCGCCTTCCTCGTACCGACAGCCTCGCCGGGCTTCGAGATCGTCGAGTTTCTCTGGACCTTCAACATGCCGACCGACCACGCCCACATCCGCCTCACTGACGTACGCGTCCCCGACAGTGCGATCTTCGGGGGTAAGGGCAAGGGCCTCGGTGTCGTGCAGCTCTTCTTCAATGAGAACCGAATCCGACAGGCCGCGTCGTCGCTAGGCGCGGCGGAGTACTGCCTCGACCAAGCCATCGCCTATGCCAAGGAGCGCAAGCCGTTCGGCAAGGCCCTCGCCACCAACCAGGGGGTGCAGTTCCCGATCGTCGAGCTCGTCACGCAGTGCGAGATGCTGCGGGCGTTCATCTACAAGACGGCATGGGAGATGGACACCTACGGCGCGTTTGCGGTCAGCGACAAGGTCTCGATGTGCAACTACGTCGCCAACCGGTTGTGCTGCGACGCTGCTGACCGAGCGATGCAGGTGCACGGTGGTCTGGGGTACTCACGGCACAAGCAGTTCGAGCACATCTACCGGCACCACCGCCGCTATCGCATCACCGAAGGGGCGGAGGAGATACAGATGCGGCGCGTCGCCGGCTACCTCTTCGGCTTCATGGGCCAGCAAGCACCCAAGGGCGTCGACTCCGTTCAGGGCTGACGCGAGACCCCGGCAGGACATGGTCCCGCGGGGGACGTCACGCCGGTGCAGACCGGGGTGGCGCCGGCACAGCACTCCAGCCGCAAGCGAGAAGACGAACGGTGCCGTCACGATTGACAACGTGGGCACGATCATTGTGAGTGCGACACCAAGATCGAAGGAGAAGGCCATGGGCCAGAGCTACCACCAGGGTCAGCGCACGCTGCAGGACCGCTTCGACACCCGGCGGCTCGCCGACCGCTTGGACCAGGCAACCGGGGATCAGATCGGCGACGCGTACCGGAAGTTCATCGAGGACCGGGACATGTTCTTCCTCGCCACGGCGGACACTGACGGGACGCCCCAGTGCTCGTACAAGGGCGGCGAACCCGGATTCGTGCGGGTGGTGGACGACCACACGATCGCGTTTCCCGTCTACGACGGAAACGGCATGTTCCTGTCGATGGGCAACGTCGTGGTGAACCCCAAGGTGGGGCTGCTCTTCATCGATCTCGAGAAGGGAACCCGCCTGCGCTTCAACGGCGAGGCCAGCATCGACGAGAACGACCCGCTCTTGGCGACGTACGTCGGAGCGAAGCTGGTCGTGCGGGTGCGCGGGGAGGCGGTCTTTGCCAACTGCCGACGGTACGTGCATCACTACGAGCTGGTGGAACGCTCACCGTTTGTGCCGTCGGTGTCGGCTGAGCCACCCGTGCCCGACTGGAAGATCAACCCATGGTTCGAGGGCACTCTTGCCGAGGGCGACCCCGCGCTGGACCCCGACCATCCAGTGGCACCGGCCAGTCCACGGTTCTAGAGCGCACCGGTTGCTGAGAGCGGCGTTCCCGATACGGTCGAAAGCCCCCGATGAGAGAGGTGCTCATGACCCCAACGCCCACCACGTATGAGCTGCCCGACCTCGGCTATGACTACGGCGCTCTCGAACCGCACATCAGCGGGAAGATCATGGAGCTGCACCACGGTCGCCACCACGCCGCCTACGTGAAGGGCGCCAACCAGGCGCTCGAACGCCTCTCCGAAGCCCGCTCGGATGAGGACTTCGCCACACTGACGATGCTGCAGAAGGACCTCGCCTTCCACCTGTCTGGCCACGTCCTGCACTCGCTGTTCTGGACCAACCTCTCCCCGCACGGCGGTGGCGACCCGGAGGGCGATCTTGCCGACGAGCTGGGCGCCACCTTCGGCAGCCTTGGTGCGTTCCGGTCCCAGATGACCCAAGCCGCAGCAACGATCCAGGGGTCGGGCTGGGCGCTGGCCGCATGGGAGCCGATGGCTGGCCGCATCGTGGTGCAGCAGGTGTACGACCACCAGGGCAACCATGGGCAGGGCACGATCCCGCTCCTCGCCATCGACGCGTGGGAGCACGCCTACTACCTGCAGTACCTCAACGCGAAGGGTGACTACCTCGACGCGGTCTGGCAGGTGGTCGACTGGCAGGACGTCGCGAAGCGACTCGCCGCTGCTCGCTAGCTCAACCGGCGACCGATGAGCGGTTGATCGCCGCGTTGTCGGTGCCCAGGTAGGACTCGATGACACGGGGATCGTCGAGCACCTCTTGCGGGGTGCCGTGAGCAATCACCCAGCCGAGCTCGAGGGCATACATCTCGTCGCAGATGCTCGACAGCAGGGGCATGTCGTGCTCGATGACCAGGATCGAGGCTCCGGTGTTCGCCTGCAGACGCTGGAGCAGGGGCCCCAGTGCCTCGGTCTCCTTCTGGGCCACACCACCCGATGGCTCGTCGAGGACGATCACGGCCGGGTCAGCCGCAAGCAGGCAAGCCAGCTCGACGATTCGCCGCGACCCCGTCGACAGCTCGCGTGTGAGCTTCTCGCGGAACGCGCTCAGACCCATGAGCTCGATCAGGAACTCGACACGGTCCTCGAGATCGTCCTCGCTCTGCTGCGCGATCGGCTGCCCAAGTCCTGCGGCGACCATGCTCCGACTCAGGAGGTGCCGTTCGCGCGCCACGCTGATCGTCTCTGCGGTCGTGAGCGACGGGAACAGCCGAGCCTCCTGGAAGGACCGTCCGAGACCGCGACGCGCTCGCTCATGGGGGGCCAGCGTCGTGATGTCCTCCCCACGGAGGAGGATCTGCCCGTCGTCGACCGGCAGGAAGCCGGACACGCAGTCGAACAGCGTGGTCTTGCCCGCGCCGTTTTGCCCGATCAAGCCGAGGATCTGCCCTTCCCGGAGCTCGAGGTCGACGCCGGCAACCGCGGTCACCCCGCCGAAGCGCTTGACCACCGACCGGCATTCGAGCACCATCGGCGCGTCCGCTGGCGGCGGCACGCGCACGGCCGCGGAAGCGGTGACACCTCGTCGCCGCGCCTCGGGCGCTTCGGCGCGGGCCGAGGCTCCCGCGATGAACACCGAGCGCAGGATGTCTGGGCGGTCGAGCAGGTCGGCGGTCGAGCCGCTGAAGCGGAACTCGCCTTTCTCCATGAACACAGCCCGATCAGCGAGGCGCAGGGCGACGTTCACTGACTGCTCGACGACGACGATCGTGATCCCCGTGGCGTGGATCTGGTGGACGACGTCGATGAGCTGCCCGACGACGGTCGGCGCGAGGCCGAGCGACAGCTCGTCGATGAGCAGCAGCCGAGGATCGGGGATGAGTGCTTGGCCGACGGCCAGCATCTGCTGCTCGCCACCAGACAGGTTGCCAGCCATCTGGTCGAGACGTTCACCCAGGCGCGGGAACAGGGCGAGAACGCGCGTCTCAGCTTCTTCGACCGCAGCGGGGTCATGGCGCTTGAGCCAGCAGGCGAGACGGAGGTTGTCGCGCACGGACATGGTCGGGAAGATGCTCTTGCCCCCGGGCATCATGACAACGCCGCGCCCGGCGATCTCGTCCGTGGCGATGCCGGTGATCTCCTCGCCATCGAAGCGGACCGACCCGCGGTCGGGAGGCAGCAGGCCCGTGACGGCCTTGAACAATGTGGACTTGCCGGCGCCGTTGGTGCCGAGGAGGGCGACGATCTCTCCGTCGTCGACGTCGAGGTCGAGCCCGAAGAGAATCTGCACAGGCCCGTACGACGCGTCGAGGTTCCGGACCTCGAGCAGGCTCACGAGAGCGCTCCTGCGATCACTCCGGACTCGTCCTGTGGAGCATGCTCGTCGTCGTCAGCGCGCTTGTCAGCCACCAAGCTCGGAACGAGGATGCCGCGCCGCTTGGCGAGCCCGCGCAGCAGCCGATCGCGCTGGGCCTGCACGAACTGCCACAGACCGCCCGGCAGGAAGTACAGGATGAACAGCAACCCGGAGCCCGTCAGGCTGAGCCGCAGGATGGCGGCCGCGTCGCCGGTGGCGTACTCGGCCAGGACGAAGTCGAGGCCTCGGAAGAGCACTACGCCCGCCGTGGCACCCGCGATGGAACCCAGTCCGCCGATCACGGCGAACGAGAAGACCTCGATCGACATGATCGGCTGGAAGGTTCCCTGGCCGGACCCGCCGAGGACCAGCACGTACAGCCCTCCGGCGAGGCCCGCAAGGCACCCCGACAAGACAAAGGTCTGGAGCTTGACGAACGTGGTCGGGATCGCCATCGACGCTGCGGCGCGGTCGTTGTCCCGCACGCCGATCACCGCGCGTCCCGCCCGGGACCGCCGCACCGCCCGCACGACGAGCGCGGCTACACCAACCGTCGTGGCGCAGAAGTAGAAGGTGACCCACTGGCTCTCCATGTCGAACCGCTTCCACAACACCGGGCGGACGATCGAGCCGGGCACGTAGCCGCTGAAGTTCACCGGATTGAGGAAGTACGAGTCGAGCGCGACAGCGAACGCGATGGTGGTCACCGCCAAGTACAGGCCTCGGATCCGGAGCGCTGGGAGCCCGACCAGCACCGCCACAACGCCCCCGAGGAGCACCGCGAACGCCAGTGCCACGAAGAAGTCGACGTTCCATCGCATGACGAGGTTTCCTGCCGCCATCGCCCCCACACCAACGATGCCGAACTGACCGAGGCTGATGTTGCCGCCCCATCCGGTGAGCACGACGAGAGACATCCCGACGAGCACCCAGACGGCGGCAAAGCTCATGGTGGTAACCGTGGATGGCTCTGACCACAGAGGAATCACGATCACGGCGAGAACGCCGAGCACACCGAGGCCGCGACGCACCATGCGAACCTCCCGCAGATGCGCGAGCTCCCTCGGGATGCCCTTGAGCACACCCGCCGCATCCCAGCTGGACTCGCCCGTCTCGGCGCGGGTCGAGTGGTCTCTGCGGACAAGCAGTGCGACGAGGATCACCACCAGGAAGGTGACGTCGAAGATCGACTCTGCGGTGACGTTCCAGCGGATCGTCCACTCTGCGATGCCGAGGAAGATGCCGCCCCCCAGCGCCGCTGGCAGCGACTCGAAGCGTGCGATCACCGCGACAGCGAGCCCGGGGAGGATGGCCGTCGCTCCAACGAGGGCGTCAGGGACATACCCCGAGAAGGGGACCTTGGTCAGGAACGTGACCGTGGAGAGCCCGCCAGCGAGGGCCCAGACCAACGTCTGAAGCCGCTGCACCGGGACGCCCAGCAGCAGGGCCCGATCGCGATTCTCGGCTGCGGCCCGCACGGCCCGCCCCGAACTGGTGCGCAACAGGAACCACCCGAGGCCAGCCATGATCACCGGGGCGACCCCGAGCATGAGCAAGTGGTCGCCGCGGACGGGATAGGGCCGGATGAACCCCTTGAAGCTGAGGGGGGTGTGGATGTTGCCGTAGAAGGCGTCGAGGCCGAGCACCAGTCCGATGATGAGCGCCATCGCGCCAAGCACCTGGGCGAGACCGATGGTGGCAACAGTGAGGACAAGTCGCGACGAGTTGGCAAAGCGGCGGATCACGACGACGTCGATCAGTGCACCGCTCGCGACGCCCACGCCCACCCCGATGATGATCGAGAGGGGGTAGTTCCAACCTTGGGCCTGGAACAGCCCGACTGCGATGGCGCCCGGCATCGACCCCATGGCGCCGTACGCGAAGTTGACGATGCGGGTCGTGCGGTAGACGAGGATGAGCCCCATCGCCATCAGCGCGTAGGAGGTGCCGAAGATGACACCTTGGGCGACGACGCCCCAGGGCATCACCTCCGGGAGTGGCGAGCCGGGGACCCAGTAGAGCGCGGAGTAGGCAACGACGAGTCCGGCGATCGCCGCCACCTTGCGGTCCTCGCGCAACCGGCCGAGCAGGTCGTCCATCACGGGCGTGCACCCGCGACTGGCCGCTCGACGATCTGCTCAGGAGCGACCGTCGGTACGAGCGCGACCATGAGGGCGAAGAGCGCAAGCGCGACGACGAGCGGGCCGAACCCGCGGAACAGCAGCGACCGCTCGACCGGTTCGCGGAGCGACTGCATGGACGTGATCCCGGTGGGGGCCGGGTCAGCATGCTGACCGTTGGTGTCGTTCATCTGCCGTCCTCGAAGTAGGGGGCCCGGCCAACCGGCACGCCGCCAGGGAAGTACCGACGGCCACCGTTGAGCTCGACCCAGGCTCCGGCCTTGTTGTTCTGCCGCGAGATCCGGTTGGGGTCCCACCAGATCTCGCGGAAGTCCTCGGCAGGGGTGTAGTCCCCGGGCCCGAAGCGCCACGTCCCCTGCGGTCCGGTGCCCCCTGGATAGGCGAACATGCCGGCCTCGAAGGTCTCCGGAGTCAGGTTCGGCCCGGCCATCTGGAGCCCGATGGCGAGCATGTACAGCTGGTAGTAGATGACGTCGACCCCAAAGGCCGGCTCGTCGTTCGGACGCATCTGCTTGTACGCGTTGTAGGCGTAGGACGCGCCCAGCACCTCGGGCTCGGCGTTGAACGCGATGCCGAAGGAGTGCCGCCACTGCTTCGGGTCGATGAGCTGAGCAACGATGTCTTGCTCTACGAAGGCGAGCCCGGATGTGATCCACTCGGGCTCGTAGTCCTGCTCGTTGGCCTTCGGGGCCAGGCCCAGCGCGAGCATCACAGGGTCGCATCCGCAGAACACCGAGGTGACGCCGGCGTCTTTCATCTGAGCGATGATGTTCGAGGCCTGGTTGGGCATGGAGTTGATGTCGAGCTTGTACTTCATGTTGAGCTCGATCGGGATGCCCGCCTCGGCCAGTCTGGTGCGGTACTCGTTGACCGACTGCTGGTACTCGGCGTTCTCCGGGGCGACGATCGCATACTTGCGCGGCTTGCCGTTCACATCCGGGCCCCCGAACTCCGCGTTGGCGGAGTCCTTCCCCGAGAGCCGAGCGATCGCGGCGGAAGACGACGCCTCGACGACGCGCGTGCCGTCCGGGAAGAAGCTCCACGCGTAGGGGCGGCGGTCGACGAACCACTTCCGAGACGGATACGGCGCGCCGAGGTTGACGATCCCCTGCTTGGCCAGCGCGTCGGCATAGGGGATCGTGATCCCGGAGATGTCGGCAAACGCACCGACCTCCTTGTCGGCGCGCACCGCGTCGGCCAGGGCCCGTTCCTTGCCGCCGCCCAGGAGCTCTGATGCGCCATTGCCGCTGCCCTTGAAGATGACGAGCTTGATCTTGCGTCCGTAGAAGTTGAAGCGCGTCGAGAAGTAGTCGGCCAGCGCACGCCCGGTGTCCTCGAACGCCTCCGGTGAGTCGCTCACGCTCTCGCCGGACAGCTGCGAGAAGATCTCCGCCGCCGAGGGCCCCTCGAGCTCTCGTACCGCGATGACGATCTCGTCGTCGGTCACGCCCTGGTAGGTCACGCCGCCGTTGTCTCCGCTGAAGATGACACACGGCGGGGAATAGGGGTCGCCAGGCACCTGCTTGTCGCGGTCCGGGCACGGCTGCACACCGGTCCCAGCGGTCTGAGTCGTGCCGCGCACCGACGCGGTGGACCCACCGTCCCCGTCGGCAACGCCACCGGGCACCGACGCGTCGCCCGTTTCGGGGCTTGGAACGCCACCCGCAACCGCCGTACCGACGTAGCTCCGCTCGGCCCGCACGGCCGGATCGACCGTCGCCGCCATCAACAGGAACGACACCGCGACGGCCGCAACCGGGCCGTAGGAGCGGAGCGGGTGCCGCTTCATGCGTCGACGACGGCTGGTCGGCGACGGCTCTGATGGCGGAAGTCCAGGCCCGCAACGCCGGCTGTCAGCAACAAGCCGAGCAGTCCGACCGGCATCGCCGCACCATGCGAGCACGACGGCCACCTGAAGGGGTGGACCGACTGGCACACCTGCTCGAGCGGTCCGATCGCTGCTAGCTGGCGTGGCTGAGGCCGTGCGGCAGGTGCCGCCACGTCGGACCCGAGCAGATTCGACGCGAGGGGAAGGCCGATGGGAAGCCCGAGGTCCAGCAGCGGCTTGGGTGGGCCGGAGAACGGATCGGAGACGACGAGGTCGCCCGTCGTGGCCTCCGCGCCGCCTATCTCCAGTACGAGGAAGCCGGTTCCGGACGCAACCGACACGGTGACGTCCGCGATGAGGAGGAGGCTCGTGGTCCGGCAGTACACGGACGCGATCTGGTCGAACAGCTGCTCCCGCTGCGCTCGGCTGAGGTTGAGAGCCGGTCCGAGCGCCGTCTTCCCAACCGGCGAGTCCTTCAACATGATTCGCAAGGGGGTGATTCGCACGAGATCCGCCGGCTCGGTGAAGCGCTCGACGCGTGGGAACTCCACGGAGATTCCGGACGGTGCGAGCACTGCGTTGACGGCGGACTCGAGTGGACCCATGTCGTCAAGAGGCAGGGGCGCGCCGTTGGCGTCGGCTGCCGCGAGCTCGAAGCTGGCAACCGCTGTCGGGTTGGCGCCGGTGCGATGGAGCGCCTCCCAGTGCAGGCCGCTCAACGTGACGATTCCGGCGATGTCGAGTGTGGCGTCGACGGTTGCTCGGGCTTCACGGGCGGCGCCGTCGATGATGCGGGTCCGCGCGTCGGCCTTGCCGTTGCTCACGGTGGCGACGGGGCCCGCTTCGATCGGGGCCGCGGTGGCGATCGCCCGTGAGCTCGGCGCGGTGGTCGCGTCCACGAACATTCGCCCGGCACCTGTGGCCGCGCTGCCGAAGCCAACTTGATCCTTCTCGGCCTCGGCGTTGCCCTTTCGGTTGTCGACTCGCAGAGGTTGCGGCAGCTGCTCTGGTCGGATGGTGCCCTCGTTGCCCTCGCAGTCCTCAGCGGTGAGCGAGGATCCCACGATGCCGGTGTCGGCGGCCTGCGCCTGCGACTGCGCGAGCGAGTTCTGGATTTCGGCGACGGCCGTGCCAGCCTGGACGCCAAGCCGCAACGTGCCGATGCCGGGGGCGATCTCGGCAACGATCGCTGTTGCCTTCGCAGAGCCGTTTCGGAACGTGCTCGGCGCGGCGGTCGGCGTCTCCGGATCTGCCCACACTGCGCTTCCGCCCGCCAGCGCTCCGACCAGGAGCGCCGTAGATGCGACGCCCGCCACGCAGAGGCGAACCCACCGCGCCACACCGACTGGTCGTCGCATTGCCACCCCCCGATCCCCCTGAGCCAGCGTCTCCCCCGCTGGCTCAGGCGTGACGGTAGTCGGTGGACTCGGCGAGTTCTGCTGCCCCTTTCATGAGGTCGAGCACGACGGGACCGAAGGCGAGCAGCTTCTCGTTGTCACCGGCTCGCTGGAAGCCCTGCTCCAGAACAACCGCCAGCTTCCAGCGCGCCAGCACGACGTAGTAGTCGATGTCGTCGACCTGACGACCCGATACCTCGGCATAGTGGGTGAGGACCTCATCGGCCGAGGGCATGCCGAACATGTCGACGTAGCTCGACGACGTGGCCGTCTCCGCGTACGTGTCGGCGGGCCAGCTCTGCATCACCCATCCCAGATCGACCTTCGGGTCGCCGACGGTGCCCATCTCCCAGTCGACGAGTGCCGCGAGCTGAGCGGGGGCGCCGTCTCGGTACATCACGTTGGCGAACTGGTAGTCGCCGTGCATGAGGCCGGGCACGTAGTCGATCGGCCGGTGGGCACGAAGCCATGCGGATGCTTCGTCGAAGCCGGGCAGCTCACGACCCTTGATGCGCTCCAGGAAGCCTGTCCACCGATCGACCTGTCGGTCGTGGAAGCCGTCGGGTCGGCCGAGGTCGGCGAGGCCCTTGGCCTGCCAGTCCACCTTGGAGAGGAGCGCGATGCCCTCGACGAGCTGATAGCCGAGGCCCGCTCGTGCCTCGAGATCGGTGTCGAAGGGCTTTGGCCAGTGGTCGACTCCCATCGGAGACCACCCGTCCACAAACCCCATCAGGTAGAAGGCTCGGCCCAGCACTGTCTGGTCGGCACACACGCCGAGCGCCGGCGTGTGGGGAACGTCGGTTCCGTCGAGAGCCTCGATGATCCGCCACTCGCGCAGGATGCCGTTGTCACGCGTGTCGGGTGCTTCGGGCGGCGGGATGCGAAGCGCGCCGTGGAGGTCCCCGCGGCGGATCTCGTAGATCTCGTTCTGGCTGCCACCGCTGATGAAGCCGACCGAGAGTGGTCCGCCCCGCCCCGGTAGCTCAGTGGTGTCGAGCCAACCACCCAACCGGTCGGCATCGATCACGACCGCGCCTCGTCGTCGAGGTAGTCCGCGTACTGCGCCCGAGCCGCTGCCAGCCGACGCGGCAGGTGCTGGGTCGGCCACAGGTCGTCGCTCGGTTCATGATCTCGGAGCACCTGGCGGGCGACGGTCACCTTGTGGACCTCGGTCGGCCCGTCGGCGAGGCCCATGACGCTGGCAGCGAGGATCATCTGGTGGAGCGGCATCTCGTTGCTCACGCCCAGCGCCCCATGCACCTGGACCGACCGCTGCGCGATGTCGTGCAGCACCTGGGGCATGAGCACCTTGATCGCCGCGATGTCCTTGCGAACCTTGCGGTAGTCGTTGTGCTTGTCGATCGACCACGCCGTGTAGAGCACGAGGAGACGGAACTGCGCGAGCTGCGCGTAGCTATCGGCGATGTAGCCCTGGACGAACTGCTTCTTGGCGAGCAGCTCGCCCTGCGTCTCGCGGCTCAGCGCCCGCTCGCACATCATGTCGATCGCCTTGTTGGCCAGACCGATCGTGCGCATGGCGTGATGGATCCGCCCACCACCCAAGCGGGTCTGCGCGATGGCGAACGCCTGGCCTTCTCCGCCCAGCAGCGCATCGGTCGGGACCCGCACCCCGTTCCACTGCACGAGGCCGTGTGAGCCCTCACCGAGCGGCTCCCCCGCCAGCCCGACGTTGCGGACGATCTCGATGCCGGGCGTGTCCGAGGGCACCAGGAACATCGACATCCCTTGGTAGGCGCTGACGTCGGGATCGGTCACGACCATCACGATGTAGAAGGCGGCCGTGGGAGCGTTGGACGAGAAGTACTTCCAGCCCTCGATCACCCACTCGTCACCGTCCTTGCGGGCCCGTGTCTCGAACATCGTCGGGTCGGCTCCGGCCTGCGGTTCGGTCATCGCGTAGCAAGAGAACAGCTCACCATCGAGCAAGGGCTGCAGGAAGCGAGCCTTCTGCTCGGGCGTGCCGTAGTGGGCGATGATCTCCGCGTTGCCGGTATCGGGCGCTTGACACCCAAACACCACCGGGGCCCACTGTGACCGCCCCAGGATCTCGTTGAGCAACGACAGCTTCAGCTGACCGTGGCCAAGGCCGCCCAGCTCCGGACCGAGGTGCGTTGCCCACATGCCACGGTCGCGGACCTCCTGCTTGAGCTCGTCGAGCAGCTTCTTGCGAGTGCCGGCGGGTGGCGTGAACACCAGCCCGGGCCACAGCATGTCGAGCGGCTCGACTCGCTCGCGTACGAACTCGTCCGCCCAATCGAGCTGCTTCTGGTAGTCGGGATCGGTCTCGAAGTCCCACGACATGGCACACCCCCGGTTGAGTCGCCTGAACCTAGCGGCACCCGTCTCG
>JBBDWQ010000048.1:0-14400 GCA_040902805.1 Acidimicrobiales bacterium
CTAGATGTAACCGCGGAGCTTGACGGCGTCTGCCACCCGGCTGATTCCGATGGCGTAGGCGGCTTGGCGAAGCGACACGTGCCGTTCGTCGGCAAAGGCCTGGGTGAACCGATAGGCGCCCTGCATCTTGTCGAGGAGCTCCGCGTTGAACCGTTCCTCTTTCCACGTGAACTGTTGGATGTTCTGCGTCCACTCGAAATAGGAACCGGTCACGCCGCCGGCGTTGGCGAGCACATCTGGGATCACGGCGATCCCTTTGTCTCTGAGGATCTTGTCGGCGGCGGGGGTGATCGGGTGATTCGCAGCCTCGAGGATCAGCGGGGCCTGGATGCTGGCGGCGTTCGCCTCGGTGATGACCTCGCCGAGCGCGGCGGGCACGAGCACGTCGCAGTCGAGCTCGAGCAGTGCCTGGTTCGTGGTGACGTCGCCTCGTTTGGCGTCGACTACGGATGCTCCGGTGCCGACAAGCGCGACGAGGCCGGGCACGTCGACGCCGTCTGGGTCGACGATCGCGCCTCGCACGTCACTGACGGCGACGACCTTCACGCCCCGATCGTGTAGCTCCCTCGCCAGCCAGGACCCCACGTTGCCAAACCCCTGGATGGCAACGCGCTGAGTGCTGAGATCGAGTGCGTGGTGGGTGCAGTACGCGTTCAGGACGTACACGCATCCGCGCCCTGTGGCGGCCTCCCGTCCGGGGGCGCCGCCGAGACCGACCGGCTTGCCGGTGACGATGGCCGGGCTGTAGCCGTGGCTCGATGAGAACGCGTCCATCATCCACGCCATCGTCTGGGCGTTGGTGTTGACGTCTGGCGCAGGGATGTCGCGGTAGACGCCGAGGATGTGTTGGATCCCATTCGTGAAGCGGCGCGTGAGTCGCTGCAGCTCCCCCTGGCTCATCTCGGAAGGGTCCACCTCCACACCGCCTTTCGCGCCGCCGAAGGGGAGGTCGAGAAGTGCCGTCTTCCACGTCATGAGGGAGGCCAGGGCCCGCACCTCGTTGAGGTCGGCAGTTGGGTGGTAGCGGATGCCGCCCTTGTACGGGCCACGCGCTCCGTTGTGCTGCACCCGGTAGCCGCGGACCACGATCAAATCGCCGTCGTCGAGGCGAACCGGTACCTGCACGGTCAGCTCCCGATATGGCGTGGTGAGCACGCCGTAGAGCTCGGCATCGAGCTCGAGGATCGCGGCTGCCTGCGCGAAGTACTGGTTGACGGCCTCGTGGGCCTGGAGCTCGGCCACGCTCAGCTCGGGGCGGGATCGGCGCCTGAGGGGTTGTCGACGCGAATGGCCTCGGTGATCCCGGCGATCGCTCCAGCGATGCCGGCCAGCTCGGTGGGAAGGATGATCTTGGTCGCCGTGCCGTTGGCCATGGCCTCGAGCGCCTCCAGGTACTTGATGCTGATGAGGCCGGCGTCGGGGTTTCCGTCGTGGATGGCTTGGTAGACGGTGCGGATCGCCTGCGCCTCACCCTCGGCGACCGTGAGCTGCCGGAACCGCTCGGCCTCCGCGACCCGGCGGATGGCTTCGGCTTGGCCATCGGCCTGCAAGATCTGCTGTTGCTTCTGCCCCTCCGCCTCGAGGATGGCCCGCTGCCTCTCGCCATCGGCGGTGGTGACAGCAGCGGTGCGCCGGCCTTCCGCTTCTGTGACCACGGCGCGCCGCGTGCGCTCCGCCTTCATCTGCTCGTGCATCGACGCCATCACGTCGGGCGGTGGGTCGATGCGCTGGATCTCCACCCGCACGACCCGCACGCCCCACTTGTCGGTGGCATCGTCGAGGATCATGCGCAGGTTCGTGTTGATCGAGTCGCGGCTGGTAAGTGCCTCGTCGAGCTGCATCTCGCCGATCAGGTTTCGCAGGTTGGTCTGGGCCAGCTTGGTGATGGCGAGGATGAAGTTGCCGACGTTGTAGATCAGTCGCTGGGGGTCTGTGGGCTCGTAGTAGATGACGGCGTCAACCGACACCACAACGTTGTCCTTGGTGATGACCTCTTGCGGCGGCACGTCGATCACCTGCTCGCGCATGTCGACAAGTCGCACGCTCTGGATGAACGGGATGATCAGTTGCAGGCCGGGGTCGACCGTGACCTTGAACTTGCCGAGCTGCTCGATGACTCCGCGCTGATACGGCCGAACGATGCGAACGCCTGCCGCGACGTAGACGAAGAGGAAGAAGGCGATGATCGCCAGGAGGATGACGGCGGCGTTCACGGGCTGTGCTCCTTGTCGGTGGTGACGATCACTCTGGTGCCCTCGACCTCGGTGACGCGGATGGTTGTCCCCTCGGCGAGAGATGTGCTGTCCGCCGACTCGGCGCGCCACTCTTCTCGGTCGACGCGCACCACACCCAGCTCACCGGGGGTGATCTCCTCGAGGACAGTGCCGGTGCGGCCGATGAGCCGCCGAGACCCGATCCCGTCCGCACCGCCGGCACGATCGAGCCGGCGGGCCATTGGTCGCATCGCAACAAGCGCCGCCACCGAGACGCCAACGAAGGCGGCCCACTCGCCGGCGATGCCCACGTTGCCAAACGCCAGAGCGGCGGCTACCACCGCGCCGATCGCAAAGGGTGCGAGGAAGAACGCGCCCGGCGTGGCCATCTCACCCATCCCGAAGACAAGGGCTGCTCCGATCCAGATCCAACGCCACTGCTCCGGTTCGTCCATGGATGCAGGCTATCGACGCGCTGGCCGGTGTGCGGCCGATGGTTGCGGACGTGGTTCGACGGCGTCGCATCGGTATCGTCGTCGCGATGCCGGAACCGTTGTGCCTCCTCTCCATCCACGCTCATCCCGATGATGAGTCCTCCAAGGGCGCTGGAACGGTGGCGAAGTACCACGCACAGGGGGTGCACACCGTTCTCGTCTGCTGCACCGGAGGCGAAGAGGGCGACATCCTCAACCCTGCGATGGACCGTGACGAGGTGCGGGCGGACATTGCCGCGGTGCGCCGCGGGGAGCTCGATCGAGCGGCAGCGATCATCGGATACGACGAGGTCGTGATGCTGGGTTACCGGGACTCGGGCATGCCCGACAGCGAAGCCAACGCCAACCCGGATTGCTTTGCAAGTGCCCCCTTCGAGGAGGCCGTCGATCGGGTCGCTTCGATCATTCGTCGCACTCGGCCGCAGGTGGTCCTGACCTACGGGGACGAGCAGGGTGGATACCCGCACCCAGATCATCTACGGGTGCACGACGTCACACAACCGGCGATCGACCGGGCCGCTGACCCGACGTGGGCATCTGAGGCGGGAGGACCGTGGGAGGTCGCCAAGGTGTACTACTCGGTCTGGTCGAAGCGGCGCATCGAGCTGACGCATGCGAAGTACCTCGAGCTCGATCTCGAGTCTCCCTACAGCGCCGAGTGGTTGGAGCGGCCCTGGCAAGACGATCGCATCACCACCATGATCGACATCGAGGGCTACGCAGAGGTGCGCTTCGAGGCGCTCTTGGCTCATGCCACGCAGATCGATCCCGAGTCCCCCTTCTGGTTTGGTCTACCCCGCGATGTCGCGGCGGCGATCCACCCATACGACGACTACATCCGTGCCAGTAGCACCGTCGATGTGCCCACTCCAGAGACGGACCTGTTCGCCGGCGTACGCAGCCCGGCAGACGCTCCCTGATGTCAGCGTTTCTCACGCAGGACTGGCTGGATCTGCACAAGCGGGTGGGCGCTGACCTCCCGGCGCGTGATGGTGTGACCGCGTGTCTGCAGATGGTGGTCACTGGAACGCCGATGCGTGAGGTGGCCTATGTGCAGTCCATCGAAGGGGGCCGCGTGGTGGGAGGCGAGCTCGGGACCCGCGACGATGTCGACGTCACCCTCACTTGCTCTCTGGCGGATGCAACCGCCATCGCCAAGGGCGAGCTCGACTTGAGCGCCGCATTCATGCAGGGCAGGATCAAAGTCGTCGGCAACATTGGGTCGCTGATGGCAGTGATGCCCCTCACGCAAAGCCCGGAATACCGCGCCCTGCTCGAAGCGGTCGCTGCGCAGACCGACTTCTGAGCTCAGCCTCCGTCGGGCGGCTGCTCGACGATGATCGTGGCGGTGTGGTCCGGGTCTTCAAGGTCGAAGTAGGGGATCTTCCCTGGGGCGGACAGCACCATCGTCGTCTCATCGCCTGGATGCATCCGACCCGTGTCGAAGCGCGAATCGGCAGTGAACGAATGCAGCGCGCTCCCCGCATTGACGAGGAGGAGCACGTCGCCGGCCAGCACCACCAGCGTGGCCGGGTGGAAGCCCTGATCGTCGACCGTGATCGTGTGATCGGGGGTGAAGTCGATCTGGGCCAGGTCGGCGGGTGTGGGGGAACTGGGCTTCGGATCACCACAGCCAGCCAACACTGATCCGACGAGCAGCCAGAGGCCGATCAACGCCCTGGGGGGGTGGCGCATCATCCCGCTCGTTGGAGCTCACGCAGGGGCCGATAGCCGATGCGGATCACATCGGAACCGTCGAGAGCACTACGAAGCGACTTCTCCGTGGCCACGAGAGCATGATCATCGACCCGAGCGGGCCAGTCGCTCGTGAGTGCACGGAGCTCCGGCGTGTCGACGGATGGTTGGACATACACCTCGGTGACGCCGGTGCGCAGCTCGCCGATCACCTTCTCGATCGTCTGGCGAGAACCGACCCCTGACACCCGTACGAAGTGGTCGGGGAACAGCACGCCCTCCTCGCTCGCAAGCCGGCGAAACGGAAACCCGATGGTCCGCTCGCTCGACGCGCCGGACAGGCGCAACGGCAGTCCGAAGTCGACGGCCAGGTCGAGATAGACATCGAAGAACTCAGGGCGCAGCTGCAGCGTACCCATGTGGCTGTCGAGATGGCTCACGTCGAAGCCCCAGAGGATGGCCCGCTCGACCTGGGCGCGGAGCTCGCGGCGAACCTCGTCGAGATCTGCGTGATCCCACACGTCGGCGACGGTTCGCGGGAAGCCTCCGTCGCCGTCGAGCAGCGAGGGCGCACGGGTGATCGGACCCCATCGGTAGGTATCGTGCTCGGCGTTCAGCGTGAGGTGGACCCCCACGTCCTCGCCGCGGTATCTCGAGGCCGCATCGCGTGCCCACGGGCAGGGCACCATCAAGGTGGCGCTGGTGGCAACACCGTCGCGCAGCGCCTCGTAGATGCCCACGTTGGCGGCGTGGCAGGACCCAAGGTCATCGCAGTTGATGATCAGGAGGCGGTCGTCCGCGCTGTACCCGAGGCGCTCTGCGAGGGAGGTCACAGCGGCGACGCTACCGGCTGATTGCTCAGCGCGGCGGCGGTCCAACGACGATGTTGGTGCTGCCACACGCTGGCCACAGTCCCCGGCCAGCGGCCTTCGCCTCGATCTCAGCCTCGTCCAGCTCGGCCTGGCGGGCGGTGTTTGGCGCAAACGAGCGGGACTCTGCGAAGCCCTCCTGCACGAGGTGCAGGTTGATGTTGGTGCCGTCCACCTCTCGGAACACGTAGGCCAGTAGCCGGCCGTATCGATCCCTTGCCTCGATGTCGCGTTCAAGGCGCACCTTGGTGCCAGCGGGAAGCAGCTCGGCCATTCGCACCTTCGCCTCGATGCCGAAGCACTCAACGGGTCGGTCGCGGGCGACCGACTCGGGTGTGTCGATGCCGATGAGCCGGACGCGCTCGGTCTGGCCACCCACGCGCACCTCGATGGTGTCGCCATCGACCGGGTGGATGACCACAGCCGCACCGGGTTCGGCGGTCGTGTCCCCGGGTGAGCCGGTCCATGCGCATGCGACCAGCAGCCATGCAATGGTGATGAGCCCGAGCCTCGGCATGACGAGCCTTCCGTGAGGTGGATGCTCGGCCAGCGCGGGCTGGCGATGGGGGACTGCTAGAGGCGTTCGATGATGGTGCCGGTGCCGATTCCGCCGCCGCAGCACATCGAGACAAGGCCGTAGCGGCCGCCGGTGCGCTCGAGCTCGTGCAGGGCCTTGGTGAGCAGCACGGCGCCGGTGCCGCCGAGTGGGTGGCCGAGGGCGATGGCGCCACCGTTGGGGTTGGTCTGCTCGGGGGAGAACCCCAGCTCCTTCTGCCACGCCAGCACCACCGACGCGAAGGCCTCGTTGACCTCGCAGACATCGATGTCGCTGACGCCAAGCCCGGTGCGGTCGAAGAGCCGCTGCGTGGCGTCGATGGGGCCAGTGAGCATCAGCACGGGATCGACGCCGACGAGGCAGGTGTCGACGATCCGGGCCCGCGCGCGCAGCCCTAGCTCGTCGGCGCGCTCGGCGGTCATCAGGAGGACTGCGGCCGCGCCATCGGAGATCTGCGACGACGACCCAGCAGTGTGGACACCGTCGGGACGGGCGACCGGCTTCAGCTCGGCGAGCTTCTCGAGCGATGTCTCGCGCAGCCCTTCGTCACGGCTCACGGTGTGGGTGCTGCCGGTGGGCTTGCCGTCGTCGTCGACGTCGGGTGCATCTACGGGGACGATCTGGGTGCCGAAGCGATCCTCGGCCCAGGCCTGCGTGGCGAGCTGTTGCGAACGGAACCCGAAGGCGTCGGTGTCGTCGCGGGAGATCCCCCACTTGTCAGCGATGCGCTCCGCGCCCTCGAACTGGGAGGTCATCTCGTACTGCGGGAAGTAGGTCTTCGGGATGGGGATCCCGAGACCGAGGTCCTTGCGGCCGCTGGAGCCGATCGGCACTCTGCTCATGACCTCCACGCCACACGCCACCGCGGCATCTACAACACCACCGGCCACCAGGGCAGTGCCCAGGTTGGTGGCCTGCTGTGAGGACCCGCACTGGGTGTCCACGGTTGTGTTCGCCACCGACATCGGCAGTCCGGCGGACAGCCATGCGGTACGTCCCACGTTGAATGCCTGTTCGCCGACCTGGCTCACGCAGCCCGTCACGACCTGCCCGACGGCGGCAGGGTCGATGCCGGAGCGCTCGACGACGGCTCGCTGCACGGCAGCGAGGAGGTCAGCGGGGTGGACGGACGAGAGGCCACCACCACGGCGACCAACGGGCGTGCGGACGGCTTCGACGATCACGACATCAGACATGGGCGCAACCTATCCAACAGATTGGGTTCCGGGCACTACCGACGTCGGCCTCCCGCCGCCTCCAAGACGAGCAGGAGGGCGGCGGCGCCGATGAAGGCCACAAAGATCGAGCCCAGGTCGAGTTCGTTGAACGTCGAGATCTCATCGCCGGTGGCGAACTTCGAGACGGACCCGGCGAAGAGGGCCCCGAGGACACCGATGGCGATGGTGGCCAGGCAGCCACGCTGGGGCGCACCCACCGCACGGCGAGCGAGACCCCCGGCGATCAGGCCGACGATGCACCACGAGAGGATTCCCATCGGGGGGACGGTAGCGGGGCCGACGGTCAGGCGGCAGCGCGGCGGTGCGACGCCGCGGTGGACGACGCGGTGTTGGACGTGGCGGCGCGGAGCGAGGCCCGGGCCGCTGCGATGCCTTTCCGACCCACCTCGCGGGTGGCGTCATCAAGGCGCCATGCGGGCGGGACCTCGAGAAGGGTGAGCTGACGTGCCATGCGTCTGATTCAACACACGGGGTGTGACAGTGATGCCCGTGCGCCGGTTGACGTTGGTCACATCGGCACGAATCCCCTGGTCAGCGCCCTTTTTTGCCGCTTCAGCCCCGTTGTCCTCTCAGATGGGGGCTCCGGAGGCCACGAGGGGCCACGGGCAGGTTCGCTCCACCACGAGGGCGAGGTCGAGCAGGAGGGCATCCTGCAGGTGCTGGCCCATGATCTGCATGCCCACTGGCAGCCCGTCGACCGGTGCCACGGGGATGGAGATGGCGGGGTTGCCGCAGATGTTGGCGGGGATGGTGAGGGCGCCGTTGTTCTCGGGGCCGACCTTCTGGTCCCCGACGCGGGTGTTGAGCTGCACCTCGGCTGGGTAGGCGACGTCGGGGTTGGTGGCGGAGATCACGAAGTCAACCTGATCGAACACTGCCGCCATGGTCTCGTTCGCCTCGATCCGGGCCAGCTCGGCCTTGGCGGAGGTCTCGAGGTTCATGGTCTTGTCCGCAAAGTCCAGACCGAAGGCGATCTGCTCGGACAACAGCTCCGCGCAGTCGGGCCACAGAGCGAGCAGATCCGCTCGCAATGTCGCGAGGTTGGTGAGGGCCCACTCCAGGCCGAGACCAGGCATCTTGACGGGCACGTCGACGATGACCAGGCCGGCGTCACGGGCGAGCGCCTCTGCTGCCTCGCGCACCGATGCCTCGACCTCGGGGCGCACGACGGCCGATCCCAGCGTCGGCGCGATGACCACTCGCTTGCCAGCCAGCTCGTGGCTTCCGAGGTCGCGCTCCCATCCGTCGACCTTGGGGAGGCTGTAGGGGTCGCGTCGGTCGTGGCCCGCGCACACGTCGTAGTACCGGGCTACGTCGCGCACCGATCGGCTCAGGCAGCCGGTCACGACGGTGAGCGGCGAGATCATCGTGCGTGGCCCGCGGGGGATGCGGCCGGCCGTTCCCTTCATGCCGACAAGCCCGTTGAAAGCCGCCGGAATCCGAATGGATCCACCACCGTCACCACCGGTGGCGAGGGGCAGCACGCCGCCGGCCACCGCGGCCGCCGATCCCCCGGACGACCCGCCTGCGGTGCGGCCGCGCTGCCATGGGTTGTGCGTGGTGCCGTTCAGGCGTGTGGTGCTCACGTTGAGACCGCCGAACTCGCTGGCGGTGGTCATGCCCACGAGGACCGCGCCGCCCTGGTCGACCGCCCGCGTGATCATCGTGGAGGTGTAGGTGGCGACCCGGTCTTTGAACACGAGCGATGCCTCGGTGGCGGGCCAGCCCGCGACATTGTCCAGCTCCTTCACTCCCAGGGGGACCCCGCCAAACGGTTGGCGAGCGTCTGCTTGGGCGGCGGAGCGGCGGGCACCGTCGGCGTCCACGAACGAGACGCTGTTCAGTTCGCTGCGCTCGATGGCGCCGAGTACGAGCTCGAGCTCTTCGGCGGGGGTGCGCTCGCCAGAACGGAACTCGTCGACGAGTGAACAGGCATCGCCAAGCCAAGGGGTGTCGGTCATGGTCGCAATCTTGCACCGCGTGGGGATGGCGTGCCTCACCGGTAGGTTCGCCGCCGTGGATGCGACCGCATGGCTCGGCCTGGAACCGACGCACAACCCGACGCGCTGGGTGCTGCCGGTCACGCCTGGCATCTCGACGGGCCACCAGTTCCTCTTCGGTGGCTGCGGTCTCGGTGCCGCCATCGCCGCCATGGAGGCCACATCAGGTCGACCGGTCGTCTGGGCGACGGCGCAGTACCTCTCCTACGCCAACCCTCCATCGATCATGGACATCGACGTCACGATCGCGGTCGAGGGACGACAGGTAACTCAGGCCCGCGCCGTGGGCCATGTCGGCGACCGAGAGATCCTCACGGTGAACGCTGCGCTCGGCGAGCGTCCGATGGAGGTCGATGGTCAGTGGGTGGAGCGTCCCGAGGTCCCCGCGCCAGACGAGTGCGGGCCCCGCATGCCACGTTTCCCGGGCGCGGAGTCGATCATGGACCGCATCGACACTCGGATGGCCGTGGCGTTGGGTTATGACGACCTGCCGGGTCCGGGCATGCCCGGCGGCCGGTCGGCGCTGTGGGCGCGGATCCCTGAGGTGCTCGAGATGTCAGCGGCCACACTCGCCATCCTCGGCGATTACGTGCCGTTCGGCATCGGGCAGGCGCTGGGGGAGCATGCAGGCGGGAACAGCCTCGACAACACACTTCGGGTCGGGCGCTTGGTGCCGACCGAGTGGGTGTTGCTCGACATCCGGATCCATGCGGTCCGCAACGGGTTCGGCCATGGCGACGTGCACCTCTGGGCGGACGACGGCACGCTCCTGGCCACGGCCAGCCAGTCGACGATCGTGCGCTTCTGGAAGGAGTGACTGGGCGCGGAACTAGAACACGTTCTAGTCTCCGCCCATGCGACGGTTCGAGGGGCGCGTGGCGCTCGTGACAGGTGCAGGCTCGGGAATCGGACGGGCCACCGCTCACCGACTCCTTGACGAGGGGGCGATCGTGCTCGGCGTCGACATCTCGGCGGACGGGCTGGACACCACGACGTCCACCTCGTCCATGCCGGATGCCGTGACCACGATGGTCGGTGACGTGACCGATCCCAGCTTTGCTCCCGCCGCGGTGGCCGCCGCGCTGGCCTTGGACGGTCGACTCGATCTATTGGTGAACGCCGCCGGGATCCTGCGCTTCGAGCACAGCCACGAGGCGGACATGGACGCGTGGGAGCGCGTCTTGGCCGTCAACCTCACGGGAACGTTCCGGTGTTGTCGGGCGGCTATCCCAGCCCTCCTTGCGGACGGTGGCGGGGCCATCGTCAACGTGGCGTCGACGTCGTCGCTCTTCGGTCATCCGTGGGCGGCCGCCTACGCCTCGTCCAAGGGTGGGGTGCTCGCCTTGAGCAAGACGCTGTCCGTGGAATACGCCAAGCAGGCCCTTCGCGTGAACGCCGTCTGCCCGGGCTCGATCGAGACTCCGATCACCGACGCGTTCCACCTCCCCAACGGGGCCGACGCGAAGCTCCTGCACCGGATCATGTCGCCCGTTGGGATGGGTGCCCCCGCTCGCGTTGCGGCAGCGATCGCATACCTCGGGTCGGAGGATGCCGGTCATGTGAACGGCGCCGAGCTGCGCATCGACGGAGGCACCCACTCATGAGCGACGCCCAACCGCTGCAGTTCTGCTGCTCGGGCACGTTCTCCCCACCCGACCATCTGGTCCCGCTCGCCAAGGCTGCCGACGAGCACGGGTGGACCACGATGACGCTGTCCGACCACGTCATCAATCCCGTCGAGACGCGATCCAAGTACCCCTACCGCGACGACGGCGAGCGACGGTGGGAGATGGGGACGTCTTGGCCCGACGCGTGGGTGACCATTGGCCATCTCTCGGCGATCACGACTCGCCTGCGGTTCCTCACTGGCGTGTACATCCTCCCCGCTCGCATGCCGATCCACGTCGCCAAGCAGGTCGGCACCGCCGCAGTGCTCTCCGGTAACCGGGTGGAGCTGGGCATCGGCGTCGGCTGGATGGAGGAGGAGTTCGAGCTCATGGGGGTGCCATTCGCCAAGCGTGGAAAGCGCACCGATGAGATGCTCGACGTGCTGCGAGCGCTCTGGACTGGTGAGGTGGTGGAGCACCATGGCGAGCACTTCGACCTGCCGCCGCTCGAGATGCTGCCCGCGCCCACGGCCCCTGTTCCTGTGATCGTCGGGGGCCTCTCCGAGGTGGCCCTGCGCCGGGCCGCTCGTAACGACGGGTGGATCAGCGACCTCCACACCGTTGCCGAGCTCGCCGAGATACGTCGCACAATCGACGGCTACCGCGCCGAGTACGGCCGCAGCGACGAGCCGTTTTCCATGTACGGGTCCGCCACCGATGCGTGGGACCTCGATGGGTACCGCCGCGTTGCGGACGCGGGCGTGACCCACCTCGTCACCATGCCCTGGTACTTCTACGCCGGGGCGGAAGCCGAACTCTATGCCAAGCTTGACGGCATCAAGAGGTTTGCTGAGGACATCATCGCGAAGTGGTGAGGGCGCGGGCGTAGCCTGGTGTCATGACAGCGGTGTTCGACGAGCCGCCCCAGGAACCAGACGACTGGACCGAGGAGCAGTGGCGCGAGTGGTTGGCGGCCGCCCCGCCCGATCCGGACACTGGCAAGGCCCACCCTCTGTCACGGGCCCGTGCCAGCGCTGGCGGCGCGCTGCTCGGTGCCGCGATGTTCGGGCTCGACCAGGCCATCTACGGCGAGCGGCCAAAAGTCGAGATCGTGGCGGAGGCTGACGCCGATGGGCTTGATCTGGGCGACATCGAGCTCGACATGGACGACCCGGCGTCGTCTCGCATGACGTTGCCTCACGACGCGTGAGGTCAGGTCAACGATCAGGTCGAGAGGGTCTTGAAGATCCACTCTCGCGTCGTCACACACTGCAGCGTGTCGGCGTTGCCGAACGTGGCCATGTGGTTGTTCACGACGGCGATCTGATCCACGAGTCGTGCAGGATCGTCCGCGCAGCCGAACAGCCGGGGGAGGTCGGTGATGTCCTCGTCGGTGGGCGCTGCCTCGTAGACGATGCCCCGCACGCTTGGCGCGCCAGGGGTGATGGCACGGAGCGTCTGGTTGCGGACGTAGATCCAGAAGGGGTGCATGTCAAAGGTGAGCGGCGTGTGCTCGCCGTGCCAGATCCGGTAGAAGTCGTCGTCGGACACTGTCTGACCCTTGTCGAAGAACGTCAGGATCGACATGCCGGGTGACTGCTCGCCGTCGGGCCACGTGCGTCGGTCGCCGTAGGCCAGAGCGACCGACTCGGCCACGATCCAGCCGTGCACCTGCGCGCCAGCGCTCGCGACGGCAGCTTCGTGCGGGGTCCGGTTGTCGTAGGAGTCGAGCCAGATCGAAACCGAGCCGCAGAGCAGCGATCCGTCGATGGCCGAGCCGGTGCGCAGGATCTTGCCCGCCGGCTCCTCCACCTCGACCCGCAGTCCGTTGACGTCGAGGTCGAGCAGCGCCGGTGCGACCTCGTCGAGCAGGGCAGTGCGAATCGGGTCGACAGGCTGGTCCGGCGCACGCCACAGGCCGTAGACGATCTTCTCCATCGTCGGAACCTATCGGAGGTTCAGGTGGGAATGAGCTCGAAGGGGATCGCCGCGCCGACGCCAGCTCGCTGGCCCGTGGGCACGGCCATGCCCCTGAGGAACGCCGCCGCGTCGAAGTCGCCACCGAGGCCTTCGATGTAGGCGCGGTGGGCTTGCAGGCTGGCGATGCCGGTATCCAGCGACTCGGTCACGTCCACGTAGTGGGCGGACTCGGGCGATGACGCGGCGAGCACGAAGCGCACTCCCTTCCACGGTTCGTGCCCCTCCTCGATCAACTCGGGGAACACCCAGCGGTTGTCGGCGTCGCGCACAGCATCCACCACGGAGAGCCCGAGGGCGCGGTGATCGACGTGGTTCCAGGCGCTGCCAGCACTCCACTGGTCCCGGAAGGTGAGCGTCACGATGATGTCGGGACGGTGGCGACGGATGGCGCGCGCCAACGCACGACGCAGGTCGGGCCCGACCACCAAGCTGCCATCGGCGAAGTCGAGGAACTCGACGGTCTCGACGCCCACGACCTTGGCCCCCGCGATCTGCTCCTCGGTCCGCACACGGGCACACTCGACGGGCTCCAGCCCGTCGATGCCCGCCTCACCGCGGGTCGCCAGGACCTGTACGACGGTCTTGCCCTGCGAGCTCCAGCGGGCCAGCGCGCACGAGCTCCCATACTCGAGGTCATCGGGGTGGGCCACCACCGCGAGGCACCGGTTCCAGTCTTCGGGCACGGGCGCCAGGTCAGCCATGCGATGACGCTACCTACGTATGTGGGCCATGATCCTCAGATGGACCAGCGCTATGGCATGACCATCCCCTTCGACGGCGTTCCGCTTCACGCGCAGCGCGCGTGGATCATCGAGCTGGAGGAGCTCGGCTACACCGACGTCTGGTCGGCCGAGGCCAACGGCGCCGATGCCTTCACACCTCTGGCCCTGGCGTCGGTTTGGGCGCCGACGTTGCGGCTCGGCACGGCCATTGTCCCCGCCTTCACTCGCGGGCCGGCCTGCATGGCGCAGTCGGTCGCCACCTTGGCTGACGCCGCGCCTGGTCGATTCGCCTTCGGCATCGGTACCTCCTCGAACGTGATCGTCGAAGGTTGGAACGGGATTCCCTTCGAGTCGCCCTATCAGCGCACCAAGGACATGGTGCAGTTCCTGCGGGCGGCACTGGCAGGCGAGAAGGTCACGATGGAGACCGCCTCGTTCAACGTGCGCAGCTTCAAGCTCGGCGTGCGGCCCGAACAGCCTGTGCCGATCCTCATTGCGGCGCTGCGCGAGGGGATGCTCAAGCTGGCGGGTCGAGAGGGCGACGGCGCCATCATCAACTGGCTCTCAGCGGACGACGTATCGACCGTGGCGCCAATCGTGCAGGCAGCCGGCGACGGGAGCCCCAAGGAGGTTGTCGCCCGCATCTTCGTGGCCCCCAGCGACGACGCCGACACGGTTCGGGGGATGGGGCGCTTCGCGATTGCGGCCTACCTGAACGTGCCCGTGTACGCCGCCTTCCACGAATGGGTCGGGCGTGGCGAGATCCTGGCGGAGATGTGGCGACTCTGGAAGGAAGGCGATCGCAAGGCGGCGCTGGCAGCCATTCCCGACCAGGTGGTCGACGACCTCATCGTCTGGGGTCCGCCGGAGAAGTGCCGGGAGCACATCGGGCGCTACGTCGAGAACGGCGTCACGACTCCTGCCCTAGCGTTGCTCCCGTTCGGGATCGACGCGCGGCAGGCCATCAGGGATCTGGCGCCTCGCTGAGGGGGACCATGCGTTGGGGCGGGCGGCTCATCGGAATCG
>JBBDWQ010000049.1:0-3462 GCA_040902805.1 Acidimicrobiales bacterium
GGCCTTGGCGGCCGCCTTGGTCGTGGGTGCCATGTGGTAAGTCGTCCTCTCGCGTATCCCGCGGGTCCCCAAAGGGTGCGGCATTGTACGCATGCCCCTCTGTAACGGCAACCTCGCGGCCGCTGTCGACTGTCATAGAACCGCGGACCATGCCGTAGCCTGCACAAATGCCTTTCGGTCCTGTTGCACAGAATCTGGACCTCGTCGCGCTCGAGGAGCGCATCCTGCATCGCTGGCAGGAGCTGAACATCGTGGCTGAGGTTGCTCGCTCGCGTGCGGGCGCGGAGCCCTGGACCTTCTACGAGGGTCCGCCCACCGCCAACGGCAAGCCGGGACTGCATCACGTGTGGGCCCGGGCCTTCAAGGACCTGTACCCGCGGTTCCAGACCATGCGCGGGCACGACGTGCCCCGTAAGGGTGGCTGGGACTGTCACGGGCTCCCCGTGGAGCTCGAGGTCGAACGGGAGCTAGGGCTCGCCACGAAGGGGGACATCGAGGCCTACGGGATCGAAGCCTTCAACCAGCGCTGCCGCGACTCCGTGCGCCGCTACGTCGAAGACTGGTCGGCCTTGACCACCCGGTCTGGCACCTGGATCGACACCGCCGATGCGTACTGGACCTTGAGCAACGACTACATCGAGTCCGTCTGGTGGCTGGTGAAGCAGCTCTGGGATGCCGACCTGCTCTACGAGGGTCACAGGGTGAGCCCGTACTGTGCACGCTGCGGTACAGCCCTTTCCTCCCACGAGGTCGCACAGGGGTATCAGGACGTCGTCGATCCGTCGGTCTACGTACGATTCCCCCTCACCACTGGCCCCGCGGTCGGCGTCGACCTCCTCGTCTGGACCACCACCCCGTGGACGCTCATCTCCAACGTTGCCGCGGCGGTTGGGCCTGATGTGCGTTACGTGCGAATCGCGGACCCTGAGGGAGGCGCCGATCTCATCTTGGGTGAGACGGCAGCTAGCCGCCGCTACCCCAGCGCGGAGGTTCGAGAGCGGTGGACCGGCCGCGACCTCGTCGGCTGGCACTACGACCGACCGTTCCACATCCTCGAGGCGGGAGAAGGTGCACCGTGGCGAGTTGTCGCGGCCGACTACGTCGCCGACGCGGACGGCTCGGGCATCGTGCACATCGCCCCAGCGTTCGGCGAGGAGGACGCTCAGGTCGGCCGCGCCGAGGGCCTGCCAACGCTCAACCCGGTGGACCAGAATGGCGCGTTCGACGCTCGCGTCCCGCAGTTCCACGGCCAGTTCGTGAAGGACGCCGATCGCGCCATCATCAACGATCTTGCGGAGCGCGGGCGGCTCGTCGCTGAGGAGGCCTACGAGCACTCCTACCCACACTGCTGGCGCTGCGGCACACCGCTCATCTACTGGGCGAAGACGTCGTGGTTCGCCCGCACATCCGAGCGGCGAACCGAGCTCCTCGCCCAGAACGAGACCATCGGCTGGCACCCCGAGCACATCAAGGGTGGGCGCTTTGGCAAGTGGCTCGAGGGCAACATCGACTGGGCGCTGTCCCGCGATCGCTACTGGGGCACTCCCCTGCCCGTCTGGCGCTGCGACGGCTGCAACGTCGACACCTGCGTTGGGTCGGTGGCCGATCTGTCGCGCCTCACGGGTCGGGACCTCAGCGAGCTCGATCTGCACCGGCCATACGTCGACGACATCGCATTCCCGTGTGCGAGCTGCGACGGCACGATGCGTCGTCTTGCTCCGGTGCTCGACGCGTGGTTCGACTCGGGATCGATGCCCTCGGCGCAGCATCATCACCCGTTTGCCGAGGACGGCCGCTTCGAAGCGGCGTTCCCCGCCGACTTCATCTGTGAGGCCATCGATCAGACGCGTGGCTGGTTCTACTCACTGCTGGCCGTGAACACCCTGGTGTTCGGTGAGACTCCGTACCGCAACGTCGTCTGCCTGGGACTTCTCGTCGATGAGGACGGTGCCAAGATGTCCAAGTCGAAGGGCAACGTCGTCGACCCCTGGCACATCTTCTCGACGTTTGGTGCCGACGCGCTGCGCTGGTACTTCTTCTCAGCTGGTCAGCCCTGGACACCCCGTCGAGTATCCGATGACGGAATTCGCGAGGCCACACGCCAGACCCTCGTCACGCTCTGGAACGTGTTCAGCTTTCACTGCACCTACGCCGACCTCGATGGCTGGACACCAACTCAGGTCCCCGTAGAGCCCGTCCACGTGCTCGATCGCTGGGTGCTCTCAGAGCTCGATGACACGGTCGTCATGGTCACGGAGGCACTGGAGGCGTTCGACGCGCTGACTGGGGCGACTCGGCTGGCCGCGTTCATCGACGACATGTCGAACTGGTATGTCCGCCGCAGCCGCTCGCGCTTCTGGAAGTCGTCAGACCCGGTGGCGCACGCGACGTTGCACCAGTGCCTGCGCACGGTCTCCGAGCTGCTCGCGCCGTTCTGCCCGTTCCTCGCCGACGAGCTGCACACCGCTCTCACCGGCTCTGCCTCGGTGCACCTTGCGGACTGGCCTTCGGTCGCGGGCTTGCGTGACACCGACCTGGCCACGGCGATGCGATCGGCGCGCCGCCTTGTAGCCCTCGGTCGTGCAGCTCGCACGGAGGCAAAGGTCCGGGTCCGGCAGCCGCTGTCACGGGCGTTGCTGCTCCACGAAGGCGGAGCGCTACCAGATGAGGTGCTCGCTGAGATCGCATCGGAGCTGAACGTCAAGGTCCTCGAGGACGTCGACACCCTCTCGGGCCTGATGTCGTGGACCGTGATCCCGAACTTTCGGGCTCTTGGGCCCCGCCTGGGCCAACGGATCAACGACATCAAACAGGCGTTGGCGGCGGCCGACGGGACGGCGCTCCAGCGTCAGCTCGAGACCGATGGGTTCATCGAGGTGGCCGGCGAGCGCCTGACGGCCGACGAGGTGGAGGTGCGAGCATCCCGTCACGATGCCTTTGCCCTCGCGGAGGACAATGGCTGGGCCATCGCCCTCGACCTCGACATCACTGACGACCTGCGACGGGAGGGGAAGGCGCGAGAGCTCGTTCGGTCCCTCAACGACCTCCGCAAGGAGCTGGGGTTCGACATCGCAGACCGAATCAGTGTCCGGCTCGAGACCTCGCCCGAGATCGCTGCAGTCGTCAACGAGCACGGCGGGTGGATTGCCGGAGAGATCCTCGCTACGGAACTAGTGATCGGGACAGTCGGCGGCGACGGCCGCTCGATCGATGTCGACGCCACACAACTGCGGGCTCAGATCACCCGGATCTGACGGCGCTGCACGCTGGGCGAGGCTCGCCCCGCCCGAGATCAGCGCTTGGATGCCTTCTTGGCGGCCGACTTCTTCTTGGCCGGAGCCGCCTTCTTGACCGGAGCCTTCTTGGCCGGAGCCTTCTTCTTGGCCGGAGCCTTCTTGGCCGGAGCCGCCTTCTTGGCGGCCGACTTCTTCTTGGCCGGAGCCGCCTTCTTGACCGGAGCCT
>JBBDWQ010000049.1:3562-56229 GCA_040902805.1 Acidimicrobiales bacterium
GCCTTCTTGGCCGGAGCCTTCTTCTTTGACGGAGCCTTCTTGGCCGGAGCCTTGGTCGCTCCGGTGCCGAGCATGCGGTCGATCTCGTCCAACAGGCTACGTCGCCGCCCAAGCGACAGCTCACGGGTGCGCACAAGGGTGAGCTCCTCGTCATCGAGCTCCGGCAGGAGGGTCAAGATCTGTGCGCCTGACAACGACTCGTAGTCCTCGATCGGGAACCAGTCCTCGTCGTCCCAGTCGGCGGTCCCCGCGGCGTCCTCCGTGTAGGTGGCCAGCGTGTCGGTGGCTGTGGAGCCATCGCGCAGCTCAGCGAGCTTGGCGAGGATCTTCGGACGCGCCTTGGTCTGCTGCTCGCGCTCTTCGACGACCTCGATCTCGTCGGAGTAGAGCTGGGGCAGCAGCGGGAGGATCTGCGCGATGGACAGCGAGTCGTAGTCGGCGATTGGGAAGTCGACCTCATCTTCGCCGTCAACGTTGTCCTCATCTGCCGGCCAGTCGGCCTCTTCAGCCAACCAATCCGTGCCGGAGGTCGGGGCGGAGGTTGAGGTCGCCACCTCAGGTACAGCGGGAGTGATGCGCTCGCGATCGCTCTCGGGATCGCTCAGCGAGGGCGCCACCGACGGCTGATCGCCAGTGCGTGCCTTGTTCATCCTCAGCGCGACGATCAGCGCTGCCGCTGCGGCGACGCTGCTGGCAATGGAGACATAGATCAGACCCAGGCCGTCGTTCAAGAGGCCGAGGACCAACAGAACGGTCGCTACAAGGACCAGGGCAAAGCTCAACAGCACCAACACGACAGGGGTCCCTTCCCGGGGGAGGTCAACAGGATGGGCCATCCTACGCACCGCGCCCCGCTGCGAGTCGAATGTCCCGATTGCACTGCGTTCGCCGCCGTCAGTTCGAGCGGCGCCGACCGAAGCGGGAGCGCCCGACCTCAGCATCGGTATCGAAGAGCCCGTCGTCCACCACGTGGTCGCGTGGGCCCAACGGTGTGTCGTCGGTCATCGCCTTGCGGAGCTCCGTGAGATAGGCGTCGTCTTCGGGATCCCGATCCTCATACACGCCGACGGCTTCAGTCGACGGTCCGATCACGTCGTCCTCGTCCTCGTCCTCGCCCTCGTCCTCGTCCTCGCCGTCACCCATGCCCGAACCGCTCGGCGCGGCCCCGCCAGCGCCCTCACGTCCCGACGGCGCGACGACATCGCTGACCACCGGAAGCTCCGCCTCGTAGAGCGACTCAGGATCGTCCAACATGCGCTGGAGCCCATCAACCGCCCCGCGCACCCGCGCGCGCTGGTCGTCGAGATGCCGCTCGAGGATCTGGACGTCCTCGCGCAGGCGCTCACGTGCCCTCTCGAGATCACGCATCTCCCCCACCAACCGCGCTCGGGTCGCCTCGTGCGCGGCCTCGGCCTCGGCGTCGGCTTCTTCCCGGGCACTCGCGGCGCCCGATCTCGCTTCACCAACCAGCCGCTCCGCCTCGGCTTGCGCGTCCGCGAGCATGCGCTCGGCTTGCTCCTCGGCCTCCTTGATGGCGGCGTCGGCCGTGCGCTGCGCGAGGACCAGGGTGCGCTGCAGCGTCTCCTGTGACGCCGAGCTGTCGGACGCGGACTGCTCGGTGAGGCTGGCACGCCGCTCGGCTTCGGCAGCACGCTCTTCAGCAGCCTCGATTCGGCTGCGAGCTTCCTGCACCGCCGATCCCTGACGCTCGAGGGCAACCGCAAGTCGCTCGAGGAACTCGTCGACGTCACTGGTGTTGTAGCCGCCCCGCTTGGCTTCGCGGAACTCGACGTCGTGGAGCAGCTGAGGGGTCAGATCCATGCGGCTGATGGTAGCCACACACCCACAGGTGCCGAGGACGTGACTACCCGCAGATGCTCCCCTGCAGGAGCTGGATGCCGATCAGGACGATGAGTGGCGACAGATCCAGCGCCGACATGCCGAGCCGGACGGGTGGCACCGTCCGACGCAGAGGGCCGAGGACCGGCTCGGTGAGGTTGAACAGCACCGAGTAGATGCTGGCCACCGTGGTGCCGGGCTGAACCCGAACCCACGACATGATGATCCGCCCAAAGATGGCGAACGAGTAGAGGCTGAGGAGCGTGCAGACGAGGCCCAGGGACGATCAGCCTTCGTATCCGTGCTCTTGGAGACGCCGCCGCTCCTCAGCTGACACCTCGACGTTGGAGGGGCTGAGCAGGAACACCTGGTTGGCCACTCGCTCCATCTGACCCCCGATGCCGTAGCAGAGGCCGGACGCAAAATCGATGATGCGGCGGGAGAGGTCCCGATCGACGTTCTGCAGATTCACGATCACGGGCTGGTTCACCTTGAGCTTGTCAGCCACCTCTTGCGCCTGGTTGAACGAAGTGGGTGCCACGACATGGGGCTTCGCAGACGCGACCGGCTGCAGCGGACGCACCACCGCGGTGCGGGGGCGAGCGCCGGGATCGCCCCCGTCCCCGGCGGGCTGCGGTCGCACCATCTGCCCACCAATCGTGCGCACGGAGCTCGATGGGGCCATCTCGGGTTCGAGGTCCCGTGGCGCCGCCGGGTACCGGCTCGCGGCCGGAGCGGCCGCGCGCGCAGGCGCCGCACGCGGGTCGTCGGCGACGTCGTAGTCGTCATACTCGTCATCGGGACCCAGCCCGAGGTAGAGCATCGCTCTACGCAGCATCGAAGTCATCCGTTCCTCCTGGACATCGCACCTTACTTTCCCACGCCGGGGAGCCCGTTTCGGGGACCGAAGAGCGCTGTGCCCACCCGGATCATGGTGCTGCCCTCGGCCACCGCCGCCTCCAGGTCGGCACTCATCCCCATCGACCGTTCCTCGAGCCCCAGCTGGTCGGCAAGGTCGCGCACCACGCGAAACCCCGCTCGAACTGCCTCCGGAGGTCCTTGGGGACCAACGGTCATCAGCCCTCCCACGCGAAGGCCCAGGTCACCACACCCTTCGACCAACGAGGCGACCCGCTCGGGCGCACATCCTCCTCGTCCCGGTCGCCCTGCGACGTCGACCTGCACGAGCACTGCCGCACCCGGTGCCCGTTGGGCAATCTCTGCCGCGAGCGAGAGGCGATCGACGGACTGCCAAAGCGACACGTGGGGAGCAGCCTGGCGCACCTTGTTGCGCTGGAGCTGGCCGATCATGTGCCAGCGCAGCGGCGGTGGGTCGCCGCCGCCCTCGAGGGCTGTCCGAGACTCGAGCGCGAACACCTTTGCGACAAGCTCCTGCACATAGCTCTCACCGACGTCGCACAGCCCGGCTGCTGCCGCCGCCGCGACGACGGCCCCCGAATGACCCTTTGTGACGGCTACGAGCCGTACGCGGTCTGGGTCGCCTCCGACATCAGCGATGCGGGAGCGGATCGCGACCACAGCCGACTGGATCCGTACCACGAGCTCGGCGTCGGTCACGGTGCCACCAGCCAGGCGAGGGTGGCGATGCGCTCCACCTCGCCACGGGCGCGATGGCTGTACGAGCGTTCGTCACATGCGGTGCAGCCGGCCTCGTCGAAGATCCGCTCGACGGCGGCCGCTCGTAGCTCACTAGCGGCCGCACCGGGCAGGTCGAACGCCCGTGTACCCCAGGTCGTCGTTGCCGCTTGCACCCCGAGCTGTGCGGTGAGCACGTTCAGCTCGGGTCCGTCGAACTCGTAGCAGCCGGGCCGGATGCAGGGTCCCAGATGTGCGGCGATCGGGCCCTCGTCGAGGTCACGGATCGCCGCTACGGCCTGTCGGATGACACCGGCGACCAGTCCCTTCCACCCGGCGTGCACCACGCCGACAGCGCGGTCACCCACTAGGACTATCGGCACGCAATCCGCGGTGCGGATCACCAGGACGCAG
This sequence comes from Acidimicrobiales bacterium, assembly GCA_040902805.1. GTDB lineage: Bacteria > Actinomycetota > Acidimicrobiia > Acidimicrobiales > VFJN01 > VFJN01. The sequence continues at coordinate 7,412 of JBBDWQ010000049.1, forward strand.
CCCGGGGTCCCCGTCACCGCCGCGTCTGCCTCCGCACCCGCGTGTTCACCGGGCTGCGACACCACCACGACTCGCGTGCGGTGCACCTGACGGAGCCAGGTCCATGGGCGCGGGGCTTCGGGGACCACCGCCGCGGGCACCGCGCCGAGGTCGCCGCTCAGGTCCCCGTCGGCCCGAGCGGTCCAGGTGAAACGGGCGAGCCCTGAGGTCCCTACTTGAGAAACGACGGGACGTCGAAGTCGTCGTCGCCCTCGATGTCGAGGTCGTCGTCGCCGTCGTCGTCGAACACGCTCGCGGTGGAGCTGTCCCTGCCGACCTTCGGCGCGCCCTTCTTGTCATCCCAGCGGTCGAAGCCAGCCGCAATGACAGTGACACGGACCTCGTCGCCCATATCGTCATCGATGACGGTTCCGAAGATGATGTTGGCATCGGGATGGGCCACACCGTGGATGATCTCCGCGGCCTCGTTGACCTCGTACAGACCAAGATCGCTGCCGCCTGCGATGGTGAGCAGGATGCCGCGGGCGCCTTCGATCGACGCCTCGAGCAACGGGCTCGAGATGGCGCCCCGGGCGGCGTTCAGTGCCCGGCCTTCGCCGCTGGCGTAGCCGATGCCCATCAGCGCCGATCCGGCGTTGCTCATGATCATCTTCACGTCCGCGAAGTCGGTGTTGATCAGGCCAGGGGTGGTGATCAGATCGGTGATCCCCTGCACGCCCTGGAGGAGCACCTCGTCAGCCATCTTGAACGCGTTGAGCATGGAGGTCTTGTCGTTCGAGACCGTGATGAGTCGATCGTTCGGGATGACGATCAGGGTGTCGACCTTCTCCTTCAGGCGCTGGATGCCCTGCTCTGCCTGCACCGAACGGCGGCGCCCTTCGAATGCGAACGGCCGGGTCACGACACCGATGGTGAGCGCACCGAGGCTCTTGGCCATCTCCGCCACGACGGGCGCTCCACCGGTGCCGGTTCCGCCGCCCTTGCCAGCGGTGATGAACACCATGTCGGCGCCCTTGAGAACCTCTTCGATCTCCTCGCGGTGCGCCTCGGAGGCCTCACGGCCCACCTCGGGATCGGATCCGGCGCCAAGACCGCGGGTGAGCTCTCGCCCGATGTCGAGCTTCACGTCGGCATCGCTCATGAGCAGTGCCTGCGCGTCCGTGTTGATCGCAATGAACTCGACGCCCTTGAGGCCGGCGTCGATCATGCGGTTCACGGCGTTCACGCCCCCACCGCCGATGCCAACGACCTTGATGACCGCCAAGTAGTTCTGCGGGTTGCCGACCATGGGTGTGCCTACCTCCACAAGAAGTTCACGAGATGCGCGCAAGGCCGGGCACCGCTACGGGGCCCGGCCTGAAGGTCGAGTCGAGGTCGAGACAGGGCTTGACCTCTTGGTTTGGTCGAGAGGCTACGAGCACCTCTCCTCCCTGGTCAATACCGGACTACCCGGAAGTCGGAGGTCGAGTACGGCCAAGCAATCCAGGTCCACCTGGTCGAGCACAGTCTGCAAGGACCGGACCTTCGCTTCGAGGAGCGACCCGTCACCAAAGCGGATCTCGCCCCCCGCGGCGAGCTGCCCGACCAACCCGTCCACCGAAAGCGAGGCCACCATGCCCGGGGCCACCTCCTGCAGGCGCTCGGCCAGGAGCGCCGCGCGTCGATCGGATCGCGTGAGGAACCCTCCCGCCGCAGGCACCGAACCAACGCCCGTCAGCTCGATGAGCGACGGCGCTCCCCCGCCGGCTCCGGCCTCAGGCACCGGGCCCAGGATGCGGCCGTCGCGATCAACCAGCATCCGGGCGGTACCGACGCCGATCGACGCGACAGACGACCGTTCCTCGACCGTGATCACCACGAGCCCGTCGACGCCGCGATGCAGTGCCACATCCGCTATCCACGGCAGCGCAGTCAGCCGGCGGCCCGCGGCCTGCAGATCGATGCTGATGAGGTGGTCGCCGCGTGCGATACCGGCTTGCTCCAGGATGGCGGGCTCACCGGTGTGCCTTGCCCCCAGCACCCGGATCTCATCGACGTCGAGCAGCGGTGTCCACAGTGCCCCGACAAAGGCGGCTGTCACCAGGGCGAGGACGCCCAGGTCGACCACCCGCTGCAGGCGACGGCGACCCTCCACGCGCTGGACCTCGATGCGCCGGGCACGGATCCGAGGGTCGATCGGAGCCGCCGCGCGCCCGCGGGGCGCCGTGGAGGTCGAGCCGGTCACAATCAACCCTCAACCTCAGATCGAGGGTCGGGGTCAAAGCCGACAAGCCGGGTCTCGGGATGCAGCTCCACGCCGCACGCCGTGCGGACTCGCTCGATCACGAGCTCCATGAGTGCTCGGATGTCGTCGGCCCGGCCGCCCTCGTCGGCCTGAATGAAGTTGGCATGCTTGGTCGACACCGACGCGGTCCCCACACGCAGGCCCTTCGCGCCGGCAACCTCGATGAGCCGTCCGGCCGAGTCGCCATCCGGGTTGGTGAAGACAGAACCGGCGTTGGCGCCACCAGGCTGATTGGCCCGTCGCCAGGCCACGATCTCGGCCAGGGTGCGCGCGCTCGTCGCCTGATCACCTTCGGCCAGTCCGAGCTCAGCCCAGACAACGATCTGGGACGGACCGATCGACGAGGACCGATAGCCAAGGTCGAGCGCAGACACGGGCACCACACCATCCTCCCCGTCCCGAAGGTCGACGACGCGGACCCTGGTCAGCGATGCCGCCATGTCGGAGCCGTGACCGCCGGCGTTCATTCGCACCGCGCCACCGATCGAACCCGGGACCCCAACCGCCCACTCGAAGCCCGCCAACCCGGCCGCCACCGATCGGCGGGCAACCACGGGCAGCAACGACGCGCCACCCGCTCTGACGCTGAGCCCGTCGATGCGCACGTCGGCGAAGGACTCCCCCATCGTCAATGCCAAGCCGCTGAAGCCCGCATCGGCGACGAGCAGATTGGATCCGTTGCCGACCACGAGAACCTCGATCCCCGTCTCCATGACCGCTTGGGCCACTCGAAGGAGGGCCTCCTCGTCGACGACCTCGGTGTGGAGCGCCGCAGTGCCGCCGACCCGGTAGGTGGTGCGCGAGCCGATCGGCACGGAACGCTCCGCGAGCGGGCCCAGCAGGCCCGCCGCCGCGTTGATCACCTCTGTGGAGCTCACGTCGCTCGCTCGGAAAGGCGGTCGATCAGGAGGTCCGGCACCTCCGTGAGATCGCCGGCCCCCAACGTGATGCAGAGATCGCCGGGCCGGAGCGCAGCGGTGAGGTAGGACGCCGCGTCGTCCAGCGCGGGTAGCCACATGACGCGCGCCCGGGGATGCGCGTCGAGGACGGCGTCGACGATCAGCTTCCCCGTCACACCCGGCCGAGATGGCTCACCTGCCGGGTAGACGTCCGTGACGAGGAGCAGGTCTGCGTCGACGAAGGCGTCCGCGAACTCGCGCCAGAGGGACGCCGTGCGGCTGAACCGATGGGGCTGGAAGCAACACACGACACGGGTCCATCCTCCATCGCTCGCCGCGGCAAGGGCAGCGGCGACCTCGGTCGGAAGGTGGTCGTAGCTGTCGACTAGGACCACGCCGCCTACCTCACCACGGACCTCGAACCGCCGGGCAACGCCGCGGAACCGAGACAGCATGCCCGCCCCAGTGTCGACCGGCACTCCGAGCTGGTGGGCCAGCGCCAGGGCGGCGGCAGCGTTGCGGGCGTTGTGGATCCCAGGCGCCGCCGGCACCACGACGTCGACCGAATGCCCAGCATTGGTGATGGTGAACGACACGCCGGTACCGCGCGGTGTGACGTCGGTGATCCGGTAGTCGCTCTCGGCCGCGACTCCGTACGTCACGGGGTGCCGCGCGCTGCCCACGAGGCTCGCCGAGCCGGGATCGTCGAGACACAGCACGGTGGGACCGTCGATCGCAGCGACAAACTCGTGGAAGGCAGCCCGGAGTGCCTCCTCCCCTCCCCAATGCTCGAGGTGGTCGGGCTCCACGTTGGTGACGATCGCCGCCGATGCTCCCAGTACCAGGAACGTGCCGTCGCTTTCATCAGCCTCGACCACGAGCGGCCCAGCGCCCCCCCATGCGGCACTTGCGCCAAGGCCGGCGACGCGCGCCCCGACGACCCACCCAGGGTCGGTGTCAGCACCGACGAGCACGCTCGCCAGCAGCGCTGACGTGGTGGTCTTGCCGTGGGTCCCTGCCACGGCGGCCACTGCGCGCTGCCGACAGATCTCGGCCAACGCACCCGAGCGGTGCACGACCGGGATGCCCCGGTCGCGGGCATGTACGACGTCCGGATCATCGGAGGGAGTCGCCGTAGAGACGACGACGGCATCGACATCCGGCGCGAGCGGCTCACGTTCGGACCCCGTGCCGACGATCACCCCGAGGTCCCGCAACGGGCCGAGGAAGGGCGTGTGCTCAGCGGGGTCGTGCCCGCTGACGCGGTGGCCCATCTGCGCCATCAACGTCGCGACCGCGCTCATGCCTGCTCCCCCGACGTTGGTCACGTGGATCTGCCTCGGGACCGACAGGTCGGGGAGCGGCTCAGGCACGAGCATGCTCCCCCGCGAGCTCGGCGATCGCGGTTGCCGCATCGGGACGCGCCCAATCGAGTGCGGCGGCGGACATCGCCGACCAGCGCACCGGATCGGCGAGGAGCAGATCGACCTCATGGGCCAGGCGCGCACCGTCGAGATCGGCGTCGGGTATGAGCACCGCCGCGCCGGCGTCAACAAGATGCTGTGCGTTGCGGGTCTGCTGGTCTGCGGTCACAACCGGGGACGGCACCAGTACGGCCGGAAGTCCGACCGCGGCAAGCTCGAAGCAGGTGCTCGACCCCGATCGACACACGGCCACATCAGCGGCGGCCAACGCCAACGCCATTGTGTCCTCGTAGACCACCGAGCGATACTGCAAGGCCCCGAGCTCAGCCGGGACCTCGGCGGCCAGAAGGTCCCAGTCGCGGGCGCCAACGACGTGGTGCACGAAGAGATCGCTGCGGTGCGCCCAGAGTGGCAGCGCTGCAAGGACCGCTCGATTGATGCGTAGAGCCCCCAGCGAGCCGCCGAACACGAGTATGAGTCGACGCCCCTCTCCTACCCCGAATGCCGCCCGGGCCCGCCGCCGATCACGGGCCGGGTCGATTGACGTGATCTCCGAACGGATCGGGTTCCCTGTCACCACCGGCCGCGGCAGAGGCGTGCCCGCGAAGCTGACCGCGCTGGCCCGGGCGAACCTTGCGACCAGACGATTCGCGAGGCCCGGCACGACGTTCTGCTCCGCGACCACCACCGGAACCCGCCGAAGGATCGCGGCCAGCGCGACGGCGACACTCGCGTAGCCGCCGACGGCTACCACCACGCGAGGCTGGAGCCTCCCGACCAGACGCAGTGCCCGACCCAGCGCGACCAGCAACCCCCAAACAGCGCCCACGTTGGCCAGGGTCAGCCGGCGTTGGATGCCGCGCCCCGGGAGCAACGTCATCGGGTAGCCGGTCTCCGGAACCAGCCGGGCCTCGATGCCGCGTTCGCTGCCCACGTAGTGGACCGCGGAGCGCGGCTGCCCGGCCGCCACGATGGCATCGGCGATCGCCATGGCTGGGAGCACATGGCCTGCAGTCCCACCACCGGTGACGATGGCGTAGGTGCTGGTCGGTGGTGTCTTCACCGACGGGTGGACGCGGCGACCCGTGCGGGGCGACGAGACGTAGCATCGGGCAACCGGGCCTGACGCGCCACGTTCAGGAGCAGCCCGGCACCAGCCATGCTGAACACCAGCGACGATCCGCCGTAGGACACGAACGGCAACGGCACGCCGGTGATCGGAAGTATGCCGATCACCGCCCCGATGTTGATGAACGCCTGCACGCCGAACCACGCCGTGACACCAGCGGCCAGCAACATCCCGAACCGGTCCGGTGCGAGCTGTGCGGCACGCGCGCCGAGCAGGCACAGCGCTACGAAGAGGCCGACCACGACAAGGGCTCCGACGAGACCGAGCTCCTCGCCGATGATTGCGAAGATGAAATCGGTGTGCGCGTACGGCAGAAATCCCCACTTTGCACGACTCTGTCCAAGTCCGATCCCCGTGATGCCTCCGGACGCGATGCCCACCAAGGATTGGATCGTCTGGTAGCCGGAGTCCTGGTAGTCCTTCCACGGGTCGAGGAAGGCGAGGACTCGGGCGCGGCGATACGGCTCGATGAGCGCCAGCACCGTCGCCAGAAGCCCTCCAAGGGCGCCGATCCCCGCTAGGGGGAGCACCGGCGTGCCGGCCACGAACAAGACCGACAGCACGATGGATCCGAGCACCAAGGTGGTGCCGAGGTTCGGCTGGAGCATCACGAGCCCTGCGATCCCGACGAACACGATGGTCACAGGCATCAGCGTCAGGCGCAGGTCGTGCATCCACGTTGCACGTCGTGCGAGCAGGTCAGCCGCGAAGACGAGCACGGCGAGCTTGGCGAACTCTGAAGGCTGGAGGGAGAAGGGTCCATAGCCAAGCCAACGAGAGGCGCCGTTGACGTTCCGCCCCACTCCGGGCACGAGGACGAGGGCGAGCAGCACCACGGATACGGCAACGATCGGAACCGCGCCCCGTCGCCAACGGTGATAATCGATCCGAGTCAGCAGGGCGCAGGCACCAACACCAGCCACCAGCCATCCCAGCTGACGGGTGGCAATCGTCCATGCCGATCCATAGGTGTCGAGAGCCGAGACGGACGACGCCGAGAGGACCATCACCATGCCCAGCAGATTGAGGGTCGTAATGACCCCAAGCAACCCCACGAAGGTCTTCGACCGTCGCGGCACGGGGGGTGCCGGCTTGGCCGTTGGGTGACGACGGCGTGCCACCCAGACGTCATCGTCGGGCGGGGGACGACCGATCGTCCGAGTCATCGGGGGGACCCGGCCTCGGCCAGCAGCTCCTGCACAGCACGCACGAAGTCATCACCTCGCTCGGCGTAGGAGCCGTACCAATCGAAGGACGCGCAGCCCGGGGACAACAAGACGACATCTCCAGCGCGTGCGAGCGAGGCCGCGTCGGTGACAGCCCCGATCATCGACTCGGCGACGCGCACAGGGCGGATCCCTTCAAACGCGGACACGACCTGCGGAGCCGCCTCACCAATGGCCACGACGGCGCGCACCCGGTCGGCGTCGAGGGCGAGCTCGCCGAGATCCAGGCCCTTGTTCCGGCCTCCGGCGATCAGCACGACTGAGTTGAAGCCGCGCAACGCCGCACGAGTCGCGTGTGGGGCGGTGGCCTTCGAGTCGTCGTACCAGCGCACCCCTCCAGCCTCGCCCACCAGCATCACTCGATGGGGGAGCCCCTGGAATGCGAGGAGCGCGGCGCGTGCGCCCTCCGTGGACCCACCGCCGTTCAAGGCGCTCGCCGCGGCCGCCAGTGCATTGACCAAGTCGTGGGGAAAGGACCGGTGCAGCTCCGACGTCGTGGCCAGGAGCGCGCCGTCGGCCAGAACCAGCTGGTCGCCATCGAGGTGGTGAGTGGCACCAGGAGCAAGGCCAAAGGTCACGCGACGGCCAGGGGCGCGCGCGAGGTGAGCAGCGACCACCGGGTCGTCGGCGTTTCCGATGGCTACCTGGTCGGCCGACTGATCGCTCCAGATGCGCGCCTTGGCTGCGGTGTAGGCCTCAAACGTGGCGTGGTTGTCGAGGTGGTCCGGCGCGAGGTTGAGCCACGTCCCGACCGCAGGCGCGTACCGGGCTGAGTGGAGGAGCCGGAACGATGAGGCCTCGACCACGAAGACCTCTACCGAGGGATCCTCGATCGCTTCGATGAGGGGCACCTCAGTGTTTCCTACAGCCACCGCCCGCCGACCCGAGGCCTCGAGCATCAGTCGGGTGAGCTCGGTCACCGTCGTCTTGCCGTTGGTGCCCGTGATCGCGACATGCGGCCGGCTGTCCCATCGTGCGGCGAGATCGAACTCAGACAGCACCGGCACGCCGAGATCCTGGGCCAGCCCGAACACTGGATGGTGATCCGGCACCCCCGGGCTGGGCACCACGGCGCCTGCCCAGGCGACAAGGGCTCGGAGCCGAGGTGGGTCCGGCGCCTCGACCAGATCGATGCCCATCGCGTCGGCGAGCTGACGTCCCGCGTCAGCTGGATGGTCGTCGACGGCGACCACCTCTTCGCCATGCGCCACCAGCGACCGCACCACAGCTCGACCGGTGACCCCGAGGCCGAGGACGAGGTGCTTCGTCAATCCAACCCACCGGTGCTGATGAAGTCGGCGTAGTAGAGCCCCAGCGCTAGTGCCGCGCACGCACCCGACATCAGCCAGAAGCGGATGATGATCGTCGTCTCCGGCCAACCGCCCAGCTCGAAGTGATGATGGATCGGCGCCATGCGGAAGATCCGGCGCTTGAAGGCCCGGAAGCTCCCCACCTGGAGGATCACCGACACCGACTCCATGACGTACAGGGCACCCAGGATCGGGAGCAACAGCTGGACGTTCAGGGTGAGGGCCAGCGCGGCCACGCCGGCCCCGATGGCGAGCGCGCCGGTGTCGCCCATGATGATCCGCGCCGGAGCGGCGTTCCACCACAGGAAACCTGCGGAGGCTCCGACCATGGCCGCAGCGACCACTGCGATGTCGAGCGCGTGATTGATGTGGTACGTGTCGAAGTGTCGGAAGGCCCAGAACCCGATCACCATCAAGCACGTGTACACAAAGATCGACGAGCCAGCAGCCAACCCGTCGAGACCGTCGGTCAGGTTCACGCCGTTGGTCGTCGCGTAGATCAACACGACCGCCCATCCGCACCACCCGACGGTGCCGAGCTCCCACCCCGGGGTGTTCCAACGCGTGAAGGACAGCGTGGTCTCGACGTCGGTCCACAACACGGTCGCTACCGCGAACCCGATGGCGACGGCCAGCAGTCCTACGGTCTTTGCCGACTTGGTCAGACCGAGGTTGCGTTCGTTGCGAACCTTGATGATGTCGTCCACGAGTCCCACGAGACCGGCGCCAACGACGCACGCCATCACGAGGACGCCTGTACGTGTGAAGACGAGGTTGCTGCGCACGTGAGCGGCGAGATAACCGACGACGGCGGATCCGACGATTGCCACACCACCCATCGTCGGCGTACCGGCTTTGATGATGTGACCCTCGGGCATGTCCTCGTGGATCGGCTGGCCCAGGCGGTGCGCCACCAGCCAGTTGATGAGGACCTTGGTCCCGAAGACCGATGAGAGCGCGGCAAGGGTCGCCGCCAGGAGCAGCGCTACCACCCGCGGCCGTCCCGACGTACTCGCAGTGCTGTGCGCGCGACCTCACGGTCGTCGAACGGGATGGTGTGCTCACCCATGATCTGGACCGATTCGTGACCCTTCCCGGCGATGAGCACGACATCGCCGGGTTGCGCTTCCCCGATGGCCAGAGCGATCGCCGTCGCCCGATCGGGCTCAACGGTGACGTCTGCGGTGTCCGGGATGCCGGCTTGAACAGCGGCGATGATGGCCAGCGGATCCTCTCCTCTCGGGTTGTCGGAGGTCAGGAGTACCCGATCCGCGCCGCGCCCGGCTACCTCACCCATCTGCGAGCGCTTGCTGGCATCTCGATCACCTCCGGCTCCGACCACGAGGATCACCCTCCCACTCGGGGCCGCCGACCGGGCGGCATCGAGAGCCCCAGCGAGGGCAGCGGGCTTGTGGGAGTAGTCCACGATCACTGCGAACGGCTGCCCCGCGTCGATCGGCTCGAACCGACCGGGCACAGGGCGCGCCGTCGCCAGGCCCGACGCGATGTCGTCCGGTTGGACGCCGAGCCGTGCCGCGGCAGTCGCTGCCGCGACCGCATTGCTCACGTTGAACCGCCCTCCCATGGGAAGCTCGATGCTCGTTCCTCGCCACTTGAAGCGGCTCCGCGTGGAGCCCACCTCGAGCTCCCTGACGTCATCGAGCGAATACCCCTCGGTCGGCACGAGTGCGCGGTCGGCGAGCTCACGTCCGCGCGGATCATCGAGGTTTACCACCGCTCCCTGCGCATAGGCGGGGGTGAACAGCGCTGCCTTCGCTTCGAAGTACTCGTCCATGTCGTGATGGAAGTCGAGATGGTCATGCGAGAGGTTGGTGAACACCGCGAGCGAGAACCTCGTGGAACGGACACGACCGAGCGCGAGTGAGTGCGAGGACACTTCCATTGCCACGGCTGCGCGGCCCGCGTCTCGTTCCGCGGCGAGGCGGCCTTGCAGCTCTGGCGCTTCCGGGGTGGTTCGGGGGCCCGACAGCGTGCCGATGACTGCAGTGGGCCAGCCGTGCGCCTCGAGAACAGCCGCGAGGAGATGGGTGGTGGTGGTCTTCCCACTGGTCCCAGTGACGCCGATCACGCGCAACGAGCGCGACGGGTGGTCCCAGAACGCGTCTGACACCGGGCCCAGGGCATCGCGAACGCGCGCCACGCGGATCTCCGGCACACCCGCGCCGACCGGCCGCTCAACGAGCAGCGCCGACGCGCCGAGCTCGACAGCACGAACGGCAAGATCGTGACCATCCACCTGGGCACCGGGAACGCAGCAGAACAGCGCACCTGGCACCAGCTCACGCGTGTCATGCGCGACGCCGACGAGCTCTGTTTCTCCCGCATCGGGCGGCAAGAGGCTCACCGTGAGGTCATCCAGGCGGGCGAGCAGGGCATCAAGCCGCACTGCTCAGCGCCTTGTGGTGGTGGCGGTGGTGTCCGCTGGTGCGGTGGTCGATGTGGCGGCAGCTGCTCGGACCCGCTGCCGGGTCGCCGTCGATGGAGCGGTTGCCGAGGCGTCGGCCGCCGCCGTGTCAGGAGCGGGGGCACGCTTCACAAGCGGCGGTGGGATTCGGAACAGGCGAAGACCGTACTGCGCGAGGTCTGCGAATACCGGAGCAGCAACCGTTCCGCCGTAGATGTCCCCCGCCGGTTCGTCGATCACCACGATGATCGAAAGCTCGGGGCGCTCCGCGGGCACAAAGCCGGCAAAGGTGGCGACGTAGTGGTAGCCAGCGCCGTCCTGATAGCCGCCGGTGGCCAGCGGCTTCCGAGCTGTTCCTGTCTTCCCGGCAACCGTGTAGCCCGTGATCCCACCGCGCGTGCCTGTGCCCTCGGCAACCACGTTGGCGAGCATGTCGCGCATCCGTGCGGCCGTCTGTTCAGACACGACTCGTCTCGGCTTGCCGGCCGGGGTGGGGTGGCTCTTGCCATCGAGCCCGACCGTCTCCAGCACCAGCTTCGGCGGCACGTAGACGCCGTCGTTGGCGAGCACGTTGTATGCCTCGAGCATCTGCATCGCGGTGATGGCAATGCCCTGCCCGATCGGGATCGAACCCATCGACGTGCCGTTGTAGTCCTTGGGGTGGAGCAGGATGCCGGCTGCCTCGTTGGGGAACTGCAGCGCTGTCTTGTCACCGAATCCGAAGCGGCGAAGGTACCGGTCGAATCGATCCTTGCCGAGCATCTGCGCCAGCTTGATCGTCCCGATGTTCGAGGACTCCGTGAGGATCCGCGTGACGGAGTAGCTCTCGGTCGGGTGCGGGTCGTGATCGGTGTAGAGGTGGTCGCTCACCTGCAGGTGGTCGGGCACGACGATCTCCGTAGACGGTGACACGAGACCCTCCTCGAGGGCCGCTGCGACCGTGATGACCTTGTTCACGGACCCCGGCTCGTAGACCGATGTTGCCGCCATGTTGTTGCCAACTGCGCGCACCCGACCCGTCTCGGGATCGGTGGCCAGGTTTGCGAGGGCCAGGATCTCGCCGGTGCGAGGATCCGAGACGATCGCGACGCCACCCTTCGCCCCCTTGGCCGCGATCTGGGCTGCCAGCGCTCGCTCCGTCTCGTACTGCATCGACCGGTCGATGGTGAGCACCAGATCGTCGCCCCGCGCGGCCGGTTGGAGCTGCTGCTCGCCCCCCGGGATGGTGCGCCCGTCTGGGTCCTTTTCGATGACGAGCTGTCCAGGCTCGCCAGTGAGGATGCCGTCGTACTGGAGCTCGAGTCCCGACAGACCCTCGTTGTCGACACCGACCTTGCCGAGAACTGACCGGGCGAGGTCGCCGGCAGGGGCAAACCGCTTCGGCTCATCGAGAAAGAAGATTCCAGGGACGTCGGCCTTCCGTATCGCCACCGCGAGGTCGTCCGAAACGCGCCGTGCCACGTAGACGAACTTGGCGCCGCTCGACAGGCGCGCGACGAGTGTGGACGAGCCGTTCTCGTCGAGACCAAGGATCGGCCCGAGCACCGCAACGGTCGCGACTGCGTTCTCGATCAAGCGGGGATCGGCCCACACCGTCGACTGCGGGATGCTGATGGCCAGATCGTTGCCATTGCGATCAAAGATCGATCCTCGGTCGGCCGGTAGCGCGATCTCCTGGAAGCGCTGGGACGCGCCGAACGCCGTGTACTCGTGACCGCCGACGGCCTGCAGGTCGACAAGTCGCACCGCAATCGCGCCAAAGCCCACGAGCAGCACCATCAGGACCATCCCGAGCCGGACGCGCGGTCGACCGCTGCGACCGGTCGGATCCATCGGCCGACCTACCTGCCCGGACCGCGCCGTAGGGGCTGCCGGGCGGCGTCGCGGCTGCGGTCGCGCGACCACGCCCCGCTCACGTGCGGGGCGTGGTGCCGGCGGACGTCGGGTCCGGGGCGAGGTACGGGGTGGCCCGGCGGGTGTCATTGCGCGGGCGCCTCCAGGAGCGGCTTCATCGCGGACCAATCCGTTCCCGGCGGCGCAACCGTGTCGTCGGTGGCGCTGCCCGACGCCGGATGCTCGATCACTCCAGGCTGGAGGTAGACGAGATCGTCGGGGGCCACCATCCCGAGCGCTTGCGCGGCCGCCACAACCCGTGCCGGCGACTCCATTCCCGCAACCTCATTGCGCAGCACTCGATAGCGGGCCTGTTCCACGGCCAGTTGCTTGTCCAGGGCGTCCAGCCGGATCTGACCCTGGACGAGCACGGTCTGGGCGATAGCGATCGCGAACAGCATCACGAACAGAACAGCGGTCAACAGTACGCCGGCGGCAGGGGTCAGGCGACGACGGGCTCGGTCTCTCGGCGCCACGACCCGCAGATGTCGTGAATCGCGAGGCGGGGCCGGCCGTGGCTCCGCGCGACGAGCGGGCGCTGAGGCAAGGGCCGCGCCTCCCCGGGTGGGGTAGGTACGCGGCGGAGCCTCGATCACGCTCATCGCGACGCTCCCGCGGGAGTCGGCGCGTCTAGGTCGAGCTTCTCAGCGGCACGAAGTCGAGCGCTCGACGCGCGTCGGTTGGCGGTGGACTCCGCCAGCGACGGCGTCCAGGACCCGGCCTTCAAGAGCCGAACCGTTGGACGCACGTCACTGGGCGGAGGGAGGTGCGAGGGCCCTGTCCAGCCGCCGGTGGCGGCGTGGCGCAGTCGGGCCTTCACGATCTTGTCCTCACCTGAGTGATACGAGAGCACGGCACATCGACCGTGGGCAGCCAGCACTGCAATCGCAGCGTCGATTGCGGCAGGGAGGATCTCGAGCTCACCGTTCACAGCGATGCGGATCGCCTGGAAGGTGCGCTTGGCGGGATGCCCACCCTTGCGACGGGCCGGAGCGGGAATCGCTTCTCGCACCAGCTCTGCGAGCTCGCCGGTCGTGTGCACCGGGCGGGCGGCGACGATTGCGGCCGCGATCCGACGGGCGAAGCGCTCGTCGCCGTAGTCCTTCAGGATGGACGCCAGCTCGCGCTCCTCGGTCTCGTTCACGATGTCGGAGGCGGTCCGCTCCTGGTGTTGGTCCATCCGCATGTCGAGAGGGGCGTCATGCCGATAGCTGAACCCGCGCTCGGCTCGGTCGAGCTGGGGTGAGCTCACCCCGAGATCGAAGAGCACGCCGCTCACTGGTGTCGTCCCAAGCTCGTTCACGGTGTGTTCCAAGGCGTCGAACCGGGTTCGATGCACGAGGGACCTGTCCCCGAAGGGCCGGAGTCGCTCGGCAGCAACTGCGAGCGCATCGGCGTCCTGGTCGAGTCCCAGCACCTTGAGGTGCTGATGGCGCTCGAGGATCGCCGTCGCGTGCCCCGCGCCACCGACGGTGGCGTCGACCACCCAGCCGGGTGGCACCGGGGTGAAGAGCTCGACGACCTGGTCAAGGAGGACCGGCTCGTGCCGGAACTCCCCAGTCGTGTGATCGTCATCGCTCACCTGCAGCCCCCCGGAGAGCTGGTGCCCGCCGGGATGTCTCCCCGGAACGGACTCGATGGGAAGCGGGCGGAGAAGGGGCCTTCCATCGCGCTGCCCGGGGGACTGCAGGGGAGCGATGTCGCTCCTCGCATCTCGGTTGTCGTCTTTCTCCTCTCGTCTCGTCGGCTTGCTGTCTCAGTCACGCGGGGCGCGCCGTCCGGTCAGCCCGAGCTGACGCACCTTCTTGCCCACTGCGGCGTTGCCCCGCGGCGCCCGGTCAAGCCAGGTCGCGCGGTCCCAGATCTCCGCTCGTCGGATGAGGCCGGTGATCACGACCTCCTTGCCGAGCCCGGCGTATCGGCGCAGCTCTGCGTTGATCACGATCCGGCCCTGCTGGTCGGGGCTGATCTCCACGGCATCGCCGACGAAGGAACGAAGGGCCTCAAACGCTTCCTCGCGCTCGTCATCGTCCGTAGCGTCCTGGATGGCGTCCTCGAGGATGTTGGCCACCTCGAGGAAGCCCTCGTGGGTCCACAGACCGATGCAGCCGTCGAGCTTGCCGATCACACCGCTCTCACCGAGCTGGGCGCGGATCTTGGCGGGCAGCACCATGCGGCCTTTGTCGTCGAGCCCGTGCTCATGGGTCCCGATGAACTGAGCCCGCTGGTCTGCCATGTCGCTGCCTCGTGCTGGGTGGATCGGCGCACCAGGAACCCCCTTCCTGCGTGCCGCCGATCCCCACGGTATGCCTTTACCCCCCTTTCGTCAACCACTACATCCCACTTCGATGCTCACCATGGGTGAGATCTCCACCGCACTGTGAGCGCTCCACCTCGCGCGGGGCGCGCGGGAGCTGACCCGACAACGCGGACACAGAGATCACCCTCACTTCCCCCCGGCCGCACCCTCGAATGCTGCGCCGGCACCATGGCCGCCTGAACCGCCGGCCTAGACCTCGGGAAGTCGGGCCAGGAATGCCGACAGCAGGTGCGTCGGCGCCACCGCGGGGCCAACAGCGGCGTCGGCCAAGTCGGAGAGGGCTGCGGCACGTTCGTCGTCGCTGAGCGCGAGCAGCCCGAGAAGAACTGCGGGGTCCCAGGTGGTCGGGATGGCGCATTGGAACCGCGCGCCGCTGCGTGTCCGGCGCTGGGAGATCCCGAGCACCTTGCGCCCAGCTCGGTCGGTCAGCTCGCCCGGGCCGAGCCCGGCGAAGCACACCCGGTCGGACCATCCCGTGCGGATCGGCGGTCCTCGGTGCACCTCGGTTGCAACCCCGAGGTCGCCCAGCGCGAGCGCCCACGCCTCGCCCAACCACAGGAACGCTTGCCCCACGTCGGGCTCCCAGAGCGGATCGGTGGCGGGGATGAGCACGTCCACCCAGAGCGGTGAGGCGGGCTCCACGAGCACGGCCCCTCCCCCGCTGCGGCGCCGGACGACCTCCACGCCGGACCGCTGACACGCGGCCACATCGACAACGTCGTCGCGCTGCGCGCTGCCGAGCACCAGTGCGGGACCCGTGGGCTCACACACCCAGATCGCCCGCCGCACCGGACCGGGCATCGGTCGCGCATGAAAGGAGCTTGCTGACTCGGCGAACCGCTCAACGGCCCATGTCATGTGGTCACGCGGACAGCGTGGCGGGACGGAGGTACGGCTGCCAGTGCTCGGGCACCGATCCAACCGCCACGACGATCCAGCTGAGCTCGCGCGGGACCCGAGGCATTCGGCGGAGCTCCATCGTGGTCACGTCGAGGAGGCGGTCGCCCTTGCGCACGTTGCAGGGCCGACAGGCGGCCACCACGTTCTCCCAAGCGTGCACGCCACCCTTGCTTCGCGGAATCACGTGATCGATGCTCTCCGCATTGGCGCCGCAGTACTGACAGCGGTGTGCATCACGGGCGAATATCCCACGCCGATTCAGCGGTGCTCGTCGCCTGAAGGGCACCTTCACGAAGGTCCGCAGACGAATGACGGAAGGGACCGGGACCGTCAGGTGCTCCGAGTGGAGGGCCGCTCCGGTGTCGTGCAGGATGTCAGCGCGCTCGGCGAGCACGAGCACGGCCGCCCGGCGGCTGGGCACAACGCACAGCGGCTCGTAGGTGGCGTTGAGCACGAGTGCGCCCGACATCGTCGGAACGCTACTGCCGAACTCCGCGCTGGAGGCGACCGGATTGGGCCTCAGCGGGGGAAGTCACGACACCAGCGGAGGTAGGTCACGAGGTCCTGGGCCCCGGGGGGCTGGTCACCCGCACCCCCGTATGCGGTCTCCATGCGGAAGCGCAGGTAGTCCGGCGCAGGCAGCGGAAGGAACGGCGGGTGACGCCACCACCCTCGGGGTGCCAGCACCGCCACCTGGCGCAGCCCGACCGCCCACACCGATGGATGACGCACCACGATGCAAAGCGCCCGGATGGCCCAGCACAACCTCAGGGTCGCGCGCCTTGCTGCTCGCGCCACGTCCCAGCCTCGACGCGCGGCTCCTTGGGCAGCCCGAGGACCATCTCCCCCACGATGTTGCGCTGGATCTCGCTCGACCCGGCATAGATCGTGCCGGCGCGGGCATTGAAGAAGGTGCCGACCCAGCTCGCGCTGTCGTTCGGCGCGCCAGGGTCGTCGGTCTGGAACGACGACGCGGGCCACCGTCCGCTCGGAGCCATTGCGTCGGTCCCGAGGATGTCCACCGCGAGCTCCGACACAACGCGGTGATACTCGCTCCAGAACAACTTGAACGTGCCCGCCTCCGGTCCCGGCTGGTGTCCGTGCAAGAACTGGGTGAGCGATCGCAGCCCGAGGTATCGCATGACCTCGACCTGGCTATGACACCAGGCGAGCTTCTGACGAACACGCGGATCGTCGGTGGTGCCACGCTCCTGCGCCAGCGCCACGAGTCGATCGAGCTCGGTACGGAACATCAGCGGGAACGTGGCCGCGGCCTCACCGCGCTCGTAGCCGAGCAAGGTCATGGCGACAGCCCAGCCGCCGTTCACCTCGCCCACCACGTTCTCCTTCGGGCACTTGGCATCGGTGAAGAAGATCTCGTTGAACTCCGATTCGCCGGAGATCATCTTGATCGGCCGCACCTCGACGCCGGGCTGGTCCATCGGGCAGAGCAGGAACGTGATGCCCTTGTGCTTGCCAGCGTCGGGATCCGTACGGGTGAGGACGAAGATCCAGTTGGCCAGGTGACCGGCGGAAGTCCAGATCTTCTGGCCGTTGATCACCCACTCGTCGCCGTCGAGGACCGCCCGGCACCCGAGGTTCCCGAGATCGGAACCGGCGTTGGGTTCGGAGTAACCCTGGCACCAGATGTCGTCGCCGGAGAGGATCCGGGGGATGAAGTGCCGCTTCTGCTCGTCGGTCCCCCACTGCAGGATGGTGTTGCCGACCATCTGGATCGAGAACACATCGTTGGTGCCGCCGAGCGGCACGCCGGCGCGCTGAAACTCCTCAGCCAGAATGACCTGCTCCAGCGCAGTGAGTCCTGGACCGCCGTACTCAGTCGGCCACGAGGACGCCAGGTATCCGTGCTCACCGAGGATGACGCGCCAGCTGCGAGTGAACTCCTCGACCTGATCCCGGGCGAGGGCTCCGAGGCCCCTCCACCCCACGGGAAGGTGCTCGGCGAGAAAGGCCTGCACCTTCTCGCGGTAGGCCTCGGCCTCGGGGGGGTAGGTCGGATCCATCCCCGATGACGGTAGCCGCGGGAATGCCGGGAGCCCGTTGGGCGTTGGTTGCGAGGAGCCAAGAACGAGGAAGGGACACCCATGCCACTGACCGGTGAGTACGAACCCAGCCCATCAGCCTGGGTGCGAGACCAGGTTGCCGCCTACGAGGCCAGCGACGGCGCTCAGGCCAACACGCTGCTCGACACCGGGATGCCGATCGTCATCGTCACAACTCGTGGCAACAAGAGCGGCAAGCTGCGAAAGACCGCCCTCATGCGCGTCGAGCACGAGGGCGAGTACGCGCTCGTTGCATCGATGGGGGGAGCTCCCACCCATCCCGTCTGGTACCACAACCTCGTCGCTGATCCGACCGCCGTCATGATCCAGGACGGGCCGGAACCCCACGACTACGTGGTGCGCGAGGTCGACGGGGACGAGCGCTCGATCTGGTGGGACCGGTCTGTGGCTGCGTACCCGCCCTATGCGGAGTACCAGACGAACACCGAGCGTGTGATCCCGGTGCTTGTGGCACGGCGCACGACGGCCTAGCGCAATGGCGTCACTCGAGTTCGACACCGAGACCCCGCCAGCCCACCGCTGCCGCTCCCACCAATGGACCCGCGTCGCCGAGCCCCGCCGGAAGCACGCGGGTGCCCGCAGAGAAGTCGAGCCGCGCCGAGCGATCGACCTCGGCCTGGGCGGCGCTGAAGAAGGCGTCCCCATAGCCGAGGGCCACTGACCCAGCGATCACCGCCAACCGGAGGTCGAGCAGGTTGGCAACCGACGCCACGGCTCGTCCAACGAGGCGGCCGGCGCGCTCCCGCTCGCCCGCCGACGCGTCCGCCGCGGGATGACCCGTACGCGCTTCGATCGCGGTGCCGGATGCCTCCGCCTCGAGGCATCCGCGGGCCCCACACCCGCAGACCCGACCGTCAGGCTCGACGATCACATGTCCGATGTGACCGGCGTTGCCCTGCTCACCATCGAGCAATCGCCCGTCCGTGACGATGCCGCCACCCACACCGGTCGACACCACCATCGCCACGTAGTTGCGAACGCCACGGGCGGCGCCCACCCAGCCCTCCGCGAGAGCCAGCGCTTTGGCATCGTTGTCGATGTGCACGGACATCGAGAGCGAGTCGGTCAAACGGGCACGAAGACGGAACTCGCTCCACGCGCCGATGTTGAGGGGCGAGACGGCCGCCCCAGCACCGGTCATCGGGCCACCGCAACCGACCCCGCACGCCCGTTCGTCTCCTGACCTCACCTCGCCGATCGCCTCGAGCACGGCCGCGAACACCGCTTCGGCATCCGTTCCCGACGGCGTGGGCCGCACTGATCGGCGATGCAGGGAACCGTCGGAGCCCACGACACCTGCCGCGATCTTGGTGCCGCCGATGTCGACGGCCAGCACGCTGTCCACCGATCGGGAACCTACCCCGTCCGTGCGCCGCGGCCCAGTGGTACCGCGGCGTAGCCTTGCGGGACCACGCAACGACCCGTGAGGAGCAAGACGGTGGCGACCAAGCAGCAGACCCCCGCTCGAGCTGCGTCGTTCGCGACCGCCTATGCCGACGTCGTTGACAACATGGAGCAGGTCATCCAGGGCAAGCGGGACGTGATCGAGCTCGTGCTCCTCTGCCTCGTATCCGAGGGTCACCTGCTCATCGAGGACGTGCCGGGCATCGGCAAGACGAGTCTTGCCAAGGCGCTCGCGGCGTCGATCGACAGCAGCTTCGGTCGCCTGCAGTTCACGCCGGATCTCCTTCCCACCGACGTCGTGGGCCTCAGCATGTGGAATCGCACCTCACGCGAGTTCGAGTTCCGTCCGGGCCCGGTGTTCAACAACATCGTGCTCGCCGACGAGATCAACCGCGCGTCCCCCAAGACCCAGTCCGCTCTTCTCGAAGCAATGGCGGAGACACAGGTGACAGTCGACGGCACGACCTACCACCTCGACAAGCCGTTCATGGTCGTCGCCACCCAGAACCCGATCGAACATGAGGGCACCTACCCGCTGCCTGAGTCGCAGCTCGATCGCTTCTTGATGCGCATCTCCGTGGGCTACCCGTCCCCGCAAGCTGAGCTCGACATCCTCGAGATGCACGCGAGCCACGATGCGCTCGACGACATCACGGCAGTCGTCACGGCCGCCCACATCGCCCAGCTCAGCGAGGCCGCCCGATCGGTGCACGTGGCCCCCGCCCTGAAGACCTACCTCGTCGACCTGGCCAACGCCTCACGACGACACTCCGCCGTAGCGCTCGGCATGTCGCCCCGCGCCACACTCGCGCTCCAGCGCGTAGCTCGATCGCGGGCGGCAGCCCACGGGCGAACCTATGTGACTCCTGATGACCTCAAGACGCTCGCCGAGCCCGTCCTGGCCCACCGACTGCTCGTGACTCCCGAGGCGCAGCTGCAGGGAATCAATGCCGCTGATGCGCTGGCCGAAGTGCTCCGATCGGTTCCCGTACCGACCGGCAAGCCGAGGTAGACGCGGCTGATGCTCACCCGTCAGGGGTGGCTCGTGGTGATCGGCACGGGGGCACTGATCGTGAGTGGGCGACTCCTCGGCTTGTCCGAGCTGTTCGCACTTGGCGTCATCGCTGGGCTGCTCCTGATCTCGTGCATGCTCATCGTCAGCACCTCTCGTCTCGAGCTCGAAGTCGGGCGGTCGGTTCACCCTGCCCACATCGCGGCCGGCTCTGCCGCGCGGGTGGAGCTCACGATCCGGAACACGCGGGCGTCCCGCACGCCCGTGCTTCGGCTGCGTGACCCCGTCTCCGGGACCCGCGGCGCAGACCTCCTCGTGGCGCCGCTTGGTCGAGGCGAGCGGACGATGGCCACCTACCGTCTGCCGACGGAGCGCCGGGGACTGCGGCGGGTCGGGCCCCTAGATGTCGTGGTCGGCGACCCGTTCGGACTCACGCGGCTCGCGACCATGGCCGCCCCGTTGACCGAGATCATCGTCTACCCCCGCGTCGACCGGATCGAGCCCCTGCCGTACACCACGGGGCATGACCCCCTTGCCGGCACCCGCCGTCCCAACTCGCTCGGGCGCTCGAGCGAGGACTTCTATGCGTTGCGGCCCTATGCCGTGGGCGACGACCTGCGGCGCGTTCACTGGCCATCGTCCGCCCGGCACGACGAGCTGCTCGTTCGCCAGAGCGAGCTGCCGTGGCAGGGCCGAACCACGGTGCTGCTCGATGTGCGCACCAGTGCCCACGCCGGAGACTCCATCGAGCTCGCCGTGTCCGCCGCGGCCAGCATCGTGGCGGCGACAGCGCGACGGCGTGACCTCGTGCGCCTCATCACATCGGCAGGATCCGACTCAGACTTCTCTTCTGGGACCGACCACCTCGAGGCCATCATGGAGCACCTGGCTGTCCTCTCGGCCTCGTCATCGGGCAGCCTCCGTCGATCCGTTGAGATGTTGGCTCGCCGCTCTACCGGCGGCGCACTCGTGATCGTGGTCGCTGACGCTACCGACGCCGACCTCCGCGCTGCGGCGAGCCTGCGCTCCCGCTACGGATCGCTCACCATCGTCCAGATCGATCGGTCGGCCTGGGATCCCGGCGCGGCGGTCGGGGGACGTCCGGAGGAGGCCGTGCTTCACGTCACCCGAGATGCGCCGTTCGCAGAGGGATGGAACACCTACGTGCGGGGGCAACGGCTACGACAGCGGTCGGCACCGATCGGCGCCCCGTGAGACGCGACCGGTCCCTGACACTTGCCGTCGAGGTGGGGCTTGCCTCCGTGACACTCGCTGCGGTGCTCGGGATGAGCCGTCTGTTCGCGGGTGCCGGATGGCTCCTCCCATTGACGACCAATGCGATCGTCGCCCATCTGACGGTGACCGTGGCTCGGCGACGCGGGCTCTCCCTGGGAGCGTCAGCAGCGGTGACGACGATCAGCGCTCTCGTCGTCGCGACCTGGACCATCTACGGCGGGACGACCACCTACGGGATCCCGACCGCCGACACGCTGAGCGTGATGCGCTCCGACCTCAACCAGGCATGGGGCCTCTACCAGCATGTGGTCGCGCCCACACCTGTCGAGGAAGGCTTCGTCTTCGCAAGCGCCATCGCAGTCTGGGTGGTCGCCTATGTGGCCGACTGGGCGGCATTTCGATTGTGGGTGCCGTTCGAAGCCACGTTGCCAGCTGGCACGTTGTTCTTGTTCACCGCGCTGCTTGGCGCCCCACGCGGTCGAGGGTGGGCCGTCGCACTGTTCGCAGGAACGTTGCTCGGCTTCCTCCTGCTCCATCGCACGACACGACAGGACGGAACGGCCCCCTGGGTCGGCGACCGACGCGTAGAGGGGAACCGATCTGTCCTCTCGGTGGGCATGCTGCTCGGAGTGGTCGCCGTCGTCTCGGGCACCGTCCTTGGGCCGCTCCTTCCGGGTGCTGATGCCCCGGGCGTCCTCGACCCACGCGGCGCGGATGGCGACGGGACTCGGGTGACGATCAGCCCGTTGGTCGACATTCGATCTCGTCTCGTCGACCAGAGCAACATCGAGGTGTTTACGGTGCAGTCACCCGAGCCGGCATATTGGAGGCTCACTTCGCTCGATCGCTTCGACGGACGGATCTGGTCATCCAGCGGCTCCTACGAGCAGGCCAGCGGCAGTCTCCCGGCGTCCACAGAGGCTCATCTCCGGTCGGAGACCTTCGACCAGAGGTTCCGGATCGAAGCATTGGCCGCGATCTGGCTGCCCGGCGCGTACGAGGTCAGAGCGATCGATGTCGACGGCGCGAAGGTGCTCTATGAACCGAGGTCGTC
Organism: Acidimicrobiales bacterium; assembly: GCA_040902805.1. Classification (GTDB taxonomy): domain Bacteria; phylum Actinomycetota; class Acidimicrobiia; order Acidimicrobiales; family VFJN01; genus VFJN01. The sequence goes on from JBBDWQ010000049.1 coordinate 30,012, forward strand.
GACGCTCATCGTCGACCGCGACAACGAGACGAGCGATGACCTGAGCTACCGGGTCACGTCATCGTCACCAAGGATCACCGCGGCCGATCTCCGTGGCTCGGGAGGTGCGGTGCCAGACACGATCAACGCCCACTACCTCGAACTGCCCGCTGACTTCAGTCCAGCAGTGCAGCGGTTGGCAGAGGACCTCGTCGCTGGGGCTCCCACGCCGTACGCCGCTGCCCGAGCGCTCCAGGATCACCTTCGCTCCTTCACCTACGACCTCGCTGTGCAGGCCGGCCATAGCGGGGACGCGCTCGAGACGTTCCTCTTCGAAACCCAGCGCGGTTACTGCGAGCAGTTTGCTGGTGCCTTTGCAGCGATGGCCCGGGCCATCGGATTGCCCGCTCGGGTCGCGGTCGGGTTCACCCAAGGAGAACGCGACGCAATCGACCCTGAGCTCTTCCGGGTACGCGGCGAGCACGCGCATGCATGGCCGGAGGTGTTCCTCGCTGGAACCGGCTGGGTGAGCTTCGAGCCCACACCGGGCCGAGGCCAGCCCTTCGCCGAGGACTACACCGGAGTACCGGCCGCGCAGGCTGGCCCCGCCGACCCCACCACCGTGACCACCAACCCGCTCACCGCCGACACGAGTCCCGGGGCAACCCTTCCCGATACGTCCGGAGCTCGACCGTCCAGAGACGACGAGCTCAACACAGCTCCATCGGCCGGAGGCGGCAGCTCGACGGACACCCTTGTGACGCGCCTCGTCACTCGACCGCTTCGCATGGTGGTCGGGCTCATTGCGATCCTGCTTGTGGCACACCTCGCGCTGTTTCCGACCGCCCTCCTCGTCGGTCACCGCCGACGTCGTCGGCGTGCGCGCACACCGCTCGAACGAGTCTCGCTCGCTTGGACCGAGGCCAGCGAGGCCGCTGCGATGCTCGGGCATCGCGAGCTGCGATCCGACACCTTGGAGGAGCGAGCAGATCGGCTGACCTCGGTCGTCCCGAATGGCGGCGACGCAGCTCGGGAGCTGACCCACCGCGCCCAGATCGCGCTCTACTCGGCCGAAGGCGCAGACCACCTCGACGCCGAGCTCGCAGAGGAGGCCGGCGCAACGATCCGCGAGCTCGTCCGATCGAGCGCCACGTTGACCGCTCGGATCCGCCCATGGATCGATCCTCGGCCGACGGTCCGCGCGTGGCGCCAGCACCACCGCGGGATGCAGCGGGTCACCGCTGCCTTGCGCGCCAGCCGACCCTCAGAGGCCGGCCGCGTGAGGAGCCTGGTCCGGCGCTGAGAGCCCTCAGCCCTCGGACCCGGGTCGCTTGAAGCGCTCCCGCATCTTGCCCCGGGCACCGCCGAGCGCGTCCCGCAAGCCTGCGGTCCGCATGGAGCTGGTGATCTGCTCGAGGCCCGCCTTGCCGAGCTTGCGGAGGTTGCGCTCGAAGTACAGAGCGCAGGCGAGCATGAGCAAGAACCCACCGAACGCGAGCAAGTAGCTGGTGGAGAGGGCGGCCACGAGGAACCCGACGCCGAGCACGAACCCGAGCCCCGACCACTTCATCCGGCGGACAGTGTGGGTGAAGATCGTGGTCTCACCGACGCCGCGTGCGAACTCCGGGTCATCCGCGTAGAACTGCTGAGCGATCTCGCCGAGGATTCGTTCTTCGTCTTCGGAAAGCGGCATCGATGCCTTCCCCTCCTGCGCTGGATGCCTCCATCTTCCCACAGGGCGTAGGCGCCGACAACGCGCCAGCCCACTAGTGGGCCGTTATGGCGACCCGAGATCCGTGGGCCCCCACTGCTGATCGCCGCGGCGCTTGACGCGGATGCCGTCCGGCCCCGCAAGGGATGCCGGGACGATCGCGCCCGCACCAAACCGCGACCGGATCGCGTCGATTGCACCCGTCGCGTCGTCCCATGACGGCGCCTCGATGTCATCGAGCGAGAGCTGTCTGGCCGCGCGCTCGGATAGCTGGCTGACATGCACCCCCAAGAGGCGCACACCCGGCGTCGGGTCGATGTGGCTGAGCAGCTCGGTGGCTGCCCGCACTACGTCGGGACCGGTGTCAATCGCTGAAGGCAGCGTGACGGACCGGGTGATCGTGCGAAAGTCGTGGAAGCGCACCTTGATCGACACCGTCCGGCCGGCCACGTCCGCGCCGCGGAGGCGGGCGGCCACGGAGTCGCCAAGTCGAACGAGCTGGCGCTGCAGGGAGTCGAGGCTGTGATGGTCCCGGGCGAAGGTCTCCTCGTGACCGACCGACTTGGGTCGATGATCAGGGACGACGTCACGATCGTCGATCCCCTTGGCCAGCCGCCTCAGGTGTGCTCCTGCGGCCACGCCGAGCGCAGCTACAGCCGCCCGCTCGTCGAGCGAGGCCAGATCCCCCACGGTGTCGATCCCGATCCGGTGGAGCTTCTCAAGCGTCTTCGGCCCCACTCCCCACAGCGCCTGCACGGGAAGCGGGTGGAGGAAGGTCAGGACGCCGTCGGGGTCCACGACCTTCACGCCGAGCCCAGGCTCAGGCCCACGTGCACCCACGCGTGGCTTGGCGACCTCCGATGCAAGCTTGGCAACGAACTTCGACGAGGCGACGCCCACGGAGCAGGTCAACTCCTCCTGGTCGAGAATCTTCGTCCGGATCGCTGCGGCGATGGTGGGGCCGTCTCCGTGGAGTCGCCGCGCGCCGGTGACATCGAGAAAGGCCTCGTCCAGCGACAACGCCTCGACGAGCGGAGTGAAGGTGGAGAAGATCCCCATGATCGTCTTGCTCACCTCGGCGTAGTGATCGTGATCACCACCCACGAACACAGCATGTGGACAGAGCCGCTGCGCCTGCGTCGACGGCATTGCCGAGTGGATGCCGAACACCCGGGCTTCATAACTTGCCGCGGCCACGACACCGCGTGGCCCCGACGCTCCGACGACGACGGGACGACCACGTAGTTCAGGGCGACGACGTTGCTCGACGGAGGCGTAGAACGCGTCCATGTCGACATGGAGGATGGTGCGGTCGGGCACAGTCAGCCCCGGCTACGAGTCCGGTCGGGTCACGACGATCGAGGCGGGATCGCTTCCAGCGACGTGAAAGCCATACGGCCGGCTGTAGCCATGATCCCATCGCTCGGCGAGCCAGTCGCCCAGTGGTTCGCGTACCCAGGGGTGGCCACCGTCGACGAGGCCGCTGCACGCGGCGACGTCGACGAAGCACGCGTCGACGACAATCCCGTCGGGATCATCGACGTGCACCTCACCATTGAACGCGACCGCCAAGTGCGCTTCGACTCGCAGTCTCCATCCAAGCTCCGGAGCCTCGCACCGGACCTCATAGATGGGCCCCGCCCATTTAGTGACGTTCAGGCCGGTCTCCTCGCGCACCTCGCGGGTCAGCCCTTCGAGGAGGGTCTCCCCCGCGTCGATGACGCCGCCCGGGGGCGTCCAGTCATGGGAGCCGTTGCGGCGTCTGTTCTGCACGAGGAGCAGTCGCTCCTCACGCACGATCAGCGCACCACCGACCACCCAGTCACGCATGGGACCATCCTCGCGCGCTCCGAACGGGTGGCTCAGCGCAAGCGCAGCCGTACCCGGCGGACCTCGTGGTCCTGGCCCTTGTCGAGGACCAGGTCGGCGCGAGATCGGCTTGGCAGGATGTTGTCGCGAAGGTTGGGGCCATTGATGGAGGCCCAGATGCCCCGGGCAGCGGCCTCGAGCTCTGCGTCTGACATGGCGGCGAAATGGCGGAAGAAGGAGGTCTCGTCGGAGAACGCTGTAGCTCGGAGCGCGAAGAACCGGTCCACGTACCACTGCTCGATGTCGGCCTCCTCTGCGTCGACGTAGACCGAGAAGTCGAACCAGTCCGACACGAATCGGGCGTCGTCGCCCGCAGCGGCACCGGTCTGAAGCACGTTCAGGCCTTCGAGAATCACGATGTCCGGCTGGCGGAGCACCTGCTCGTCGCCCTCGACGATGTCGTACACCACGTGGGAGTACACCGGCACGCGGACGTCCGGCTCCCCTCGCTTGAGCTCCTCGAGGAACCGGATGAGCCGCCTCACGTCGTAGCTCTCGGGAAAGCCCTTGCGGTCCATGATCCCTCGCTCTTCGAGGACCGAGTTCGGGCGGAGGAACCCGTCGGTCGTCACAAGGTCGACGCGGGGATGATCAGGCCACCTGGCCAGCAGGGCCTGCAGCACTCGCGCCGTCGTGCTCTTGCCGACCGCGACGCTGCCGCCCAGCCCGATGATGAACGGAACCCGCTGCAACGGCCTGTCAAGGAACGTGTCGGTCGTTCGTACAAGCTCTTGGGTTGCCGCCACGCGCAAGTTCAAGAGGCGCGACAAGGGCAGGTACACGTCGGTGACCTCGGCGAGGTCGAGCCGATCGTTGAGACCGCGCAACGCCGCCAAGTCTTGCGAGGCGAGGGACAACGGCGTGCTGTCGCGCAGCCGGGACCATTCCTCCCGGTCAAAGGTCCGATAGCCAGGCCACGCCTCGTCCGTCACGCACGGGCACGCTACGCGGGGGCCGGCGGGTCGCCCTAACCCGCCGCATGTCCCTACGCTGGGCTCGACATGGATGAGACCCCGCCGCCCGAGTACACACCGACGTCCCTGCCATCATTGGTGGCGCGCGTTCTGGCCTTTCTCGCCATCCTGCTGGGTGGACTGTTCGGTGGGCTCATCGGGTATGGATTCACCGATCTGCAGTGCACCGAGAGCTGCACCACCCAAGCCACCGGTGTCGGTGTGCTCGGTGCCGTGATCGGTGCCGCCGGGGTAGGAGTCGTCGCCGTGCTTGCTCTGCGAGCGATGGGTGAGTGGCGAACGATCCAACTGCGCGACGACTCTGAATAGGCCGCCGGCTCAGCCCGGGAAGCGAAGCCGGCGAAACGCCTCCGCATGCGTGAGGCCGGACCGATGGCCCTCCTCGGCCGCACGTTGCTCCAACAGCTCGGCCACCACCTGAGGGTCGCCGCCGAGTCGGCTCTCATGGCACGCGACGGCGGCCACCTTGCGGTCGAGCACATCAGCGATGTCCACCCACGCGCCAGCTTCGAGGGTTCCAGACAGAAGGACGAGGGCGACTTGGTGCGCGGGCCCGGCGTCGGGCACGTAGAGCGGACTGGCGGCCGGCACCAGCGAGTCGAGCACCGCCCAGCCCAGCTCGCGATGATCTCGGTGGTTGACGTAGCTGTCACCGAAGAAGACGGCGGTGGGGTCGGCGGCGATCAGCGCGTCGGGCCGGCGACGTCGGATGATCTCCACCAATCGGGCCCGGAGATCGGCGTCGTTGTCGATCTCACCGTCGGCGTACCCCAAGTGCTCAACGCCACTCAGCCCCAGCACCTCGGCGGCGCGCCCGACTTCCTCGGCTCGATGCGCGGCGAGGGCGTCAGGGTCTGTCGACGGATCGACGCTGCCCTTGTCGCCGCGGTTGGCGATCACCAAGTGGATCTCCGTCCCCGACGCGGCCCAACGGGCCAAGGTCCCGCCGCAGCCCACCTCAGGGTCGTCAGGGTGGGCGTAGATGGCCAAGGCGCGATCAGGGATGAAGGTCTCGATCATGGGGCACTCGCGATGGCTGCGACCGCGCGATCGAGGTCGGTATCGTCCACGTCGGCGTGGGTCACGAGGCGCACCATTGAGGCGCTGCCTGGCACGGCCAGAACGTCGGCCTTCGCTAGATGGGCGATCAATGAGGCCGGGTCGGCGTGTTCGATGCGCAAGATGTTGGTCTCCACCAGCGCCGGATCGATGCACCCTGGCCAGCGCTCGACCGCGGCGGCGGCAAGACGGCGCGCCCGCTCGTGGTCCTCGGCGAGACGGTCCACGCGCTCCAGCGCGACGAGCCCGGCCGCCGCCAGCACCCCAACCTGGCGCATCATCCCGCCTAGCCGCTTGCGTTCGACCCTGGCCGTCGCGATCACGTCAGCCGGACCGGCCACCAACGATCCGATGGGTGCACCGAGACCCTTCGACAGGCAGCACGACACCGTCGTCGCTCCGGCCGCACGCTCAGCAACCGTCGTCCCCGACGCCACCGCCGCGTTCCACAGGCGCGCACCGTCGAGATGCACCGGCAAGCCCGCGTCACCGAGCGCCTGCAGGCGCTCGAGGGGCCAGAGGCGCCCGCCGGCCTCACCGTGGGTGTCTTCGACGAACAGGGCTGATGGCTGCGCCCACCCGACCCCGGCATCGGCCACCCACCGCTCCACTTCAGTCGGATCGACCGTGCCGTCGGTGTCGTCGAGGGTCACGATCTGGACCGCGCTGTTGATGCCGGCGGCGGCCACCTCGCGGACGACGAGATGCTGGCGCCGGCCAGCAAACACCACAGTGCCAGGTCGCCCTAACACCCGCAGCGCGATCTGGTTGGCCATGGTGCCGGACGGTACGAAGAGCGCTGCCTCCTTGCCGAGGAGCTCGGCGAACGTCGATTGGAGCCGGTTGACGGTGGGGTCGTCGCCGAAACCGTCGTCGCCCACCTCCGCGTCCGCCATCGCGCGGCGCATCGCGGGGGTCGGACGGGTCACCGTGTCGCTGCGCAGGTCGACTCGCCCGTAAGGATCCACCATCGGCTCGACCCTAGGTGACCTAGGTTCGCTGCGATGGTGGATCCCGTCGAACTGCGTCTGCTCGCGGCGAGGGCCGCTCGGGAGGCGGGATCGCTCCTGCTCGATGGTCTCGACGAGGTCCGGACCGACGTGCAGACGAAGTCGAGTGGCACCGACATGGTCTCGGAGATGGACCGAGCCGCGGAGGCCTGCATCGCCGAGTGCATCCTCGCCGTACGCCCTGAGGATGCGCTTGTCGGCGAAGAGGGCATGCAGCGCGGGGGCATCTCTGGTGTTCGGTGGATCGTCGACCCCCTCGACGGCACCACCAACTACCTCTATGGCCTGGCTGGGTTCGGCGTGTCGATCGCGGCGGAGGTCCAGGGGACCGTCGTCGCGGGAGTCGTTCTCGACGTGATCCGCGACGAGATGTTCGCGGCCACGCTCGGTGGCGGCGCCACCCGCAACGACCAACCCATCGCAGCGTCGGACGCGACAGAGCTCTCCGTGTCGCTCATCGCCACCGGCTTCTCCTATGACGCTGCGCGCCGAGCCCGCCAGGCAGCCGTGCTTGCCGGCGTGCTACCCCTCGTGCGCGACATCCGTCGATTTGGCGCCGCCGCGGTAGATCTCTGCGCCGTGGCATGCGGCCGCGTCGACGGCTACTACGAGAACGGTCTCGCCATTTGGGATCTCGCCGCTGGTGCCCTCATCGCGTCAGAAGCCGGGGCCGTCGTGACCGACTTCGAGGGAGGGACGGCCAGCCCTGGGGCCGTGGTCGCGGCCGCACCTGGCATCGCGACCGCGCTGCGGGACCTCCTCGCGAGGGCGGGCGCGTCCACCGTCTGATCCCGATCCCTGCCGGTGCATGTGGGCACCGTTCGGTACGGATCGGGGCATCCTTCGCCAACCGGCGCGAAGGCCAGATTCTGTAATGGGATCGCAACGGGACCGCCACCGGACCGACCGCCGGGTAGGGCAGGCTGCTCGCCATGACCACCGTTGCCGCCCAAGACGCCCTTGTGACGGTGCGGAAGCTCGGCACCGCCGTTGTCCTCGAAGTCGCTGACGCCCTTGACACCATGACGGGGCGAGTGCTCATCGACGCGGTCACCTCCGCGATCGCCACCGCGCCAGACCGGGTCGACATCGACGTACGAGCGCTGGTCTCGTGGACCGACGAGGGTGCCCGCTCGCTCGTCAGGTGCCGCGAGCTGTGTCGCGACCTTCCTGACGGGTTGCACTACCGCACGGGCCGCGGGCCCGGTCGAGAGGCATTGCTCGCCGCCTACGCCTGACCGGCGCCCGGCCATCATCCGCGCCACAACGCGTCATGACCCGCGGACATGCGCTCGATGAGGCAGGCTGGGGCCGTGGGAACACGCATCCTGGCCGTGGAAGACGATGAGCGCATCCGAGCCGCGGTAAAGCTCGCGCTCGAAGACGAAGGCTGGACCGTGGCCGAAGCTGGCAACGGGGAAGACGCGCTGGCGCTGTTCCAGCAGGAGCCGGCCGACGTCGTGCTGATTGACATCATGCTGCCGGACATCGACGGCTTCGAGGTGTGCAGGGCGATCCGGCGCACGTCCGACGTACCGATCGTGATGGTCACCGCTCGCGACGACACCCACGACGTCGTCGCCGGCCTCGAAGCCGGAGCCGACGACTACCTCACGAAACCGTTCGCCCCCAAGGAGCTGTCCGCCCGCATCCGGGCGCTGCTCCGTCGAGCCCGTACCTCTGAGGTCAGCTCGCCGCACCTCCGCTTTGGTGACCTCGAGATCGTGCCCGAGGAAGGCGTGGTCCGCCGCAACGGGCGCGACGTGCACCTGACCAAGACTGAGTTCAGGGTGCTGGTGGAGCTAGCGCAGAGTCCGGGCCGGGTGTTCAGCCGTGAGGTCCTGCTCGAGCGCATCTGGGAGCACGGGTACTTCGGAGATGGGCGTCTCGTGGATGTGCATGTGCGCCGACTGCGCACCAAGGTGGAAGCGGACCCTGCCAACCCGCGCCACGTGGTGACCGTGCGCGGGCTCGGCTACAAGCTCCAGGTCTGACCCCCACCGCCGTGCGCATCCCCAAGCTCACCCGCCGCCTCGGCCTGCGCGCCCGCATCACCCTGGCCTTCGCGATCGGCGCGCTACTGCTCTCCGCGTTGCTGTCGACCACGACCTGGGCGTTGACCAGGGAGAACCTGCTCAACCAGCGCGAGAGCTCGGCCACCGTGATCGTGTACCAGAACGCTCGAATCGTGCGCGCTCGCGTCACGCCGGCCACGGACAAGCAGGCCCTCGTCAGCTCGCTGTCCACCCCCCTGGGCTCGCGACCGATCCTCTACTACGACACCGAGTTCGTCTCCCTGACCCCGGAGTACGGGCGAGATGCCATTCCTGAAGTGGTGCGAGACGCGGTGCTCGCCGGTCAACCCGTTCGCATGCGGTTCGAGCTCCGCGGCCAGATGCAGCTCGCGATCGGGATCCCGATCCCGTCCGTGGACGCTGCCTACTTCGAGCTCATCTCACTGGACGACCTTCAATCGACCCTGGAAGCCCTTGGGGTCTCGTTGGTGGGCGCCTCGCTGCTGACCACCCTCGCGGGCGCGGCCCTTGGCGCGTGGGCGAGTCGGCGAGCGCTGCGGCCACTCAAGAGCGTGTCGACCGCGGCGATGGAGCTCGCCGCCGGCCATCTCGACGCGCGCCTCGAGGCCAGTGACGACCCCGACCTGCGGCCGATCTCAGAGTCGTTCAACAACATGGCCCAGAGCCTGCAGGACCGCATTGAGCTCGACGCTCGATTCGCATCAGACGTGAGCCATGAGCTCCGGTCCCCGCTCATGACCCTCGCGGCATCGATCGAGGTGATGGGCAACCAGCGGGACGACCTCCCCGATCGAGCCCGGGTCGCGCTCGATCTCATGGAGGCCGACATCGAGCGCTTTCAGCAGCTCGTAGAAGACCTGCTTGAGATCTCGCGCTTCGATGCGGGCGTGGTGCGGCTCGAGCTCGAAGAGGTGCACTTGGCGGAGCTCATCATGCAGGCGGTGAGTCACTCCACGGAGAGCGATGTACCGGTCGAGCTCGACGCTGAGCTGGCGGGGGTCGTGGTACACGCCGACAAGCGCCGTATCGTGCGGGTCATCGCCAACCTCCTCGACAATGCCGCCAAGTACGGCGGAGGCGCGTCCAGCGTCGCGCTACGACAAGCCGACGGTGGCGTGCAGATCGCAGTCGAGGATCGCGGCCCAGGCGTACCCGAAGCAGATCGTGCCGTGATCTTCGATCGCTTCTCGCGTGGCGCTGTGGCCGGGCGGAGGGGCAGCAGCGACGGCGTTGGACTCGGACTGGCCCTGGTGGCCGAGCACGTGAACCTCCACGGCGGCAAGGTGTGGGTGGAAGATCGCTCCGACGGCGACGAGGGCGCTCGATTCGTGGTCCAGCTTCCCGTAGAGGAACCCGAATGAGGGCGAGCAGGCTGCTCGCCCTCGTTGTCGCCGCCGCCCTGCTGGTAGCTGCGGGCTGCGGGGTCGCTGCGGACGGAGACCCTCGCCGCATCGAGGCCGCCGACCTTCCACCCGACCTTCTCGATCCGAGCCCCCCCTCTACCACCACGATCCCAGGGTCGACAGCCACCGCGTCCGTGACCGTCTACTTCATCCTGCGTCAGGGCGATACGACACGCCTCGCGCCTGTCCGTCGTGAGGTGGCGGCGGCCTCACGCGCGGCCGATCGGATCAACGCGATCCTCGCCCCCACGTCAGCCGACGAGCAGAAGCTCGGGCTGATCACATCGATCCCGACGGACACCGTGCTGCTCGACACGACGTCCGTCCCCGCCGACGATGAGCTGGTCGTGAACCTCTCCGGCGCGCTCTTTGATGTGCAGGGCAAGGAGCTCGCCAACGCGTTCGCCCAGCTCGTCTGGACGGTGACCGAGATCGATGGCGTCCGTCAGGTGCGGTTCAAGGTCGACGGGGAGACCTACCGTGCTCCGAACGCCGACGGCATCGAGCAAGACGGCGCTGTGACGCGGGGCGACTACAACGCGCTGGCACCGTCGGGCTGACCGGGCTATTCGAAGAAGACCTGCGCGACTTCGTACAGCTCTGGATCGACGAGCTTGAGCTCCCCCACCGCCACCTCGAGTGGGACTCGCACCACGGATCCGCCTTGGAGGGCGACCATCGTGTCCCACGCCTCTGCATGCACGGCATCGATCGCGGCAACCCCGAAACGAGTTGCGAGCACCCGGTCGAACGCCGTGGGGGTTCCTCCCCGCTGAACGTGACCGAGAGTCGTGACGCGGGTTTCGTAGCCGGTCCGAGCCTCGATCTGCTCGGCCAGCATCGACCCGACCCCGCCCAAGCGGACATGGCCGAACGCATCCAGCTCCCCTGACTGGAGTTGCATCGTTCCCTGCTTTGGTGTCGCTCCCTCTGAGACAACGATGATCGACGCCAACCGCTTGCCCTCCGTATGACGGTGGCGGATGGCTTCGCAGACCGCCTCGACGTCGAAGGGGCGCTCCGGGATCAGGGTGATGGTGGCGCCACCGGCGATCCCCGCCCAGGCCGCGATGTGCCCAGCGTGCCGGCCCATCACCTCGACGACCATCACCCGGTCGTGGCTCTCGGCAGTCGTGTGGAGCCGATCGATGGCGTCGACACAGATCTGCACGGCAGTTGTGAACCCGAAGGTGAGGTCGGTGCCCGACAGGTCGTTGTCGATGGTCTTGGGGACCCCGACGACGCGCACCCCGTCGGCCCCGAGCCGGTGCGCGACGCCGAGGGTGTCCTCGCCACCGATCGCGATCAGCGCATCGATCCCCAGCTCGGACAACGTCGCCCGTACAGCATCCGGACCCCCGTCTCCCTTGTAGGGGTTCGTGCGCGACGAGCCGAGCACCGTGCCTCCACGCGGCAAGGTTCCCCGCATCATCTCGACGCTCATCGAGACAGTCCGCCGCTCGAGGACCCCGCGCCACCCGTCTAGGAACCCGATCAGCTCGTCACCGTAGGTTCGCTCGCCCTTGCGGGCGATCGCCCGCATCACAGCGTTCAACCCGGGGCAGTCTCCGCCTCCGGTGAGCATTCCAACACGCATCTGGAGATTCCTTCCCTGGGGTTGCTCTCTCCGGCACCACAACGCTACCGATATCGTCGGCGCTCATGTCCGTCGTCATTGCGATTGATGCGGGAACCACCGGAGTCAGAGCCTTTGCTCTCGGCGACGACGGTGCAGCTCGTGGCTACGCCTACACAGAGTTCTCGCAGCACTTCCCCAGGCCGGGGTGGGTGGAGCACGATGCCGCCGAGATCTGGACGGCAGTGTGCTCGACCCTGACCGAGCTCGCGTCCACGCTTGCGGAACCGATCGCCGCTGTCGGGATCACCGATCAGCGCGAGACAGTGGTGGCTTGGGATCGCCGGACTGGGACGCCCGTCCATCGCGCGATCGTCTGGCAGGACCGCCGCACGGCAGCGCGGTGCGACGACCTGCGGGCCCAGGGACGGGAATCGCTCCTGCGAGCCACCACCGGCCTGGTGCTCGACCCCTACTTCAGCGCGACGAAGCTGCAGTGGTTGCTGACCGAGGGCGGCGTGGACCTGTCGCCCGATCTTGCGCTGGGCACAGTGGACTCGTGGGTGCTGTGGAACCTCACCGGCGGAGCGGAGGGAGGCGTCTTCGCGACCGAGCCCTCGAACGCCAGCCGCACGATGCTCTATGACATCCGTTCGCTCTCGTGGTCGGACGAGCTCCTCGAGCTCTTCGACGTGCCTCGCACGTCGCTGGCCGAGGTGCTGCCCTCGAGCGGCCGCTTCGGCGTGACCACCGCCGGCTGTGGCCTCCCCGCTGGGATCCCGATATCGGGCATCGCGGGTGATCAACAGGCGGCGCTGTTCGGTCAGGCTTGCCTGGAGCCCGGCACGACCAAGAACACCTACGGCACCGGCAGCTTCGTGCTGATGAACGTCGGGGACGTCTGTCCCGACCCCGTAGACGGACTCCTGACCACCGTCGCCTGGACGCTTGCCGACGGCACGACGACCTACGCCCTGGAAGGTGCGATCTTCGTGACAGGCGCTGCCGTGCAGTGGCTTCGCGACGGGCTCGGTCTGATCTCGGCTGCCTCGGAGGTGGCGGCACTGGCCGCGAGCGTGCCCGACACCAACGGCTGCATGCTCGTACCGGCCTTCACCGGCCTCGGAAGCCCATGGTGGGACCCCTACGCTCGCGGCACCATCACCGGCATCACGCGAGGCACAACACGCGGACACCTGGCCCGCGCCGTACTCGAATCGATCGCGTTGCAGACGCGGGATGTCGTGGAAGCGATGAGTGATGCATGCGGGTTTCCCGTGCTGGCCCTCAAAGCCGACGGCGGGGCGGCCGCCAACGACATGCTCATGCAGATGCAAGCAGACTTCCTCCAGGTCCCCGTGTCCCGACCCGTCATCCAGGAGACCACCGCACTCGGCGCGGCCTACCTCGCTGGTCTCGCCGAAGGCGTATGGGGCACCGCCGACGACATCACCGCCAACTGGCATCTCGATGCGTCCTTCGAACCGATCCGCACCGCGGACGACATCGAGGCGACTCGCCAGCTCTGGCTTCGGGCGATAGACCGGGCACGCAAGTGGGCCACCGACTGAACGCCGCCGATCACCCGCGACAGGGATGGCTCTCCCGGGCCCGCTGTTTGATGAGCTCGCGCAGGCGGGTGTCGACAATTCGGGCGATTGCCGCCACCTGACGACGCTCGCGAGCCCGATAGGCGGTGCCGTCACGTCCGAGCACGAGGGCCAGCCCCGTGGATGGCAGCGGTGACCAAACAACGTCGTCCGCGCTGGTGCCACCCCCCGCCACGCGAGCCGACTCCTGACTGCCGGTCAGGAAGGCGAGCAGCCAGGGCACCGGCGGCAGCGCGCCCACCTCGGCCACCACCTCGCCGGCGTCGAGCTGCACCACGGCCGCCCACTCAGCGCCGATGACCCGCTTCGCATGGAAGGCCACCGCCTCGAGGAGCTCGTCGCTGGCACTGGCCCCTACGAGGATGGCGGCGGTCTCCAGTGCATCCAGGCGCGGATCGTGGAGAGCGTCAGCGATGGGCCGGACCTCCTCGACGTCGACCCCATCCACCTGCTGGACCTCGTGCACCAGGAGCTCGGTCAGCGACCCGTCCGGGAGCTGGACCACGAGCTCATCGATCGCACGCCCCGCGCCTCGCTCGAGGATGTCGATCCCGACGATCTCGCCTCGAACGGCGCCGATCCGACTCGCCACCTGGCCCAGCGCACCGGGACGGTCGGGCAGCCACATGCGCACGATGTAGGTCTCCATGCGGGGCACCGTAGGCAGATCGTGTGAACCGCATGTTTCCGTCGCCACAACGATGCGCGAACTCACCCCGAGCCAGTTCTTGACCGCCCAGTCAAGTGACCGTACGGTTCGCTCGTGGCACGGCGACTCACCCAGCGGGGCAAAGACCGGCGAGAGCAGCTCATGGCCTATGCCACGGAGCGCTTCGCCGAGCAGGGCTACCACCCGACCTCGGTGAGTGAAATCGTGGCCGGTCTCGGGGTGGGCAAGGGCGTCTTCTACTGGTACTTCGACAGCAAGGAACAGCTGTTCCTCGAGATCCTGAAGGAAGCGCAGACCGACCTGCGCCGTCGGCAACAGCAAGCCATCGCCGACGAAGAGGATCCCGTACGCCGCATCGAGCTCGGGATTCGGGCCTCGATGGCTTGGTCGGAGGCCCATCGCGATCACAACAAGCTCATCCAGTTCGCCGCCACCGAGGCTGCCTTTGGCGGGGCCTTGCGCCGCGGCCAGGACATCGCGGTCGCCGATGTGGTGAAGCACGTCAAGGAAGCCATCGCCGAGGGCCGAGTCCGCGACACCGACCCTGATCTCCTGGCCCACGCCATGGTCGGGGTGGCTGGCTACCTCACTCGGGTGTTCATCTATGAGCGCGGCGAGCCCGCCGAGGAGACGGCCGACGCGGCAGTGGCGTTCTGCCTGCACGGCCTCCTCGCCGGCGTCTGACGGCCTGCGGGTTCAACCCAGCTTTGTGAGGGCCTTCTTCAGGCTTCGCATCCCCTGGGAGATGCGCTGCTCGTTCTCGATGAGGGCAAAGCGGACGAACGCGTCGCCGCCCGGTCCGAAGCCGACGCCGGGCGACGTCGCGACCTGGGCCTCGCGTACCAGCATCGACGCGAACTCGATCGACCCCATCTCACGGTAGGGCTCAGGAATGGGGGCCCACGCGAACATCGTCCCCTTCGGCCGGGGCATGACCCAGCCCATCCGCTCTAAGCCCTCGCACAGCGCGTCTCGGCGACGCTGATAGATCGCACCAACCTCGCGGGGAAAGTCGACCGCCTCGTTGAGCGTGACCGTCGCAGCGATCTGGATCGGTTGGAAGGTGCCGTAGTCGAGATACGACTTGAGCTTCGCCAGCGCCTGTACGACGTCACGGTTGCCTGCGAGGAAGGCCATGCGCCATCCAGCCATGGAGAAGGACTTGGTCATCGAGTACAGCTCCACCGCACAGTCCTTCGCCCCCTTCGCCTGCAGGATCGACGGCGGATCCCAACCATCGAAGCCGAGCTCCGCGTAGGCGTTGTCGTGGACGACGATGACCTCCTTCTCTCGAGCGAAGTCAACGAGCTCCTGGAAGAAGTCCAGATCGACGCAGGCGGTCGTCGGGTTGTGTGGGAACGAGCAGACGATGACGCGCGGACGGGGCCACGAATGCTCGAAGACGTGGCGGATCCGGTCGAGGAACTGGCCGTCGTCATTGACGTTGGTCGTCATGGGAACTTCGCGCACGGCAGCGCCCGCGAACAGCGGGCCCCAGATGTGGATCGGGTAGGACGGCGACGGCACGATCGCCGCGTCCCCGGGACCCAGGAGCACCCACATCAGATGACTGAAGCCCTCCTTGGCACCAATGGTGGAGATGACCTCGGTGTCTGGATCGAGGTCAACGTCGAATCGACGCTTGTAGAGGTCGGCGACGGCCTGGCGCAGCTTTGGGATGCCCCGGCTGGACGAGTACCGATGGTTCTTTGTGTTGTGAGCCGCCTCGCTCAGCTTGTCGACCGCGATCTCCGGGGACGGCAGGTCGGGGTTGCCGAAGCCGAGGTCGATCACGTCGGCTCCAGAGCGACGGGCCTCGATCTTCAGGCCGTCGATGATGGTGAACACGTAGGGGGGCATCCCGGTGATCCGGCGGAACTCCATCGCGCCCACGGTAGTCCCGGCCTCCAGTCGGCCCTGAACTTGATTCACCGTCCGGAGCGCGAGGATGGAGCGGTGACCAAGCAGATCGACGTCGTCATCGAAATCCCTCGGGGCAGTCGCAACAAGTACGAGTACGACCACGACAAGCACGTGCTTCGGCTCGACCGGCGCTTGTTCACTGCCACCGCGTACCCAGCCGACTACGGCTTCATCCCCGACACGTTGTCCGAGGACAGCGATCCCCTCGACGCGCTCGTGCTCCTCGATGACCCGACGTTTCCCGGTTGCTGGGTCTCGGCGCGGCCGGTCGGCGTGTTCTGGATGACCGACGACGCCGGGCCTGACGCCAAGATCATCTGCGTCCCAGCCGGTGACGCTCGCTGGGATCACGTGGAAGACCTCGACGGCCTGCCCGAGCACCTCACCGACGAGATCAGTCACTTCTTCGAGGTCTACAAGGCCCTCGAGCCGGACAAGCACTCCAGTGTGCGGGGCTGGGAGGGCGCCAACGCGGCGTGGGGCGAGATCGAGGCGTGTCGGGAGCGGTATCGCTCCAGCCACTGACCGGCGATCACGCAGACTCCGCGGCCAGCACGGCAGCCCCGATGGCCCCCGCGCGCTCCCCCAGCACTGCGGGCACGATGGTCACGGTCGGGCGACGATCGCCCCCCATCACGAACCGACCGAAGTCCTCACGCAGCCGGGGCAGTAGGAGGTCGGCCGCGTCGACCAGGCCCCCGCCAAGCACGACCACTGCGGGGTCGAGGACGTTCGTGAGGTTGGCCAGACCGAGTGCCATCCATCCGGCGAGCTCATCCATGACCCGCGTGGCGTCGGCATCACCTGCGCGAGCCGCCGCCGTGATGTGCTCGCCTCGCACGGCCTCAGGGTCACCACCGGCGGCCTCGATGACCGACTCGATGCGCCCTTCATTGGCCGCCACACGAGCGAGGTTCGCTAGGCCCGTCCCCGATGCGTACTGCTCCCAGCAACCGCGCTGACCACAGGGGCACGGGAGACCGTCACGATCAACGATGGTGTGACCCGGCTCTCCTGCGAAGCCATTGGCGCCTCGCACGAGCCGACCCCGGGTGATCACTCCGGCGCCAATGCCGGTCCCGAAGGTCACCACCAGAGCCTCGTCGACGCCTGCAGCCGCACCGCAGGTCTGCTCCGCGACGGCATGACAGTTGGCGTCGTTGTCCACGACGGTGACGATCCCCGATCGCTCGGTCAGCATCTCCGCCAAGGGCAAGTCGCGAAGTGAGCCCAGGTGAGGTCCCATGCGCAGCCGCCCCTCCCGATCGATGAGCCCAGGCACACCCACGCCAAGCACAGCGGGAGCCTCGTCCGGCGCGATGAGCGCGCCGAGGACCTCGCAGAGGGTGTCGACCAACCCAAGTCCGCCGTCCGGGGTGGCCACCCGCCGCTCAGAACGCAGGACCCCGGGGTCGTCTGGATCGATAGCAACACCGAGGATCTTTGTACCGCCGACGTCGAGCCCGATCGAGATCACGCCCACAGCATGCCCGGCGAGAGCCGGAGATCAGTACCTCAGCAGGGCACCGATCTGACCAAGGACATCGAGGTCCGCGTTACCCACACAAATCGTCACGCCCACACCCTGGCTCAGCGCCTCCTCGATGGCGTCCTCGACGACATCCTGAACACGATCCATAGGGGCGCCGTTCGCGGGATTGGTGGGACCCACTTCGGCAAGTGCTCCCGTCTGGGAACAGCGCCAGCCCTGCTGCGAGTAGCCCTTCGAGACGACGAGTCGCTCCACGCGGCGCTCGTTCAGCGCCGTCAGTGTCGACGCCAACCCTGCCACCCCTCGCCGATCGGTTGCCGCGGCCTCGCGAAGACGGACCACGAGCGCCGCTTCGTGCTCGCGCTCCACCTCGGCCTCGACGGACTCGGCGGCGGCACGCACCTCCGCATGACTGGCATCGACCGCAACGTGAATCCGTCCGCACAAGCGCTCGCGGAGGTAGGGATGGAGTGAGTCCTCAAGCGCGCTGGCGATGGCTTCAGGGGCACCAATTGCGAGGTGGTGGAACCCCCGACCCTGCCAGAGCTCGAAGGCCGCTCGCGCGGCGTGACGCAGATGCTGGTGAGCCAGCTCCTCCACGTGGTGGTCAGGCGTGCCACGCTCGCGCATTCCGCGCACGTCGTAGTCCCGCGGGAGCTCATCGATGAGCTCTGAACGATCGACCAGGCGGCCGAGCTCGAAGACGAAAAGCCGGGCGCGCTGCCGATCAGCGAGCAGCACGCCGATCGGCTCGTGCTCGCGCACTACTGACTCCAGCTGACCAACCGCAGGTGCGTGATTGATCACGACCTTCGAGCGGACGGGCACAGGAAGCTCGATGACTTCCCAGATCTCACTAGCTGCGCACGCGAAGATCGCGAGCCCGCGGGTCTCCTTGCGGTCGAGACCACCGCGAACGAACGCCTCGATCCTTCGAAGGTCGTCGTGAACCGACGCATGCCCGTTCGCCCGTTGGCGAGCGTCGCGGAGCATGCCGTCGAGCTCATGTTCGATATCTTGCTGGCGAACGAGGCGGCGCCCGTCGACGTCGAGATAACACGATGTGATCGGCGCAACATCTCCCCGTATTCCTGCGAGCTCCCGGACGGCGGCTTCAGTGAGAACTGCCACAGCACCTCCTGGTCACGCGATGGGACACCCCGATGGTAGGCCCCTGCGGATGTCCGTGCCTGCGCGCCTCAGGCGGGCTCGAGCATGACGACCGCAGCGCGGCTGAGGCCGACGCTGGAGGCCCAGGACACGACGACCGGATCGTCCGAGATGACGATCACCTGCACGGCCTCGGCCATACGCTCGAGGCGAGTGAGCAGGTAATCCACGTCCTCGGCATCAAAGCCTCGCAACGTGTCGTGCAGGAGCAACGGCACAGAACCTGCCACCGAGACCGACCGCTGGGACGCGAGTCTGGCCAGCAGGTACCACTCGAGCTCCTTGATCGGCGTGGCGTCGCTGGCGACCTCAGCGGCGACCAAATCTCGCAGGCTCTCCATCTCGAGGCTGAGCTCATCACGCTGAGCCTCCACGCCTGCCAGTGAGCTGTCCACGTCGGCCAGACTCGTCGCGGCGTCACGCAGCATCCCCTCGGCCACCACCAGATCCGCGTCGATGGCGTCCAGATCAGGAGCGGGCTCCTCCAGGCCACCGATGGCTGCTTCGACATGAAGGAGCTCCTCGGCACAATGGCCTTGCTCTTCCTCGAGCATCGCCGCACGGTTGGCCAGCGGGGCAACCGCAGCCACCGACGCTGCGACCTCCTGCTGCGCCTCGGCAGCCACCTCAACCGCCCCCTGCTCGAGCTCCTGCGCCGTGGACAGATCGTCCAGCAGCACGGACCGACGTTCGGCCGTTGATGTGGCATCGGCAAGCCGCTGCTCAGCGATGGCCAACGCGGAACGCGCATTCGCCAACTGATCCCGCCGACGGGCTTCCGGGTCGGGCTCGTCAGCCGAACCACCGTCGGCGACCAGCACCTCCGCTGCGCCGGATTCTGCCACAGCGAGCTCGGCGTCCGCTTCGGCCGACAGGACGATCCGCTCAAGGCGAAGGTTCGACAGCTCGTCTGCCGCAGTGCGACGCCGATCGTCGACCTGGTCGACCTGGTCGAGCCACGCGTCGGCGATCAGCAGCAGCTCGTCTCGGTCCAGATCCTCATCGCCGAGGTCGAGACCCACTTCGTCGAGGAGATCACGCAACACGCGGGCTGACTCCTGGGCGGATACCGCCGGGACTCTCAGGCTACGGAGCTCGGCCTGCGGCAGACCGTGGGCCACGGCGTGACCAAGCATCCGGCGGGCCGCGTCGAGGATTCGGCGGCGCTCGTCCATGAGCTGTGCATGCATAAGAGCTCGCTCCGTTGCCCGCTCCAGCACCCGCCACACCTTCTCTGCTTCCGCCAGCTCCTCACGAGCGACGTGCAGAGCAGCGGTTGCCTGCGGATCAGCACTCCCGATCGAGTACCCCATGAGGTAGGTCGAGTAGGACGCGAAGCCGAGCTCGTCGAGCAGTTCTTCCTCGGCCGCCCGCAGGCCGTCGACCTGCGCTGCGGCACGCTTGGCTCCAGGCGAGAAACGTCCGTAGGATCGTTCGATCGCATCGACGAGCTCGGCGTGGACGGCCTCTAGCTTCGCGACGAGGTCAGGATCGAGGTCGGTGCTCCGGAGTGCCCCTTCGGCTTCGAGCAGCGCTTGGCGGGCCTCATCAAGCCGGGCGCGACCGTCCGCGGGCGACACATCGACGGACGACACAGCAGCGCCCTGCTCGAACTCCGCCAGTTGCTCGGTCACTTGGTCGAGGTCGTCCGCGATGAGGATCGCCTCCGGGGAGTGCACCAGCGGCGTCGCATCACCCCCGACGACCTGCTCCCTCGCCTGCTCGACTGCCGCCCGATGCACTGGAGTGAGGATCACCAGGAGCTGCTCCAGGTCCTGCAACCGCTGATCCAACCGCTCGAGACGAACCGAGGCTGGCTCCAGCGGGGGCTCGTGCACTGCCGCGGCGGCGGCCTCAGCCTCAGCGCGGGCCCGCTTCCGCTCGGCTTCCTCCGCCCGCTCGACTTCGATCTTCGCTTCGAGAGCTTGCAGAGTGGCCCGCGCCGCGTCTGCTTCAGTTTGGGCGTCGTCATGGCTGATCGGGTCGAGCCGAGCCAGCTCCTCCTCCACCGAGACCCGGAGCTTCGTGGCGTCATCCACGGCGGCTCGAACGCTCGCGGTGCGCTCCTCGATCTCGGCTCGGGCGGAGTGGGCGGAGGCCAGTGACGGGCCGACATCCGCCAGCTCGGCATCAATGCCGCGCTGGCGGGCGCTCAGCTCGTCGCGTCTACGGATCAGCTCATCGTGGCGCTCTTGGCGCGTTCGCGCCCCGAGCTCCGCCTCGTGACGTCGAGCCCGGAGCTTGTCCACCGCGGCGACGGCGGCCTCATGGGCTTGGTGCAACGTGGCTCGTCGCTCGACGAGATCCGCTATCGATGCCGACAGCTCGGACATCCGGTGCTCGTTGACCCGCAGCGCTCGAGTCTCACTGGATGTCGCTTGTGATGGCAGCTGGCTGTGGTGCACCACCGGATCGAGGTCACCGATCGCGAACTCGATGACGTTGAGCAGCTCCGGGTCGAGGTCGAACATGATTCCGTACGCCTCGAGCAATCCCGACCCCGCGACCGCCTCCGCCCGCGCCAACCGGGTGACCGCGTCCACCAGGACCGCTCGCTGGTCGTCATCCAGGCCAGTAACGACCGAGACGTTGGGGTGCAGATCAAGCATCTGCCCTGGTCCGGTGGCCAGTTGAAGGAGTCGCATCGGAGCCTCAGGACACCCGGATCCGCTCGACGCGACCGTCGTCGTCATCGTCGCCTGGGGTGTCACCGGGGGAAGTTCCCTCCGAGCGGAGCCTACTGGCCGCCACCTGCGCCAACGATGCGATGGTTCCGACCACGCTTTGCACCGCGGAGGGGTCATCCACAAGCTCCTCCGCTGCGTCGAGCAGGCTCCGCGTCGCCCGGATCATCTCCCGCGCCGCCTCCTGAAGGTGCTCCACACCCGCCCGGGCGTGATCCTGCCGTTCGTCACCCGTCATCGTCGCCACTCCCCTCGAAGGTCACCCGCAGTCTGCCCGCTTTCAGCGTCGCGTCCGCCACCGCTCTGCTCCGCAGCGAGTCCGGAAGGGTGATGGCGCGCCGGTACGGACCCACTCGAATCAGGAGCTCGTCGCTCCGTCTACCCAACTCGAGATCATCGCGGTCAGCGAAGGGCAGCTCGAGCGAGAGCGTCGTGCGCCCATTCCGGCGCGTGACGCGCAGCGGTTGGCCCTCATGCAGTCGGCTCGCCGCGTCGAGATCGCCGTACACCTCCTGCGCAAACGTACGCAGAGAGTCCACCCCGATCAGCTCCGCAGGAGCCAGCTCGGCCTTGAGGACCGGAAGCGGCGCAAACCCGTCCTCGATGGTGCGGAGGTGCTCCGTATGCAGCTCCTTCCACCGCTCGAACCATGGATCAGAGACCGCCTCCGGTAGCAGCCGGTTGGCCACGACAGCATCGACGCGATAACCGAACAGCGATAGGTAGGTGTAGGTGCGTCGGGCCTCAGCGATGACCATCCGCTCAGGGTTCACGACGAGCCGCACGCTCGTGCGCTGAGGATCCATCAGGATCCCTCGCACACCGTCCAGTCGTTCATAGAACCTGCTCGTCGCGGCGAACACGTCGTCTCCCGCCACCGGCAGACTCGTAACGCGGGAGAGAACCGGCGCGACCATCTTGTTGACTCGACGTCCGGCGGGAAAGAGCCGCTCCATGTACCGGGACAAGATGTCCGGTAGCGACAAGAAGCGGATCGTCTCTGCGGTGGGAGCGCAGTCGACCACCAGGACGTCCCATTCACCAGATTCTGCGTACTGCTTGATGTCCGTGAGCGCGAACACCTCGTCGAGCCCGGGGATCACCGACAGCTCTTCGGCCTCCAGGCCATCGACTCCCGCCCACGCGAACACGTCCTTGAGCCATCGCTGGATGTCATGCCAGGACTCCTCCATCCGGTCCTGCGCGTCGAGCTGTTGACCCCAGAGTGCGTCGCTGATCGGGCTCGCCAGCGGTCCTAGCTCCACGTCGAATGCGTCAGCGAGCGAATGGGCAGGATCCGTCGACAGAACGATCGTCTTCAGACCCGCATCAGCGCACCGGACCGCCGTTGCGGCGGCGGTGGTCGTCTTGCCGACGCCACCCTTGCCTGTGAAGAGCAGGATCCTCGTCACGGATCGGCTACCTCAGGCTTCGACGCGTGCGCGCAGCTCGCGCAAGGCCGTGTGCACGATCTTCGACTCGGCGCGGCGCTTCACAAACCCGGGCAACGGCACCACGAGGTCGACTGTCAGGTGATAGGTCACCTGTGTGAGGTTCGGCGTTACGGGAGTCAACACGTAGGAGCCGTCGAGACGACGCATGATGTCCCCCCGTACCAGCGTCCACGCGATCGTCAGGGGATCGTCTGCGTACTCGTATCGAAGCGTGTAGCCCGTGCTACGGCCCATCGCCGCGGCCCGAAAGGTGACCTCTCGACCTCGGTCCTGGGCGTCACGCTCGTCGACTGTGACGCCCTTCAGATCTCGGGCCCACGTCGGGTAGGCAACGAAGTCCGTGAGCACGGAGGCGATGACGTCAGCGGACGCGGCGATCTCGAGCGTCTCGGTCGCCTGATCCGCCATCGAATGCCCCCTTTCCGTCGGCTCGCTTGCGTGGGCTCTGCATTCTGGCGCAGATCACCCCATTCTCACGACCGGGGCACCCGGGGTGGGAAGACGCCGTGGCGTCCCCCCCAGAGCGCCATCACACCCAGTCCAAACATCGGGGCCAGGATGCCATAGGCCACCTCGGTATAGGGGCGGACCATGGCGGCGGTGACCACGATCGCGGTCTGAGCCAAGGTGGCCAACCGAAGTCGGCGCCGGACCTCGGCAGAGGCGGTGCCCCCCGACAGGAAGAACAGTCCGGAGAGGGTCACCGCGTCGGTGCGACTACGGGAGATGCCGACGAAGTACGCGAGCAGGAACGCTCCTACTCCCGTGACGAACATCAGGCCGGAGAACACCGCATGGGGTGCGGCAAAGGTGTCGGGCCACGCGGCCGCCGCGCCGCCAGAGAGGGCGAGCGCGGCAGTGGCCCATACCGAGGCACGGGTGAGCCCGGAACCCGTATCGCCCACCGCCGCGTGTTCAGCCATGCTGACCTGTCCAGCCGGCGAGCGACGTAGCGAGGCGCTCGGCCAAGACGTCGTA
Source organism: Acidimicrobiales bacterium (assembly GCA_040902805.1). Lineage (GTDB taxonomy): Bacteria > Actinomycetota > Acidimicrobiia > Acidimicrobiales > VFJN01 > VFJN01. The sequence continues at coordinate 53,610 of JBBDWQ010000049.1, forward strand.
GCCGAAGTCGGACGCGGCGCGCTGCCGTCCAACAGCGCCCATCTCGATCCGGCGCGCCGGATCATCCAGCAAACGGGCGAGGGCTGCCGCGACCGCTTGGGGATCCCGCGGACGATCGACCACGAACCCGGTCTCGCCCTCCACCACGGCCTCAGCCGCACCTCCGCTCGCTCCCGCCACCTGGGGCACCCCTGCAGCAGCAGCCTCCACGAACACGATGCCAAACCCCTCTTGCTCCAATCCGCCCCAGCGGTTTCTGCACAGCATGGCGAACACATCCCCGCACCCATACAGGGCCGGCAAGTCGGCGTGATCAATCCGACCGAGCAGGCGAACAGGCGCGCCGGTGCGTCGGATCAATCGAGCCAGCCGATCGCCATCTCGACCTCCCCCACCGATGGCGACGATGAGGCCGGGGTAGCTCGGAGCGAGCAGCGCCGCGGCCCGGATCAGGACGTCCATGCCCTTCCGGGGCACGAGTCGGCTCACGGACACGATGAGGGGACCATCTGCGGGCAGGGCAAGCCGAACCCGCGTTTCAGCACGTTGCTCCGGCGTGAGGGGCACGAAACGATGTGCGTCGACCCCGGGCGGGACGATCACGCTGGGCAAGCTTGTTCCCGCGGCCCGTTCAGCCTCCGCCAGCGGGTACCCGCCGGCGGCGACCACAAAGCCTGCTCCCCGGAGCACCCGCCCCATGAGGCGTGACACCCCCGGAAGCCGGCCGGGCACCGTGATCTCGGCGCCGTGAAGCACGAGCCCGTACGGCGCGGAACGCAACCGAGGGCCCATGAGACCAGCCGGCAGGGCGGGATCGAGCAGAACCAGGTCGGCGTTGATCTCCGTCGCCAAGGCGTCGATGCGCCTGACGAGGCGCGGGGTGGGCAGCAGTACCCGCTCGCGGGTCCGAACGATCCGGAAGGGCTGGGTCGCGTCCCACGCCTCGGCATCGGGGTGCGGCGTGGTGAGCACCACGAAGGAGCTGGGGTCGAGGCGTCGCCACAGCTCCCACAGCATCGTCTGGATGCCACCGATCTTGGGCGGGAAGTCGTTGGTGACGAAGAGGTGGGTCATGAGGCGATGGCCTGATCAGCGAGCAGGGACGAGGGCGTTCCGTTCGGCGACCACGAGGGGGTCCGGGTCGCTACCGATTGGCTCGAGAAGATCCTCGCGTCCCAGGCGCCTCGCTGCCCAGACGGCATGGGCGCGCAGCAGCGAGTCCGGATGGGCCAGGTGTCGCACCAGCACCGCTTCCACATCGGGGGCGCTGCCTGTCGCGATGTTGCCGAGCACGACGAGTGCGTTGCGTCGTACGTAGCGCAGCTCTCGCCGGGGGATGTACCACCGATCCGCCCACCGGAGAACCGCGCCGTCGTCGTCGTCGAGCAGGTCGAGAAGCGCTGCCCACGGCCGAGCGGACGACGACGCCGGTCCGATGGGCACCCGGCGGTTGGGCGGGCACACCTCCTGGCACTCATCGCACCCGTAGATCCGATCCCCGAGAGCGACCCGGAACTCGAGCGGAAACACACCCTCCGCCTGCAACAGCCAGGAGAGACAGCGGCGCGCATCAACAACCCCCGGAGCGGTGATGGCACCGGTCGGACAGCCGACGATGCACCGCGTGCACGAGCCGCAGCCGTCTTCGACGGTGGCAGCGTCGGCCACGAGCGGCGCATCGGTGACCACGGCCCCCAGCACGTACCAGCTGCCGAGACCCGGAAGCAGCAGGTTGGCGTTCTTCCCCCACCATCCGATCCCCGCCCGGTGCGCGGCGGCACGATCCACCAGCGCGTTGTCGTCAGCCAGCACACGCGCCTTCCACCCGGCACCCTTCAGCACCGCGGCGATGGCCGACAGGCCATCGCGCAGCATGCCGTAGTGGTCCTCCCATGCGTAGCGAGCGATGCGTCCCACCGGGCCGGCGAGGTCCTGCGCAGGCGGCGCGTCGAGGTAGCCACGAGCACCGGCCACGAGCGACCGAGCCCCTTCAACTGCACGGTCGGGGTCTGTCGACCGTTCCGGGTTTCGATAGGTGAACGCCATCCCGCCGTGCAGCCCCAGCGCCTTGCGCTCGACCAGATCTGAGCGAACCTGGTCGAAGAGCTCCGCGGTGGTGATGCCTACCGCGTCCAGACCGGCAGCAAGGCCGGCGGTTCGCAGTGTGTCACCATCAGGTGGCACAAGGGGTCGCGCGGCCGCCGGCACGGCGGCGCTCAGGTGGCGCGGAGGGGTTGCGTGCGCCGGGGCCGATCGGGCTGTCGGGGCGGCCCCGGCGAGTCCGCCCTGTTCCCACCAGGCATCGGTCGCGTCACGGCGGCTTCGTCCCGGGCGGCCGGTTGGGCCAGGCCTTGCCGGAACACTGGCCGAGCGTCCGGGCTACCGATCGGCCGGGTTGACACGACGTGGGTCGAGCGCGCCGCCGAGATCGGCTGCGTCAGGCGCTCAACGCTGACGCGAGGCGGAGCGATGGAAGCCCGTGGCGCGACAGCCTTGGTCGCTGTCGGACGCCTGCTGACGGTCTTCGTCGTGCTGACGGTCTTGTGGGGGGCGCGCCGTGCTACAGGCCTCTTCTTCGCCACCGGCCTCTTCTTCGCCACCGGCCTCTTCTTCGCCACCG
>JBBDWQ010000049.1:56329-62621 GCA_040902805.1 Acidimicrobiales bacterium
GGCTGCCGCCTTCGCGGCTCGTTCCTGGCGTGCCGTCTCGACCGCTCGCTCTCGAACCCGTTTCGCTGCTGCCTTCTCTGCGTCGGCCGCTCGCTTCGCGGCCGCTGTACGCATCGCAGCGGCCGCCTTCTGCCGCTCCTTGGCCGACCGTGAGCTGGCGGCGCCGCCATCGCTGTCCGGCCGGTATCCCGAGCTCGATGTGGAACGCTTCGCTGTAGGTCGGGAGCCAGATTGCTCGGAGGTCGATTGACGCCTCGCGCTGGCCCGCTTCCGGTTGGGCGGTGGGGTGACGTAACCGAACTGCCCACTCGCCGCGTCCGCAGCAGAAACAGCGCGGTCCGCTTCCACGAAGTCGAAGCGCAAGACCTTCTTCTTGCCGCGATAGGGAAACGAGCAGCGAACCGCCCATCGGCCCTCACCGATCTGCTTCGCTGTCCAGGCATCACGGAACTCATCGGGCGACATCAGCACGCCGCGATCAGCGAGGTTGTGTCGAACGGCCTCACCGATGGGATGCGACGATTGGCCGAGCCGTTGTCGCTTGAGCGCCGCGCGCTGGACCCGGGCGATCACCTGGGCGCGTTCAGCGAGCACCGGCGGAGCAAACCGCTCGACCCATGCGACGTCGACGCCGGCGGCCTTTGCGACATCTGCGACGGTGCGACCCTGTCGCAGACGCGCCTGGATCTCCCGCACCGGCAGCGTGCTTTCGACACGCGGGGCTTGGGCCGGCTCTTCCCTGACTTGCGGCTCCTCGTCTTGGTGGGCGAGCACAGCATCCACTGCCTCGGCGACGGCCGCGTCGACGGCGAGGAGATAGCCACCTGACCGCGTGCCACGGCGCGCGCTCAGGATCAACCCCTCGTGATCTGTCGTGAACCCAACGAGATGAAGCTTCTGCACACGCTCGGCGCGGGGACGGCTCCCCGTTGCGCCACCCTTCCGCGGCCGACGGTAGCAGCGCGCGCGAGGGTCGTTCGTGACCCAGGATGGCGATCCCGGATGGGACAGGACTCAGCCCGTGCGACGGCGGTGCCGCAACCTTGGAGCAAGGCCACCTGCCTCGAGAAGCCGCAAGGCCCGCACCTCGACGACATCGATCACGATGGCGTCGCCTGGCTCGCGCTCGCAGAGGAACGTCACGACACAGTCAGCGCAGGCCGAGGTGCCCTCCATGATGCAGTCGTCACAGCTGATGCACAGCGAGTGGTCTCCCATGCCCGCAACGCTACGCAGGGGGTGTGACATCGCTTTCGATCACTTGCTCGACCCGCCCGCCGGGGCCACACCAGCGGCACTCGACCATCTCGGTCCGCTCGTCGAGCACCTCGACATCCTCGATCGACAGCTCGCCGCCCACCGTGTAGTGGTGAAACGAGCGCTCTCGGCGAGCAACGGTGACATCGAATCGGGTGAGGTTGCCGCACGACGTGCAGCGATAGCGAGCAGCGGCATCAGGCACGTCGCTCAGGGTATGCGGCGACAGCGACCCCGATGCACAGACGCGGCAGGGCCCGGCGCTCCCCCCGAAGCGCCGGGCCCTACGCCCCCCAGTTCACCACCGAGGGTCGGTGAGCAGATCCTAGGCGGACTCGGCGGCGAGGGCATCGAGGCTCATGGCCTCGTACTCCTCACCGGTGTCGACCCAGTCCTCGAACTGGATCACGCCCATCTCACCAAACTTCGATCGCAGCCACCCGTTGTTGCGGTCGAGCAGGCCGAGCTTCTTGCAGTTGGGCACGATCTTCGAGAAGAGCAGCTGCTGGAACGGGTCCTCGTTCTTGTCGCCCTGGTGCTCGAGCTGGAGCTTGATCATCGTGCGGAGGTCGACACCCATGCGCTCCCACACCTCTTGCTGCAAGAAGCGATCTCGCATGCGCACAGCGGCCTCGAAGGCGAACTCCTGGCGTTCGAGCATCTCGGCGTCGGTGAGCTCCGCGTAGTACTCCTTCAGCGACAGGACACCGAAGGCGACGTGGCGCGCCTCGTCGCTCATGACGTACCGGAGCAGCTTCTTGAGCAGCGGCTCCTCAGTGAGCTGGTGCATGAACCCGAACGCCGCCAAGGCCAGACCCTCCACCATGATCTGCATGCCGAGGTAGGTCATATCCCAGCGGCTGTCGGCGATGATGTCGTCGAGGAGCATGCCGAGGTGGGCGTTGAGCGGGTAGTGGCCGTTCATCTTGGTGTCGAGGTACTTGGCGAACACCTCGACGTGGCGTGCTTCGTCCATCACCTGGGTGGCGGCGTAGTACTTGGCGTCGATCCACGGCACGGTCTCGACGATCTTGGCGGTGCACACCAGCGCTCCCTGCTCACCGTGCATGAACTGGCTCATCGTCCAGTTCTGGCTCTCGATGCGAAGGTTGAGCCACTCTTTCTCGCCCCAGTTGTGCAGGGGCTGGCCGGGCTGGCGAGCGGCGACGAACACCGGGTCGAGATCGGGATCGACCGGAGCGTTGGCCACGACCTGCTCGATGTCGACCGGCGTCTCCCACGGCAGATCGGTCTCACCGTTCCACTGCGCGTTCTTGGCCTTCTCGTAGAGCTTGTTGAGTGCAGGGCGCTCACCCTTTTCGTAGTTCCAGGTGAACAGGGCGTCGGCGTTGTCCTTGACCGCGTGGACCACCTCGCCCACGTCCTTGCTCGAGATGCACAGGATCGCCTCGAGGTCGTTCACATCGGCTCGGCCGAGCATCTCTTCGTTGGTGGTCATCTCAGGTCTCCGTGGTGGGTTGGTGGTCGGGTGTGGTGGTGTCGAGGGCCTCGACGAGGCGTGCGATGAGGTCTTCCCAGGGTCCGGGCTGGGGTAGCGCCAGATCGACGGCGCGGAACAGCAGGAATCCGAGACCGACGGCGTGACAGAAGCGCACGACGGCTTCGCGGTCCAGCGTCGCGTCGATGGCACCAGAGGCCTGGGCCTCGGTGACGAGGTCGGCGAGTCGGTCCCCGCGCAGATCGAGGAAGCCCTGCATCATGCGACGGACCTCAGGGTCGCGCCGCGCAGCAACGAACGCCTCGAGCAACAACGCGCTCTCCGGACCCAGCGGATCCGTGACGAGGTGCGAGCCCACGGTGGTGAGGATGTCGGTGACCTTGCCCTCGAAGCGGTGCTCGTTGAAGAGGGTATCGAGCTCGCTTTCGGAGTAGGCCTCGATGGCAGCAAGAAGCAGCTCGGCTTTGCCGGTGAAGCGGCCGTAGATGGCGCCTGTGGTGTAGCCCGCGCGCCGGGCGATCTCGGCCACACCGGCACCGTCGTAGCCCTTCTCGGCGAAGACCTCAGCGGCGGCGGCGATGAGCTTGACCCGGATCAGGTCGTCTCGCCCCTCGACGGGCTGGGGGGCTACGCGCAGGGCATCGGTCATCGCGCCCCACGATAACGGTCATTATTCAGTCTGTCCAGCACTCCGCCGAAGCACTCAGGCGGGCTCGCTCGCGAGCTCCCGCTGAGAGACGGTGATCAGGGCGCTGAGGGCCCCGGCGGCAGCGCCTGAGTCGATTGACGTGCAGGCGGCGGCGATGCCGTCGGCCAGATCGTCGACCAGCCCGGCGGCCAGGAGCCCAGCACCAGCGTTCAGGACGACGATGTCGCGATGCGGGCCGTGCTCGCTGGCCAGCACATGCCCGGCCAGCTCCGCGTTGCGGGCGGCGTCCCCACCGACGAGGTCGTCCCGGTGAGCCGCGGCTAGGCCCAGCGCCAGGGGGTCGACGGACCACGTCGACGTCGTCCCGTCGCGCAGCTCGACCACCGACGAAGGCCCAGTGGTGGTGAGCTCGTCGAGCCCGTCCCCCCCGTGAACGATGAGCGCTCGTACCGCACCGTTGGCGGCCAGGGCGCCCGCCATGCGCTCCGCCATGCGGGCGTCAGCAACGCCGATGACGTACCGCTGCACCCGACCCGGGTTGGACAGCGGGCCAAGCACGTTGAACGCCGTCGGCACCCCGAGCTCGCGGCGTGGTGGGCCTGCGTGACGCATCGCTGGGTGGTAACGAGGGGCAAAGCAGAAGCCGATGCCCGCCTCCTCGACGCAGCGCGCTACCCCGGTTGGTCCGAGGGTGATGGCCACCCCCAAGGCCTCCAAGAGGTCGGCCGACCCACAGGCGGACGATGCGGCGCGATTCCCGTGCTTGCACACCCGGCCACCGGCGCCGGCCACGACGATCGCAGCGAGGGTGGACACGTTGATGGTGTGGGCACGATCGCCGCCAGTGCCCACGATGTCGACCACCGGCCCGCTGGTGTCGATCTCGACGAGGTCCGACGCAGCCAGCATGGCGTCGACCATTCCAACCAGCTCGTCGACGGTCTCCCCCTTCATCCGCAGCGCAACCATGTAGGCCGCGATCTGCGCGGGGGTGGCCGCTCCGGCCAGGATCTCGGTCATCGCGGCGCGAGCGACACCGCGGTCGAGGGACCCACCCCCCATCAGACTCCCCAGGACGGCAGGCCAGCCGCCGTGGTGCGCAAGATCGTTGTCAGCCATGGGCCGCGACGCTAGTGCGAGCCCTGAGCAGGTCCGCCGGCTCAGGAGGCCCGGCGACGCTGACGGTGGATGCGGCGGCGCTCCTTTTCCGTCGCTCCGCCCCACACGCCTTCCTTCTCACGACCCTGCAGCGCGAACTCAAGGCACGTCTCGCGCACCGAGCACTGATCGCAGACCGCCTTCGCGGCGTCGGCCTCCTCATCGGTGGCCGGGTAGAAGATCTCGGGGTCCAATCCGCGGCAGGCCGAGTGTCGGCGCCATGCGAGGTCCATGTTGGGGGGCTCTTCGTGACGGGGGCGGGGTGCGGTCGCAGTCTCCGCGCGAGCGCGGTGCCGATGCAAACCGACCCTGGCTGGCCTACTCGGCGGCTTCGCTGCGCCGTAGGAGCGCGAACACCTCGTCAGCCGGATAACGGCGGTGCCCACCGGGCGTGCGGACCGAGGGGACGCGGCCTCGACGAGCCCAGTCGGTAACAGCCCGTTCCGACACCTGGAACAGCAAGGCGACCTCGCGGGTACGCAGGAGACGACCACGGAGCGACGATGGCGATCCTCCGTCGCCGGTCAGCTCTGCAAGCAACGCCTCCCGGTTGGCTACCCGGTCCACCCTGTCCTCCTCCGTTGAGCCGAGTGTGCCCGAGGTCGCGTCAAAGGGCAACGGGGCAACCAAGGATGAATGGAACAGACCGAAACAATCCGGGCAAAGATCCTGGGTTCAGCCCCGCAGGTCGTTGACCAGCTCGGCCACGGTCTCCGGACTGAGCCGAGCCGCTTCGGTGTAGGACCCATGATCGATGAGGAGCGACACGGGTCCGGCTTCGACTGCGGCTACCTCGTCGAGGGTCAGGGTCCAATGCACATAGTGCACCGCCGCGGTGACCTCATCCCGAGTGAGCTGTGCCTCATGCGCCGCTTCCGGCCTGGCGCGGAGCAGCACCGCGGCTTCGTCGACGCCGACGGAGAGGACCACCGTGCGTTCGATGCCCACGAGCTTGGGCAGCCACTCCCGCATCTGCGCGTCCTCGGTGAGCTCGATGAACAAGGTCGCACACAGCTCGCCCGGCCCGGGTACGAGCGAGTTGTAGATGTCCAGCTCGCCTTGGATGGCCTCGTCACTGATGAGGTTCTCGACGCGCGCCATCTCTTGGATCTGAAATCGGATGGTGTCCCGGTTCTCGAACACGAGGGTGACGATCGGCCCAACGTGAACGCGCCGGCGCTTCTTCAGGGCGATCACGTGACGTCGGAACTCGTCACGCTCCCGTTCGTAGGCGCGCACGTCAGCGATGTCAGACAGTGTGAGCTTCGTGCTCATCGCGTCGGCTCCCAGATCAGTAGGGGGCGTACGGCCCCCCTCAACGAGTCAGGAGACGTTCTCGAGGCCCTGGGCGAAGCGACCAGCGTGGCTCTTCTCCGCTCGGGCGAGCGTCTCGAGCCACTCAGCCACCTCTTCGAAGCCCTCATCCCGAGCGGTCTTGGCGAAGCCCGGGTACATCTCGGTGTACTCGTAGGTCTCGCCGGCGATGGCGGAACGGAGGTTGGCTTCGGTGGAACCGACAGGCTCGTCGGTGGCCGGGTCGCCGACTACCGCAAGGAAGTCGAAATGGCCAAACGCATGACCGGTCTCGCCCTCGGCGACCGAGCGGAACAGCGCCGCGACGTCGGGATAGCCCTCGACGTCGGCCTTCTGGGCGAACCAGAGGTAGCGACGGTTGGCCTGGCTCTCGCCGGCGAAGGCCGCCTTCAGGTTCTCTTGGGTCTTGCTGCCCTTCAGCTCAGGCATCCTGGCTCTCCTGTGGTTGTGGTTGT
>JBBDWQ010000049.1:62721-72957 GCA_040902805.1 Acidimicrobiales bacterium
TGTGGTTGTCGTCAAGGTCACGTGCGGGTCGCTGACTGTATCGCCGCAGGCCGTCGGGCTCACGGTGCGACACACCTTATGAGCCGGATCTGAGCACACCGGCCCGGCGGCGGTAGGTTCGGGGCATGGCCACCGACGTGCTTCGCTGCGGCTGATGCCAAGGAGCTTCGACCGCGCCGACTCGTTGCGCGCCCTGGGCGAGGAAACCTTCGATGTCCTCGTGATCGGCGGCGGCATCACGGGCGCGGGAGTCGCCCTCGACGCTGCGAGCCGGGGGTTGCGCACGGCGCTCGTGGAGCGTGACGACTTTGCCAGCGGTACCTCGTCGAAGAGCTCGAAGATGGTCCACGGCGGACTTCGCTACCTCCAGAACGGCGATGTCCGCCTCGTCTATGAGGCGTTGCGGGAGCGGCAGCGACTGCGTCACAACGCACCACACCTCGTACGCCTGCTGCCGTTTCTGATCCCGCTGTTCTCGAAGGACGGCCTCATCAACCCGAAGGTGGCCCGTGCCTTGGGGAGCGCGATGTGGATGTACGACCTCACCGGCGGGGCTCGCATCGGCAAGCTCCACAAGCGCCTCAAGAAGGCGGCGGCGGCGGCACACATGCCAACGCTCCCGGAGGAGCGACTCGCAGGCGCCTACCTGTACTACGACGCCGGCGCTGACGATGCTCGGCTCACACTCACCATCGCCCGCACCGCGGCCCTCGATCACGGGGCCGTGGTGGCCAACCACGCCGCGGTGGTCGAGCTCACGCACGACGAGGCCGGTCAGGTCTCCGGGGCGGTCATCGAGGCCGACGGTCGCAGCATCACCGTGGCGGCCCGCTCCGTGGTGAACGCCGCCGGCGTCTGGTCCGACGAGGTGCGCGCCCTCGACGAGGGAGGCAACCCGGACACGATCCGGCCGGCCAAGGGCATCCACATCACGGTGCCGTGGACGAAGGTCCGCAACGACATCGCCGTGGTGGTTCCCGTCCCCAAGGACAGGCGGTCCGTCTTTGTCGTCCCGTGGCTCCCGCAGCCCGATGGCACGTTCCTGCTCACCTACATCGGCACGACCGACACCGATTACGACGGGCCGATCGATGATCCCCAGTGCACCCCGGAGGACGTCGGCTACCTGCTGCGAGCCATCAACCTGTCCGTCCGCGAACCGCTCATGGCCACGGATGTCGTTGGGACCTGGGCGGGCCTCCGCCCCCTCGTGAAGGCCGCCACGACCGGCCGTACCGCCGATCTCTCTCGCCGTCACAAAGTGCTCGTGAGCGACTTCGGAGTGGTGTCGATCATGGGCGGCAAGCTCACGACCTACCGGGAGATGGCCGAGGACACCGTCGAGGCCGTCCTCAAGCGTCTCGGCAACGCGCCGCGCTCCGCCAAGCGATGCCGAACTCGCCGGCTCGTGCTCCGAGGCGGCGCGGCGGTACCAACAGGTACCCCAGGACATCTCGCCGACCGCTTCGGCAGCGAGTCAGCCGCGGTCATGGCGCTCATCGATGTTGATCCGACGATGGGCGACCCGCTGGTGGAGGGGCTCCCCTACCTTCGTGCCGAAGCCCTGCACGCCGTGCGTCATGAGATGGCAACGACCGTCGACGACGTGCTGGCCCGTCGCACACGAGCCCGCTTGCAAGCCCGCGATGCGAGCGCTGCCGCGGCCGTCGCGGTGGCCCACCTGATGGCGACCGATCTCGGGTGGTCGGCCGAGGAGGCAAACCGACAGGCCGCCGCCTACGTTGCGCTGATCGATGCCGAGCGGTCCGCCACCGGCCGGGCGCAGACCGATCTCGTCCCGTAAGCCGTAGGAGCGATGCCATGACGACGCCGCACGACCTGCCCGCGCCCGGACCTGGCGCGCCGACGCCTCCCATAGCATTGCGCGACGGCGGCGCTGCCGCGACCGCGCACCTCAACTCGACCTTCGTCGACGTCCCGCGTGGTCTGCTCTCGAAGCTCGGCGCCATCTGCCCCACGGTGAGCGAAGGTGACCCTCTTGGAGAGGCGAGCCGCGACTGGTGGCCGCAGGCGATGGTCTGGGCGCTGGAGGGCCAGGTGGCGGCCAAGGCGGCGGCGGTGGTCTCCCCCACCACGGCCGATCAGGTCGCGGGGATCCTCGCGCTGTGCAACACCGAGCGAATCCCGGTCACCGCGGCCGCGGGGCGCAGTGGGGTCTGTGGCGCCTCGGTGCCCGTGCACGGCGGCGTGCTGCTCGATCTGTGCGGACTCACCGGCATCACCGACGTCGACGAGACCTCACTCGTACTCGACGTAGCTCCCGGAACCTTTGGGGACCACCTCGAGCAAGCACTGCGAACCGATCACGGCCTCACCCTTGGCCACTGGCCACAGTCGGTCGCGCTGTCAACAGTCGGCGGCTGGCTCGCATGTCGCTCGGCCGGTCAGCTCTCGACGCGCTACGGGAAGATCGAAGACATGGTTCTCGGCCTCGATGTAGCGCTCGCGGACGGCCGTCAGATCTCCACCGGGGGCGCTCCAAGAGCAGCCGTCGGACCCGACCTGAACCAGCTCTTCGTCGGCTCGGAGGGCACGCTCGGAATCATCACCGGCGCCCGACTGCGCCTCCACCCTGCGCCCACCCACGAACGTCGAGCGGCCTACGGCTTCCCATCCTTCGAGGCGGGCATCGACGCGATGCGTCGGATCATGCAGCGCGGCGGCACACCCGCGGTGCTCCGCCTGTACGACCCCGCCGAGGCCGAGCGGGCCTACCACACCGGCGATCGGGCCCTTCTGCTCGTCGTCGACGAAGGCGACGGGGCGCTCGTTGACTGCACGATGGAGCTCGTAGCCGAGGTCTGCCGAGACGCACAACGAGAAGACATCGAGCATGTGGCCCACTGGCTCGAGCGACGCAACGACGTCTCCGCGCTGGAGGCGCTGATCTCCCGGGGCTACGTGGTCGACACGATGGAGGTGGTTGGGCGCTGGCGTGACCTACCCGCGATCTACGCGGCGACGGTCGCCGCCCTCAATGGGGTAGACGGCACCGTGGCCGCGTCGGCCCATCAGTCGCACAGCTACACCGACGGCGGCTGCCTCTACTTCACCTTCGCCGCCAAGGTGGAACCGGACGACCGCGACCGCTACTACCGATCCGTCTGGGATGCTGGCTCCCGCTCGGTGCTGGCGACCGGGGGCGCGCTGTCGCACCACCACGGCGTCGGCCTCAACCGGAGTCGGTTCGTGCCCGAAGCCCTGGGGCGCGGGTTCGAGGTGCTGAGCTCGATGAAGGCGGCGCTCGACCCCAACGGGATCCTCAACCCCGGCAAGCTCGGCTTCACCTCGCCATTCGGTCCTTCTGGCTACTGACGAGGCTGATAGGAAGCGATCATGAGCATCCTCGTCATCGACGTCGGCACCAGCAGCCTGCGGGCCGCCGTCGTCCGACCCGACGCCTCGATCGCGCTCGAACACCACCAGCCGCTACTGCCCTCATCACCCGAGGCCGGTCTCGTCGAGTTCGACGCTGCGTTGATGGCGAGCACTGCGCTCGACCTAGCGCGGGCGGCACTTGCCGAGGCAGGTCCGGTAGATGCCGTCGGGATCGCCAATCAGCGGGCGTCCACGATCGTGTGGGATCGCGCCACCGGCGTCCCAGTCGGGCCCGGCATCGGTTGGCAGGACCTGCGCACCGTTGGGGACTGCTTGGTGCTCCAAGCCGAGGGCATTCACGTGGCCCCCAATGCATCGGCCACCAAGGTGCGATACCTACTCGACATCGCGGACCCGGATCGCACGCGTGACCTTTGCGTCGGCACCGTTGATTCGTGGCTCACCTGGCATCTCTCCGAAGGCGCTGTCCACGCCACTGACGCGTCCAACGCCGCAGTGACCGGGCTGCTCACCGGCGATGCCACGGGGTGGCACGACAAGACGCTCGCCGCGCTTCAAATCCCCGCCGCCATGCTCCCGAGCGTCGTCGACAGCAGCGGCGTCCTCGGCACCGCCACGGCGCTCCCCGGGGCGCCGCCCATCGCAGCGCTAGCCGGCGACCAGCAGGCCAGCCTTGTGGGCCAAGGCTGCGTCCGACCCGGCATGGCGAAGATCACCTTCGGCACCGGCGGCATGCTCGATCTCCACCTGGGGAATCGTCCAGCGTTCGAGCGACAAGGAGACGGCGGCTGCTTCCCGATCGTGGCCTTCCGTCGCAACGGTGAGACAGCCTGGGGCGTCGAGGCCATCATGTTGTCGGCGGGCACCAACGTGGAGTGGCTGCGCGACGACCTCGGCATCATCGATACCGCCGCCGCCAGCCACGACGTTGCATCGCAGTGTGCGACCGCCGACGGCGTCATGTACGTACCTGCCCTGCTTGGGCTTGGTACCCCACGCTGGGACTACGGCGCACGAGGCACGCTGCTGGGCCTCACTCGCGGCAGTGAACGGCCCCAGATCGTGCGGGCCGTGCTCGAGGGAGTGGCGCAGCGAGGCATGGACCTCGTGGAAGCAGCAGAGGCCGATGCGGGCCTCACCATCCCCACGCTGCGCGTCGACGGCGGCATGAGCGCCAACCCCACCTTCATCCAAGCCCTTGCCGACGCCGCGCAACGACCGGTCGAGGTTTCACCCGTTCTCGAAGCGACCACGCTGGGGGCAGCGTTCCTCGCCGGACTCGCGGTGGGCACCTGGGGCGGACTGGACGACATCGCCGCCACGTGGAAGCCGCGCGCAACGGTCGAACCAGCCGGCACCTTCGACCGCGATCGCTGGCGCATGGCCGTCGATCGCGCCGCCGAGTGGTTCCCCGAGCTCAGCGCACTGAACTTCTGAGCCACCCGAGTGGCCGTCGCCCTATGCTGGCGACGACGGTGAGCTGGCCTGGTGGCCGCGGCGTGGCTCGACCACGTCGAGGAAGGTCGGGGCTCCATAGGGCAGGGTGCTGGTGTGAACCAGGACGGGGTGACCTGTTGGTTAGGGCAACAGAGAACAGACCGCCGATGGCCTTCGGGCACAGGCAAGGGTGAAACGGTGCGGTAAGAGCGCACCAGCGTCGGGGGTGACCCCGGCGGCTCGGCAACCCCCACCCGGAGCAAGGTCAAGCGTGGGACGACCGGCCCGGTCGATGTCCCCAGGTAGACCGCACAGATGGATGGCCACCCACCCGGCAACCGCAAGGGACCCGGGCAGACAGAACCCCGCCTACAAGCCGGCTCACCGTCACCCACCATCTGCCACTGCGGCTCGCTGGGCAGTTTTGGGCCTGTGACCAGGGATTATGTTCCTCGACTGAGGTCCGACTGGTTCCCAACAATTCCCGCGGATCCTCCTCAGTTCTCAGCCTGCTGAGGACTGATTGAGGACTGGCTGAGGACCGCGAGCCGGATCCAGCACACACCCGATGCGCCGTTCTCCGGCGAGTCAGTGAGCGCCGCCAGGTGATCGACCTGCGAGACTTGCTGTGATGGAACTGGCACCGGGAGTCAGCATCGACGACGAGCGTCTGCAGGTGTTCTGCAGCGCGCACGGAATCCGGCGACTCGGACTCTTCGGCTCTGCCCTGCGCGGCCAGCTGCGACCAGACAGCGACATCGACCTGCTCGTCGAGTTCGAGCCCGATCAGACACCAGGGCTCCTCGGGATCGCGCAGCTCGAGCTCCACTTGGGCGAGCTACTCGGCCGATCAGTCGACCTGCGGACGCTCCGAGACCTGAGCCAGTACTTTCGCGACGAGGTCGCCGCCGAGGCTCGCACGCTGTATGACGCCGCCTGACGACCTGGTCCGGCTTCGCCACCTCCGCGACGCCGCCGAGAAGGCCATCGAGTTCTCGGCGGGCAAGACCCGTCAGAGCCTCGAGGACGACGAGCTGCTCCGACTTGGGCTGACCAAGCTCGTCGAGATCGTCGGTGAGGCTGCGAAGCAGGTCAGCGAACCAACCCGGTCGACGCATCCCGAGGTTCCGTGGGCAGCGGCGGCTCGAATGCGCGACCGGCTCATCCACCACTACTTCGACATCGACCTCGACATCCTGTGGGCCACGGTCTCCGAAGACCTGCCTCAGCTGCTGGAGGTTCTGCCGCCAGCCCAGTAGGGCGGATACGCGCTGATCTCCGGAGTGCGGCGGCCAGCCGATCTGGTGATCGGTCGCGTCCGATAGGTCGCGGCGATCAGGAGGTCCTCGACCTCGGTCTCGGTCCGCTAGATCTCGACACCAGAGCCGTGCGAGGAACGGGCGAGCTCGACCCGCCAGGTGTCTGGCGTGTCGCAGACGACCACACCACGAGTTCGGAGCTGCTGAAGTTGGCCGGCGACATCAACATCGGCCGGATGGTCATCGATCGGGTCGTACAACTTCAGGCGGGTCGCCGCGAGCGAGAGCGGCACGACGACCGGGACTCGGCCCGCGAGGCGCTGAGCACATGAGGCGGCCGTGGCCGACACGCAGGCGGATAGCCAGAAGCCCGTGATGAGCACCGCGTCGACCGCGGTGACCATCGCCTCGGTTGCGTCGACGAAGGCTTGACAGGAGCCAGCGTCCATGGACGTCTTGGTCACCACAACTGCGTCCGCCGGCGGCACCAGCTGCGGGTCCCAAACGCAATCGTCGCCCGTGGGATCGGTGCACAGCAGGGCGAGGGGGTGCTCGAGGTCTCCGCCGCTGAACTGGCCGGGCGCGTACAGCGACGTGACCCACACCTTTGGACCTGAATGGGCAGTCGCAAACGAAGCGAGCCGCTCGACGGTCTCGACGATCACGCTGAACTGATCGACGGGGTGGATCTGGCCGATCAGCCCGGTCGGGTCAGTGAACGCGCGCACAGGGTCAACCACGACAAGGCCAAACCGGTCGGCCTCGCGACCTCGCTGCGCCTTCGCCACGAACCCGAGCGTAGGCGGGCTTCGATGGTCTGGGCAGCAGCACGACGGCAATCCATGCCGCAGAACGCGCGCCGGCTCAACGTCCGCGATGAGCTGCCCCCGGCCGAGGTGGGGAGCGGCGAGCCGTGGCTGGAAGGCGCCAAGTCGCGCAGGCTGGGCTTGTACGAGGAGTAGGGCGGCGAGGGCTACCTCGTGCCCGACACCGACCTCGTCATGGTGTTCCTGGTTGGTCAGTCACCAGTGCCAGGGTGAAGCCGCTGTTGCCGCTCGTCGAGGCCATGACCGACAGGTGGAGCAGGGCACTCTCCTGGTCGAGGCGTGCCTCGCCCTCCAGCTCGACGATGAGATCGTCGGGCACGGAGAGGTCGGGCGTGGTGGGAAGCACGAGCGCGCCTGTCCACCGCCCATCGGCTCCACGGAGCAGGTAGCCGAGGTGCGTGCCCAGCGACGTCAGATCAGCCGTCAGGATCTTGAGGTCGCCGCCGATGTGCATCCGGCATCCTCCCAGGCCGGTAAGGCCGACTCAGCCGGCGCCGCAGTCCTCGTCGGCGGCGAGTCGCTGATCTGCACGGTGAGCCACGACGGCACGCGGTTGGCACTGCGGTGGTCCCTCAATCTCTCGCTCGTGGTCAAGCCGGTCCTGTGCCGCGTCCCACGAGACCAGTTCGTCGTCGGGCTCATCCGTCGAGCCGGGCTGATCCACGCCATCGACCTCGTCGGCAGCCAGGGCGCCGGCCTCTACGGCCTCCTCGACGATGTCGGGTATGGGCGCCTCGGGGGGCAGGTCGCCCGAGACCTCGGGTCCGGCCGGCTCGACCAGGTCGCCGGGCGGAGGCTCGACGTCGATGCCAGCTTCCTCGACCGCCATCTTGCCGCCCTTCGGGAGCTGCGGTGCCTTTGCGGTCCACGGCCTGACCTCCTGCACCACCGCGCCGTAGAAGCCGTCGAGCGCGGCCAGGACGCTGTCGATGAAGCCGCCGCGACCCGTGCCTCGCTTGGCACCGACCGGCGACGCCGCCGCCACGCGGAAGGTGCGGAGATCCTTCTTCGGATCCGCGATGAGCACCATCGGGTTCTCGCGCACAACGCGGAGCAGCTCGCTGGTCGAGCTGCGCGCCCCCGCCACGAATGCGTCAAGGCGCAAACCGTCGGGGGCGTCCTTGAGCTGACGAACGAGCCAGTTGATGCGGGTTGCCCCTCGCCCCTCGCGAGGGGCGTCAATGTCGACGGAAACCGTGACCTTGCCGGCGCGGAGGTCCGCGACGACATCGATCGGAGCGACCGCATCGGGAATCCGCAGCGCGCCCGTCAGACAGCCGGAGCCAACGAGCGACTGCGACTGGGCGGCGAACCGCACGGCCGGCTCCGCGGCCTCCTTGCGCGACACCTGCACCTGCACGTCAGCACCCAGCTCGCGACCGAGGCGCAGAGCTGCGAAGCGGAGCAGTTGCTCCCACCGAGAGATGACGTCGGCCAATCCCTTGTCGTTCGATCGGAGGGTGCCTGCCGCCACGGCCTCGCGCACCGGGACCCACGCCTGGCCCATGTCGGAGAAGTCAAGGGCGCCCGAGCGAGGGTGCTCTAGGTAACGGATCAGCTCACCGAGGATCCACGCCTGATCGGGGTCCGACACGCCACGGTGGACGCGCTGCTGGACAGCGACGGTGAGCACCTCGGCCCACGACAGGTGGTGGAGCGCCACCTTCTTGAGCTTGCGCTTGTCGACGTCGACAGGGTGCAGCCCCGACGCCGGTGCCATCTGGTTCGAGATGGTGAGCACGACCTGATGGCCGTTCTCGCGGGCGACGTCGAGGTACGACTCCACCTGCGGGCGCTCCAGTTCCGAGCTGCCCGTCTTTACCTCGACCAGCGCGGTCCACGTCTTGCTCGCACGCGTGGTCTGGAGCACGCCGTCGGGGTAGACGGTGCGCTCGTCGGCCTTGAACGGCACCTCGATGAAGCAGTCCAGTTGACCGGCCGGCGCGCCCAGCGGCTTCGTGATGGCCGAGCCAAACTCGCGCACTGACCCCATCACCGCCAGCAAGGCCGAGGTGGCTCGCCTCTCAGCCTCCTCGACGCCATGGATCCCACTCGTCGGGATCAGACGCGCTAGTTGCCAGTCGTCCTCAGCCATGAGACCCCGATCATTCCGCCGTGCGCACCCCGCCCTGCCGGGGGCAGCCTGCCACCTGCCGCGCTACTCCGCCGCCCGGAAGGTGCCGTCGCACTTGTCGACGTCCACTCCGTCGACCGTGATGACCGCGCTGTAGTCGAAGGGCTGCGCCAGCCTCGGCAGAGCGGAGAGCGGTACGACCAGCGTCGCTAGGTTGCCGTCCAGCGTGTAGGAGGTGGTCAGGTTCTCCTGGCCTCCCTCCGTGAGGTCTGCGACCAAGCGGAAGACCTCTCCGTCGATGCTGCGCAGCCCGATCTGGTAGCCGGCGGAGAAGATGTTGATGTAGTAGCTGAATGACGGTCCCGGCAACGGAGCGGCGGTCTGGTAGCTGATCGTGAGCACCTGACCCTGCACGCCGAGCGTGGCCGAGATCAGGTCAGCACCCGCACCGTCACCCGGCGGATCGGTGCACTCCGTGAAGCCGGTCAGCGCCGCCTGGGGTGCTGATGCCGGTGTGGTCTCCGTGGTTGTCGTCTCTGCCGCCATGGTCGTGGTAGGCGGGGCGTCATCGTCGCCACCGCACGCGGCGAGGAGAAGGGGCAGCGCGACGACGGCGGTCCGCAGCTTCATCGGACCAGCAGGCTGATGACGCCGACGACGAACATGACCACGAGGCCTGCCCACATGCCGTAGCGGATCCACTGCTCGGCCTTCGGCATCGTCGACGGGCTGTCGTCCCAGCTCCACATGTGGCCACGTCGGCGGAACTCGCGGGCCGGCGCGTCATCGTCTGGCGTCCGCCAGTCGCGAGGGTTGGACATCTCGCCGACGCTAGACGGACGTGACTCGTTCGGCAGGCTCTCCGCTGGGCGCTGATCGCAGCTCGCACTCCTCGCACCGTGCCTCCGATGGCACCACTCCCAGCGCGTCCATGCTCGAAGCCAGAGCCCGTGCGTCGTGCAACTGCATAGCGGCGACCTCGGGCGCCCGTGCGCGTCGTCCTCCATCTTGTGAGCCACGGCACTGGGGTCACCGCGGCGATGGCTGGACCAGAGCACAAGGGTCACGGTCGCGCTCGGGACGTGACGGTGGGGAGGGGGCCGGTCTTCAGCCTGTCCTCAGCAGGTAGAAAACTGAGGACAGGCAACGAAACTTGTTGCGGGGGATAAGTCCAGGTCAGAGCACGTTTCCGAGCTAACCGACCTGGTCAGGAACCTGCGATTTCAGAACCCCGCCTACAAGCCGGCTCACCGTCACCCACACAACGAGCTCAGAGCCC
>JBBDWQ010000050.1:0-13798 GCA_040902805.1 Acidimicrobiales bacterium
GGAAAGGTCAGGGCTCACAGGCGGCCGTCGACCACGCCATCGCCGTAGACAGCACGGGCCCAGTGCTCCACATCTGGGCCTCGCCGGAGGTGGTGGCCACCGTCGACGCCGATGCACTGGCCCGTGATCCAGGACGACTCGGGCCCGCAGAGGAACCGGACGAGCGAGCCCACGTCGTCGGTGGTGCCGGTGCGACTGATCGGCATCTGGGCGAGGTAATCGGCCAGCACGTCAGGGTCCTGCTCCAGGGGCGCCGCCAGCTCCGTGGGGACGATCCCCGGTCGGACGGCGTTGACCCGCACGTTGGCCCGGCCGAGCTCGTCGGCCGCGGTGCGGATGAGCGCCTCGAGACCCACCTTCGAGACGCAGTAGGCCGACATGAACGGGTGGGTCAGCGGTGCCGCGATCGACGAGATGCCGACGAAGGCCCCGCCGCCCGCCCGGACCATGGCCTCCCCCGCATGCTTCAGCGTGAACATCGCGCCCGTGAGGTTGATGTCGAGCACCCGACGCCACTCCTCCGCTGGCATGGCGATCACTGGGGCGAGGCCGCCGGTGCCTGCCGACGCGACACAGATCTGCAGCGCACCGGTGATCGACACCGCAGCCGCGACCGCAGCCGCCACGTCGTCCTCGTCGGCGACATCACAGGTCACCGACCTGACCTCGACGCCCTTCGGCGCGGCAGCCTCGAGCTCAGCCACGGCCGCGTCGAGGCGGTCCTGCCCTCGCCCCGCCAGCGTGACCGATGCGCCATCGCGCACCAGGTGCCGAGCGCAACCCAGCCCGATCCCACTCCCCCCACCCGTGATCAACGCAGCCTGTCCCGCCAATGCCAGCTCAGTCACCGTGACGCAACCCCTTCCCTCCGCGGCCCAGTTGCCCCAGTCGGCCCACCCTACGCAGCCACCGCCGCCGCGCTTACGTGGTGGTGAGCGCAGCTAGGAAGGCCGCCGTGGCCGGCCCAGCCGCCGCGGCCAGCAGGTGATCAGCGTCAGGGATCCGCACCACGAAGGTGAGCGGGGGTCCCTGACCCACCACCCGTGCGCTGACCTCGGCCACCGGCCAGGCACCGACACCCTCCACGATCAACCGATCACCGACGATCTCGAGGCTTACCTCCGCGGGCCACGGCTCGCCCCGCCCCTGGTGGTGCCGCACGGCGCCCGCCAACCGTCGAAACGGACCGGGGGCGGCGACAAGCCCCGTATCGTGAACGCGCCAGGCTTGAATCCGCACCCCCGTAGCCTGCCAGGCGTGGGTCCCGACCGACTGCCGCGCACCCTGGTGCCCATGAAGGCCGCGAGCGGCGACCTACCGACGGGCGAGGACTGGACCTACGAGGTGAAGTGGGACGGGATGCGTGCCGTCGCCTTCGTGGACAACGGCATGCAGCGCATTCAGTCGTCCACGGAGCGGGATGTCACGGGCTCATGGCCCGAGCTGGCGGGACTTGCCGCGGCGCTGCCAGCGGCTGCGGCGCTGCTCGACGGCGAGCTGATCGCGACCGACGACCAGGGTCGACCGAGCTTTGGGCTGCTGCAACAGCGCATGCACATCGCCAACCACGCCGAGGCGGCGCGACGCGCCGCGGAGCAGCCGATCGTCTACGTGGTGTTCGATCTGCTGCACCTCGATGGGAACGACCTCACCTCGCTCCCGTTGCGCGATCGCCGACGACTGCTCGACCAGGTGCTCGAGCCCGCTCCCGCGTGGCGACTCTCACCGCTGCACGATGACGGCGAGGCGTTGCTCGCTGCGGCGCGCGAACAGCGCCTCGAGGGTGTTGTCGCGAAGCGTCTCGACGCTGGGTATGAGCCCGGTCGACGCAGCGGGGCGTGGCGCAAGGTGAAGGTGCGTCGACGACAAGAGATGGTGATCGGTGGCTGGATCCCTGGCGAAGGCGGCCGAGCCGGACAGATCGGCGCGCTGCTGGTCGGGTACCACGACACGGCCGGCGAAGGCGGGCCGCTGCACTTCGCCGGCCGGGTCGGCACCGGATTCACCGACGCGGAGCTCATTCGGCTCCCAGGGCTGCTCGATCCGCTCACCACCGACCGGTGCCCGTTCGACCCGCCGCCACCTCGAGCCGACCTCGCACGCGGTGCGACCTGGGTACGACCCGAGCTGGTCGCCGAGCTGGCCTTTGCCGAGTGGACGAGCGACGACCGACTCCGACACCCGAGCTACCTCGGTCTGCGCTCCGACAAGGCGGCCGTAGACGTCACGCGGGCGGAGTGATGAACGTGATGCCCGGTCACCATCGCGTGGCGGTCGTCGGCGGTGGACCAGCCGGCCTGATGGCGGCCGAGGTCCTGGCGCGCGCCCGAGTCACCGTCACCGTCTACGACCGCATGCCGACGGTCGGTCGCAAGCTTCAGGTCGCAGGACGTGGCGGGCTGAACCTGACCCACAGCGAACCACTTGACGCGCTCCTCGGTCGCTACGGCCCGGCGCGGGGCCGGCTGCGCACGGCCATCGAGCGATTCGACAACGGCGCGCTCCGGCGGTGGTGCGAGGACCTTGGCCAATCCACGTTCGTCGGTTCGAGTGGGCGCGTCTTCCCGACCGATCTCCGATCGACGACGCTCCTGCGCGCGTGGCTGCGTCGACTGGACGATCTCGGGGTGGAGCTTCGCACCCGCCACAGGTGGGTCGGGTGGAACGACAGCGGAGCGCTCACCTTCACGGATGCGTCGGGAGCCGACGTCATCAGCGAGCCCGACGCGTGCGTGCTGGCGCTCGGTGGCGCGAGCTGGCCCCGCACCGGATCGGACGGAGCGTGGACGGTGCCGATGACGCAGAGCGGCGTCATGGTGGCCGAGCTTCGACCGGCGAACTGCGGCTTTGTCGTCGGGTGGAGCGAGCCGTTCCGGACTCGCTTTGCGGGCACGCCGGTCAAGGACGTTGTCGTGCGCCACGATGGCGTGCTCGCTCGCGGCGACCTCGTCATCACCGAGCATGGCATCGAAGGTGGGCCGATCTATGCGCTGAGCGCATCACTGCGAGACGCCATCGACACGGCCGGAGCTGCGGTCGTCCACATCAAGGTGCTTCCGGATGCGTCCATCGACGAGCTCGAGACGCGACTCGCGAAACGACGACCCAAGGACTCAGCGGCCACAGGGCTGGGGCGGGCCGGCGTCGCACCGGTCATCGTGGGGCTGCTGCGGGAAGCGACCGGGAACCGCGTTCCCGCCGACGCAACGGAGTTGGCGGCGCTGTTGATGCAGTTGCCAGTGGAGGTGGCGACGCCGCAACCGATGGCGCGGGCCATCTCGACGGCCGGGGGCATCGTTCTCGCTGCCATCGACGATCGCTACATGCTCCGGTCGCGGCCCGGCACGTTCATTGCCGGTGAGATGCTCGACTGGGAGGCCCCCACCGGCGGCTATCTGCTGCAAGCCTGCTTCAGCACAGGGGTAGCAGCCGCTGAAGGCGCGCTGGCCTGGCTAGAAGACCCCACCAACCAACGTCTGTGAACACCCACGTCCGCATACCGGCGAAAACGCTTCACAGACGTTGATTGGTTATCTGCCGGTGTGGCCGAAGCCGCCTTGGCCGCGCTCGGAATCTGGCAGCGCCTCGACCGTTGACCACTCGACTTGGGCCACCGCCTGCACGACGAGCTGGGCGATGCGGTCGCCACGGTGGATCTCGAACGGCTCGGACGGATCGAGGTTGACGAGGAGCACCTTGAGCTCGTCGCGATACCCGCAGTCGATCAACCCCGGGGAGTTCAGCACCGTCACGCCATGCTTCAGCGCCAGCCCGCTGCGGGGCTGCACGAACCCGGCGTAGCCCTCGGGAAGCGCGAACGCGATCCCGGTCGGCACCAGTGCCCGGCCACCAGCGGGCGCCAGGGTGGCGTCCACCCGGGCCATCACATCCAGACCCGCATCGCCGGCCCGGGCGTGCTCGGGAAGGGGCAGATCAGGGTCGAGGCGCACGACAGGGATCTGGAGGGTGGTTGGCATCGGAGCCAACGTAGACCAGCTGTCGTTGCCCGCCGATAGCCTCTGCCGATGCTCGTCTGGATGGACCTCGAGATGACCGGCCTCGACCCCGCTCGCAACGTCATCGTCGAGATTGCCACCCTCATCACCGACGACGAGCTCGAGATCGTTGCCGAGGGCCCCGACCTCGTGGTGCACCAGCCCCCCGAGGCCCTGGACGCCATGGAGGAAGTCGTGCGCACGATGCACACCTCCAGCGGGCTCTTGAAGCAGATCGAGGCGTCCACCATCTCGTTGGAAGCCGCCGGACAGGCCACCCTGGAGTTCATCTCGGAGCACGTGCCCGAGGCCCGCACGGTCCCGCTGTGCGGCAACTCGATCGGCACCGATCGCCGCTTCCTCGCCATCTACCTCCCGGAGATCGAGGAGTACCTCCACTACCGCTCCGTCGACGTCTCCACCATCAAGGAGCTCACGAAGCGCTGGTACCCCACCGCGCTCGACGCTGTGCCGCGCAAGGCCACCGCGCATCGCGCCCTCGATGACATCCGCGAGTCGATTGCTGAGCTCCGCTGGTACCGGGCCAACGTTTTCCTGCCCAGCACCGATGGGAACGCTTGACCGACCGGTCAAGTAGGTTCGACGGCGTGGACAGCACCCCGGCCGCCCCCCGTCCCCGACGCCAGGAGCAAGAGCCGGCGTCGGCCGAGGTCAACGAGGTGGCCCCGAACATCCTGCGCTCGCAGCTGCCCATCAGCCTGCCGGGCCTGGGTCACGTGAACTGCTACTTCCTGCAGGACGAGCGCGGCGTCGCCATTGTCGACCCCGGCCTGCCGGGCCCTGCCTCGTGGCGAGCGCTGGTCGATCGCCTGAAGCAGGCCGGGTACAAGCCCAAGCACGTGCACACCGTGATCGTCACGCACTCGCACCCCGATCACTTCGGCGGCGCAGGACGCATGCGCGACACCTATGGCGCCGAGGTCATCACCCACCGGAGCTTCCGCACCTGGTTCGACCCGGCCGAAGATGAGACCGCCGACGATGAGCCGACGCCGTCCCCGTGGGGCCGCGTCATGCCGTGGCGCACCGACTCGACCTTCAAGCCACCGCTGTCCCGGCGCCTGAAGTTCGGCTTCGGTCGGATCGCCATGAAGCGCTTCGTCCGCACCCCCGCCCCTACTCGCCGCGTCGACGACGCCGAGATGGTGACCCTCGCCGGCCGCGACTGGGTGTCGCTGCACACCCCGGGTCACACCAACGACCATCTCTGCCTCTACGACCCCACCGAGGGCGTCGTACTGTCCGGCGATCACGTGCTGCCCACGATCACGCCCCACATCTCCGGCCTCGTCGCGGGCGCTGACCCGCTCACCGAGTTCTTCAAGTCGCTCGACAAGGTCAGCCAGCTCGAAGGCGTCGGGCTCGTCCTGCCCGCCCACGGGCACCCGTTCCACGATCTCGCCGGGCGCGCCAAGGAGATCCACGAGCACCACCAGGAACGACTCGACACGCTGCGAACGGCGGCCGCCGACCTCGGCCCGGCGTCGGTCGAGGCGCTGTCGCATCGCTTGTTCAGAGAGCGCTCGTGGGGACAGATGGCCGAGAGCGAGACCTACGCCCACCTCGAGCACCTCAAGGCGATCGGCGAGGCCGAGTCCCACGACCAGCACGGCACCCTCCACTACACGCTGATCTAGTTCTGTGCAGAACCGGTCAAGCCGCGGGCGCAACCCGGGCTGACGCGGCAACCTCACCGTCGGCGACCAACCAGACCATCACCGTGTCGCCGGTATCCGCAGTGACGAGCTCGACGCTCGCGCCGCGTTCGATCGCGATGCGATGTTCGACCTCGGCCCGCAACGGCGCGCGCAGATGACGGCGGTCCGACAGCGCCTCCTCCACCGCTTCCCAGTACGCAGCGTTGTTGACGTGCGACAGCAAGTCGAAGTCGGTGAAGCGCAGCGCCCACGGCGCGCTCGCCGCGTCGAGCGGAGGGTCTGGGTGCAGGAGTCGGGCCTTCATACGTCGCCCCCCTGACGCCTCGCCGTAGAGCGCCCCGAAGCTGTCCGGCACGCGCTTGGGTCGCCCCGAGGCTGGGTCGACGTGCACCCAGGTGGTGGCCGCTTCGATGCTGCCACCGAGCTGACCCACGATGCTGATCCGCCGCTCGGCCCAGTGGCTGCCGGTTCCGGAGCACCACGTGGCCAGCTCGAGGGCTTCGAGATAGCGAGGAGAGGCGCGCACCTCGAGGAAGGTCTTGCGGACCACCCACGACTCAGCGTCCGGCAACGCGGCGTCGGCCGTGTCGTCGGCCGAAAGGTCCTGGAGATACCGGGTGGCGGCGTCGAGCCGCAACCGGCCTCCCGGGCTGACGTCGCCCAGCCGCACCCGGCGAGCCTCCTCGAACAGCCGACCTGCCGCAGGACGGGAAACCAGCTCGCTCCAGGGCCCCAGAGGCGACGCTGCCATGGATTGGCACGGTACTCGCGAAGAAATGTCCCAAATACGGTTGACGCACCTGGCACCAACGTGGTGCGATGCCTGCACTCGAGTCGCCGGCTCGAGCGCGACCGACTCCCGAGGAGCCCGTGACGATGGAGACCACGCACACCAAGGCAGGCCTGCTGGCCGATGCCGGTGCTGCGCGCCTCCGCGCCGTTGCACCCCTCGCGTCGTGCCCCGCCGCAGCCGCACTCGGTGTCGACTATGGCACCGGGGCGCAGCATGTGGTGTCCGGCAACCACCCGTCCGCCACCTGGACCAAGGGCGCCATCGCCAAGCCGGTCACCTTCATGGTGTTCGACAGCAAGAACCGCCCGACCCGGCCCCTCTTGGAGCACTCGCCCTAGGCAACCGCCAGCGAGACGCAATCCTCCGAGAGGCCGCCGGGATCACCCGGCGGCCTCTCTCGTTCTCCGGCCCCGGATCCCGACCACGACCAGACCTGACCACCCACCGAACCAGCCATCCGACAACGACATCAACCCACGAACAAGGGGGCAGGGCGATGTTGCCCGAGCGCTACGAGTACGACTTCGACCAACCCGGCGGGCCTGTGTCCACCGAACCCAACAGGGACTGGTGGGCGCAGGCCCGCTGCAACGACCTCGCTGGCACCATGAGCGGCCTGTTCTTCTCCGAGGAGCTACAGGACATCGCCAAGGCCAAGGCGGTCTGCGCACGCTGCCCCGTCATCGCCGAGTGCCTCGAGGGCGCGCTCGAGCGGCGCGAGCCGTGGGGCGTGTGGGGCGGTCAGCTCCTGCTGAACGGCAAGGTGCTGCAGAGCAAGCGTCGTCGGGGTCGGCCACCGAAGGTGGCCCGCGCCGAGGACCACTTCCCAGAGATCCCCGTTCCCGAGCACCTGCGGGAACGGATCGTCTACAAGAGCGCCTGAGCTTCGGCTCTGCGCAGAGATCACGCTCGGGGCCGCGCAGCAGCGGCCCCGAGCTGAGGTCACCGTTCCGGGCGGGCCGGGGCAACGGCCGCGATTCGCACGAAATCCCCCCGTCGTGCGGGTCTGCAACGCCGACCCTCGGCCTGCCCCACGGTCCACCTCTCTCCGGCGATACCGTCCTCCCCGTGCCCGATTCATCGCGCCTACCCCTGCATGTGATCGCGCTGTCAACCGTGCTGGCGCTGGCGGCGGCCACGGGCACCTACGTCGTTCTGTCGGACGACGACACGCCGGCCCCGAGAGCGGACTCCGTCGCGCTGACCCCCGAGAACCCCGAAGGAGCGACGTTCACCACCTTCGATGGTGACACCGTCGCACTATCGGAGCTCCGCGGGACCCCGTTGCTCGTGAACTTCTTCGCCTCCACCTGCGTGCCATGCATCACCGAGATGCCCGACCTCGAGGCGGTCTACCAAGAGGTCGGCTCGCAGATGGGGTTCCTAGGTCTAGCGCTCCAGGATCGTCCCGAGGATGCTCGCTCGCTCGTGACGCGTACCGGGGTCACCTATCAGACCGCGCTCGACAAGGACGCGTCGGTGATCACCGCGCTCGGCGGAACCGCGCTGCCGACCACGGTGCTGCTGGACGCCGAAGGCACCATCGTGGCCGTCCACACCGGCAAGATCGAGGCCGCTGCCCTCCGTTCGCTTCTCGCCGCCAAGCTGGGAATCACGACATGATCGATGCGCCGCTCGCCATCGCGTTCGGGGCAGGGATGCTGGCAACGGTCAACCCCTGCGGCTTCGCCATGCTCCCGGCGTACCTCGGTTACTTCCTGGGCGTCGACGGGCACGACCGGGACGTGCGGGCCAGCATCGGCCGTTCCCTCAATGTTGGTCTTTCGGTCTCCGGGGGCTTCCTCGTCGTGTTCAGCGCCGTTGGTCTCGCGATCTACCACCTCTCGGCATCCATCGACCGCTGGACACCGTGGGCCACGATGATCATTGGCATCGGACTGGCCGTTCTCGGCGTGGCGATGCTGCGCGGGTTCGAGCCCGTTGTCTCGCTTCCCAAGCTGAACCGCGGTGGCCGAGAACGCACCGGTCAGTCGATGTTCGTGTTCGGTGTCTCGTACGCAATCGCGTCGATCTCATGCGCACTGCCGCTCTTCACCGGCGCGGTGGCGGGCACGTTCCGCCGTGCCAACCTCCTCTCGAGCCTCGCGGTCTTCGTCGCCTATGCGCTGGGCATGACGCTCGTGCTGCTCGCGCTGACGGTGAGCATGGGCATGGCCCGCCAGAGCCTCGTCCGCTCACTGCGCCAAGCCCTGCCGTACGTGACCCGGGTGTCGGGGGCCGTGCTCGTGATCGCCGGCGCCTACCTTGCGCACTACGGCTGGTACGAGCTTCGGGTCCGGGCCGGACGGGGCAGCGACTCGCGTCCCGTCGACATCGTCACCAGCTGGTCCGATTCGATCGCACGATGGGTCAACAACGTCGGGCCGACGCGGCTCGGCTTCCTCCTTGCACTGGCTCTGGCAAGCGTGCTGACCGCCACCTTCGGCGTGCAGGCCCGCCGCCGCTCCTAGTGGGACGGTTCGCGGACCTGCTGGCCCTGCCCGGCGTCGACGAAGAGCTCACGCTCCGGTCGAGCTTCGGCTTCATGGCCTTCCACGGTGGCAACCTCGAGGCAGGAACGGACGGGATCGCGGCTGCGGCCGCCGAGGCGAGCGGCGCCTCGCTGTACGCGGTCCGCCAACCCGACAACCTGCGGTGGCACATCCCGTCTGTGGAGGTGACACCCGACGACTCACCCGCGCTGGCTCGGTTCCTGAACCACGTCGACGTGGCCGTCGCGATCCATGGGTACGGACGCGAAGGGCTGTGGACCACGATGCTCGTGGGCGGGGCCAACCGGACGCTCGCCACCCATGTCGCCGGACACCTGAGAAGCGAGATGCCCACCTACACGGTCGTCGACGACTTGAGGCAAGTGCCCGTCGAGCTTCGTGGCGTGCATCGCGACAACCCGGTCAACCGCGCCGCGGGCGGGGGCGTGCAGCTCGAGCTCCCGCCGCGCGTACGATCCCGCGTGCCGATGTGGGCTGACCTCCCAGCGAACGCACCGATCCCCCATGGCCAGGATCTGATCGCGGCGCTCGCCGCCGCCGCCATCTCGTGGCCGGGCATAAGTGGGTGAGCCTCCTCAGGGGCTGAGGCGGACGATCTCCCACACGTCCGGCTGATCGTGCGGGTGCTGATAGCGGAGACGATCGTGGAGGCGATTCGGGCGACCCTGCCAGAGCTCGACGGTCTCTGGGGTGAGCAAGAAGCCTCCCCAGTTCTCCGGACGGGGGATGTCGAGCCCATCAAAGCGTGCGGTGACGTCTGCCGCCTGAGCCTCCAGCGCGGCACGGTCGGCCACCACGCTCGACTGCTCGGACGCCCACGCCGCGACCTGGCTCCCACGAGGGCGCGTCATCCAGTAGGCGTCGCTCTCAGCAGCGGTGACCCGCTCTGCTCGTCCGACGACGTGGATCTGCCGGAGCAACGGCACCCAGCTGAACAAGACAGTCGCCTGCGGGTTGACCGCAAGATCGCGGGCCTTGTTGCTCTCGTAACCAGTGAAGAACGTGAGACCCCGCTCATCGATGCCGCGCAGGAGCACGTTGCGAGCCGTTGGACGCCCCGAGTCGTCAGCGGTAGCGAGCACCACAGCGGTCGGTTCGTTGGGCGCGACCTCCAACCAGCGCGCCACCCAATCCTCGATCTGTGGCATAGGGCTGGGGGCAACATCGCCGATGTCGAGCGGCGTCGTCTCGTACTCCTGGCGCAAGGCATCGAGATCCACCTGCCGATCGTGGCACGTGGAGTCGCCGATCGACGGCTCGGTTCAGGCCAGGTTGTGGGACCCGTCCGCAATGCGGTCGATGGCCTGTTCGAGCGCTGCGACGCCCTCGGCCTTTTCGAGGTACCACCCGCCGAGGGCCACGGCCTCCCGCTCGATGGCCTGATCGAACAAGCTCGAGATCACCAGAACTGACTGAGCGGGATTGTCCTCGAGGATCTCCCGCAAGGTGCTCAGACCCTCAGAGCCGTGCATCACCAGATCAAGGACGACGACATCCGGCCGGTGACGCTTCGCGGCCTCCCGAGCTGACGCCGCGTCATTGGCCTCGGCCACGACGGTGTAGCCGTCGTCAGTGAGGATGGAAACAACCAACGTCCGAAATCGATGATCGTCGTCGGCCAAGACGATCGATGTCGGCCGGGACCTCTGCTCGTCGACCACACGAGGAGAGTAATTCGCATCGTGCCGGATGAATCTGGGTCAAACGGCTCAACTTCGGACGCACACCGCGTGCCGTCAGCCGCGCTCCCTGCGGTGGCCGATCGACTCGGCGCCAACAAGGTAGGGGCGGAGGCACTCGACCACTGCCACCGACCCATCGGGCTGTCGGTGCGTCTCGAGGTACGCGGCAACGGTGCGCGGCCAACCCATCGCGGATCCGTTCACGGTGTGAACGAACTCGGTGCCCTTGCTGCCCGCGGTGCGGAATCGAATGTTCGCCCGACGAGCTTGGTAGTCGCTGAACCACGACACGGAGCTGACCTCGAGCCACATGTCGCAACCCGGTGCATATGCCTCGATGTCCCACGTCCTCGCGGCGGACGCGCCGAGGTCTCCCGTGCAGAGGTCGAGCACCCGATACGGCAGCCCCAGGTCGGTCAGCAGGGCCTCGCTGCGGGCGAGCACGTCCTGCTGGCAGCCAATCGCCTGCTCCTCGTCCCGAGCGAGGGCGAGCAGCTCCACCTTGTCGAACTCGTGGACGCGCAACAGACCGCGCGTGTCGCGCCCAGCGGCGCCGGCCTCCCGGCGGAAGCAGGAGGTGTGAGCGGTGTAGCGAGCCGGCAGGTCGGTGTCGTCGAGGATCTCGTCGCGATGGAGCGAGGTCAGCGGCACCTCGGCGGTCGGGATGGCCCAGAGGTCGTCGCGCTCCATGTGGTACGCCTCCTCCTCGAACTTCGGGAGGTGACCGGTGGAGATCATCGTGTCCGTACGCACGAGGGTGGGCGGTCGGATCTCCTCATAGGCATCCGCGTTGCGGTCGAGGCTGAGCTGCACCATCGCTCGGAGCAGCCGCGCTCCCCAGCCGCGGTACATCGTGAACATCGACCCCGAGATCTTGGCGGCACGTTCGCTGTCGAGGATCCCGAGCTCGGCGCCGATGTCCCAGTGCGGCACCCGCTGGTGGTCGGCATATCGATCGGGGTCGTACCCCTCGGTGCGCAACACCACGTTGTCCGCCTCCCCGGCGCCGGCGGGACAGTCAGCCGAGGGCACGTTGGGCGTTCGCAACAGCAGGTCGCGCAACTCATCGGCGAGTCGCGCCACCTCGGCGTCGAGGGCCTTCTCCTCATCACCGAGCGCGCGGCTCTCCGCCATCAGCGTCTCAGCCCCGGGCGTGTCGCCTTGTCCGCGCAGCCGACCGACATCCTTGGAGAGCGCATTGATCCTCGCCCGGAGCTCGTCTCGCCGCGCGCCGAGCGACCGCTGCTCGCCGTCGAGCTCGAGAATCCGATCGAGGTGCGCTGAAGCATCCCCACCACGCCGAGACAACCCGGCGCGCACGCCATCGGGGTCGATGCGGATCACACGGATGTCGAGCATGGTCCAGACGGTAGCGGCGGGCCCGGGCTCCGCCCGAGCAGGTTCGGGGCACCAGGGCACCGATTCGGTACTCCCACGCCCCGAACCTCCGGTCGGTAGCGTGGCCAGACGATGGCGGCGGTCGAGGTGGACGAACTGACAGTGCGCTACGGCGACGTGATCGCCGTCAACCGCATCTCCTTCGCGGCACAGGCGGGGCAGATCACCGCCATTCTCGGGCCGAACGGCGCGGGCAAGACAACAACGGTCGAGGTGCTGGAGGGATTCCGGCGAGCCAACTCGGGCACTACCCGGGTGACGGGACTCGACCCGATCCGCGACCACGCGGGCCTCACCCACCGAGTCGGGGTGATGCTGCAATCCGGTGGTGTCGGGCCCGGCGTGCGGGTGGGTGAGGCACTGCGCCACGCCGCCGCGCTCTACGACCACTCACTCGAGCCAGCGGAGCTCCTCGAGCGGGTTGGTCTCAGCGGCGCCGAGCGTCGCACCTGGAGACAGATCTCCGGTGGCGAGCAGCGCCGTCTCGCGCTGGCTCTCGCGCTGGTGGGTCGACCGCAGGTGGCATTCCTCGACGAGCCGGGATCTGGCGTCGACCCGCAAGGACGACTCGCCATCCGTGAGGTGGTGAGCGGCTTGCGCGACGACGGCGTGACCGTCGTGCTCACCACGCATGATCTCGACGAGGCCGAGAAGCTCGCCGACCATGTGGTGATCCTCGATCACGGGAAGGTCGTCGCCGCCGGGAGCCCGGCATCGCTGATGTCGGACGCGACGACCAACGAGGTCCGCTTCGGCGCGCCCGCTGGACTCGATGTGACCGCCCTCGGCCAGCGGATCGGTGCGGCGGTCACCGCGGTCACCGCGGGCGAGTACGCAGTCGCCGCGGCGGGGTCCCCGGCGTTGGTGGCTGCGCTCACAGCCTGGCTCGCCGAGCACGACCTGCCTTTGGCCGACCTGCGAGCGGGTCGACAACGCCTCGAGGACGTCTTTCTCCGCCTCGTCGCCGAACCGGCCACCGAAGTGGTTGCTGAGCAACCAGACGCGTTCGCAGAACGGTCGCGCCGGCGGGGGCGACGGCGATGAAGCCGCTGCTCGCGCAGCTCCGCCTCGAGTTGACCGTCCTGGCGCGCAACGGGGAGTCGCTCCTGCTCACGATGGGCATCCCGATCCTGTTGCTGGTGTTCTTCGCCGAGGTCGACGTGCTCCCGATCGAGGGGGAGCCGATCGCCTTCCTGGCCCCGGGCGTCCTCGCGCTAGCGGTCCTGTCGACTTCATTTGTGAACCTTGCGATCTCGACTGGGTTCGATCGGGAGTACGGCGTGCTCAAGCGCCTCGGCTCGACGCCACTCGGACGTCCCCGCCTCCTCGCGGCCAAGACGCTGTCGATCCTCGTCGTGGAAGCCGTGCAGATCGGGCTCCTGTGGGTGATCGCCCTCGCCCTCGGGTGGGACCCGAGCCCTCGCGTGGGGTTCGTCGCCGCGGTGGTGCTGGGCACCGTGGCCTGCGCTGGGATGGCGCTGTGCCTCGCGGGCACCCTCAAGGCACTGGTGACCCTCGCCGCCGCCAACGGGCTGTACCTGGTGCTCCTGCTGCTATCGGGAATGGTGATCCCGTTGGCGGAGCTCCCCTCGCCCATCCGTGCGTTGGCCCGCGGGCTTCCCAGTGGTGCCCTCGCTGAGGCGGCGCGGGGAACGCTCACCTTGGGAGGTGCCGTCCCGGGTCGAGCCTGGGTCGTGTTGGCAGCGTGGGCGATCGCGGCTCCCATCGCCGCCACGCG
>JBBDWQ010000051.1:0-24673 GCA_040902805.1 Acidimicrobiales bacterium
TTGCCGTCTGTCCGCACGATGCTGCGGATGTTCCTGCTGTTGAACGCTCCTGACCACCCGCGCCTGCGCCGTGCGGTCGCGCCGCTGTTCACACCGGCGGCGGTGTCGGCCCGGCGAGAGCTCATCGAGTCCGAGGTCGAACGGCTGCTGCACGGGCGCACGGAGCTCGATGTGGTGCGCGACCTCGCCTACCCGTTGCCGCTCAACCTGATCTGCAGGTGGCTGGGCGTGCGACGCGGGGACGAACCGCGCATCGAGGCCTGGGGCAGGGTCCTCCTCGCCAACCTCGACGGTCCGGTCCCACTCAGCCCACGTGACGCCCTCCGCTACTCCGCCGCGGTGGCCCGCCGCCGGTCGCGTCCTCTGGCGACGGTTCTGGCCATCCGAGCCTTGGGTGCGTACGCGCGCAACCTCCTGCGCCGCGACGGCGACGCCGAGTTCCTCGTCGTTCTGCGGGCCGCTGTCACCGACGGGACGATGTCGGAGGACGAAGCCGTCGCCACCTGGGCGTTGCTCGTGATCGCCGGCCACGAGACGACCGCGAACCTGATCGGCAACACCCTGCACCTGCTCCTGGCCCACCCCGAACAGCTCGCCGACGTGCAGGACGACGGTGCCCTCGTCGGTGACGCCATCGAGGAGTCGCTCCGCTTCGAGAGCCCAGTGCCGATGGGTGTGCGGGTCGCGTCGGAGCCGGTCTCGGTGGCCGGCCACGACCTCAGTGCCGGCGATCCGGTCTTCGTCGTCATCGCGAGCGCGAACCGTGACCCGGCAGTCTTCTCTGATCCGGACCGCTTCGACGTGACGCGCGATGCGACGCCGAACATCGCGTTCGGCCACGGCGGCCACGTCTGCGTCGGTGCCCAGCTTGCTCGCACCGAGGCAAGCGCCGCGGTGGCTGCGATCGTCGTCCGTCACCCCGTTCGCAACGGTCGCCCGCCCCGTTGGCGGCCCACGTTCGCGACACGCAGCCTCGAGGCGCTGCCTGTGAGGCTCAGGTCCTCCGCCGGATGAGTGGGCCGAGAAGCTCGGTGACCGGCGGGGCCATCCGGACGTCAACAGAACAGCGCGTCGGGAGCGGGTTCAGTCAAGCGAGACGGTCAGCCAGGTGACTTCTTCGGCGTCGAGGACCCCGGGGAGAACGCCGGCTGAGGCCTCGATGGACAACAGGATCGTTGCGTTGAGGACGAGTCCGGAGGCGGCGGCCTCGAGGCTCAGGAGGTTGAGCCTCGGGTGACGTTCGGACAGCTCAGCCATGACCGGGACGGTCGACCTCGGATCGGGGAGACCGATGTCTTCACGGAGGGTGAGCAGGCTTCTGATCGCGGAGCTCTGATGTGGCTCGTCGAGGCTCGCGAACGGCCCCGACAGGTGACCTCCTGCTCCGAGCACCGCGGCCCTGCAGGCGCGGTAGTACCAGTAGGCCGTTGTGAATCGGTCCCCATCCGCATCGAGGCCGACCAGGAGATCCTCGATCAGAAGTCGATCATCCAGGATGAGGTTGGGACCCGCTTGGGACATCTACTGGTCAGCCAGATCCGAACCCTCGATGCCCGCGACGCCCAGCTCATATCGCTCGCGCAGCACGCGACGTAGCTCCTCGCGGGCCAGTTCGGTGCCCCCGGGGACGATCAGCGCCGCGTCGCCGAGATCAATGATCCCGACTTCGCCTCCGCCATCGATTCCCCAGCGGTGGCGAATCTCAGCTGGGAGATTCGTCTGGCCTCGATGGGAGACCTTGGCAGTGGAGGTGCCAGACACACGTGCATTGTACGCCATGCTCAGCTACAAGGCGAGAGGTCACGCGCGCGCCGGCCTCTGGCCCGGCAGACTCGGTGTCATGGCGAACAAGGATCTCGTTCCAACCGTTGGTGCCTGGATGCTCGAGAACGGACATCGTGCTCTGCTTCTGCTCACGGGGGGGCGGTGGCCCAATCGACTGGCGGGAATGCCCACCCTCGAGCTTCACGTCACCGGCCGAACGAGCGGCGAGCGGCGTTCCACGCTCCTGACCGCGCCGATCATCGATGACGAGACGGTGGTCCTCGTTGCTTCGAAAGGCGGTCACTCGCATCACCCCCAGTGGTACAAGAACCTGGTCGCAAATCCCGACGTCGAGATCACCATTGCCGGTGAGACCAGGCGCCTGGTGGCACGGACCGCTGAGGGCGATGAGCGTGATGCGCTCTGGCAACGCATCACCAAGGACTTCAAGAACTACGCGGGCTACCAGAAGAGCACCGACCGCGAGATCCCGGTTGTGATCTGCGAACCAGCCCGGCCATAAGAGGAGCTCGTGTAGCGCCGCTCGATGCCTTAAGAGCCCACCAGTCGAACAGACGCTGTGGGTCGAGCTTGCTCTGCGAGGGATGCGCCCCAGGTCTTGGAAGCATTGGAGCAAGGCGTCCGCGTCCCATCGTCCAAGACCGACGCGGGGGTCGGCCTTGAACGTCATCTTGATCGGCGAGAGCTTCATTCCCATGCGGGCGAACGACGCCAGCGGCTCAGTGTTCTGGAGATCCGCCCGGGTTGCCTCGCCGACGCCCGGGTGCTGCCTCGGCCACACCGCAAGTCTGCACCGGCGTTCACTACGTTGGCGGCGATGGAACGACATCGGACGTCCTCGGGAGTAGAGATCGCGTTCGATGACCAGGGTTCCGGACCGCCTCTCGTCCTCGTGCACGGCATCACCGAGAACCGTCACACCTGGGACCCACTCACTGATGCTCTGGTCGTCGACCACCGAGTGGCCCGGCTCGACCTTCGTGGCCATGGAGAGTCCGACAGCGTGGCGCCGTACGACCTGCTCACCTTGGCGTCCGACCTGCATGAGGTGCTCACGGCGCTCGGGATCGGACCGGACGCGGTGCTGATCGGTCATTCCCTTGGGGCCACCGTGGTCTCCGCCTACGCCGCGTCATTTCCCTGCCGGGCGGTTGTCAACGTCGATCAGCCCCTTGACCTCGGCGCCTTCCAGGAGGCTCTCCAAGAGCTGGCGCCCATGTTGCGCGGCGGTCCGGAATCGTGCGCCCAGGCAGTGACCATGGTGCTGGACGCGATGAGCGGACCGCTCGCGGGTGCCGAGCTCGCTCGTATCACCGCGCTGCGTCGGGCCGACCAGGAGGTCGTGCTCGGCGTGTGGGACCTCGTGATCGACACGCCGCGCGAGGAGCTCGATGCGATGGTGAGCGCGCTCGCATCGGCTGTGACGGTGCCGTACCTCTCCCTGCACGGCATCGACCCCGGCCCGGAGTACCCGTCGTTTCTCACGGGGCTCGTGCCGGGTGCCCTTGTCGAGGTCTGGCCCGAGCACGGGCACTATCCGCATCTCATCGACCCGGATCGGTTCCTGGCGCGTGTCCGCGAGTTCGAAGCGAGCCTGTCCTGAGGCGTGACAAATCCAGTCGTTCTTGAGCTGATCTCCTACGGGCGATCCCGGGAGACCGGCTCAAGAAACCGTGGGGGGCCGTCCTAGCGCGTGCGTCGGCGTGCGTTGCCGCTGGCGGGGCGACCCGGAAGGGCGGCTCCAGCACCAGCGGGTCGTCGGCCGGGCTTGGCGCCGGGGCGACCGGATCGGGCCGGTACATCGGCTCGATCCTGACCATTGCGGGCGGAACCAGTGCGCGGCGTGTCACCGGTCGGGCCACCATCGCGGCTCTGGCTCTCGAAGCGACGCTTGCTCGTCGACTTCGACGCGGCGCCCTTGCCCTTGCGGTGCGACTGGCGTTCGGGGCGGGGGCGATCGGCGGCCCGAGCTCGTTCACGACGTGAAACACCGTCGAGGCCATCGCCACGGTCGACCGGCTTCGGCGGAGCGGCGCCGAGGACGCTGGCGACCGTGGCCACCGTGGCCCGCTCGATGGGCTCGCGACGACGAAGATCGCGCTGCAGCTTGCGCACGTCCTTCTCCTTCTCGGGCGTGAACAGCGTGATCACCAGGCCCGCCTCGCCAGCGCGACCCGTGCGACCCGAGCGGTGGACGTAGTCCTTGTCGGTGGCCGGAGGATCGAACTGCAGCACGCAGGCCACGCCGTCGACGTGGATGCCGCGGGCCGCGACATCAGTGGCGACGAGCACGTGGACATCGCCACTTCCGAAGGCGGCCAACGCTCGCTCGCGTTGGCTCTGGCTGCGGTCGCCATGGATCGCCTGTGCCTTCACGCCGGATTTGTTGAGCTGCTTCGACAACCGTTCGGCCCCATGTCGGGTGCGGCTGAACACGATGGCTGGCCACTGTCGCGACACGATCTCGGTTGCTACCGCGATGCGCTCGGCCTGCGCGACCGACCAAAACCGGTGCGTCACCTCACCCTGCTTCTCCAACGAGATCGCCTCGTGGTGGACGGGGTTGGTCTGGTAGTTGCGGACGAGCACATCCACATCGCCGTCGAGCGTGGCCGAGAAGAGCATCGTCTGACGCTTGGCGTTGGTCTTGTCCAGCAGGCGCCGCACCTCGGGCAGGAAGCCCATGTCGGCCATGCGGTCCGCCTCGTCGATGACGACGAGGTTCACGTCGTCGAGACGCAGCGAGCCGCGGTCGAGCAAGTCCTTGAGCCGCCCGGGTGTGGCGACGACGATCTCGACGCCACGCCCGAGGGCCTTGATCTGTCGCTCCATGCCGGTGCCGCCGTAGACAGCGAGCACCTCGGTCTTGGTGCCCCAGCAGAGCGCTTCGAGCTGATCTTGCACCTGGGAGGCGAGTTCACGGGTGGGTACGAGCACGAGTCCCTTGGGACGGCGGGGGTTGGCCTTCTCGATGCGCGCCACGAGCGGCAGCCCGAAGGCGATCGTCTTGCCGGAGCCCGTCGGGGCCTTGCCGCAGACATCGCGCCCTGCGAGCGCGTCAGGAAGGGTGGCGGCCTGCACCGGGAAGGGCTCGGCGATGCCGAGCTCGTCGAGGCGCGCACACAGCCGGGTGGGTACGCCGAGATCGGCGAAGGTGGGGGGCATTGAAGAGTTCTCCTGCATCGAGGGAGCGGACACGCGTGTGCTCGAGCAAGTGATCCAGCGAGGCGCCGGTTCGTGTCGAGCGCAGCGGAATGTGGCTGCTCCGTGGGTGGCAGTACCAAGCCACAGCTCGACACGGCCCGTCAGCGATCGCTGACGTCAAGGAGAGACCGTAGCGCGTTGGTGCTCACATCCCACCATCGCGGCGCCCGATTGGGACGAGCCGAGCTCTCGGCAATCCCCGCTGAATCGTCGTAGGGTGACACCGGTCACCCAGCCCCCGTGACCCTGCGCCATCCGCGCGGTGCCGCAACACCATCGCGCCAGCACCGGGAGAACTACGTGTTCCGAGCAAGCAGATCAGGCCTCGTCGTCCTACTCGCCGCCGGCGCGCTGCTGGCGCAGGCCTGTGGGAGCGACTCCTCGTCGACCGACGAGACGACGACCACCGTCGACGGGGGGGACAGCGGTCCGTACGCCGTCGACACCAGCAGCTGTCCGGCCGATGCCACGGAGCCCATCACGGGCACCGTCAAGATCGGCACCACCATGCCCCTGTCCGGTGGTGTGGCGGCGGCGGCATTCGCTCCCGTCGCGGAGGGGATGAAGAACTACATCGCCTACGCCAACGCCAACGATCTTCTGCCCGGCGTCAAGCTCGAGCTCACCATCGAGGACGACCAGTTCAACTCGAACCTCACAACGCCTGCGGTGGGGAAGCTCATCGACTCGACCGGGGTGAACCTCTTCGCTGGGATGATCGGCACTGCCAACAACCAAGCGGTGCGCGACCTCCTGAATGAGGAGTGCTATCCCCAGCTGTTCGTCAACTCGGGCGCACCGATCTGGGGCGATGTGGGGGAGTTCCCTTGGACC
The DNA here is from genome assembly GCA_040902805.1 of Acidimicrobiales bacterium. Taxonomy (GTDB): domain Bacteria; phylum Actinomycetota; class Acidimicrobiia; order Acidimicrobiales; family VFJN01; genus VFJN01. The sequence continues at coordinate 5,824 of JBBDWQ010000051.1, forward strand.
GTCGGTGGGCTGCCTCCGTACAACACCGAGACGGCGATCTACGTCCAAGACATCGAGCGCGAGTTCCCCGACGGGGCCACCGCGGCGGTGTTCCATGTGAACAGCGAGTTCGGTGACTCCTACCAGAAGGCCTTCGCCGGACTGGCCGACGGCGCGAACATCGATGTCGTCGCGGAGCAGACGATCGAGAACGAGGATTCCAACCCGCCGCGAGCGCAGATCAATGCCATCGCCGCCGAGGCGCCGGACGTCGTCTTGGCCGTGCCGTTGGGGGCGCAGTGCATCACCTTCCTCAGCGAGATGGCCAACGCCAAGGCAGCCAACCCGGGGTGGGCGCCGCGGGTGTACATCACTTCCACGTGCGCGAGCACTCTCATCCTGTCGGTAGCCGGTGATGCGGCAGATGGCATCTTCACGATCATCACTGCGAAGGACGCCAACGATCCGGGCTTCGCCGAGGATCCGCAGATCAGGGCCTACAAGACGGAGATGGCCAACCTCGGGTTCGCCGCCGACGGCGACTTCGCCACGGCAGGTGCTGGATGGACTGCGGGCGAGCTGACAGTTGAGGTGCTGCGGCAGGCGGCCGCGTCTGAGGGCGGCCTGACCCGCGCCTCGATCCTCGAGGCTGCTCGCGCGATGGACTATCACTTCCAGCTCGCCCGCGACGGAATCAACTTCATCACCAACGGCTCGCAGGATGCCTTTGGTCTGGAGTCGATGCAGGTGGTCCAGTACAGCGCCGCGACCAAGACCTACACCGACGTCGGTGCACTCGTCACAGCCTTCGAGGGCAAGACGAAGGCATCCTGACCAACGAAACCGTCGGAGCCTCGGCCATGCTCGATGTCCGTGACCTCACCGTGCGCTTCGGTGGCATCACGGCGCTCGACGGGCTGTCTTTCGCCATCGAGGAAGGGCAGATCTGCGGGCTGATCGGCCCTAACGGTGCTGGCAAGACGACCTGCTTCAACGTGCTCAGCCGCATCTATCAGCCGAGCTCAGGGGCGATCCGCTTCGCGGGCACGGACCTGCTCAGCCTCCCGGCCCATCGGATCGCGAATGCCGGAATCGCGCGCACGTTTCAGAACCTCGCCCTGTTCCCGACGATGTCACTTCTTGACAACGTGATGGTTGGTGCGCACTGCCGTGGCTCGATCGGTTTCGTGCGCGCCGCTCTCCGGCTCCCGCCCCGCGGCGAGGAGCGGGCCACCCGTCGGCGCGCGTTCGAGCTCCTTGAGCTCCTGGGGTTGGGCGAGCACGCATTCCATCGGGCGGCCGGACTCCCGTTCGGCACGCTCAAGCGCCTCGAGCTGGCACGGGCGCTGGCGGCGCGCCCTCGGTTCCTCCTGCTGGACGAGCCAGCCTCGGGGCTCACCCACGCAGAGGTCGACGAGCTGGGTGGGACCATCAAGCAGGTCCGTGACGAGTTCGGTCTGAGCGTGCTGCTCGTCGAGCACCACATGGCGCTCGTCATGGGGATCAGCGACCACGTCGTCGCGATGGACTTCGGTCGGAAGATCTCGGAGGGCCGACCCGAGGATGTGCAGAGCGACCCCATGGTGGTCGAGGCCTACTTGGGGACGCCATGACGCTGCTCCTCGATGTGCGTGGTCTGCGTGCCGGATACGGACCGGTCGAGGTGCTCCACGGGATCGACCTCTCCGTCGCCCAAGGAGAGGTCGTAGTGGTCCTCGGCGCCAACGGCGCTGGGAAGACCACGATGATGCGCGCCATCTCCGGGACGATCAGCCGACACGGTTCGGTGCAGCTCTCCGGCGACGAGACCGTCGCCAAGTCGCCAGATGCGATCGTTCGAGCCGGTGTGGCGCAGGTGCCGCAGGGCCGTGGCACGTTCGTCGATCTCACCGTGGACGACAACCTCCGGGCCGGGGCGTTCACCCGGCGGGACGGCGAGATCGAAGCCGACCTCGACCGCTGGTACGGCGTGTTCCCTCGCCTGGGTGAGCGCAAGACTCAGCGCGCTGGCGGCCTCTCCGGCGGGGAGCAGCAGATGCTGGCGGTGGCCCGAGCGCTGATGAGTCGCCCGACGCTCCTCCTGTGCGACGAGCCGAGCCTTGGTCTCGCGCCCATCGTCGTACAGGAGCTCTTCGCAACCCTCGCTGGTCTCAACCGGGATGAGGGCCTGTCGGTGCTGCTCGTCGAGCAGAACGCCAACCTGGCGATGGGCATAGCGCAGCGCGCCTACCTGCTGGAGACCGGCACGATCGTCGCCTCAGGCGACGTGGACGAGCTCCGCAAGGACGACGCCATCCGCAAGGCATACCTGGGCTACTAGGGGACGACACCGCGTGGAACGCTTCCTGCAGTACTTCTTCGATGGTCTCTCACAGGGCTCGATCTACGCGCTGATCGCTCTGGGTGTCGTGATCATCTATCGCGGCTCCGGGCACCTGAACTTCGCCCAAGGCGAGATGGCGATGATCAGCGCGTTCATCGCCTGGTGGTATGCCGACCTGGGGCTCTCACCGTGGCTGGCGGTGGGCGTCGCGTCGGTCACCGCCTTCGTCGCCGCAATGGGGATCGAACGGTTCATCATTCGGCCCATCGGGCACAAGAGCCCGTTCGCGGTCGTAGTTGCCTCCATCGGGCTGTTCTTGGGCATGAACGCGCTCGCACCCTTTGCTTGGAAGGTCACCATCCCTCAGGCGTACGAAGCGCTCTTCCCCGACAAGGCGACGGACTTCGTTCGCATCGGCGGCGCCGAGTGGCGAGAGCAGAACATCGGGGTTCTCCTCGTGCTTGCCGTCATTGCCGGAGCGCTCTACCTCCTCTTCCAGCGGACACGCTTTGGGCTCGCGATGCGAGCGGTGGCCAGCAACCCGGAGTCGGCGCCGCTGGTGGGCATCCGGACCGGTCAGGTGCTCGCCGTCTCCTGGGGGCTCGCTGCCGCGGTGGGTGCCGTCGGCGGGGCGATGGTCGCCTCGCTGCGGGGCAATGTCGATGCGTCGATGATGTTCACCATCTTCTTCGCGGCAGTCGCGGCGGCCACCCTCGGCGGCTACGACAGCCTGATCGGCGCGGTGTTCGGCGGGATCACCCTTGGGATCTTCGAGAACATGGTGGCCGGTTACCAGCCCGACGTCGTAGGTCAGGAGCTGAAGGGTGTGGTGAGTCTTGTGGTGATCCTGGCCGTTCTCCTCGTCAGGCCATCCGGGCTGTTCGGGACGAGACGGGTGGAGCGGGTCTGATGCCCGTGTACCTGAAGCAGGGGAGCGCGCCCCATTGGGCGCTGCGCTCGCTGGGAGCGCTCGTCGTTGCATACGTGGCACTGTCGCCGATGTTTCGTGACCTCTCGCCGAGCCAGTTCGGCGAACTGACCGACATCGCGGTGCTGGCACTGGCCGCCATGTCGCTCAACCTGTTGATCGGCTTCACCGGTCAGATCTCGATCGGCCACTCTGCCTTCTTCGGCACCGGCGCGTACACACTCGCCATCCTCGTGGCCGATCACGGCTGGAGCCCGGGATGGACGTACCCCGTCGCGGCCGCTGTGTGCTTCGTGGTGGGCGTGCTGGTGGGCATCCCCGCCCTGCGGCTCGCGGGCCTCTACCTGGCCCTCGTCACTCTGGCGCTGGCACAGATCTTTCCCGCGCTGGTGCGCAAGTTCGACGACCTCACCGGTGGCTCGGCAGGCATCGGAGGTCTCAGGTATGAGGCGCCAGCCTGGACCGGGCTTGAATCCGGACGCCAGGGGCGTGCCGAGTGGATGTACTGGCTGGCGCTCGGGACACTGGTGCTCGGCTACGTGCTCGTCCGCAACCTCGTGAAGAGCCGCGTCGGTCGGTCGATGGTGGCCGTGCGCGACAACACGACGGCCGCCGCGGTGATGGGCGTGAACGTCGCCGCGACCAAGACCATCGTGTTCGGCCTTTCCGCATCCCTGGCCGGGCTGGCTGGCTGCACGTTTGCCCTGCGGCAGACCCAGGCCACCCCGGAGAACACGAACTTCACCATCCTCGGCGCCATCCTCTTCCTGGTGATCATGGTCGTCGGAGGCAGTGGCAGTCTCCTCGGCCCGATTGTCGGCGCGTTCGTCTACTACCGCGTCGATCAGTTCACCCGAGCGCTCCCGGACAAGTCCTGGCTCCCGGGATCCGTCAGCGACTTCTTGCAGGGCCGACCCAACCTCGCCACGCTCGTCTTCGCCACGATGCTCATCCTGCTCATGTTCTTGGCCCCCTTCGGGGTGGTGGGCCTAGCGAAACGGATCGCTCGTCGGATCCTGATCGTGGTCCCTTTCCCGCCCTCGCCCCTCCCGGCGGATCGACACGCCTAGGTTGCTGCGCCATGGAACCGGTGATGGCGCGCAAGATGTGGCGCACTCTCGAGCCGTACCACGGCTTCATCTACTTCTCGTCCGACGCCGCGGCCGCCTATGAGGCCTTGGGCGTGATGGGACGCGACGGGTACTTCTCCTCGCGGGCGGCGGCGATGGGAGCGGTTCCCGCCGAGGTTGTCATGGCGACCTTCTACAACTTCAACCCTGAGCTCGTGCACCACGCCATCCCTGGTGCTTGGACCGCCGCCAGCCCTTCGGCGCTGGTGGCAGCACGATTGGGCGCGGTGGACATCGGGTTGCGTCGGATGCTCGGCGATGACGTCGACGGCGCGGGAGTGGCGCGAGCGGCTGAGCTCGCTGCGGTGGCCGCGCTCACATGCTCACCGGAGGGGCGACCGCTGTTCGCCGGCCACGCCAGCCTCGAGTGGCCGACCGAGCCCCACCTCGTCCTCTGGCATGCGATCACACTGCTTCGAGAGTTCCGGGGTGACGGACATCTGGTTGCGCTGGTCGATGCCGAGCTGAGCGGGATCGACGCTCTCGTCTTCCACGCGGCATCCGGCGAGGTGCCACGCGCGGCGCTGCAGATGTCGCGAGGATGGAGTGACGACGCGTGGGCAGGCAGCGTGGCTGGGCTGGCCGCTCATGGGCTCGTCGATTCTGAGGGTGCGTTCACGCCGGCGGGCCGCGCGCTGCGTCAGCACATCGAGGACCGCACCGACGCGCTCGCGCTGGCTCCGTGGGTGGCGCTTGGAAACGATGGGTGCGACGAGCTGCGCAGCATCGTGCGACCGCTCAGCAAGCGCATCGTGGAAGACGGCCCGTTCGGCATCAGGGGGTAACTCGGCGCTCCTCCATTCCCCACGGGGAACCGTGGTCGACGAGCAGGTCGAGGAACGGCCGCGCAGGGAAGGCTTCCGGGCCGAGCACTCCAGCTCCTGACCAGGCGCCCGTAGCGATGAGCTCCAGGGCGATCACGGGGTTGATCGCCGTTTGCCACACCACGGCCTGAGCGCCGTCGCGGCGCATGGTCTCCCCGTTGTCGGCGAGGTGGTAGAGGTACACCTCCCGCGGTGTCCCGTCCGGACCGGCACCGGTCACCCACGTTCCCGCGCACGTTCGCCCGCGCATGCGGTCGCCGAGGCCGGCGGGATCGGGAAGGCACGCGGCCACGACGTCGCGGGGGGACACGTCCGCCCCCCGCACTCGGACGGTGTGCGTGCGGTCGAGCCCCACTTTGTGGAGCACCTGCAGCACCTCGATGAACTCGTCGCCAAGTCCGTACTTGAAGGTGACGCGGTTGCAGTCGATCCACCGCGGGATGAGCAGCACCTCCTCGTGCTCCACGTTGACGCACTCGACGGGGCCGATCCCCTCTGGGAACACGAAGGTCTCCGGCTCCGAGAACGGCGCAGTGGTGAACCAGCCCCGATCTCGCTCCCACACGACCGGCGGGTTCAGGCACTCTTCGATGGTGGTCCAGATGGAGAACGTCGGAGCAAAGGCGTAGCCGTCGACGACGAGGTCCGCGCCGTCGCGCACCCCGATCTCATCGATCGTGCTGAAGAGCTCATCCGCAGCGTGGCGCGCGAACACATCGGACAGCCCAGGCTCGACGCCGATTCCCACCAGTGCCAGAAGCCCGCGCCGTTCCCACTGATCCGACTGCGCCAGCTGCTCGTCGCCCAGCTTCACCCCTGGCTCCTCGTGGGGACGTTCCGGGTGGGGGGACGACAGCGACATCGCCATGTCGAGATACGACGCTCCGGCGTCGAAGGCGCCACCGAAGATCGGCATGACGAACCGAGGGTCGGCTGCGTTGAGCACGTGGGTGCATGCATGAGCGCGGATGCAGTCGCGCACGGCGTCTTGGTCGGAGGCATCGAGTCGAGTGCCGGTGAACCGCGGGTCGCCGGTCTGCTCAGCGGCCGCCAGGGCACGACGCTCGTCGAGGTCGGCCAGTACGACTCCGTCGAAGAACGTCCGTCGGCGGGCGATCATCGCGAAGGCCGACCCCACCCCACCGCTGCCGACCACGAGGATCCTCATCATCGTCTCCTGTCTTGGATGCGGAACCACGCTGACACCGCAGGCAGCCATGCTCGGCGCAGGCGGTGAAGCGGGATCGATCGGTACGGGAGCTCGGCGAACGGCGGGAGCGGATCACCGGCGATGGCTGCTCCCATGCGGTGCCCGAGCCAGGTGTTCGTGGCCACACCGGACCCGTTGCAACCGGTGGCGAACCACAGGCCATCAATGCGTCCGCAGTGGGGGAGCCGGTCGAGCGTGATGGCCACGTTCCCGCCCCACGCGCGCTCCACCGGAACGCCGGTGAGCTGCGGGTGCACGCGGAGCATCGACCGATGGAGGAAGTCGCGGGCGTCGTCGAGGGCCACGGTCCCGAGGCGCTTCCGTCCGCCGAACACCATCCGGCCCTCGGGATCGAGTCGCCAGTACCAGAGCAGGTTGCGGTCGTTGAACACCATGCGACCGGTGGGCAGCACCGAATGGGCGAGCTCCGGGTCGAGCGGTTCGGTGGCGATGATGAAGGAGCCCATCGGCAGGACACGTCGCTGCAGATCAGGCACAAGCCGATTCGCATACCCGTTCGTCGCGATGAGCACATCGCCTGCCTCGATGCGACCCCGAGGTGTCGTGACGGCCCACCCCGTTCCGGGCCGGGCTAGGCCGATGGCCGGGGTGTGGGCATGGAGTGACGCCCCAACGCTCAGCGCAACGCGGGTAAGGCCTGCGTGGAACCGCGCGGGGTGCAACCCTCCGCTGCGCTCGACGACGAGGCCTGCTGCGAACAGCGTCGATCCGATCTCGGTGGCCAGTGCCTCGCCGCGTACGACGTGGGCCGCGCTTCCCACGGAGTTGAGCTCGTCGGCGAGCTCGTCGAGGTGCCGCGCGCCGTGAGGCGAGTGGGACACGTAGAGCTGGCCGCACCGGTGATAGTTGCAGTCGAAGCGTTCGTCCTTGATGAGCGCCTCGACGTGGTCGAAGGCCTCCTCCACGGCGGTGTGGAGTCGTCGGCCCAGCTCTCCGTAGGTCCGCTCGAGCGATCGCGGCCCAGCCTTCAGCTCGGGCAGCACCATCCCCCCGTTTCGCGTACTGGCACCCCAGCCAAGATCGTGGGCGTCGAGGACCACGACCTCGCGATCGCGACGGGCGAGCTCGGTCGCGGCCGCGAGTCCGCAGTAACCACCCCCGATCACCACGACATCGGCTCGCTGGGGGAGCGGGGTGATCGGGACCGGCTCGGGGCGGGCGGTGTGCTGCCAGAGGACTTCGGGCCGGTAGCGATCACTGAGCACGGCCGTCACCTGCGCGAGGCTAGTGCTGACCTCGCAACCTGCACATCGAATCCGTCGTTCTGAAGGTCAGAGACAACCAATTCGATTAGGATTCAACCATCAAGCGAGTGAATTCGTTGACGGCCGTGGGGGAATCCGGGGGAGGCAGCACGCAGGTGACGCACGTGGACGATGCGCCCAGCAGTGCCGACGCGCCCAGCAGTGCGGAGGTCATCGTCCTCGATGGTGTGAGCAAGCGCTTCTCGACCTTCGTCGCGGTGCACGAGGCCAGCTTCTCGATCGGTCGTGGCGAGTTCTTCTCGATGCTGGGGCCCTCCGGCTGCGGGAAGACCACGACGTTGCGCATGATCGCTGGATTCGAATCTCCGTCGTCGGGCCGCATCTTCCTCGACGGCGAGGATGTCTCGCGCACCCCGCCTTACCGCCGGAACGTCAACACGGTGTTCCAGCAGTACGCGCTCTTCCCGCACATGTCGGTGTTCGACAACGTGGCCTTCGGGCTCCGCAGCCGGAAGGTGCCCAAACCTGAGATCGCCAGTCGCGTCGGCGAGATGCTCGAGATCGTTCGGATGACGGAGTTCGCTCGGCGGAAGCCCACGCAGCTCTCCGGCGGACAGCAGCAGCGGGTCGCGCTGGCGAGGGCTCTCGTGAACAAGCCAGCCGCGCTCCTTCTCGACGAGCCGCTCGCTGCCCTGGATCTGAAGCTCCGCCAGGCGATGCAGCTCGAGCTGAAGCGGATCCAGCGGGACACCGCCGTCACCTTCGTGTTCGTCACCCACGATCAGCAGGAAGCGCTGACCATGAGCGACCACATCGCCGTGATGAGCGACGGGTGGGTGGAGCAGATCGGCACCCCGACGGAGATCTACCACCGGCCAGCGACGCCGTTCGTCGCTGGCTTCATCGGTGAGGCGAACCTGCTTCCAGGAGCTGACGGCTCCGTGCTCGTGATGGTCCGCCCCGAGAAGGTGAGCGTGGGCAGAACCGAGCCGACCGGCGCAACGGCAGGGGTTCCCGCCACCATCGGCGAGGTGATCTTCCGCGGCCCGACCGTGCACGTGTCTCTCACCAGCGCCGATGGCGACTCCTTGGTCGCGCACCTGGCCGACGTCAGCGACCTCGACGGTTTGCGAGCGGGCGATCCCGCTTGGGCGACCTGGGAGCGGGCCGCCGCCTATCTCGTTCCCGCGGAGGCTGACCGTCGTGTCAGTCCCGCCGCACTCCTCGATTGAGCCAACGGAGGTACCCCATGACCACAACCGAATCTACGCCCACCAATTCTGGTCCCGCTCTCACTCGCCGCGCGCTGCTCGGCCGGATGGGGGTCTTGGCCGGAGCGACCGCCATCGGGCCCGCGCTGCTGGCTGCATGTGGCAGCGATGACGACAGCGTGGACAGCGGGGGAGGTGGGGGCTCGTCCAAGGCCCTCTGGTTCGAGAACTGGCCGGCCTACATCGACGAGGAGACCGTCGCCCTGTTCGCCAAGGAGTCAGGTCTCGACTTCAACTACACGGAAGGCTTCAACGACAACGCGGCCTGGTTCGCCAAGAACCAGCGGCTGCTGGCGGATAAGAAGTCCGTCGGCCCCGACATCGTGGCGCCCACGTATTGGATGGTCGCGCGCCTCATCAACCTCGGATGGGTGCAGGAGCTACCGCTCGACGCAATTCCCAACGCGGCGAACCTGGTTCCGTCACTCCAGAAGCCTGGGTGGGACCCCACCGGTGCCTTCAGCCTGCCGTGGCAGTCAGGAATGACGGGAATCGCCTACAACCGGTCGGTCACCGGCCGTGATCTCACGAGCATGGCAGACATCTTCGACCCCGAGCTCAAGGGCAAGATCGGGATGCTCACCGAGTGGCGCGACACGGTGGGGCTCACGATGCTCCTGCTCGGCGCCGATCCCTCCACCGCCACCCTCGCCAGCGCCGGCCCTGCACTCGACAAGATCGAGGAGGCGGCCAAGAGCGGTCAGATCCGGCAGTTCACGGGCAACGACTACATGGACGACCTCGCATCGGGGAACTTCGCTGCGTGTGTCGGCTGGTCCGGTGACATCTCGCAGCTCGCTCTCGACAATCCCGACGTGCGCTTCGCCATCCCTGAAGAGGGCGGCATGCAGTGGTCGGACACGATGATCCTGCCAGCGGGTGCGGAGAACGTCGACAACGCGGCGACGTGGATGAACTACGTCTACGACCCCGAGAATGCCGCCCGCATCACCGCGTACGTGGGCTACAACCCGCCGGTGGTCGGTGTGCAAGAGATCCTGGCGGCAGGGAGCGACGAGGAGAAGGCCCTCGCCGAGAGTCCACTGCTGTTCCCGGACGAAGCCACCCTGGCTCGCCTGCACGTGTTCGCCAGCCTCGACGAGGATGCCGAGTCAGGGTTCGAGGAGCGTTTCGCCACGATCATCGGCGCGTAGGAGTTCACCGTGGCCGGGGAGGAGGATCAGACCAGACGGTCGGGCGGCGCGGTCCCGTACGCGCTCCTTTCGCCGGGGATGCTCTGGCTGATCCTGTTCTTCCTGGTTCCTCTGGGGACGCTGTTCAAGACGTCGCTGTCGACGAAGCCGAGTCGGTTCATTCCCGAACTCAGCTTCAGCTGGCGCATCGCCAACTACACCGACGCGCTCGACAAGTACTCCGAGCAGTTCATCCGGTCGTTCGTCTACGCGGGCGCGGCCACGCTGCTGTGCATCGCCATCGGTTACCCCGTGGCATACGTGATCGCCACTCGGGGTGGCCGCTTCAAGAACGTGCTGTTGGGTCTGGTGGTGGTGCCGTTCTTCACGTCGTTCCTGATCCGCACGCTTGCGTGGCAGAACGTGCTGTCCGACAACGGCCCGGCGGTCGGGCTATTGGACCACCTGCACCTGATGGGACTGCTCGATGCTCTCGGGGTCGCGGTCGACGGGCGCCTGCTCGCCACCCATGCGGCGGTGATCGGCGGGCTGACGTACAACTTCCTGCCCTTCATGATCCTGCCGATCTACGTGAGCCTGGAAAAGATCGACCTCCGGCTCACCGAAGCGGCCAAGGACCTCTACAACAACGGGTGGCAGGCCTTCCGCCGGGTAGTGCTACCGCTTTCGATGCCCGGGGTGTTTGCGGGCAGCCTGCTCACGTTCATCCCCGCGGCCGGCGACTTCATCAACGCTCAGTTCCTGGGCAGCCCCAGAAACTCGATGATCGGGTCGGTGGTGCAGAACCGGTTCCTCGAGCAGGGTGATACCCCCACGGCCGCGGCGCTCAGCTTCATCCTCATGGCCATCATCACCGCGGGCACGCTGATCTACGCCAAGGTCCTCGGCACGGACGACCTCATCTGATGGGCCGCGAGCGGGCACCGGAGGCCGCGCTGGGTCGGCTCGGGCGCTGGTCGCTCACCAGCGTCGCGGTGGCTGGGTTCGTCTTCCTCTTCATCCCGATCGCCGGGATCATCGCCTTCTCGTTCAACGACCCAGCAGGCAAGTTCAACATCGTCTGGAGCGGGTTCACGCTCGACAACTGGCGAGATCCGTTCAAACCAGGTCCCTTGACCGACGCCATGTTCCTCTCGCTGCGGGTGGCCGCCATCGCCTCGGCAGTTGCCACGATCCTCGGGTCGCTCATCGCGATCGCCCTCGTTCGATACCGCTTCCGGGGCGGCACGCTCATCAATCTCATGCTGGTGCTGCCGCTGACCACGCCCGAGATCGTGATGGGGTCGTCGCTAGCGACACTGTTCTTCGACGTAGGGGTGGACAAGTCGATCCAAACGGTGATCATCGCTCACGTGCTGTTCTGTACCTCGTTCGTCGCGCTCACGGTCAAGGCACGCATCCGAGGGTTTGACTGGTCGCTCGAGGACGCGGCGATGGATCTTGGTGCGCCCCCCTGGCGGACGTTCAGTCGCATCACGCTCCCCCTGATCACTCCGGGGATCCTCGCGGCGGCACTGCTGAGCTTTGCGCTGTCGATCGACGACTTCATCATCACCCTGTTCAACGCCGGGCCCACCGACGAGACGTTCCCGCTGCGGATCTACTCGGCCTCGAAGGTGGAGCTTCCGGCCCAGATCGATGTGCTCGCGGCGATCATCTTGCTAGCCAGCGTGGCCATCCTGCTGGTAGGCACCATGTTCCGCCGCCGCCAGACCTAACAACCAACTTCTGTGAAGCAATACGTCCGGTATCCGGACGTGGAGGTTCACAGACGTTGGTTGGTTCTATCGAACGCCCCAGCTGTAGGTCTGCTTGACGAGGCTCATGTAGGTGAACACCTCGGTGGTGCTGACGTTGGGGATGGCTCTGATCCGGTCGTTCACCACGTCGAGGAGATGGTGGGTGTCGGTGCAGACGATCTCGACGAGCAGGTCGAAGCGACCCGCCGTGATCACGACGTACTCGACCTCCTCGAGCTTCTCCACCTCCGCCGCCACCTCGCGCACGTCTCCCGTGACCGTGATGGCGACCATGGCCTGCACCGCAAACCCCAGGGTGGCAGGATCGGTGACCGCGACGACCTGCATGACGCCACTCTCGATCAGTCGCTGCACCCGCTGGCGGACGGCTGCCTGCGACAAGCCCACGGCGGGGCCGAGCTTGGAGTACGGCGCACGACCGTCAAGCTGCAGCGCGCTGATGATCGCCTTGTCGACGTGGTCGAGCTCGGGTGTTGTCTCCTGCTCACGTTTGCCCACGATGATCACGCTAGGGCGGCATGGCTCGGGGTCGCGACGGCGACGCCAAGCGCCTCGGCCACGACTGGGCTCACGATGTGTCCCGCTTCGGCGTTCAGCCCGTGAGCGAGAGCCGGATCGCGGCGAGCGGCCTCGGCGGGGCCGTGCACCGCGACCTCGACGATGTAGGGCAGGGTGGCGTTCGTGAGGGCATGCGTCGACGTGGCGGGCACCGAGCCTGGCATGTTGCCGACGCAGTAGTGCACGACGCCATGCGTGACATAGATGGGATCGTGATGGGTGGTCTCGTGCGACGTCGCGACGCAGCCGCCTTGGTCAATGGCCACGTCCACGATCACCGCGCCGGGCTTCATCGTGGCGACCATCTCCTCAGTGATCACCACCGGCGCACGCCCTCCAGGCACGAGAACAGCGCCGATGACGAGGTCGGCCTCGGCGATGCAGCGCTCGACGGTTCCACGGTTCGACGCCAGTGTGGTGATGCGCCCTTTATGGATCTGGTCGACGAAGCGCAGCCGGTCGAGGTTCTTGTCGAGCAGGTTCACCTCGGCCTCCATGCCCGCCGCGATCCAGGCCGAGTTCCATCCCACGTTCCCGGCGCCGATCACGACAACGCGCGCCGGCTGCACGCCGGGCGCCCCACCGAGGAGCACACCTCGGCCGCCGTGGGGTGCTTCGAGGAAGTGTGCACCGGCCTGGACGGCCAATCGGCCTGCGACCTCGCTCATGGGGGCCAGCAGAGGCAACGCGCCATCCGGGCGCATCACCGTCTCGTAGGCAAGCGCAGTCGTCCCCGCCGCGCACAGCGCCGTAGCGACTTTCGGGTAGGCGGCCAGGTGGAGGTACGTGAACAGCGTGAGCTCGGAGCGGAGGTGCTCGAACTCGGAAGGCTGCGGCTCCTTCACCTTGCACACGAGATCGGCCCGGGCCCAAGTCTCCGAGGCGTCCGACACGATCTCGCCGCCCGCTGCCTTGTAGACCTCGTCGGGGATGCTTGCTCCTTCGCCCGCACCGGCCTGGATCAGCACCCGGATGCCGTGGGCGTCGAGCTCGCGCACACCATCGGGTGTGAGCGCGACGCGGCGCTCGTCGGTCTTGATCTCGGTCGGGACACCGACGGTGAGTGGTGGGCTCATGTATCGAGCTCCTTCCAGGCCTCGACGAGGACCTGGCGCAGTGTGGACGAGATCAGGTCAAACTCCTCCTCGCCGGACACCAAGGAGGGCGAGAGCTGGATGACGGGGTCGCCGCGATCGTCGGCGCGGCAGATGAGGCCGAGCTCGAGCAGGCGCTTCGAGAGGAAGCCCCGGATGAGCCACTCACTCTCAGCGTCACTGAACACGCCCCCGTTGCGCGTGAGCTCGATGCCGTAGAAGTAGCCCATGCCGCGAATCTCGGAAACGATAGGCAGGTCGGAAAGCTCGTCGAGTCGCGAGCGGAACTCGCCCTCGAGCGAGCGCACGCGGCCCGGAAGGTCCTCGCGCTCCATCACGTCGAGGTTGGCGAGGGCGACGGCACAGCTGACCGGGTGGCCGGCAAACGTGATGCCGTGCAGGAACGATGCGCCCTGCTCCAGGAACGGGGCTGCGAGACGATCCGACACCATCACGCCGCCGAGCGGCGCGTACCCGGATGTGATGCCCTTGGCGAAGGTGATCATGTCGGGCACATATCCGAGAAGGCTCGAGCCGAACCATCCACCGAGGCGGCCGAACGCGCAGATCACCTCGTCGGACACCAGGAGCACGCCGTGGCGATCACAGATCTCGCGCACGCGCTGGAAGTAGCCGTCGGGGGGAACGAGGCAGCCGCCTGCGTTCTGCACCGGCTCGAGGTAGACGGCCGCGACCGTCTCCGGGCCCTCGGCGATGATCATCGCCTCGATCGCGTCGGCGCCGGCATACGGGTCGTCAGGGTTGGTGCGGTGTGCCATGAGCGTGTTGGGGACGTGGCGGCTCTGCCCGTTGAGCAGCGGCAGGAAAGGCGCCTTGATGGGGTCGAGGCCCGTGATGCTGAGCGCCCCAAGGGTGGTGCCGTGATACGCCGTCTGCCGCGCGATCACCTTGCGGCGCTCTGGCTGTCCGATGGTGACGAAGTACTGGCGAGCCAGCTTCCATGCCGACTCGACAGCCTCACTGCCGCCCGTGGTGAAGAAGGCGCGGTTGAGGTCGCCGGGAGCGAGTGCCGCAAGACGAGTCGCCAGCTCGATGGCGGTCGGGTGGGCGTAGGTCCACAGCGGGAAGTAGCCGAGCTTCGACGCCTGCGAACCGGCTGCATCGGCCAGCTCCTGGCGGCCGTGGCCGGCCTGCACGACGAAGAGCCCCGCAAGGCCATCGAGGTAGCGCTTCCCGTCGCTGTCCCAGACGTACGCCCCTTCACCTCGTTCGATGACGGTGAGCTCGTGACCGGGTTCGCCGCTGAGTCGGGAGAAGTGCAGCCAGAGATGGGCGTCGGCGGCCGCCTGGAGCTCGGTGCTGGTCATGGTCATCGGATGCCTCCAACGGCAAAAGGGCTGAGAAATCGCTTGTCCGGACCCGGCTAGACCATCGGATCAGCAATATTCTGCCAGAATCACGAGTGGATCGCTCGCCTAGGAGGCCCCTCATGCCTGACCAGAACTTCATCGCCAACGAATGGCGGGCGGCCCGCTCCGGTGGGACCGACGACATCCTCAACCCGGCGACCGGCGCTGTCATCGGCACAGCCCCGGCGAGCGAAGCCACCGATGTCGACGACGCGGTGCGCGCCGCGGCCGCCGCGTTCCCCGAGTGGGCGGCCAAGACGCCGCGTGAGCGAAGCGAGGCCCTGCACGAGCTGGCCAGGCGCATCGGGGACGACATCGCGAACCTCTCGGCCATCGAGTCGGAGAACGTTGGCAAACCCGTCTCGATCATGGAGTTCGAGATGGACCTCACGCTCGACAACTGGAAGTTCTTCGCGTCCGCCGGTCGCTTCCTCGAAGGTCGTGCCGCCGGCGAGTACATGGCCGGATACACATCGATGCTGCGTCGCGAACCGCTGGGCGTCATCGGCTCGATCGCTCCGTGGAACTACCCGCTCAACATGGCCACATGGAAGGTGGGTCCAGCGCTCACCGTTGGGAACACAGTCGTGCTGAAGCCGTCGGAGCTCACGCCCTACACCGCGCTGCGCCTAGCCGAGCTGGCGGCGGAGGTGCTGCCGCCGGGCGTGCTCAACGTGGTGTGCGGTCGCGGCGAGACCGCAGGTGTGGCGCTTGTCGACCACCCCGACGTGGCAATGGTCTCGCTCACGGGATCGGTGGCCGCTGGAAAGGCCATCGCCAAGGCGTCGTCGGAGACGCTCAAGCGAGTGCACCTCGAGCTCGGTGGCAAGGCACCGGTTGTCGTGTTCGATGACGCTGACCCCGCCGCGGTGGCGGCGGGAGTCCGCGCCGCGGGTTACTACAACTCCGGGCAAGACTGCACTGCCGCGTGTCGCGTCATCTCCGGACCACGCGTGCATGACGATCTCGTCGCGGCCTTGCAGGCCGAGGTCGACCAGATCCCGTTCGGTGATCCCACCGACGCGGACACCGAGGTCGGCCCGGTCGTGTCCGCCGACCAGCTCGCCCGCGTGACCGGCATGGTCGATCGGGCGCGAGACGCCGGGGCCGAGGTGCTGTCGTCGGCCTCGCTACCGGGCGGCGGCGGCTTCTTCTACGCACCGTCGATAGTGGTCGGCCCCGCGCAGGACAGCGAGATCGTTCAGCGTGAGGTCTTCGGCCCGGTGGTCACGGTGCAGCGAGCTCCCGACGAGGAGACGCTCCTCGCGTGGGCCAACGGGGTTGACTACGGCTTGGCGGCGTCGGTGTGGACGAGCGACGTTGGCCGAGCGATGCGCATGGCGGCCGGCCTGCGCTTCGGCACCGTCTGGGTGAACGACCACATCCCGATCATGAGTGAGATGCCTCATGGTGGGTTCAAACAGAGTGGCTACGGGAAGGACATGAGCATCTACGCGGTTGAGCACTACACCGAGCTCAAGCACGTCATGATCAAGCACTGAGCGTGCTCGCGGAATCGTCTGCCGACTCGGGTGGGAGCGGGGGCGGCGCCCTCCGTCGTCCCGGTTCCCGTTAGCGGTTCTTCGGAAAGCCGAGGTCGACCTCGCTCGACGCGGGGTCGGGCCAGCGGGAGGTGACCACCTTGGACCGTGTATAGAAGCTCACGCCTTCGGGGCCGTACATGTGCGTGTCGCCGAAGAGCGATGATCGCCAGCCCCCGAAGCTGAAATGGGCCATGGGTACGGGGATGGCCACGTTGATGCCGACCATCCCGACCTCGACCTCCTGCTCGAATCGTCGAGCGGCACCGCCGTCTCTGGTGAAGAGCGCTACGCCGTTGCCGTAGGCGTTGGCGTTGATGACGCCCACGGCCGCATCGAAGGTGTCGGCCCGCACGACCGCGAGCACGGGCCCGAAGATCTCGTCTCGATACACGTCCATCGACGGGGTGACATTGTCGAGCAGCGTGACGCCGAGGAAGAAGCCGTCGGCGGGAACCTGATGCTGCCGACCGTCGACCACCACCGTGGCGCCCGCATCAGCGCCGGCGTTGACGTAGCCAGCGACACGATCGCGATGCTCGGCGGTGATGAGCGGCCCCATCTCCGAGGCAGGGTCGCTGCCCGGGCCGATCACGAGCTTGTCGGTGCGGAGTTTGATGGCGTCGACGAGGCGGTCGCCGACATCGCCCACCGCCACCACGACTGACACCGCCATGCAGCGTTCGCCCGCTGAGCCGTAGGCCGCGCTGACCGCTGCGTCGGCGGCTAGATCGAGGTCGGCATCGGGGAGCACAACCATGTGGTTCTTGGCTCCGCCGAGTGCTTGCACCCGCTTCCCGTTCGCTGTACCCGTCTCATAGACGTAGCGCGCGACGGGTGTGGAACCGACGAAGCTAACCGCCCCGATGTCGGGGTGCTCAAGCAGCCGGTTCACCGCGACTTGGTCGCCGTTCACAACGTTGAGGACACCCGTTGGCAGCCCCGCCTCCGCGAACAGCTCCGCGAGCATCATCGAGGGCCCGGGGTTGCGCTCCGAGGGCTTCAGCACGACAGCATTTCCGCACGCGACGGCATTGGGGAGCATCCACAGCGGGACCATGCATGGGAAGTTGAACGGGGTGATGCACGCCACCACCCCGATCGGATGACGAACGGATCGGACGTCGACGCCGGTTGCCACCTGGGTCGATGCCTCGCCCTTGAGCAGCTCCGGGATGCCGCACGCGTACTCGATGCACTCAAGGCCACGCTGCAGCTCGCCGGCCGCGTCCGCGAGGGTCTTGCCGTGCTGTGACGTGATGACCTGTGCGAGCGCATCGGCGTTGCGCACAACGGCCTCGCGGAACGCGAACAACACCTGCACACGCCGCGCCAAGGGCACGTCGCGCCATGATCGCTGGGCCGCAACAGCCGCCGCGACGCCGGCGTCGACTTCCTCCACCGACGCTAAGTCCACCTCCGCCGTCACGCGACCCGTGGCGGGGTCGAACACCGGCGCCGACCGACCCGATGCGCCCGGAAGGGGCTGGCCTCCGACGAGGTGCTGGATGCGATCCACGGGCTGCAGCCTAATGACGCCATGAATTCGGTGCCTGGGAAGCATCTAGGCGACGAATTCAGTGGCGGCAACTGCCAGCAACGACCGGATCGGTGGATGGTGGTCGACTTGGCGCCACGCTGCTCGGCACGGGACGATCAGGCGTGGACTTCGCCAGGATGATGCAGCTCGATGAGGACGACACCGACGTGTTCGTCGGCACTGGGCCGACCTACCCGTGGGGAGGACTCTACGGTGGTCAGATCGTGGCGCAGGGCCTGCGCGCTGCGGCTGCCACGGTCGAGGAGCGCTTCCGAGTGCACTCGCTGCATGCGTACTTTCTGCGCCGTGGTGACGCGGCCGAACCGATCCGCTTCGAGGTCGATCGCACCCGCCAGGGACGTTCATTCGTCACGCGCCAGGTGGTTGCCCGCCAGTCCGTGGGCGCCATCCTCACGATGTCGCTCTCGTTCCAGGTGGACGAGGCCGGCCACGACGTGCAGATCGCATCCCTGCCGGACATCGCCGCGCCTGAGGAGCTGCCGGGACAGTCGTGGAGCCCGATGTTCGAGCGGACCTTCGCGGGGGACCGCAATCAGGAGGAGGGACGGGGCACCGTATGGATGCGCCTCGTCGACGAGATCGGCGACGATCCCGTGCTCCAGGCCTGCGCGCTGGCCTACCTGTCCGACGACGTGCCGACCGACGCTGTCGTGGCCCTCCATCCGGAGCGGCCGGCCCCTGGCATGGGCGATGCCTTCGAGTACGGGTTCATGTCAGCGAGCCTCGATCACGCGATCTGGTTTCACCGCCCTCCGGTGGCCGACGAGTGGCACCTCCACGATTTCGCCAGCCACGCCTACCTGTCCAGCCGCGGGCTGGCGGTGGGCCATGTCCTCACGCGAGTGGGCGTGCATGTGGCGACGATCGCTCAAGAGGTGCTGCTCCGAAAGACGTGAGGTGGTGCGCTCAGTCGACCCGCTC
>JBBDWQ010000051.1:24773-70606 GCA_040902805.1 Acidimicrobiales bacterium
CGCTCAGTCGACCCGCTCGCCGTACATCCAGCGCAATGGGTCGGCGATGAGCTCGAGGCGCTCGCCGTCCGGGCCGCGGAAGTACAGCGAAGCGCCGTCAACGTGGTCGTACGGCACGCCCGCGGCATCGAGGCGGGCTTTGGCGGCCTCCCAGTGGTGAACCTCCATCGAGATGGCGAGGTGGTGCAGCCCACCCAGCACCTCCGCATACGGGCCAGCGTCGACCCCGGGGAGGTCGAAGAAGGCGAGGGCGTTGCCATTTCCGATGTCGAAGAAGAAGTGCGTGGATCCGGGTAGGTCGCGGTTCTCGAACATCGTTGTAAGCGGGAAGCCGAGCACCTCTTGGTAGAAGTGCGTGGTCTGCTCTACGTCGCTGCAGATGAGGGCGACATGGTGCACCCCACGAGCCGACGACGCGGGACGCTCATCCCGGGGGCGCTCGTAACGCGACTGGATCTGTTCGCGTACGTCGCCGAGCCGAGTCCGTTCGGTGGCATCAATCGGGTGGCTCCCTGCGGAGTACGACGCGCTGGCCCCCGGCTTCGCGGTCTTGAGGGGTTCCATCAGGTGTCCTCTCGTAGTCGCCCGGAGTGGGCGGGGCATCGTTGTTGTCTAGCGCTCGCGCTGGGCTCAGGTGCAGGCGGCGATCGAGTCGTCAACTAGGCCCTGGAAGGCGTCGCCGGCGAAGACCTCGCCGTCGGGATCAACGATCTGCTCATAGGTGAGGCCGTCGATGACCCGGAGGGCGTAGCACCGCGCCTGTTGAGGGTCGGCACCGCGGGCGGCGTCGGCCACGAGGTAGCCCCAAAGACTGGGAACGAACAGCGCCTTGGCGCCACGGCCCGATAGCGCCATGTCAGTCGACTCGCCTGGGTCGCAGGACTCGAGCCCCGGATGGCCGTCGACTTCGATGACCTCCGCCAGCTCCCCGGGCATCGCGCTGGCCCAGTCCTCGAGCGCAGCTGCCATCTCGCGCTCATCGCGTCGTGTGTCGCCAGCAAAGACGGCGCGGATGCACGATCGGTCGTCGCGCTCGAAGGTCGCGTACGCGTCGCCCGCCCATCCCAGTGCCGCCGCAAACGCCACCTTCGGGTCGATGCGCTCCGCGAGGACGAGGTACCACGACGGGCTCCCGAACGGCCCCTCGTCGAGCACGTCGACGTCATCGGGCAGATCGAGGTCGACGTCCTCGTCGTCCTCGCCAGCGAGGTAGCTCGCGGGATCGAACAGGTGCTCCTCGGTGTCGGGAGGTGAGCCGAACGCGTCGTCGACCTCGTCGTTTCCGCCCTGGTTGGCAAGCATCGCCACGAAGGGTTGTCCAAGCAGGTATGGGACGCTGAACCCCGCGGTCACGTACGGAGGCACCGCATCGGTCGCCTCGACGCTCTCCTGGAGCTGGCCTGCGTACTCCTGCTCGTAGGCGGCCTGGTCGGCCGCGCTGAGCTCGTCGGAGGAATACGCCTCCTCGACGCGGAGCGCGTCGCCCTCGATCAGCGCTCGGAAGGCCGTCGAAGCGCTGCTGTCGAGCTGGTCGCCGTAGAGGCGCTCGATGTCGAAGTGCTGATCCTGGAGCGCGTGGGTGAGCTCGTGGACCAGGGTGACTCGCAACCCTACGGTGAGCTCGGTGCCGCGCACCCGCACCCGCTGGTCGTGTGGTCGGTAGAAGGCGAGGGTGCCTCCGTCGGAGACCGCGTTGTAGGCCGCAACCAGATCCAGTGGTCCGGAGGCGACCCCAAGCGCCCGCAGCTCGCCGGCGAAGCGGTCGAGGTCCTTGCGTTCCTCGTCTTCGACCTCGTCGGGCTTCTTCGTCGTCTCGTCGGTGTACTCGGTCGGTGTGAGGAAGTCGACATAGACCGGGTGCTTGAACCGCAAGCCCCGTTCGCTCTCGATGAAGGAGACGAGGCCGACGACGCGGGCGTCCCAGCCATCGGGGTGAGGCGGCCCGGTGTCGACGGTGTGGGTGACGAGGGCGACCGCTGCCGCGAACAGCGTGCCGGCGATGGTGGCCGCGATTGCAGCAATCGCGCGCGACGATCTGACGGCTGGATGTGGGGGCGGGGGAAGGGGAAGCAGAAGCGCTGAGGTTACTGGCAGCTACTCCGAATGCGCCTCGGCGTGCCCGCCGACCACCATCGCGTTTCGCGATGTGGTGCCGCCGTTTGGCGAGCGGCTCAGGCCAACGGCGCGAGCCCAATCGCGTCGGCCTCAACGGCGGCAGGCGATGTGACGTCGCTGTCGGTGTCGGTCAGCGAGCGCGCGGTCACGTGGGCGATGACGGATACCACCGCAGCAAAGCAGTTCCCCCCGAGATAGGCCCAAGCGGCGCCATCGAGACCATGGTCAGGCACCAAGAGGAGGGCGGGGCCGAGGATCGCGACGGACAGCGCCAGCGTGATGGCGACGGTCGCGCCGGACCGCTGTCGGACGCGGGCCTCGGTGAGGTACACCGAGGTGGCCGCCCACGGTATGGACGCGGCCACGAGCAGAGGAAGAACGTCGGCCGCGGTGCGGTAGTCGTCGCCGTAGACCCGGGTGACGAGGTCACGGCCAATCGTCGCGATCACCGTGGCTGCGACCATCAGACCGCCAGCGACCACGATCGCGAGTCGCACCTGGCTCCGCAGGTGAGCGCCGTCGCGCCCACCTTCGGCGAGAAGCGCCTGCCCGATGGCCATCGGGATGTACGCGGCGACCGCGGCCATGCCCCATGCCACGTAGAAGCTCGCGTTGCGATCGGCGCTGACGTTCACGAGCACGATCACGGGGATGGCGAACGTCGGTGCTTGATAGGTCAACGTCGACGCCCAGTTGACCAGCGAGAAGCGGACCACTCCCGGCGTGCTGGTCGGAAGTGGGCGCAGCCGGTGTCGGTCGCCGGTGACTCGCGGCAGGAAAGCGATGCCCCCGAAGCCGGAGACCGCCGTCGGCAGCGCGGCCACTACGACGAGCCACACGGCGCGGTTGCTCTGTACCGGCACCGCGAGCAACGGGAAGCGTGCCGCCCCGACGATTACCGCCCGGGCCAGGACGAGCCCCCACCGTCGCTGTGTCATGAGCCGAACGTCGAGCAGGAGCGACAGGGCGGTGCCGATGCAGAGGAACCCGAACAGCGCTGGGCCAATCGCGCCGTGCCAGTCGCGCAGCTCGTCCACCGCGGATGGGCTGAGGACCGCGAGATAGACGAACGCCGCCAAGAGGCACGCAAGGGTGGTGGCGACTGCTCCCCACGCGAACAGCACATGGTCATCTCGGGTGCGGCCAGCTGCGAAGCGCGCCACGGCGACTGGTTGGCCGACCCCGCCGACGAAGGCAACGAACAGCACCGAGGTGAACAGCGCCGTGGCGTGACCGACGTCGGTCTGTGTGTCGACTCGCGCTGCGATCAGCCAGAACAGCGCCCCCGAGGCCGCTTGCACCCCGGCCGTGAGCACGAGACTCGCTGACCCAGTGAGCAGGTGACGATGTCCCAAAGCTCGGTGGCGCAGCGAGCGGAGCATCGGGCCGAGGCTACCGGTGGGATGGGCCAGTCTTGAGGTAGGGCTCGAGCACGAGCGAGAGATGTTCGTCGATGAACCCGTCGACATCAGGCCAGGGCATTGTGGGACGGGCGATGAGCAGCGAGGTGAGGCCGTGGATGCACGCCCACACATGCAGAGCGGTTGTGAACGGGTCGCCGATCGGTTCGAATACGTTGGCGTCGACGCCAGCCTCGATCGTGGAGATGAGGTGTGCGAACGATCCCGTGGCGAGCAGGTCCTCCCACTGGTCGGGGGTCGCGTAGGCCGGCCCCATGAACATGATTCGGTAGTGCTCCGGGTGTTCGATGCCGAATCGCACATAGGCGCGCCCGCTCGCGTAGAGGGTGCTGATCGGGTCGTTGTCGTCAGCGACGGCTTCCTGGAGGGCTCGGTCGAACAGCGCGAACTGGCGAGCGCACACCTCGAAGATCAAGTGCGTCTTGTCCTCGAAGTGCCGGTAGATCGAGGGGGCGGTCACACCGGTGGCGGCGGCCACTGCCCGGATCGACACCTGGTCCTCAGACCCGGTCTCGATCAGCAGGCGCTCGGCGGCAACGAGGATCTCTTCCCGAAGGACCGCTCCGCCACCCTTGCGGGCCTGGTGGCGTCCCGATCGTTCTGGGCGCGCGAACGGTTGCTCAGCAACCATTCGCGCTCACACATCCTCCGCGCGCCGGCCCGCGGCGACGAGCTGGCGAGTGCGGATCGGGCGGGCGGGGTGGCCATTGACCGCCGGCCGCATCCGCGGGAGCCGCAGAGGGTCCAGCGCGTCGAGGTCGACGTGCTCGTTGATCCCGATGCGGTCGTGAAGCCGCCGCAGGGGAGCAGGGGCCCACCAGTTCCACGCCCCCGCCATGCGCATGAACGCAGGCACGAGTGTGCCTCGAATCAAGAAGGCGTCCATGAGCACTGCGAGCGCGAGGCCGACGCCGAAGAGCTTGATGAAGGTGACCTGGCTCGTTGCGAAGGCGATGAAGATCACGGCCATCAGGAGCGCGGAGGCACTGACGATGCGTCCGGTGCGTTCGAGCCCGGTGGCCACCGACAGCTCGTTGTCGCCGGTGCGGTCGTACTCCTCCTTGATGCGGGAGAGGAGGAACACCTCATAGTCCATCGAGAGTCCGAAAGCCACGCAGAACATGAGGATCGGGGTGGTGGCATCGACCGAGCCGATGGCGGTGAAGTCGAGCGTGTCGCTGAGGTGACCCTCCTGAAACACCCAGACCATGGCGCCGAAGGTCGCGGACAAGCTGAGCAGGTTCAACACGATGGCCTTCAGCGGGATGATGACCGACCCGAACTGGATGAATAGCACCAGGAACGTGACGAGGGCGATGATGCCGGCCGCGAGAGGCAGCCTGGAGAACAGCGCCGACTTGGTGTCGACGAGCTGCGCTGACATGCCGGTGACCTCAGTGGGGAAGGCCGCGTCGGTCGCTCGGATGGCCCTGACCAGGGCCTCGCCCTCAGCCGACAGGGGTTCGACGCTTGGCACGACGGAGAGGTACGTGCTCCCACCTGCGTCCGCGCTGTTGAACGCAAGGTAGCGCCCCTCGCCGCCCGCCAGGATCTGCTGTCCAGGGGTGCAGCCCGCGTCCGCAAGGCCCTCGCCGCAGTAGGAGCCCGTGGCAGCGTCGACGCGGGACACCCCTGGAAGCCCCGCCAGCGAGACCGCAAAGGCATCGATGTCAGCGGTCCGTGCCGATGGGTCTCCGATCCCCTCGGCCACGACCGACGCTGCCCCGGCTTCCTCTGAGTCGAACTCGGCTCGGAGCACGTCGCTCACCTGGCGGCTCGCGGCCGACTCCGGAAGTACCCGATCGTCGGGCAGTGACAGGTTGAGGTGGATGAACGGTGCTCCGAGAAAGAGCAGGAGCGCGATCGCAGAGGTGGCGACGATGACGGGACGGTGCATCACAAAGATCGCCATGCGATGCCAGAACCCCTCGTCGGTCACCTGCGTCGATCGCTTGAAGATCGTGAGCTTGTCCACGGCGGTGCCAACGGTCGCGAGGATCGCAGGGAGGATCACAACGCTGAACAACCCCGCCAGGAAGGCCACGGCCACGCCGGCGTAGGCGAAGCTACGCAGAAACGCGAGGGGGAAGACGAGCAGCGCGCACAGTGCCGCGGCGACCGTCACCGCACTGAAGGCCACGGTTCTGCCCGCGGTGCGCACCGTGCGCTGCACCGCGATGTGTGGCTCGTGCCCAGCTTGAAGCTCCTCGCGGAAGCGCGACACCACGAACAGGGAGTAGTCGATTGCCAGTCCGAGGCCCATCGCTGTCGTCAGGTTGAGGCTGAAGATCGACACCTCGGTGACCATCGACAGCAGGCGGAGCACCGCCAGGGTGCCCACGACCGAGAGCGCCCCGATGGCGAGTGGGAGCGAGGCCGACACGACGCTTCCGAACACGAGCAGAAGCAGGATCAGCGTGATCGGCAGCGCGATCGTCTCCGCGCGGACGAGGTCCTCTTCAATCGTCGTGCCCACCTCTCGGAACACCTCGGAGTAGCCACCGACCTCGACCGAGATGCCGTCGCCCTCGCCCCGGAAGCGTGGACCCAGCTCGGTCACGCGGTCGGTGACCTCGTTCTGGTCCCCGTCGATGCGGGCCAGCACGAGGGCCCGGTCGCTGCCCTGACTGCGCAGGGGTGGTGGGTTGCCCAGCGACCAGTAGGACACGACGTTGGTGAGGTGCGGCTCGGCGGCCAGCCGTTCGGTGAGCGCCTGCCCCGCTTGTGCTGCGGCTGGATCGTCGACGGATCCGGCATCGACGGTGACTAGCAGGACCAAGTTGGGCGTTCCCGCGCCAAAGGTGTCGAGCAGCGCCTCATCAGCGTTGAAGGACTCGGAGCTCGGGTCGGCGAAGCCGCCGGAGCTGAGGTGGTCAGCCACGCTGCCACCGAACGCGCCGGACGCCGCAAAGATCACCACCGCGACGACGAGGACGATCTTGCGGTGGCGGACGGTGAGCTGAGCTAGACGACCAAGCATTGAGGCTCCCAGGTGGTCGGCGGCTCGCCGCCCGGACGTAACGCGGTTAACCAATCATGCGCGGCCGTTTCCGTCCAGATGACGTGGGTCACAGCTGGCCACCTGTCGACCTGGGTTGCGTGACACTTGACCGGGCGGTCAAGGTGATCTGGTGACCGATCTCACCCCCGCGGCAGCCGCCTTTCCCGGCGCCCGCCGACCCGATCGCCAGCGGTTCGTCGACAGCCACGGCGTGACGATCGCCGTGCACGAGTGGGGTGACGAGACCGCGCCTCCGCTTCTGCTCGCACATGGCGGGATGGACTTCGCTCGGACCTTCGACGTGTTCGCGCCGCTCGTTGCCGCCGGAGGGTTCCGGGTCGTGTCCTGGGACCACCGCGGCCACGGCGACTCGTCCCATGCCGCGCTCTACAGCTGGGAAGCCGACCTGCGCGACGCCGTCGCGGTGTTCGACTCGATTGGTCCGACTGCCGTTCCGGTGGTGGCACACTCGAAGGGAGGCAGTCTCATGCTTCAGCTCGCTGATGCACTTCCGCATCGCGTGAGCCACCTCGTGAACCTCGATGGCTTGCCGTCACGCCGCAGCTTTCCTGACGTGTCTGACCATCAGCGCACGAAGCTCATGGCTCAGGAGCTCACGAATTGGCTTGACCACCGCCGCACGCTCGTTGACGCCCGACGCAAGCCGGGCACCATCGATGAGCTTGCTTGTCGGCGCGCCCGTATGAACCCCCGCCTGTCGATGGAGTGGTTGCGCTATCTGGTGACCGCAGGCGCTCGCGAGGACGATGACGGTTGGCGCTGGAAGATCGACCCCACGATTCGCTTCGGTGGCTTCGGCCCCTGGCGGCCGGAGTGGTCGATGATGCGCCTTCCCGATGTCGGCGTGCCGGTGCTGGCCGTGCTCGGGACCGAGCCCGATCCGATGGGGTGGGGCACCCTGCCTGACGATGTGCTGTCGCACCTTCCAGCGGGCGGGCGTCTCGTGAGCATCGAGGGAGCAGGCCACTTCCTGCACATCGAGCAGCCCGAAGCGGTCGCGGAGCTGGTCTTGGAGCACGTCGCGTGAGCCCGGCCACGGTGATGCTCCAGCACAACCGCATTCGTCTGGCGCTGCACGAGCTGCGTCGGGGTGAGGGCCGCCCGCTGCTGCACCTGCACGGCTTGGCGGAGCGATCGCCGAGCGGCGTGCCGCGGCAGCTCGAGGCGTGGTCGGGGGCGGTGTGGGCACTTGACCTATCTGGTCATGGCGCATCGAGCGTCGCCCCCGGAGCCGGCTACTTCTGCGAGGTGCTGATGGCCGACGTAGATGCCGCCATCGGCCACCTCGGGCCGGTCACGATCTACGGCCGTGGCCTCGGTGCCTATGTCGGCCTCCTCATGGCAGGTGGTCGTGGCGACGCCGTGCGAGGAGCCATTCTCACCGACGGTCCTGGTCTCGCCGGAGGCGGACCGATGCCGCCCTCACCCGCCATCGCCACGCGCGTCGATCCGCCGCCCCCGGGTGGCACTCCTGACCCGTGGGCCATCTACGAGCTCACTCGTGACCCGCGGCCACCGGACTATGCGGCAACCTTCGCCCGGCAGGCCGCCGTGCACTCTGGGCTCGACACGGCCATCGCGGTCGTGGGCGTAAACCGTCCGCCGTGGCTGGAAGCAGTGGTGGCTGAGCCCGGCGTGATCGAGTGCGGTCTCGACGAAGCGTTGGCGCTCTTCAACCCCTGATCAGGACGTCCGCCAGGCCACGAAGTGCGCGAGCTCGACAAGAGCGTGACGCGCCGTCTCCGCTACGTCTGCCTGCGAGATGGCATCGAGTGCCGTCGACGTGAGCCGGTCGATCGAGGACTCGATCGTGTCCACGGCATTGGTTGCGACGAGCACATCCTGGATGTGCGCGATGTCCTGCCCGGACAGATCGCTGCGGCCGACGAGCCCGAGAACCTTCGTCTGAGCGGGATCTGCCTCAGCTGTGGCGGCCGCCAGCAGAGGTGTCGGCTTGCCCTCCCGCAGGTCGTCACCCACCGGCTTGCCGGTGACAGCGGATTCTCCGAAGGCCCCGAGCAGGTCGTCTCGCAGCTGGAACGCCTCGCCGAGCGGGTCGCCGTAGGCAGACAGGGTCACCTGCAGGTCGGCGAGTCGCCCCGCCAGCGCAGCTCCGACGTGAAGCGGCCGCTCGATCGTGTACTTGCCCGACTTGTAACGGGCGATCCGGCGCGCGCTCTCGTGGTCCGTGTCGGCGCGAGCCGTGCCGAGCAGGTCGAGGTACTGGCCGATGTTGAGCTCGATGCGCAGCTCGTCCCAGACGGCCTGCACGTCGTGTGTGGTACGAGGAAGGAGCTGATCCGCGTAGACGTGGGCGAGATCTCCGATCAGTATGGCGACGCCCTCACCGAAGCGGCGGCCCTCGCCGCGCCATGCGGCGGCCGCGTGCCGGTCGTCGAACTCGAGGTGTGCGGTACGAGCGCCGCGGCGGGTCGACGATCCGTCCATGACGTCGTCGTGCACGAGAGCGAACGCCTGCAGCATCTCAAAGGCCGCGCCGGCATCGATGATCTCTGGAGCACTCGAATCGCCGCCCGCGGCGATGAACCCCCAGTAGCAGAAGGCGGGACGGAGTCGCTTGCCTCCGTCCATGACCAGGTGACGCAGCGACTCGAGCGGAGGTGCAAGGTCCGGGCTCAGCGCGGCCCATCGGGTGGCTTCGTCCGCCAACAGGACCTCGAGCCGCTCCTCGACCTGCTGAGCGACGGCGAGGAGGCTGGCAGGAACGGCGACGGCGGGGCGGGACATGTCCGATGTGATGGTAGGGGGAGAGCTGCGCCGAAGGAGAGGCCGACTACCCGGGGCCGTCGCTATCGCCGTCGCCGTCGCTGTCAGCATCGGCGTCAACGGCGTTCGGCTCGAGATCGGCCACGATCTGCGTGACCTCGATCCTCGCCGCCGCAATGCGCTCCCGGCACACGCGCAGGAGTTCCGCAGCTCGTCGGACCTTGGTCGCCAGCACATCGACGTCGACGGCGTCGTCCTCGATCTCCTCGAGGATGCGCTCAAGCTCCGCGAGCGCGTCGCCGTAGCCGATCTCGGACGCAGCGGGGGAGGAGTCAGCCATCAGCCGTCCACCGTAGACCGCACATCGCCACCCGCCGTTTGGGTGACGATCCGATCGCCGTCGGTCACATCGGCTGGCCCTCGGATCACCCGTCCCCCGGCCGTCCGGGTGATCGACCAGCCCCGTGCGAGGGCTCGCTGAGGATCCAGCGACCGGACCCGAGCCTCGATGCCCTCCATCGTCCGCTCAGCCTCACCCAGCCCGCGTGGGGCCCGTAGCACGAGTCGCCGGCTCGACGCGTCGAGCACCGATGCAGCGTCGCGCACCTTGACGCGAGCGGAGCCGGTCAGTCTGCCGAGATCGCGCTCGAGCCGCTGATCGGCCGTCGCGGCAGCCACAACCCCTGCTCGGCGCGCGCGTGCAGCCTGCGAGTCGAGGCGACCGACCGCTCGGTCCAGGCCGGCCTGCACGTTGCGGCTCGCCCGTGCGGCGTGGGCCCGGATGCGGTCGTCGTGCGCGGCGAGCTCACGCTGCCCGACTCGGGCGATGACCAACCAGAGATCCTCGATCTGCTTCAGGTACTCGCTCACTCGTTCGACGAGCACCGAGGCGGCGGCTGTAGGTGTCTTGGCCGCCAGATGAGCGACCTCGTCGGCGATCGAATGGTCGATCTCGTGCCCGATACCGGTGACGACGGGAACGGGGGCCAGCGCGATGGCGCGAGCCACGAGGCCATCATCGAACGCCGCCAGGTCGGTGCGCGCACCGCCGCCTCGCACAACAGCGATCACGTCGCAGGCCCGTGCCGCGGCGCTGGCGATGCCCGAGGCGATGCGGCGGGCCGCGCCGATGCCTTGCACGCGTGTGTCGACCGCGATGACGAAGAAGGCCAGGCCGCTGCGGGTGAGCTCGTCGAGGAAGTCGGCTTCCGCGGCGCTGCCGCGGCTCGTGACGAGCCCGATCCGGAGTGGGACGAGCGGCATCGGCAGAGCCGCGTTGCGCTCCAGCAACCCCTCGGCGTCAAGCGTGGCCCGGAGCGCTGCTCGTGCTGCTTCCATCTGGCCGAGGGTGTAGGCGGGGTCGATCGCAGTCATGCGCAACTGGAGCTGCCCCCGGGGCGCATACCAATCCAGCCGACCGCGGATCCGCACCTCGGTCCCGTCGACCATGCGCACGCCGCCGCCTGCGAGCGTCAGTGCGCGGTTCACCGCCACCTTGTTGGCCGCTGAGAGCATCACCGACAGCGATGGCTTCCCGCCGTCGGGCCGGTCTTCCACCAGCGTGAGGTACACGTGGCCTGATGGTGGCCGGGAAAGGTCGTGGATCTCGCCCCGCACCCACACCTCGTCGCGGAACGAGGCCCGCATCGCATTCCCGATGGCATCCGCGAGCTCGCCTACCGAGAAGGTCGGTTCTGCCACGGTCCCGACGTTTGGGTCGTCGAACAAGCTCATCGCTGGCCAAGTTAGGCGCCACCACTCAGGATCTCTGATGCACCACGTTCGGATGCCGGCCGAATCGCTTCAGAGACCTTGGCGTGGCGAACTGGTGGGCGGCGGGGGACGCGGCCAGACTGGCTGGCCTACCCGCAGGAACGCCAAGGAGAGGCTCACATGCCCGAAGCTGTCATCGTCTCGACCGCCCGTACGCCCATCGGCCGCGCCAACAAGGGCAGCCTGACTGAGTGCCGCCCGGACGACCTCGCGGGCTTCATCATCAAGGACGTGCTGGCCAAGACGCCGCAGCTCGACCCGCAGCTCGTTGAGGACGTCATCTTGGGCTGCGGCCAGCCGGGTGGCGAGGCCGGATACAACGTGGGCCGCGTGGCCGCTCTGCTCGCCGGCCTGCCCGATGTGCCCGGCGTGACTGTCAACCGCTATTGCTCGTCGTCGCTCCAGACGATCCGCATGGCTGCCCACGCCATCAAGGCGGGCGAGGGCGACGTCTTCGTCGCCGCCGGAGTCGAGACCGTAAGTCGCTACATGCACGGTGCGTCGGACACCGGCCCGCACAACCCGCTCTTCGCTGGCGCCGAGGAGCGCACCAAGGAGCGCACCGCTGGCGCCGATGCGTGGGCGCCGCCCACCGGTCTACCCGACATCTACATCGCTATGGGCCAGACCGCAGAGAACGTGGTGCTGGCCGAGAACGTCTCCCGTGAGGAGATGGACGAGTGGGGGGCGCGTTCGCAGCAGCGTGCGGTCGCCGCCCAGGAGCGTGGCTTCTTCGAACGAGAGATCACCCCGGTCACTCTCCCCGACGGCACGGTCGTCTCCAAGGACGACGGTCCCCGTGCAGGCACCACCGTGGAGAAGCTCGCCGAGCTGAAGCCGGTGTTCCGTCCCGATGGCAAGGTCACTGCCGGTAACGCTTGCCCCCTGAACGACGGTGCCGCAGCGGTTGTCGTCATGAGCGACACCAAGGCCAACGAGCTCGGCATCGCGCCGATCGCTCGCATCGTCTCCTCCGGTGTCACGGGCCTCAACCCGGAGATCATGGGCATGGGTCCGGTCGAATCGATTCGTCAGGCGCTCAAGAGGGCGGGGCTCACCATTGACGACATGGACCTAGTCGAGATCAACGAGGCCTTCGCCGCCCAGGTGATTCCGTCGATGAAGCACCTCAAGATCGATCCCGAGAAGCTGAACGTCAACGGCGGCGCCATCGCCCTCGGCCACCCTTTCGGCATGACCGGCGCCCGCATCATGACCACCCTCATCAACGGCCTCCAGGACACAGGCGGCCGCTACGGCCTCGAGTCGATGTGCGTCGGTGGTGGCCAGGGCATGGCCATGGTGATCGAGCGACTCTGAGCCCGACTGCTGAGCACGGGCGGCCGGCGATAGCGTCCCCGCTCGTGCTCACCGCTGACCCCGACGCGGATCTGGAAGGCGCCCTTGGCGACTGGCGGCAGTTCCGCCGTCGCAAGCGCGTCTCCGACATCCACTGGATCGACGCGTTCTACCAGGCGTACCTCACCGGCATCCTCGGTCTCGTCGCCATCGCCGTAGCGTCCAGTGCGGTCGGCGACGAGCTGGCGACGGCCGCGCAGATCCGAACCACGTTGGCTGACGGTCCTGGGTGGATCGGCGGGGCGGCCGCCTTCGCGCTCGCGCTAGGTCTCCGCTCCGGTAGCCGTGGTGGTCCGTTGGCGTTGGAGCGCGCCGAGGTGCGCCACGTGCTCCTCGCTCCCGTCGACCGCACGACAGCGCTTCGCGCGCCGGCGGTCCGCCAGCTCCGGTTCTTGGCCTTCGTCGGACTGCTCGTGGGCGGGATTGCTGGCGACATGGCCTCCAAGCGCTTGCCTGGCGGCACGCTCGGTTGGGTGGCTACCGGTGCGCTGGTGGGGCTCACCTTGGTGGGGCTCGCCGCGGGAGCAGCGCTCGTGGCGGGCGGGATCCGACTTCCTCGGTGGGCAGCGTCGCTCATCGGACTCGTACTGATCGCCACGGCGGCAGCTGACGGTATCGATCTCATGTCCACCAGTCCCACCGCCGCGTTCGGGGACCTTGCCCTCTGGCCCCTGCAGTTCCGCCTGTCCGGTCTCATCCCGGTCGTGCTCGCTGCGGGCCTTGTCGTGGCCGGGCTCGGCCTGCTTGGGCGGGCGTCGCTCGAGGCTGCCGACCGCAGGTCGACCCTTGTCGGGCAGCTCCGCTTCGCCGCGACGCTGCAAGATCTCCGCACCGTCATCGTCTTGAGACGCCAGCTGGCGATGGAGCTGCCGCGGATCCGTCCTTGGGTGCGGATCGGCGTTCGGGGCACCGGCCGTTGGCCAGTCTTCGTGCGAGGTCTGCGCGGGCTGCTGCGCTGGCCCGCGGCCCGGGTGGCTCGACTGGTCCTGCTCGGTGCCGTCGCCGGGCTCGCGCTGCGAGGCGCGTGGTCTGGCACGTCCCCGCTCGTGGTTCTGGCCGGGGTCGCGATGTTCCTCGCAGGTTTGGACGCAGTCGAACCACTCGCGCAGGAGGTCGATCACCCGAGTCGGCGGGATGCATCGCCCCTCGTGGCCGCGCAGATCCATCTTCTGCACATCCCGGCCGGCGTGCTCGCGATCCTCGTGTCGGCTGTGTGCGCCGGTGTGGCGGCCGCGGTTCCGGGACCCGGATCGCTTCCCGTCGATCTCGCCGCCCAGCTTGTCGTGGCCCTCGCCATGGGTGGGCTCGGGGGAGCACTCATCAGTGTGCTGGCCAGCCCGGTGAGCATCAGCGAGGGCTGGTCGCTCGCCCCGCCGGAGGCGCAAGGCATGCGACTCGCGTTTCGCACTGCATGGCCGCCCGGTGTTGCCGTGATGGGCGCCGCCCCCGTACTGCTCGCCCGGAACGCGGCAGAGGCAGGCCAGGTTGCGGCGACGGGCGCGCAGCCCGGACTGATAGCGGTCACGGGAGTGTTCGTGCTGATCTGCGGGTGGGTGCGCGTACGCGACGACATCGCCCTCTGGTGGAAGGCGCAGATGGAGCTAGCCAAACCCAATGGAGACAGGACCGCAGATGCCGACCGCTGAACCCATCCTCGTCGCCGACGAGGCGTCGAAGGCCTATGCCGACCTCGTCGCGCTGGCGCCGCTCAGCCTGTCGCTCACCGCAGGACAAACGATCGCGCTGGTCGGGCACAACGGCTCTGGGAAGTCCACGTTTCTACGTCTTGCTGCAGGGCTGCTCGACCTCTCCAGCGGCTCGATCACCGTGGCTGGGGTGGCCGCCGGTGCATCCGACGCGCGCGCCGCAGTGAGCTTCCTTCCGGATGAACCGGTGCTCTACGACGATCTGTCGGTGCGGGAGCACCTTGCCTACGTCGGAGCGCTTCACGGCGTCGAGGCCAGCGCCGAAGAGATCGATGAGCTCATCGCCCGCGTGGAGCTCAGCCATCGGGCTGATGATCTGCCCGCCCGCTTCAGCCGTGGTCTGCGTCAGAAGACCTCGATCGCGCTCGGCCTCATCCGTCCGTTCGAGCTGTTGTTGGTGGACGAGCCGTTCGTGGGTCTTGACGCCACCGGCAAGGAAGCTCTGCTCGGCATCCTCGACGAGCTGCACGAGGACGGGGCGACGGTCGTGGTCGCCACGCACGACCCTGGCTTCGTCGAGCGCGCCGATCGCTGCATCGCGCTGCGAGATGGCGAGGTCACCCACGATGGTCCCGCGACGACGGCCGAGGTTCTCAAGCTCGTCGGCGCCTGAGCGCGAGTGGTCAGCCTCGCGCTTTGGCGGCGGCCGCTTCGAGCACCACCTCGACCTTGGCGGAGTCGAACTCGCTGGGGGGCGCGTCGAGGGCGGGCCACATCGAGCGACCGGCAGCGAAGAAGTCGCCGCCATAGGTGTGGATCGACCCAGTCCACTCACGGGACGGGTTCGACACCGAGTGGATCGTGTCGGCACCGAGCGCCACAGCGTCGCCGGCCCGAAGGCTGATGCCCTTCGGTCGACGCTCAACGGTGCCGTCGTCATGCCGCTGGAAGAACTGGTTGTCCTCACGTCCGCTGTAGAGGCCGATCGTGGCCCACATGGTGTGGTCGTGGGCGAACAGCTTCACCTGCGGATGCCACAGCCCGTTCTCGGGCGATCTGTCCGTCTCCTGGACGGATTTTCCGCCCGAGAACGCTTAGCTGGTGCCGTAGACCGGGGACGGGGCGGGCGCGTCGGCGAGCAGCGTGTCGACGACCGGGCCGAGCTCGCCGGCATCCCAGCGATCGCCCTTGTCGACGGTTAGTCCGTGCTGCCACCCAGTGGCGATGCCGACCTTGCCACCCTCGACCTCGAACATGCGACCAGTCACATGGGCTGATTGGCTCGAGGCGAGCCAGGCCACGAGCGGGGACACGTTCTCTGGCGCCATCTCATCGAACGCATCGGGCTGGTTGGGCGTGGCCATCATCTCGGTGAACACGCCTTCGGTCATGCGGGTGCGTGCCGCGGGGCACAGCGCGTTGGCAGTGACGCCGTAGCGGCCGAGCTCGGCTGCCTGCACGAGGGTGAGCGTGGCGATGCCGCCCTTGGCCGCGGAGTAGGCAGCCTGGCCGACCGAGCCAAGGATGCCAGCGCCGGAGCTGGTGTTGATGATGCGGGCATCGACGGCGGTGCCCACCTTGGCCTGATCGCGCCAATAGGCAGCGGCGTGGCGAGCCACGGCGAAATGGCCCTTGAGGTGGACGCGCACCACGGCGTCCCACTCGTCTTCAGCCGCGTTGGCGAACATGCGGTCGCGGACGAACCCGGCGTTGTTGACGACGACGTCTAGCCCACCGAAGGCATCGATGGCCGCGGCCACCATGCGGGAGGCGCCATCGAAGTCGGCCACGTCGTCTCCGTTGGCGATGGCTTCGCCGCCCGTCGCCTTGATCTCGTCGACCACCTCACCGGCGGGGCCGGTACCGCCACCCGTGCCGTCGAGCTCACAGCCGAGGTCGTTGACCACGACGCGAGCGCCCTGGCGGGCCAGCTCGAGCGCGTGGGCTCGCCCGAGGCCCCGCCCCGATCCGGTGACGATCACGATGCGTCCGTCGCAGATGCCGCTCATGCCCGCAGTCTGGCAGGATCTGACGGACTGTCAGAAACCCACCAACCAACGTCTGTGAACGCTCACGTCCGCATAGCGGACGAATCGCTTCACAGACGTTGCCAGGAGCGTCCGATGCGGTACGGGATCACGATGTTCGCCACCGACGTCAGCATCGACATCGTCGAACTGGCCCGCGAGGCCGAGGCACGTGGCCTGCAATCCCTGTGGCTGCCGGAGCACACGCACATCCCGGTGAGCCGTCGCACGCCGCCCCCCACGGGTGACGCCGAGCTGGCACCGGAGTACTTCCGCTGCCTCGACCCTCTGGTGGCGCTCGGCGCCGCGGCGAACGCCACCACCACGCTGCGGCTCGGCACCGGCATCCTGCTCGCCGCACAGCGCGAGCCGATCGTGACGGCGAAGGCGGTGGCGACGCTCGACTACCTGAGCGGCGGGCGGGCGGCGCTCGGAGTGGGCTTCGGTTGGAACGAGGACGAGCTCGCGAACCATGGCGTCACGATGCCCGACCGGCGCGACGTCGCGCGCGAGCACATACTCGCGATGCAAGCCCTGTGGGCTGACGACGAGGCTTCCTTCAGCGGCGACCATGTGCAGCTCCAGCCGTCGTGGTCCTGGCCCAAGCCCGTCCAGCGCGGCGGCGATGGGCGACCCCGGGTGCCGGTGCTCCATGGCGGCGCCGCGGGCCCGAAGCTCTTCGCGCACATCGCTGAGTATGGCAACGGCTGGATACCGATCGGTGGCGGGGGCCTCACCGATGCCATCCCGCGGTTGCGCGACGCGATGGCGGAGGCGGGCCGCGACCCGGCCAACCTCGAAGTCGTCCCGTTCGGATCGCTGCCTGACGCGGGCAAGCTCGACCACTTCGAGCGCCTCGGAGTCACCGAGTGCGTGTTCCGGATCCCGAGCGCGCCTCGTGATGTCGTCCTGCCCATCCTCGACGAGCAAGCAGCGCTGGTGGCATCGCGCACCTGACGGTTAGGGCACGAGCACGACCTTCCCGGTCGCGTTGCGGTCCTGCAGGTCGGACAGTGCGCGCACGACGTCGTCGAGCGGATACTCCGTCGGTTCGACGGGGTGGAGGTCACCGGAGCCGGCCAGCGTCATGAGCTCGGCCAGCAACTCCCGATTCCCATCGGGGTCGCGCATCGTCCACGCCCCCCAGTCGATGCCCACCACTGTGCGGTTGTTGAGCAGCACCTGGTTGGCGGGGAGAGAGGGGATCGGACCACCGGCGAAGCCGATCACTAGGTACCGACCCATCCAGCCGAGCGCGCGCAGCGCCGCGTCGGCATGGCGTCCGCCGACGGGGTCGACGACCACGTCGACACCACCACCTGAGATCTCGCGCGCACGGACCTTCAGGTCCTCGGTCTCATATGCGATCGTCGCGTCGGCGCCAGCGGACTTCGCGGCCGCAAGCTTCTCGTCGGACGACGCCGCGGCGATCACGTGCGCTCCTAGGTAGCGGGCGACGTCGACGGCCGCCAAGCCGATGCCCCCTCCGGCTCCGAGGACAAGCACCCACTCGCCGGCGCGCACCTGCATGCGGCGGGTCATCGAGAAGAGCATCGTGCCGTAGCTCTGCACGAGCGCAGCGGCCTGTCCGTACGACAGGTCACCGGGGATCGGCACCACGCCGCCTGCCGCCAGCTCCACGTGCGACGCGAAGCCGCCGAGCCACGGCATGGCCAGGACGCGATCGCCAACCGCCAGGGTCTCGACTCCGGTACCGACGGCCACGATGTCTCCGGCGACCTCTCCACCTGGGGTGAAGGGGAGCGGTGGCTTGATCTGGTACTTCCCCTGCACGAAGAGGCCGTCGACGAAGTTCACGCCAGCGGCTCGTACCTGCACCACGACCTTGCCTGGGCCAGGGGTGGGATCGGGGCGTTCCTCGATCGCGAGCTGGTCGATGGGGGCGAACTCGTTGCAGACGACGGCGCGCATGGACGGAGCATGGCATGGCTGACGGGCCCGAACCGCCGATGCGCGAGGCTGCCCGACGTGCCCATCGTGCCCGTTGGCGATCTCGAGGACGACCGCCTCGCGGATTACGCCCATCTTCGAGCTCCGTCGCGGCGCATGGCACTCGAGCGCGAGCGTGGAATCTTCACGGTCGAAGGCCGCCTCTCGATCGAGATGCTGCTCGCGTCTCGGTACGTGGTGCGATCGCTGTTCGTCGCAGAGGAGCACGTGGCTCGGGTCGCGTCGCTGGTTGCTACCGACGCGCCGATCTTCACGATGCCCGCCAAAGCCATGGAGGCCGTGACCGGCGTGCACT
This sequence comes from Acidimicrobiales bacterium, assembly GCA_040902805.1. Lineage (GTDB taxonomy): Bacteria > Actinomycetota > Acidimicrobiia > Acidimicrobiales > VFJN01 > VFJN01. Next base: position 43,130 of record JBBDWQ010000051.1, read on the forward strand.
TCCACCGAGGCGTACTGGCAGTCGCCGAGCGCCCCGATCTGCCCTCTGTGCGGGAACTCGTTGCGACGGCCAACCGCATCCTCGTGCTCGAAGCCGTGAACGACCACGAGAACATCGGTGCACTGTTCCGCAACGCGGCGGCTTTCGGGGTCGATGCCGTAGTGCTCGACCCAACCACCACCGACCCGCTCTACCGCCGTTCGACTCGCGTGTCGCTCGGCCACGTACTGATGGTCCCGTTCGCCCGCGTAGCGGACGGGGCATGGCCGGAGGCACTCGACGACCTGCGCGACGACGGCTTCACGACGGTCTCGCTCACGCCGTCACCCGACGCCGAACCACTCGGCGCGCTTGTTGCGGACGCGCCAGAGCGAGTGGCGCTGGTGCTCGGAGCGGAAGGTCCCGGGCTCACTGATGCGGCGCTGGCGGCCACCGAGCGACAAGTCCGCATCCCGATGGCCACGGCGGTCGACTCGGTGAATGTCGCCACCGCCGCAGCAATCGCTTTGTCCGCGCTCCACGGCCTCGACTGACTGTCCCGCTATCTCGTTCCCGCCCACGGTCGGGGTTCGGGGCATGGGGGTACCGAATCGGGATGCCGATGCCCCGAAGGCGCGCTGGGCTGACACACCAGGCGTGGTACCGGTTGCGCACCGTCAATCAGGCGCGGCCGGTGACGTCGACCACCCAGGAGAGGTCGGCGGAGTCGAGGCGCTCATGCCAGGCAGCGGGCGCAGCACCCATGAGCGTCTGAAGGTCCCAGTAGTCCTTCCACAGCACGATCATGCCGTCCTGCACGTGCTGGACCGACACGAACGGGAGAGCCACGGTGTCACCGGAGTCCCAGGTCCAGATCTCAGTGTGCTCAGTGAGGACGACACCGTTGTCGCCCTCGGCCACCACGCCCGGCTTGTGCTCGTAGCCGACGAGACCCTCGAGCCCGAGTCGTAGCCGGGCCTCGATGCTGTCCGGCCCGACGCCCGCGGACGATGGTCCAGTCGGCACGTCGTAGTAGATCGACTCCGGCCCGAAGAACGAGCGGATCCGCTCCCAGTCCCGGTCGTAGAGCGCGGTCCAGAACGCAGCCGCTGTCTCGCGGGGCGAGGGCGTGCTCATCGGGCACCTCGCAGGAGTGCGCCCGGACGGGCGCCGGTGGCTTGGCCCTCGCTGAAGGTGACTTCGCCGCTCTTGATGGTGTGGACGTAGCCATCCGCGTGCTGGATGAGACGGCTCGCTCCGCCGGGTAGGTCTTTGGCCAGCTCGGGACGGCACAGCTGCAGGCGCTCGAAGTCGATGACGTTGCAGTCGCCGACGAAGCCGGGAGCCAGCACCCCGCGGTCGCCGAGACCGTAGAGCGTGGCGGTCGACTGCGTCATCTTGTGGACGGCGTCCTCCACGGTGAGCCGATCGTGCGAGCGGTCACGAGCCCAGTGGGACAGCATGAACGTGGTGGTCGACGCATCGCAGGTCTGACCGGCATGGGCGCCGCCATCGCCGAGCCCGAAGGCGGACGTTGGGTGCCGCAGCATCTCGCCAGCGGCGTCGAGGTTGCCGTCGGTGTAGTTGAGGATCGGCGCGTTGAGCAGCTCACGACCGTCGTCGGTGAGGAACAGCTCGAGGAGCAGCTCCCACACGTTCACTCCGGCGAGCGCCGCCATGGCGGTCGCGCTGCGATCGGGGCCAGGCTCGTAGTCGGGTGGGTCACCGAGGAGGAAGATGCGATCGGGGTGCATGAAGCCCGCAACGATGGCGTCGTCGGCCAGGCGGGGCGCGTCGGCCACGATGGCGGCGGCGAGGTCGGGGTCGGCCTTGATGCGGGCCACCTGCTCCTGCCACGGCATGAGCCCGAGGCCGGCTTCTTGCCACGGGCGAGTGAAGCCGAGTGGGTGGAACGTCTGGAAGCCGAGCAGGAGCGACACCGAGCGGGCGTGCACCTGCGGGCGGATCGGCACGCCGTCGGCGTGGGCCGCGGCCGACATGTCGAGCAGCCGTCGCCACGCGCTCGGGTCCGCGTTGTTCTGGTTCAGGGCGTAGGTGATCGGTCGACCAATTGCGGCCGAGAGGCGACGCATCCAGTCCATCTCGCGCTCGGGGGCGGCGAGGTCTTCGCCGAGCGCCCCGGCGGGGGCCATCTCGAACACGCCAGTGCCAAGGTCGCCGAGCACGCTGCCGATGCCGAAGAGCTCGTCCTCGGCGGCGAAGGTGCCGGGCACGGGCTCCCCATCGATGGCACGGTGCGCCAGGGTGCGACTCGTCGAGAAGCCGAGCGCACCGGCCTCGATGCCTGCGCGCACGATGGCGGCCATGGCCTCGATGTCGTCCGAGGTGGCGGGCTCGTTGCGGGCGCCCCGCTCTCCCATCACGTAGCCGCGCACTGCGCCGTGGGGCACCTGGGTGCCGAGGTCCATTACGTGAGGGCGCGCGTCGAGCACATCGAGGAACTCGCCGAAGCTCTCCCAGCCCCACTGGATCCCGGCCGACAGCGCGGCGCCGGGGATGTCCTCGACGCCTTCCATGAGCCCGATGAGCCACTCGTGGCGGTCGGGAGCCACCGGGGCGAAACCCACACCGCAGTTGCCCATCACCACGGTGGTGACGCCGTGCCAGCACGATGGGGAGAGCGTCTCGTCCCAGGTGGCCTGGCCGTCGTAGTGGGTGTGGATGTCGACGAAGCCGGGGGTGACGAGTGCACCGTCGGCGTCGATCTCGCGGGCGCCGTTGCCGTCGACGGCGCCCACGGCGGTGACGACTCCGTCAGTGATCGCGACATCTGCGCCGCGTGCCGGTGCGCCGGTGCCATCGACGACCGATCCGCCTCGGATCACGAGATCGTGTGCTGCCATCGGTCCCCCTCGTGTGTGCTGGGACCGCATCTTCGCACCCTCGTCGGGTGCGGCTGGCAGATCAGGTCTTGTCGTCCTGCTTGAGCGCCGTGTCGATGCCGAGAGCGGCGGCGACCACGAGGCTGCGGAGAGGCTCGGTGAGCGGTTTGTGCACCTGGACGACGTAGTTGTCAGCCGTGGTGAAGGCGGCCTTCAGGATGCCCTCCCACTTCTTGGTGATGCGGGCGATCTCGGTGCCCGCCTCGTCCTGCACGTTGAAGTTCCAGGCCCGCCAGTTCTCGCCGTTGATGGAGCCGACTGAGCTGCCGCCAGCCTCGAGCGAGAATCGGATCTTGCCGAGCATGTTCTGCTGGACGATCCTGCCGATCTCGTTTCCCGAAGGGTCTTCCACGATGATCGTCGACTTGAAGATCTTTGCCGGGCGGGTGAGGGCGAGCACCTTGGTGCCGTCCGCGTCGACGATCTCCAGCTTGTGGGTGAGGTACTGGTCGACGTTCGACACGATGCGGAGCAGCTTCTTGGCCTTGGACTGCCCAACTTCGCGGACCGCGCCGATCTTGTTGCCGTCGCCGTCGGAGACCACGTACTCGTTCGTGACCTCGATGAACTTGGCCTTCTGGTTGACGACGAGCACTTGCTGGTTGAGCAGCGACATGCCTGGACGGTATACCGACTAGACCGTCCAGCGTTGAACCGACAATCCGGTTGCGGTCGCAGCGTTGTCCCAGCCAGCCTGTGCCGATGGGTGACCTGGGGATCGACACGACCGTAGAGCCGCTCGGTGGGGGGCGCTTCCGTGCCACGCCGAGCCCCGAGTGGGAGATCTGGGGGCCGATGGGCGGCTACATCGCGTCGTTCGCGCTACGGGCCGCCGGCGCCGACAGCCCGCATGAGCACCCGGCGGCGTTCTCGTGCCACTACCTCGGGGTTGCGAAGTTCGAGCCGATCGACATTCGGGTCGAGACACGCAAGGGCGGTCGCTCGGCGCTGTCGCAGCGGGTGGAGATCACGCAGGAGGGTCGCTCGATCCTCGATGCGATGGTGTGGAGCACAGCCGACAACGAGGGACTCGAGCACGATGAGACCGTGTTCCCCGACGTGCCCCTGCCCGACGACTTGCCCGTCATCCAAGAGCTGCTACCTGACGATGCCGAGCCACCGTTTCCGTTCTGGTTGAACTTCGACGCCAAGCCGATCCACTTCGAGGCCGACTGGCCCCCCGAGGGTCCGCGCCCGGCGCAGTGGCAGGAATGGCTGAAGTTCCTGCCCGCGGCGACCTTCGACGACCCGTGGCTCGATGCGGTTCGCTCCGTGATCCTTGTCGACCTCCCGAGCTGGCCCTCGGCCAATCGCCCCCATGCCTGGCAACAGCTGCCATACATGGCACCGACCCTCGACCTCAACGTCGCCTTCCATCAGCCGACGGCAGGCGAGGAGTGGCTTCTCTGCGATGGCGCCGCCCCCATGTCCACCCGTGGCCTGTTCGGCTGGACTGCCCGAGTGTGGTCCCCACGCGGCAAGCTCCACGCCTCTGGCGGCGGCCAATGCCTCTACCGCAAGATGCGCCCGCAGGGCTGAGCAGGTCTCCGGGGGGCCAAGCGCCCGCACATCGTCAGGACCTCGATGCCCGACCATGCCGATCCGAAGGCGCTTCGCTTCACGATCACGTCGGGCGGCAACATGGTCGTGGCGCCTGAGTTCTCCATGCCGGACTGACGCGGGCCACACCCAGTAGACATTTCGGGGCTGACCCCTCGTCCGTTCGGCAGGAGGCGTCGTACCGTGTCCAGGCAATCGTTGGAGACCGACTACCTCGTCGTGGGCGCTGGGGCGATGGGCATGGCGTTCACCGACGCGCTGATCGATCACTCCGACGCGCATGTGACGCTCGTCGAACGCCGTCTGGTAGCGGGCGGGCACTGGGAGGACGCCTATCCGTTCGTCCAGCTGCATCAGGCATCGGTCTTCTACGGCGTCGCGTCGACGTTGCTGGGCGGCGGGAGGCTGCAGCTGAGCGGTCCGGAGGCCGGACTCCAGGAGCGGGCCCAACAGGCGGAGATCCGGGCGTACTACGACGACCTCATGCGCTCGCGGCTCCTCCCGAGCGGGCAGGTCACCTTCCTTGGTGGCAGCGAGTACACCTCCGACGGCGCGTCCCACCTCGTGACGTTGTTGGCGTCGGGTGAGACCGTCCAGGTCCGGGTGCGACGCCGTGTCGTGGACGCCACCTACTTGTCGCCCACGATCCCCGCGACGACACCGCCTCCGTTCGCGGTAGCCGATGATGTTCGCGTCGTCGCCATCAATGAGCTCTCGACGCTGGTTGACGCGTCGACCGGCTACGTGGTCGTCGGCTCGGGCAAGACCGCCACCGACGGGATCATCTGGTTGCTGACGAACGGCGTACCGCCAGAACGCATCATGTGGATACGCCCGCGCGACCCGTGGATGCTGAACCGTGCCGTCGTCCAGCCTGACCCAGCGGTGGCGCTTGGCCTGGTGGCCGACACCATGGAGGCATCTGCCGACGCGGAGTCGCTCGACGATCTGTTCCTGCGCCTCGAAGCTGCTGATGTGATGTTCCGGATCGACACCGAGGTCATGCCGTCGATGGCCAAGACGCCGACGCTCGGCGAGTGGGAGCTCGATCTCCTGCGCACGATCGAGAACGTCGTGCGTCTCGGGCACATCAAGCAGGTGACTCACAGCGAGATCGTCCTCGACCACGGTTCGGTTCCTCTCGCGCCGGGGGCGCTCGTTGTGCACTGCGCCGCCTCCGGACTGCAGTACCCACCGATGGTTCCCGTGTGGGAGCCGGACAAGATCCGGCTCCAGACGGTGCGGGCCGGGTTCCCCTGCTTCAACGCGGCGTTGATCGGCTACGTCGAGGCAACCCGCGACGACGATCGCGAGCGCAACCGGATCTGCCCGCCCAACACCCTCCCCAACACCACCGCCGACTGGGCGCGGATGCAAGTCCTTGGGGCGCGCGCCACGCGCAGCTTCGGCGCCGAGCCGGACATCGCCGCCTGGTCCAACGCCTGCGCCCTCAACCCTGCCCGCACGGAACCGTCGCAGCGCGATCTTCCCGAGGTGCAAGCCGCCGCCGCGCGACTGGCCGAGCACGCCGAGCGCGGGTTCACCCGGATGGTCGAGCTCGCCGGCGAGCCTGGGGTGGTTCAGACCGCCGGCTGACCGGTGCGTGCAACCTCAGTCCTGCCCTCGTAGGCACACCAGAGACCGGTACCAACGGCGGCTGCCACGCTCAGCCATGCGGGCACCCCGACCGGTTCGCCGAGGTACGGATTGGTCACGGGGCTCGACCACGGCACGGCGTGGTAGGCGACGAACCCCACTGCCACGACGAGACCTGTCCACGTCGCGAGTGGTCGCCCGTAGCTCATCGACTGCGCGAGGCCGACCACGGCGGCAACCGTCAGCAGGAGGAGCAGCAAGCCGCCGTAGAACCCGAGGGCGGACTCGCTCTCCACCTTGTTCTCGTCCACCGGCACGACACCGTGCACCACCTGTGCAACGAGGAGTGCCAGCGCAGGCCAGACCATGCGATCCCGTGTCATGCCAAGGTCCACCGAGCGAAGGTCAGGTTCTCGGAGTGGACGAATCGACCTCTCCATCCCGCCAGCGGGGAGCTTCGGAGCATGTACTTCTCGGGAACGAACGGCACGGCGCCGACGGTAGTTGCTCGTGGCCGAGCGCGAGTATCAGCTAGACGCCGGGCTCGTCCTCTGAGAGACCGAGGTGGATCTTGGCCGAGTCGATGTAGGTCTTCTCGGAGATGAAGGCGTGCTGGGTTCCCGTGTACATGTCGCGGAAGGCTCGCTCGAGGCGCGAACCCTCTCGGATGGCGGTGGTGCCAGCGGCGAGGTGGGCCCACTGAGCGACCTCACGACTGGCCTCGGTGGCGTAGGTCGCCGCGATCCGTAGGTCGGCTCGCATCGAGGGCGTGAACTCTGCCCCTCCTGCAACGGCGGACTCGACGGTGGTGAAGGCCTCGACCACTCCCGCATGGGCAGCCCGCCACATCCCGGTGTGGTGGCTCAGGTTGCGCTGGAACGTCTGGCGAAGGGCGAGGGTCTCCATGTCCGACATCCGCACCTTCTCCTTGGCGAGCTCGGCAACGTCCTCGAGCATCGACCTCGCGACACCGAGGGCCCAGGAAGCATGTCCGGCCGCGGTGATGGGCAGTATGCCGAGGTGGTACATCGTCGCGGTGCCTCGCTGCGGCTCGCGGGCGAACAGCGCGAAGGTTCGGTGCTCAGGGACGAACACGTCCTTCACTTCGTAGTCGTAGCTGCCCGTTCCCTTGAGACCTTGCACGTGCCAACCGTCGGTGAGGGTGACGTCTTTGGCATCGATGACCGCCACGCTGAACTGGTCGAGATCGAGGATCGGTTCTCCACCCACGACCTTCATGAACCCGGCGCAGATGACAGGGGAGTGGGCCACTCCTGAGCCGAAGTTCCAGGCGCCGGTGATCTCGAAGCCGCCCTCGACGGCGTTGCCCGTGCCGTTGGGAAACAGCTGCCCGGCGCTGGTGATCCGCTCGCCGGACCCGAATACCTCGTCGAACCCTTTGTCGGGGAGGTACACAGCGGCGGCCGCGGCGGTGGGCAGGTTGGCGATGCCGATCCAACCGGCTGAACCGTCGGCGCTGGCCAGCTCGATCCACGTCTCGATGAGGTCACGGAACTCGGGTTCGCTGCCGCCGGCCTCCTTGGGGTTCAGGTAGGTCATGAGGCCGCTGTCCCACAGTGCGTCCACCGCGGTCGGCGTAAGCGTTCGCGCCTCCTCGCTGGGTCGCGCTTCTGTCTCCAGCACCTTGCGGATGCCGTGTGCTGCAGTGAGTCCGTTCATCAATCGACCCTCGGCCGCGGCTGGTTCCGGTCGGTGAGCGGGACGGTACCACCCTGCCACAGCACCTTGCCGAGCTGCCTCAGGATGGACGAGGGCCGCCGCGCTCGCCGGGCCAACGGCTGCCGCCGATCACGTCGGCGAAGGGCCAGAACGCGTCGGCGTCCAGGGGGCCAGCGTTGGTGATGACCCGCGCCTTGGGCTGGTGGGTGACGAGCTGCGCCGTGCCCGGCTCGATGATCGGCAGGTATCGGGCGATGGGATCCCACGGGCTGTCGCGCAGCAGCAGGTCGCCCTTGACCTCTTCGACGTGGCGCGGCTCGAAGGTGGTGGCCACATCGACCACGTGGGGAGGGAAGTCGTACTTGCCAGCTTCGCCGCCGATGGCCCGGGAGTACTTGGTCCACCACTCGTGCTCGGTGTAGTCGCTGACGCGGGGCTCGATCAACCCGAGCGTGCGGCCCGTGAACTCGACGAACGTGTAGCCCTGGTGCGTGGCCCGAGCGGTCACGGTGTCACCGAGGCGGAACAGCGAGATGTCGCACAGGAACTTCGGCTGACCGTTGGTCTCGCCGCTGATGTGCACCGCAGCCTCCTGGTCGATGCCCATGCCGAGGCTGTACAGGCCCTCGACACCCTTCCATCCGGCGGGCACCTTGACGCTCACGCCGTACTCCGGTTCGCCGAGCACCGGCACGCAGTAGAAGCTCAGCATCACCGTGGGGTCGAGCGGTTCCAGACCCGGTGGGAGCAGCGGCGCGATGTTGGCCGGATCGGTCGTGTAGGTGACGACGAGCTTGGGCCAGCCGGCGATCTCACCGGGTTGGATCATCGGTGCTTCGGTCATGGGATCTCCTCGTTCGAGTCAGGCAGGGACATAGTGGTCGATCACTGCGCGCAGCGCGACGGCCGAAAGCGCATCGAGGTCGGCTTCGGCGCGGAGCGCAGCGCGCGTCTCGGGGGCGATCGACGCTTCGCTGTCCGCCCAAAGCGCGTCAGGTCGGTACTCGGGCGGGTAGGCGGAGAGGTCCCGCAGGGCGAGCAACAACGATCCGCCGACGGTGATGAGGATGGCGCGGGTGGCGTCGGCAGCCTCTTGACCGACGACGCCGGCCGCTTCGAGCTCGCGCACCAGCACCGCCTCGAGGTGGTGGGCGAGGAGCGACGACGTCCCCGTCTGGTGAGCGAGGGAGGTCGTGGCCCGGTGCTCGATCGAGCTGGTCCAGATGTGTCGGGCGGCGCTGAACACACGCTCCCGGGCCGTGACGCCTTCGATGGGATGCTCGGCGAGTCGGGTCGACTGGAGGCGGATCACCGCGGCGACCAGCTCATCGCGGCTGCCGATGTGCCAGTAGATGGTGGGGGTCGCCACATCGAGCTGGGTAGCCAGCCGACGCATGGTCAGCGCGTCGGCTCCGTCCCGCTCGACGAGGTCGAGGGCGGCGGCCACGACGTCATCGCGATCGAGGCCCGTGCGACGCCCAGGTCCGGCGGTCGCCTCATCGTCAGCGGGTGTTGCCGTTCGGGCCATGGGGGTTGCGCCACCTGATCGCTTCTGTAACAGTGTCAAACGGACTCTAGGACACCGTCATACGAACGGCAAGGAGACGTCATGCCGAACCCCGTCGAGGGCATCGACCAGAGCAACGCCCCGTACGTGATCGTGTCCTCGGACACCCACGCCGGCCTCTTCGTGGAGGACTACCGCGCCTACCTCGAGAGCTCCGTGCACGCGGAGTTCGACAAGTGGCTCGCCACCCGACACCAACACCGGGCCATGGTGGAGGAGCTCAACGGCGAGTACGTCGAGCAGTGGGAGCACGACAACGAGGTCGGGCTCAAGGGGGCGTTCGACCCCGCCATCCGAGACAAGACCCTCGATGCCGACGGGATCGCGGGCGAGGTGATCTTCGCCGATGGCGACGCCGTGACTGGCATGGAGGCGCCGCCGTTCGGTGCTGGCCTGCAAGCCGGGATGATCACCGATCCGCGGTTGGCCTGGGCGGGAGCACGAGCCCACAACCGATGGTTGGAGGAGTTCTGTGCCACCAACCCGCCGCGCCGCGCCGGCGTTGCGCTCGTGCCGATCACGCACGGGGTGGACGAGGCCGTGCGCGAGATCGAAGCGCTGGCCGGTAAGCCCGGGATCAAGGGGATCATGATCCCGACGATGTGGCACGGCAAGCCGTCCTATGGCCACTCGTCGTACGACCCCGTGTGGGCCGCCTGCGCGGAAGCAGGGCTCGTGGTGCACACGCACTCCGGTGAGGCCGACACGCCCGCCTACAACGACAACATGGCGCAGTTCATGCTCGAGGTGGCCTTCTGGACCCACCGTCCGCTGTGGCAGCTGCTCCTCGCCGGGAAGTTCGACCAGTTCCCAAACCTCAAGTACGCACCGGTCGAGTGCGGCTCGTGGTGGGTGGGCGACCTCCTCTTCAAGACCGACGTGATGTTCGGCGGCAAGAACTGGAAGGTCAAGAAGATGGCCTCCCAGACGAAGGGCCTCATCCAACGGCTGCCCTCCGAGTACGTGGGTACGAACGTGTTCATCGGGGCGTCGGCCATGAGCAAGCCCGAGCTGCGTCGCCGTTACGTCAACGGTCTCGACGCCCTGATGTGGGGCACCGACTACCCGCATCCCGAGGGCACGTGGCCGAACACGTCCACCCGCCTGTCCACCGACTTCCAGGCCATCCCGGTGGAGGAGACCCGACTGTTGCTCGGCCTCAACGCCATTCGCTGCTATGACCTCGACGTCGATGCCCTCAGCGTGGTCGCGGCCGACATCGGCCCGACGCCCGAGGAGCTTAACCAGGACCTCGCCCTGCGGACCCCACCCAACGCGATCCGCGAAGCTCGCTTCTGGTTCGACGACTACGGCATCGAATGGAAGGACTGATGGCTGCTTCTCCCACCCTCGACATCGAGGGCATGGTGGCAGTGGTCACCGGCGGCGCGGGCGGCATCGGTCGTGGCATCGTCGGCGCGCTGCTGCGCCGTGGTGCGACAGTTGTCATCGCCGACGTCGAGCAGTCGGCCATCGACTCTGCCGTCGCCGAGATGACACCGCTCGGGAAGGTGTCGGGCCATCGCGCCGACATCAGCGACGAGCACTCTGTCGCTGCGCTCGCGGACGCGGTCTACGCCGTGCACGGCCGTTGCAACCTCCTCTACAACAACGCCGGCGTCACCTCCGGTGGAGGTGGCAAGCCCTGGCAGCAGGAACCCAACGATTGGCGCTGGTGCTTCGGCGTCAACGTGTTCGGCACCGCGTTCTGCACCTCCGCGTTCGTGCCCCGAATGATCGAAGGCGGCGAGCCCGGTCAGATCATCAACACCTCCTCTGGCGACGGCGGGTTTGCGCCCGTGCCGATCGCGTCGGTGTACGCGGCATCGAAGGCGGCCGTCAGCTGCTTCACCGAGGCGCTCCATCACAACCTGGTGTCGGAGGACACGGCGCTGCGGGCGTCGGTGTTCTACCCGTCGGGCGGACTCCTGCGCACCGGGCTGTTCACCGCCAGCCGCAACCGGCCCGAGAACCTGCAACGGCAAGGTGAGGGAACGGGCCGCAAGAGCATGACGTTCGATGAGATGAAGGACATGCTGGCCAAGGCCGGTCGCGATGTGACCGAAGCGGATCTCGGCGAGCTCGGCGAGTTCGTCGTCGACGAGACAGCGGCTCGTCGCTACATCATCGCCCGCGACCTCGAGGCCACCATCAAGCTGCTGCACAAGCGGGCCGACGCCATCGGTGCCCGGGAGATCCCGCCACATCACGGCATGCCGACCTGACGCCTGGGCACGGTGGCCGCTTGGTACGCCGAGGGCGGCCCGCTGCAGATCTCGGCCGATGGTGGTCGCACCACGCTGGCGTTGTTCGATAAACATGCGTTGAGGGCGATGGCCTGATCGATGAGCTCCTTGATGCGCGGTTCAGCGGCTGAGCTGGGGTCTTGTCCGAGGTACGGCCACAGCGCGGAACCCACCCGTGGATGCGTATGCAGTGCTGTAGATCGAGTGCAACAATGCGCGCATGCTGACGAACGGCTTCAACCACGTAGCAGTGCTCACCGGCGACACCAGCCGGTTCACCGAGTTCTACAGCTCAGTGTTCGGCGCCACCGACGGATTCGTCACTGACTTCGGTCCGATCCTCAGTCTGTTCTTCCGGGATCCCGACGGTCTCGAAGCTGAGGTGTGCGTCGGGAACCCCGATGCCGAGCCGGGGGTGTTTCATCCGCCGGGCACCCCATCGTCGCGCTATCACCCTGCGGATGCCCTGACATCCGAGCGACTCAAGGACAGCCCGATCCGCCCGAGCTGAACCGCTGGCCTACGCCTGGTGGCGGACTACCGGCTGGCCTTGCGGCCGAGCTCGATGAGCTCCGCACCAGCGTTGCCTGCGTCGGGCACGCAGCACGAGAGATCTGTACGACATGCCGGTGGCGGCGCCGATGCCTCGAGCGCTGCTCGCACCGAGTCGAGCTGCGCGCTGAACCGGCTGAGCTCAGCGACCCGTTCGACGATCTCCTCCTTCTTCTGCGCGATCAGCTGACCGACGCGCTCGTGCGCGCCTGAGCAGTTCGATCCCTGCCAGATCGGGACCAGCTCGGCGATCTGCTCGCAGCTCAGCCCCATCCGGCGAGCTCGGGTGATGAACAGCAGGCGGGTGGCGTCGTCCTCCGCGTAGTCGCGGTACCCGGACTCGGTTCGCTCCGGCATCGTGAGCAGTCCGATCCGCTCGTAGTAGCGCACGGTCGACGCCGGCACTCCCACCCTGCCCGCCAGCTCGGAGATCCGCACCCCCTCAACATAAACCCTGCACTGGGCTACAAGGTCAAGACCTCGATGCGGCTGCCCCAAACAAGTCCCAATCGGGCCTTGACCTTTCATTCGAGTTCAAGGCTTACGTTCCGATCGCGGACCGAGTGGCGGTCCCCCAACCAAGGAGATGAGAGATGGGCACCTTCACACGTGAGAACACGGAGCTCGCCGTTGACCTGGACGGCGTCGGTCAGCAGCACCGTGCCGAGGAGGGCGGGATGGTCATCGCTCTCGAGCGGTGGCACGCCGGGCTCGACACCGCCGAGATGTTCGCCGAGCTGCCCGACGGCGCCTGCCAGGAGCCGCACTGGGGCTACATCGTGAGAGGCAGCGTCACCATGCGCTACAACGACGGCTCCGCTGAGACCCTGAAGGCCGGGCACGCGTACTACATCCGGCCCGGGCACAACGCGCATGTCGACGACGACGTCGAGATCGTCGAGTTCACCCGCGCCGACCAGACTCCCGGCATCAACAACCTGCCGAGCTAGTCCCCGGGCGTGGCGCCGGTCGCTTCATCAGGATGGTGAAGCGACCACGCCGCGAGCCACTGGTCCACCGCGGGTGCGAACTCGGCGGGGTTGTAGATGTCTTCCTCGGAGGCGAACTGCCCGTCGCCGGCGTAGACGAGGCGAGTCCAGTTGGCAGCGCCGTAGGTGACGCCATCGCCCGGGTCGATGAAGTCGTTGCGGAGCTGACCGATCACCCAGCCTTGGTCAGCGTCGATCGTGTACCAGTCCCACGGGAAGAGCTGCATGTGGGTGAACGGCCAGTCACCCATGGTCTTGGTGATCCACGCGAGCACGTCCTCGCGCCCGTGGAAGTCGCCATAGAGGTGCTCGATGTAATGGACGTCGGGCGTGAAGCACTTCACCCATGGCTGCCAGTCGCCGCTGCGGCCGGCCTCGTTGGCAGCGGCCCGGTAGCGGTCGAACGCTGCCTGGATCTCTTCACGGCTGAACGGCATCGTCGGAGCGTAGCGACAGGCCGTCGCCCGTTCCGTGACAAATGCCTGGAGTGACGCTTCCCGCCCTGATCGTCGTCAGCGGCCCGGCGGCATCCGGCCCTCTCGCGGCGGATCAACCCGGCGTAGAGCTCGGTGTACGCGTCGCAGATGACCAAGTCATGGTGCTGACTAGAGGCGCTCGACGATCGTGACGTTTGCCTGGCCGCCGCCCTCGCACATCGTCTGCAGGCCATAGCGGCCGCCCGTGCGCTCTAGCTCGTGGAGCAACGTCGTCATCAGGCGACCGCCGGTAGCACCGAGCGGGTGGCCGAGGGCGATGGCGCCGCCGTTCACGTTTACCTTCGCGAGGTCGACGTCGAGGTCCTTGGCCCACGCCAACACCACCGATGCGAACGCCTCGTTGATCTCGACGAGGTCGATGTCCTCCATCGACATGCCCGTCTTGTCGAGGGCGTATCGGGTGGCGGGGATCGGGGCGGTGAGCATGTAGATCGGGTCGTCGGCCCGCACGCTCATGTGGTGGATGCGGGCCCGGGGCGTGAGGTTGTGGTCCTTCAGCGCCTGCTCGCTCACCACAAGAAGGGCGGCCGACGCATCGGAGATCTGCGAGGCGCACGCGGCGGTAACTCTCCCACCCTCGGTGAGCGGCTGCAGCGAACGGATCTTCTCCCAGTTCGGTTCGCGCGGACCCTCATCGGCGGCGAGGCCTGCGAGGGGCGCGATCTCTCGCTCGAAGCGGCCCTCCGCACGTGCCCGGATGGCGCGCTCGTGGCTCTCGACCGCGTAGGCCTCCATCTCGTCGCGGCTGATGTCCCACTTCCTGGCGATCATCTCGGCGCTGTTGAACTGGCTCACCTCGCCGTCGCCGTAGCGCTTCACCCAACCCTCAGACCCGGTGAACGGATCGTCGAAGCCGAGCTCGGTAGCCAGCGTCATGGCCGAGCTGATCGGGATCATCGACATCTGCTGCACGCCGCCGGTGACGACCACGTCGTTCACCCCTGCCATCACTGCCTGTGCCGCGAAGTGGATGGCCTGCTGGGCGGAGCCGCACTGACGATCGATCGTGGTGCCCGGCACATGCTCAGGGAGCCCTGCCGCAAGCCAGCAGGTACGGGCGATGTCACCGGCCTGGCCACCAACGGTGTCGACGCAACCGAGCATGACGTCTTCCACCGCGCCGGGGTCGATGCCCGTGCGATCCATCAGTGCGTTGATCGACGCCGCGCCCAGGTCGGCGGGATGGATCTGGCTCAGACCGCCGCCGCGGCGCCCGACGGGGGTGCGAACGGCATCGACGATGAAGGCTTCGGGCATGGTCACAGTCTCCTAGGCGTCGAGCGCAGATGCGACTCGGTCGGTGTGGTGGGCGGTGTCGCCCCACGATCGGGCGAGCGCCCAAGCGCGCTTCATGAAGAGGTGCAGGTCGGCCTCGACGGTGTAACCGATGGCCCCGTGACACTGCAGAGCCTTGCGACTGACGAGCTCAGCGGCGTCGTTGGCCATCGCCTTGGCCATCGACACGTCCCGGGCGCGGGTGGGTTGGTCGTGGGCCACCGACCATCCGGCTCGCCACACGGCGGGGCGGGCGAACTCTAGGGCCAGCGCGGCGTCGGCCAGGTGGTGCTTCACAGCCTGGAACGATCCGATGGGAACGCCGAACTGCTGCCGCTCCTGCACGTAGCCGACGGTCAGGTCGAGCATCGCTTGTCCCAGTCCGACCAGCATCGCGGCCGTCCCGAGCGCGCCCCGGTCCAGCGCCAGCTCGATGGGCACAGGCTCCGGGGCTGGCGGTGGGTTGGCGGGAATCGCGGTGACCCGGGCGGCTCGGCGCGCGGAGTCGACTGTTGCGACCGGATCGAGCGTCACCTCCGACGTAGCAACGGCGATCAGCGCGTCGTCGCGCAGCAGCAGGAGCATGTCGGCATCGGTAGCGCACGGCACGTTCGGTCCGCCGAGATCGGTGCTGACCATGCCGATGTCGGCGCCCAGCAGCCGGGCCGCGACCATCGCCGTCTCCACGATGGGATGGGGGAGCGCAGCGCGGCCGCACTCCTCGAGGATCGGCACGAGGTAGGTCTCGTCGAGTCCGAGACCGCCGTCGGCTTCGGGCACGAGCAGGCCGAGCACGCCCATCTCCCGTAGCGAGTCCCACACGCCGCGGTCGAGCTTGCCCGCGGGTGCGTCCGACGCGGCGCGCACGACGGCGGGCGTGCACTCCTTGGCCAGCAGGTCACGCACTGCATCCCGGAACGCGACCTGATCCTCAGTCAGTGCGAACCTCATCGGGGGAGCCCCAGCACCCGTTCGGCAGCGATGTTCCGCTGTATCTCGTTCGTCCCCGCGTAGATCGGGCCGGACAGCGAGAACTGCCACGCCTTGCTCCACGGTCCGTCGACCTCGGCGTCGGCGCCGAGCAGGTCGAGGGCCACCTGGTGCAGCTCGATGTCGAGCTCGCTCCACCACAGCTTGGCGAGGCTGGCCTCTGCCCCGGGCTTGGCGCCCCACGCCAGCTTCGTGACCGTGGCCAAGGTCTGCTGCTGATAGGCCTCCGCGTGCATCCACGCCGTGGCGGCGCGCCGACGCAGCACGGCGTCACCGAGCTCGTTGGCCAGTGTGACCAGACGCTCGGCGGTGGCGACGAAGCGACCGGGCGAGCGCAGCGTGAGTCCGCGCTCGGAACCGGCGGTCGCCATCGCCACGGCCCAGCCGCCTTCGGCCTCGCCGAGGACCACACCGCCGGGGATGGCGTCGTCCGCCAGGAAGGCGTCGTCGAAGAACACTTCAGCGAAGCCCTCGTCGCCATCGAGTCGACCGAAGCCGCGCACGGTCACGCCAGGCGTGTCGAGCGGGAGCAGGAAGTAGGTGAGGCCCTTGTGGCGGGCGCTGTCGGGGTCGGTGCGGAACAGGCCGAACAGGTGGGTGCAGAACGCGCCCCGAGTGGTCCATGTCTTCTGACCGTCGAGCACCCAGCCACCGTCGACGCGCCGAGCCTTGCTCGTGACGCTGGCGAGGTCGCTGCCCGCGTTCGGTTCCGACCAGCCCTGGCACCAGAGATCGTCGGCCCCTGCCATGCGAGCGAGGATGCCGGCCTGCTGATCGGGGTTCCCGAACTCGAAGATGCTGGGTGCGAGCAGGAAGATCCCGTTCTGCGTGACCCGCGGCGGGCACGCGGCCCGGTAGTACTCCTCCTCGAAGAGCAGCCACTCCCACAGCGATGCGCCACGGCCGCCGTGCTCCGCGGGCCACGAGACTGCGGCCCACTGATCGGCGAACAGACGGCGCTCCCAGCCGAGGTGCTGCGCGAACCCCTCACGGGTGTCGCCCGATGCCGGCTCTCCGCCGCACTCAGCACGCCACGCGGCCAGGTTCGCCTCCAGCCAGGCTCGCGCCTCAGCTCGAAACGCGTCCTCAGCGGACGACCAGGTCAGGTCCATTCGCCCACCAACCAACGTCTGTGAACCACCACGTCCGCCATGCGGTCGTTGGCGTTCACAGACTGAGCCGCTTCAGGGCCATCACCGCGTCGGCCTCGATACGGGCCAGCAGCTCGGCCACGGTGGGCAGCTCGCTGATCACCCCGGTGACCTGGCCGGTGGGCAGGATCCCCACCTCGGGCTTGCCATCGACCATCGTCGCCTTGATCAGCATCGGCGCGTTGGCGGCCAGCGCGACCTGGCTCCATGACAGGTCCTGGTTGTGCCTCATCGCCAGACCTTCCCGCACGAGGTCGCGCAGCGAGGTGCCGGTCTCCTTCCGGAACCTCAGCGCGGCGGTCGCGGCCCGCGGGAAGCGCAACAGCTTGGGGGAGCGTTCGATGCGGTCGACGACTTCGGTGCGGATCACGCGCTGTGGCGCGCCATCGAGCGCGGTGGTGACGACGGTGTCGAACACCGACGCTGCGGTGTACTCGCTCTTCACGTTCGTGGGTACGTGGCTCTCGGCGGTGAGCAAGAAGCGGGTGCCCATGGCGATGCCGTCCGCCCCGTAGGCAAGGGCGGCGACGAGTCCACGACCATCGAAGAAGCCACCCGCGCCGAGCACCGGGATCGACTCACCCACCGCATCGACGACCTCCGGCAACAGCAGCGACGTGGGCACGGAGCCGGTGTGACCGCCGCCTTCGCCACCTTGAGCGATCACCGCGTCGACGCCCATCTCGAGCACCTTCTCGGCATGGCGGCGAGCACCGACCGTCGGCATGACGACCACGCCCGCGTCGTGGCAGCGCGCCACTGCATCCTTGGTCGGTGCGCCAGCGAACGAGACGAGCCGGACTCCCTCGGACACCACGAATGCCACCCGCTCGTCGAGGTCGGGCTGGTCAGCCCGAAAGTTCACCCCAAATGGTGCGTCGGTGCGCTCCTTAACACTCCGAACTGCAGTGCGCAGCTGGTCGGGCGTCATCGTCACCGCGGCCAAGATCCCGAAGCCACCGGCCGCGCTCGTGGCCGCGGTCAGGTTGGCGCCGGATACCCACCCCATCCCGGTCTGCACGATCGGCAGCCGACAGCCGACAAGCCCGCAGAAGCGGGTCTGCAGCGCCGGGGGAAGCAGATCTGACACTACGTCAGGTTACCGACGTGACGTAGCAGCGAGCGAAACTACGGCCAAACCTCCACGCAGTGCGCGCTTGGGTCGTTACCGTCGGTAAGGAGCCTTTCAGCCCATGACGGTGGCGACGAAAGGGTGCAAAGTCATCGCCGGAGGGGGCAGTTGCACCTTCTGGGCGGAGTGAAGATCTGTCGGCGTCTACTTGGTCGCCTCAGCCGGCAGGGAGCTAATGGCGAAACCGACGTCTTCATCGATCATCTCCACGGCGGGCACGCGGTGGAGCAATCACCTCAAGGAGACTTCGGATGAAGCGTTACCTCATTGCGGGCGCGGTCGCGCTCACCTTCGGCGCCGGCTCGTTCGCCTTCGCCAACAGCCTCATCGTCGACAGCGACACGTTGGCGTCCGGTAGCGACACAGTCGATAGCGGCTGTGCGTCAATCGCCGTGCACTACACGAACGCCTACGGCGAGGACAACACCTACAACCTCGACCAGATCGAGCTCGAAGGTGGCGTAGGCTGCGTCGACCAGAACTACATGGTCACCGTGGCCAACTCGACTGGCGTCACCCTCTGGGAGTACGCCGGGGCCCTGGCCGGCGGCAACGACACCTTCAGTGCGGCAGCAGAGTCGATTGACGCCGCAAGTGTCGGCAACGTCACCGCAGTGGTTACCAACTCCGAGCTGCCCTAGTCGCACTCGATTACCTGACCTGACCTGGGTGGGTCGGCCGCACCAGCGCGCTGGCCCACCCGCGCAGGCCGTTTTCATCGTCTGTTTGCGGGGAGCCTCTGGTGTCGTTGCGTCGTGTGGTGATCGTTGTGACCCTGGTGTCCGCGCTCGCGGCCACGGGCGCCTTCGCGGCCGGTCTCACCACCACGAGCGACACCCTCGCCTCGGGCACGACGGCGGTCGCCCGTTGCGACGCAACGCCGGCCTGGATCTACACCTTCGCCAAGAACGCATCTGAGGAGGTCATTGCAGTCACGGTGTCCGACATCGACGCCGGATGCGCCGGCGGCGCACTGTCGCTCGCCCTCGAGCCGATCGGAGCCACTGGCGGCCCGGTGACGATCTCGAGCTGCAGCGTCACGTGTGACGCGACGGTGCCGCTCAGCACCTCCGCCCTCCCCGACCAGGCGACCTCCGTCGCCGCCATCATCGAGGGGCCCTGATCGGGATGGGCCCCGTCCGTCGCCTTCCCGGCTTGCTCGTCGCCATCGGCCTGGTTCTCCTCCTCGCGCAGGGTGTCGTGCCGACAACGAATCCCGAACCCGATAGCGCCGATCTTGCCGGCCTGCCCACCGGGTTGGTCAGCGGGCTCGTGGGGACGCTCAGCACCACGGTGAGCACCCTGGTCGGAGTGATCCTGCCCGGCGATGAGGACTTCGGGGAGGGAGCGTGCGACGTCGACGGCGTCCGCGTCTCCTACCGCACGAGCTATCGAAGTGCGACGCCCCTTGGGTATGACGTGACTGACGCTGTGCTGTCCGGGATCGCCTGGCCCTCGTGCAAAGGAGCCGTGCTCTCGGTGGTGCTCGGTGACGGTTCGACCGTCGATCGAGCGAAGGGTCAGCGCACACTGGCCAGCTCCAACGTCACCGTGACCGGAGCAACCGCAACGGCGACCGTCCCCGTTCGTCTCAAGGCCAATGTGGCCCTCCCGCCGGACGCCGCATGGATCTCGACAATCGGTGTGACGCTCAGCGGCGGTGCGACGCCAACACCGGCGGAGTGCACGGGCATGCGGTTCTCCCGGACCATCGTCGGCACGGTTGGCGATGACGTCATCCACGGGTCGACGATCGGAAGCGATCTCATCTACAGCCTCGACGGCAAGGATTGGGTGGACTCGGGCCTGGGCAACGACTGCGTGGTGACGGGCGCGGACGCCTTGGGGGACTTCGTCACCCTCGGCCTTGGCAACAGCGTCGCCGTCACGGGCGCCGGAGCGGACACGATCAGAGCAGGCATCACCGCTGTGTCGATCACGGTCGGGGTTGGGAAGTACAAGATCTTCTCGGGTGCCGGCAACGACACCATCTCGATCGGTGCAGGCATCGGTTCCTACGTCGACGCCGGGCCCGGCGATGACACCTGTCGCGTGTCGCCGCTCGCGCTGCAGATCACGATCGTCAACTGTGAGCACAAGGTGAAGACCCTGTGATGCGCCGCGTCGCCATGTGGTGTGCGCTTGCGGCGTTCCTCGCCGGGATGCCCTTGATCAGCGCGCGCCCGGCCGCCGCGAGCTCGCTCGTGGTCACCTCGGAGCGGCTCACGGTCGCGTCATCGTCGGTGACCGTGCCGAAGTCGACCGTGGCGGTCTCGCAGGTGGCGGCGGGCGGTGTGGTGAACGAGGCGCGGACGTCGACGGCAACGCTGACGGGTGGGACGGCGACCGCGTCGGGCACGGTGACGTTCACCTTGTTCCCGGGAGGGTCATGCACGGGCACGCCGGTGAGTCCGGGTGCACAGGACGTGTTGGTGACGGGTGCGGCGGGTCACAGCTACGTGTCGCCTGCTCGGACGCCGACGTCGGCTGGGCCGTACTCATGGTCGGCGTCCTACAGCGGTGACACCAACAACCTGGCGGCGAGCAACTGCACACCGATCACCGTCACCCCACCGGCACAGGCGACCGTGGTGGTCTCCCAGGTGGCGGCGGGCGGTGTCGTGAACGCGGTGCGGACGTCGACGGCAACGCTGTCTGGTGGAACGGCTGGGGCGACGGGCACGTTGACGTTCCAGCTGTTCTTGGGTGGGACCTGCTCGGGTACGCAGATGGGAACCACCGAATCGCTGGCCGTGTCAGGTGCGGCGGGTCACAGCTACGTGTCGGCTGGGCGGACGCCGACATCGGCCGGGACGTACTCGTGGTTAGCGTCCTATGGCGGTGACGCCAACAACCTCGGAGACACTGACTGCAAGGTGATCACCATCACCGCGGCCGTGGTGACAGTGTCGCAGGTGGCGGCGGGTGGTGCCCCGAACACAGCGCGGACGACGACGGCGACGCTGACGGGAGGCACAGTTGGAGCGACGGGCACGTTGACGTTCCAGCTCTTCCCCGGTGTCAACTGCACCGGTACCCAGGTTGGTTCGACGGACACCGTGACCGTGTCGGGTGCGGTCAACCATCAGTACACCTCGGCCGCTCGAACACCCACGACGGCGGGCAGCTACTCCTGGCAGGTTGCCTACAGCGGTGACTCGAACAACCTCGGAGACACGGATTGCACCGTCATCACGGTCGCCAACAGCACGGTCCTGCACGTGAGTGCGATCACGTTCGTCAGCTCGGCGAACCAAGGCAACTTCTGGAACGCGACGATCCAGATCGAGGTCCGCGACGGAAACGACATCCTCGTGGGCACAGTCACCGTGACAGGTTCGTGGGCGCCGACGATCCTGGCCTCGAGCCGATCCAACTGTGGCAGCGTCACGACTGGATCAGGCACCTGTACCGTCGCATCAGGAACCGGCAGCAACGGCTTCGGCAATGCCGAGCCAACTCAGACCTGGACAGTCTCGACTCTCAGCAGAAGCGGGTACACCTACGACTCCACCGCGAACACCGTCAGCTCGATCACGGTGACGAAACCGTGACGTCACTGGCGGAGACCCGAGCTGAGGCCGGAGGCGGACGCCAGGCATCTCCCGGCCCAGGTCGGGCTGCCTACAAGGTCGTTTCATGGGCGCTGACGCTGGTGGTGCTCGGGTTTTGGTTCGTGACGTTGCGACCGGTGTCCGTGGGGGGGCCGACGAGCTTCATCGGCGTCACCGGTGTCTCGATGGAGCCCACGTTCCACGAGGGCGACATGACGATCGTGCATCGACAGTCGCAGTACGGCCTGGGGGACATCGTCGCCTACCGGGTGCCGGCTGGCCAGCCCGGGGAGGGCCATAACATCATCCACCGCATCGTAGGCGGCGATGGGGTGGATGGGTTCACCACCAAGGGCGACAACAACTCGTACACCGACGTGTGGCATCCCACGTCGGCCGATGTCATTGGGGAGGTATGGGTCAAGGCGCCGAATCTTGCCCGTTGGCTCGGCCAGCTGAGATCGCCAGGGGTCATCGCCCTCGTTGTCGCCGTTGGATCCTTCCTGGTGATGGTGGCCCCCTCCCGACGCCCGCGGTCACCTGCTTCGGCCTACGGTGGTGACGATGCGTGACGGCTCGAATCCGCCGCCAGACGTCGATCGGGTGATCGACCTGGATCGCGCGGCACGTCCGGGCGATCCCCCGGTTGCCGGAGCCCAGTGGGATGAAGTGCGACGAGTCTGGGAGCACTGGGACGAGGCAGCGCAGGGCTGGGTCATCGCCGGGGACACCAGCGGTGAAGCGCTTCCGCCAGCCACGATGCCGCAGGACGTCCGGGAGCCCGATGCATGGGGATCGAGCCGGCCGGCGGTGCCCGTGCCCGAGGACCCCGACGTGCCCCACATCATCGATGTCGACCGGCTGGCTGAGCCTGCGGTGGCGGTGCCCGGCGCGCAGTGGAACGAGGTCGTCGGCCGGTGGGAGCACTGGGACGAGTCAGCCGGAGCGTGGGTCGACGCGACCGTCTGAACGGCTGACGCCCGCTTGCGGCTACGGGTTCGGCACCTCTTTGAGGCGAAGGCCCTTCGGGTCGATCACGGTATCGATGAGCTCGATCTCCTCGGGAGTGGGGAGCCGCGAAGTGGGGACGTCGTCGGGCACCACGAGGTCGAAGCCAGTGGCGGCGCGAACCTCCTCAACCGTCACGCCGGGGTGCAGCGACCGCACGCGCATCGAGTGATCGCTGGTCTCGAAGTCGAGGACGCACAGGTTGGTGATCACCCGACGGATCTCGTGAAAGCGAGCCGCGTCCGGGCCCAGCGCGGCGGCGCGGTCGTAGCCGATGCCGCACACCGTGTCGACGGCTTCGCACACAACGGCGGGGGAGTGGTTCGGCACCCAGTAGGAGGTGGTGTCGTTGATCGTGTTGCCGGGGGCACCGCGGTAGCCGAGGAGCTGCACCTTGGGTCGCGCGTAGCTGCCGATCGCCGCAATGTTCTGATTGCCGTAGCGGTCGACCTGTGTCGCTCCCATCATCACGTGGCGCCGACCGTTCCAAACCCAGCTGAACATCTGTCGGTAGGGGTTGAAGTGCTCGACGACCGCACCGTTGGGCCAGTCGAACGCCTCGTCGTTGGCGATGAGGCGCGCCTCGCCGTCGGTCATGCAGAGGTCCGGCTCGAAGGTGGCGCGGGCGAGGCGACCACCGATCATGGGAATGGTGCCGATGGGGTTGGCGAGGATCTCGCCGTCGCCCCGAAAGCACTCGGCCACTGCCACCACGCACACGTCGGCGCGGTCCACCATGTCAGCGAGCTGATCGGTCTGCTTGCTGCTCATCGAGCTCCTCCGTCGGCGCGCAGCTTGGCTTGGTAGTCGGCCTCGCTGAGGGTGAGCCACGCTTCGCGGAACTCGGCCCATGCCTCCGGTGACTTGGCCGACGCGGCGTACGACTTCTGGAACGCTTCGTCGCGCCCGTAGTCGGGATCGCACGACGTGAAGTGGGCGCCGTTGGGAGCCTGGATCACGCCGTCGACGAGCATGCGGCTGATGAGCAGCGACTGCGGCGCGCCTTCCTTGGCCAGGTCCTCGGTGGCGACGATGCGCTCGGTGGACAGGAAGCGCTTGGTGGCCGCACCGAGGAAGAGGTCATCGAAGTACGGGTCGGGACCGAGGTACTGGGCGTTGCCGCGAGCGTCGGCACGGTTCATGTGGACGAAGGCGGCATCCATGGTGAGGGCAGGCGCCGCGACGAGCTCCTCGCCGTCGTCGTAGGGCGACGTGATCGTCCGCAGACGTGGGTTGTCACGCATCAGATCCGAGCCGAGGCCAACCCGTGTCGGCAGGAACGGAACCCGCCACGCGGCTGCTTGCAGGCCGAGCAGGAACATGCCCTCGTCGTAAGGCTCATCCTCGACCACCCCGCTCTGGCGGGCGGCGCGGAAGTGCGGCTCGAGGGGGATCGAGTCGAGCGACACGAAGGCGTAGACGAGGCGCTTCACCTTGCCGCTAGCGCAGAGCAGGCCCACATCGGGCCCACCCCAGGAGATCACCGTGAGGTCTTCGAGGTCGGAGCGCAGAATCGACCGGACCACCGACATCGGCTTGCGGCGTGAGCCCCAACCACCGAAGCCGATCGTCATGCCGGAGCGCAGCTCGGCGACGGCCTCGTCCTCGGTGCAACGCTTGTCCTTCGCAGCCGTCATGTGGAGGTGTCCGTGTCGCGCTTGGCGACGAAGGCGTCGCGGTGCTCGTCGGCCACGCCAGCCAGGTTCAGCTCGAAGGTGAAGCCCTGCTCGAACCGGTAGGAGCGCTTCACGTCCCACAGGTCGATGCCGTTGAGGCTCTCCTTGGCGGCGCGGATCACGGTCGGCGACTTGGCGGCGATCTGCCCGGCCACCTCCATGGCGGCGTCGCGGAGGCTGACTTGCGGCACCACCTGTAGCACAGAGCCAAAGTGGTGCAGCTCCTGTGCGGTGGCGGTTGCCGAGGTGTACACCATCGCCCGCATCTTGTGCTGGGGTACGAGGCGGCTGAGGTGGGTGGCGGCGCCGAGCGCACCGCGGTCGACCTCGGGCAGGCCGAAGGTGGCGTCGTCCGCGGCGATGATGATGTCCGCGTTGCCGACGAGGCCGATGCCGCCACCGAGGCAG
Source organism: Acidimicrobiales bacterium (assembly GCA_040902805.1). Taxonomy (GTDB): domain Bacteria; phylum Actinomycetota; class Acidimicrobiia; order Acidimicrobiales; family VFJN01; genus VFJN01. The sequence continues at coordinate 67,893 of JBBDWQ010000051.1, forward strand.
AAGCCGTTCACGGCCGCCACCACCGGTACCGGACACTCGTACACCGCGGCGAAGGCTGCGTAGCAGCCCTTGTTGGCACCGATGAGGGCGTCGAACCCCTCGGTGGCTTGCATCTCCTTGATGTCGACGCCGGCATTGAAGCCACGGCCTTCGGCCCGCAGCACCACCACGCGCACGTTGGTGTCCCGACCGAGTGCGGAGATCTGCTCGGCGAGGTCGAACCACCCGGCGACGGTGAGGGCGTTCACCGGTGGGTTGTCCATGACGACTTCGGCGATGCCGTCGTCGTGGATGATGTGGCTGGTGCCCATGGGCGACGCCTCGCAGTAGGTTCTGACGGACCGTCAGAAACTAGGCGACGCCTTCAGGCGCTACCAACCGACCCGCCCGCGACCTCGAGGTGCCCGATCCCATGCCCATCACCGTCGACCTCAGCGGCCAGGTGGCGCTTGTCACCGGTGGTACGAAGGGCATCGGCGCGGGCATCGCCGACCGGCTCGCTGAGGCAGGGGCCACGGTGGTGGTGTGCGGACGCAACGAGCCCGCTTCCGGTGCGCACGCGTTTCGAGCGTGCGACGTTCGCGACCCTGAGCAGGTCGACGCGCTCATCGACGCAATCGTCGCGGAGCATGGTCGGCTCGACATCGCCGTGAACAACGCCGGTGGCTCTCCCGTGGCCGCCGCGGCCGACGCCTCACCGCGTTTCAGCGAGGCGATCATTCGTCTCAACCTGGTCGCGCCGTTGCACGTGGCTCAGGCCGCCAATCGCATCATGCAGTCACAGGATGCCGGCGGGACGATCGTCAACATCACAAGCCTGAGCGGATTGCGACCCTCGCCTGGCACCGCCGCCTATGGCGCGGCGAAGGCGGGACTCATCAACCTCACGCAGACCCTCGCCATGGAGTGGGCGCCCAAGGTGCGGGTGAACTGTGTGTCGGGCGGACTGGTCGCCACCGAGGACAGCCTCGATCACTACGGCGGTGCCGATCGACTCGAGGCGGTGGCCCAGACGGTGCCCATGGGCCGGTTCGGCACACCATCGGACATCGCCGATGCGGTGCTGTTCCTCGCCAGCTCGCTGTCCACCTATGCGTCCGGCGCCAACATCGTGTTGCACGGTGGCGGCGAGCCCCCAACGTTCCACAGCGCCACCGGCGCTTGATCTTCAGGGGAGGTGGCGGGCGAAGAACGCTTCGCTGGCCTCGATCTCCTCGACCGGCACCGCGGAATGGGCACCGGGGTGGGCGTGGAGGCGCTTGTCCTTGGCACCGATCGACTGGAACAGCGACAGCGCCGTGTCGACCGGGACGAGCTCGTCGTCGGTCTGTACGAGGAACAGGGTGGGGCAGGAGACCGAGGCCGCTGCGGTGACCCACGGGTTGTCCGCGGCGAAGGTGCCCATCAGCCCGAGCACGGCGCACTGGACGTCGGGCGTGGCGGCGACGAAGGGCAGTCCGAGCATCGTGCCCATCGACAAGCCCCAGTAGGCGAGCGGGCCGTCGCCTACCTCGGGGAGCGCGCGCAGCGAGCGCAGCGTTGCCGTCCAGTCGGCAGTCATCTGGTCGGACGCCGAAGCAACCTGATCGATGAATCCACGCGGGATCCCCGCGGTCTCTGACCCGTCACGCGTGAGGGTCGCATTGGCGCGGTCGCCATGGCCGGGGCCATCGATGGCCGCCACCGCGTACCCGGCATGGCGCACGAGGCGCCGAGCGAGCGACAGCACATACGGGAACCGCTTGTGACCGCCGCCGCCGTGACCGACCAGCACCAACGGGCGCGACCCGTCGGCGCTCTCGGGCGTCCACAGGATTCCCGGGACGACACCGTCGGCACGGTCGACGTCGAACCGTCGTTCGGTCACCCCATGGCTGGTTGCTTCCCCCATGATCTGCATGGCCCGCAGCGTAGGCCGCCGGACGCGGCAGGGCCCCGACCGAGGCCGGGACCCTGCGGTTCTCCGTTACAGCCGCAGCGTGATCAGTCGGCTGCGGACGCAGCAGCAGCGAAGTTCTCGCCGCCGCCAAATGCTTCCTTCTTGCGCTTGCTGAAGGCGATCGAGCCGATGAGCACGACGAGCGCAACGCCAGCGATGGCGATACCGCCACCAGTGGGCGTGGCGATCTTCGTGACCGGGTCGATGTCGGACATGTTGATGATCGCAGGCAGCATCAGCAGTGACACGAGGTTCATCACCTTGATCAATGGGTTCAGCGCCGGACCGGCGGTGTCCTTGAAGGGATCGCCCACGGTGTCAGCGATGACTGCTGCCTTGTGGGAGTCAGAGCCCTTGCCACCTTCGTTGCCGTCCTCGATGTACTTCTTGGCGTTGTCCCACGCACCGCCAGCGTTGCTCAGGTAGTTGGCCATGAGCTGACCCACGAGGATGACGGCCACCAGGAAGGCGCCGAGGGCGGTGAAGCCGATGCCGAAGCCGACGATCACCGGGGTGAGCACTGCGAGCAGAGCCGGCGTCACGAGCTCGCGAAGCGACGCTGCGGTGCAGATGTCGATCACGGGACCATGGTCGGGCTTCTTCTCGCCCTTCATGATGAGTCCGTCAGCGAACTGGCGACGCACTTCCTGCACCACCACGCCAGCCGTTCGGCTCACCGCGTTGATGGCCAGCGCCGAGAACAGGAACGGTACCGCGCCGCCGATGAGCAGGCCGATGAAGACCTTCGGATCGGCGACGTTGATCGGCAGCAGGT
>JBBDWQ010000052.1:0-3395 GCA_040902805.1 Acidimicrobiales bacterium
CCCACCCCTCGGCGAAACGCTCGACCCCCGCTGGTTCGGCTGGAACTGACGCGCGGTGTGGTGACAGGGGGGCGCTAGACATTGGTGGGTGGAAGCAGCGCCATGATCGTCGTCGCCAAGATCGGCACGTCCTCGATCACCACCCCCGACGGCGCCATCGACGTGGCCTCCGTCCAGAAGTTCTGCACGGAGGTGGCTGCCCTGCGTGCGCTCGGTCACCGCGTCGTGATCGTCACCTCGGGAGCGATCGCCGCGGGCCTGCCGGCTCTCGGCTTCGCCGACGGAACCCGCCCGAGAGACGCCGTCACCCTGCAGGCCGCATCGGCGGTCGGTCAGACCCGGCTCATGCGGGTCTACGAGGAGGCGCTCGCCGATCACAGCATCGTGAGCGGCCAAGTGCTCCTGGCCCCGCTCGACTTCATGGTCCGCCAGCAGTACCTCCACGCCCGCGCCACCCTCGGGCGCCTGCTCGACCTCGGCGTCATGCCCGTCGTCAACGAGAACGACGCCATCGCCGACGACGAGATCCGCTTCGGTGACAACGACCGCCTCGCTGCCCTCGTCGCCCACCTCGTCGCCGCGGATCTGCTCGTGCTCCTCACCGACGCCCCCGGGTTGCTCACTGCCGATCCGCGGCTCGACGCATCCGCCTCGCTCATCGAGGAGATCGTCGAGGTCGACCAATCGCTCGAGGCCATGGCGGGTGGGACCGGCACGGTGCGGGGGAGCGGCGGCATGGCCTCGAAGCTGGCCGCAGCCAAGATCGCTGCCTGGTCGGGCGTGCGAGCCGTAATAGCCCAGGCGTCACGCGCCGATGTGCTCGCATCCGTCGTAGCTGGGGAGGCTGGCGCGGGCACCGTGATCCACCCCAAGAGCAAGCGGCTCCCGGCCCGCAAGCTGTGGATCGCCTTCGCGGTTGGATCGAGCGGCACGATCGTGGTGGACGAAGGTGCCCGCCGGGTGCTGGTCGAGCGCGGTGTCTCGTTGCTGGCCGCTGGCGTGCTGTCCGTGAAGGGCGCGTTCGACGTCGATGATGCCGTCGAGCTCGCCGGACCCGACGGCAAGGTGTTCGCCAAAGGGCTCACGCGACTGGGCGCCGCGAGCCTGCGAGAGGTGGCCGGACGGCGAACCGCCGACCTGCCCGAGGGCGTGCCCCATGAGGTCGTCCACCGTGACGACCTCGTCGTCCTTCCGTAGAGCTCAACGAGCGTGCTGACGCAGCCACGTGTGCATCGCGATCCCCGAGGCCACGCCGGCATTGATCGAGCGCGTCGAACCGAGCTGCATGATCGAACAGACCGTCGTGCACGCCTCGCGTGCTGGGTCTGACAGACCCGGACCCTCCTGACCGAACAGCAGCACGCAGGCCCGCGGGAGGCGCGTGTCCTCGAGGGGCACGGCACCGGGCAGATTGTCGATGCCGACGATCGGAAGGTTGGCATCTGCAGCCCACGTGGTCAGACCCTCGATGTCGTCATGGTGGATCAGATGCTGGTAGCGGTCGGTCACCATCGCACCGCGACGGTTCCAACGACGCCGCCCGATGATGTGCACCGACGCCGCCAGGAACGCGTTGGCGTTGCGCACGACCGTTCCGATGTTGAGGTCGCTCGTCCAGTTCTCGATGGCCACGTGATACGGATGGCGTCGGTCATCGAGGTCGGCGACGATGGCCTCCATGCGCCAGTAGCGGTACTGGTCGACGACGTTCCTGCGATCGCCCTCCGCGAGCAGCTCAGGGTCGAGGCGTGCATCATCCGGCCATGGCCGAGCGTGCGGACCGACGCCGACTTCGTGTGCGGTAGATGGATCGATCACGGACCGGTACGACGCACGAGTCGCCGCGTCCGGTCGAGCAGTGCAGTGGCTTCTGACACTCGCATGGTGGCGGTGATCGCGAGGTACGCCATGCCAACTGGCATGAGTACTGCGACGCCGGCCGCGTACCTCGGGAGGTCGCCCGTGACGGAGCGCAGTCCGGCGGCGAGCACGCCACAGGCCAGCGCCGCGATCATCGCCCAGCGAGCGTCATGACCGATCCTCGGCAAGGCACCGATGCGCCACTCCAACGCGCCCTTGAGCAGCCGGTACTCCACCCACGAGGAGATGGCGGCACCGAGCGCCAACCCGACGACACCCAGGCGCGGGGGGCCGCCCTCGAGCAGGCGGAGGCCGTCGGGGAGGGGGGAGAGCGCGAACGTGCCGATGTGCTGGATCGACGAGCCGACGACTGCAAGGCGATCAAACGGGAACATGAGCAGCCCCCCGAGCAGGGCGGCAAGGGCTACTCGGAGGACAGCGATGCGCGCGACGAGCTTTGGTCGATCGAGCGCATAGAGGCCGTTCTGCAGCAGTCGCGAGCGCGTGGTCCCGAGCAACCCGAGCGCAAACGCTCCCACCACGAACCAGACCAGACGGGTGTCCTGTCGATCGAACTGGCCCCGTTGGAGCAGCGCGCCGACCACGATGTCACCGGCGAACACGTACACCGATGCTGTGATGGCCACATAGAACGTGATGCGCTCCATGCCCGTGTGCAGCCGTTCCCGGATCGCGGCATGTCCGGCACGACCCAGCCGGGAGAGCTCGGGGAGCTCCGCCGCCGCGACCGCCATCCCAAACAGGCTGATGGGGAGCAGGTACAGGACCTGGCCGTACGTGAGGGCTGACACGCCTCCGAGGGCGAGGAGGCTGGCGAGCAGGAGGTCGACGTAGGTGAGGACCTGCACGACTCCTCGGCCGATGACGACCGGCGTGAAGCGCGCGAGGACGTCGCGGACGTTCGGATCCTTGCGGCCGATCGAGAGTCGGGCGGTGCTCATGAGTCGATGCACCGGTCGCACCTGGATCGCTACCTCCGCGGCGGCGCCCACGACCACACCCCACGCCAGCGCGTGAGCGATGCCGACCTCGGTGGCGCCGTAGACGCCCGCGGCCACGACGAAGGCGATCTGGGTGGCATTCCACATCACGGGGGAGACGTAGGAGAGGAAGAACTGGCGGTGGCTGTTGAGCACGCCCGTGCAGAACGCCGAGAGGACGAGCAGCGCGATGCCCGGGAACATGATCCGGAGCAGCGTCACCGCGAGCTCGAGTCGCTCGCCCGTGAACCCCGGGGTGATGAGCATCGTGAGCGGACGAGCGAGGAGCACCCCGACCGCGACGATGCCCGCCATCACAGCGAGGAGCAGGCCCAACACGTTCCCGGCGAGCTGGTCGGCCTTCTTGCGGTCCTCATCGAGCAGTCGTGAGTAGACGGGGATGAACGACGCCGACAGAACACCTTCGCCGAGCAGGTTCTGGAGCAGGTTCGGGATGCGCAGCGCGGCCTTGAAGACGTCGGCCGTCGCACCAACGCCGAGGTAGCCCGAGATGGCGATCTCGCGGATCAGGCC
>JBBDWQ010000052.1:3495-13256 GCA_040902805.1 Acidimicrobiales bacterium
CCCGTACACTTCCGGGGTGCCTACTGACCCCATCGCCGACCTCGGGGCCCGCGCCAAGGCTGCCAGCCGGGTGCTGGCCTCCGCGTCCACCGAGGTGAAAGACGCTGCCCTGCTGGCGGCGGCAGACCTGTTGCTCGACCGTCACGCCGAGATCCTGGGGGCGAACTCCGATGATGTCGCGGCCGCTGAGGCCGCCGGGACGTCCGCCCCCGTGGTTGACCGTCTGCGTCTCACGGACTCACGCCTCCAATCGATGGCGGCAGGGCTGCGGAAGGTCGCTGCGTTGCCCGACCCGGTCGGCGAGGTGGCTGACGGATGGACCCGTCCCAACGGCCTCCGCGTGCAGCGCGTGCGCGTGCCGCTCGGCGTGGTTGCGATCATCTACGAGAACCGCCCCAATGTGACCAGCGACGCGTTCGGCCTGTGTCTCAAGGCGGGTAACGCAGCCTTCCTGCGCGGCTCTTCGGCCGCGATTCGATCGAACATCGCGATTGCCGGTGCGCTGCGCGAGGGACTGGCCAAGGCGGGCCTGCCCGAGGACTCGCTCGTGCTCGTCGAGGACACCAGTCGCGAAGCGGCTGTCGACTTCATGCGCCTGCGCGAATCGATCGACGTGCTCATCCCGCGCGGTGGGCCGTCGCTGATCCGCTCCATCCTCGATAACGCCACCGTGCCCTATGTGATCGACGGCGACGGCAACTGCCACATCTACGTCGATGCATCGGCGGATCTGTCGGCAGCCGCGGCGATCGTCGAGAACGCCAAGGTCCAGCGTCCGTCCGTGTGCAACGCGCTCGAGTCCTTGCTCGTGCACCGCAACGTGGCGGCGAACTTCCTCACGGAGGTGGCGCCGCGCCTCGAGGGCGTGGAGATCGTGGGAGACGAAGCGACGCGGGAGATCCTGGGCGACCGGGTGGCCGCCATCGCAACGGACGAGGACTACGCCACCGAGTTCCTGGACCTGAAGCTCGCCGTGCGCGTCGTGGACACGCTCGACGCCGCCATCGCGCACATCAGCCGATACGGCACCGGCCACAGCGAGGCCATCATCACCACCGACCTGCGGGCAGCGGAACGCTTCACGCAGGAGGTCGACGCGGCAGCGGTGCTGGTCAACGCATCGACGCGCTTCGTGGACGGCGAAGAGCTCGGCTTCGGGGCCGAGATCGGCATCTCCACGCAGAAGCTCCACGCCCGCGGCCCCATGGGTCTGCGCGAGCTCACCACCCTCAAGTTCGTCATCCATGGTGACGGCCACACCCGCCCCTGACCCGCGCCGGTCACTCAGGGTCCTCGAGGATCGTTCGCTCGTCGGACCGGTAGGGGAGCACCGCGGAGACCAGTGACGCCAAGGCCTCTTCATTGGTGACCTGGCGGCCGTGCGCCTCCCCGAGGAACCACCGGTGCTCGAGGAGCTCGTGGAACAGCTCGGGGGGCTCGAGGCGACCGCGCAGGTCGTCGGGTACCTGCGCCACGAGGGGTTCGTAGACGTCGGCCATCCAGCGTGCCGCGGCCACGGCGTCCGATACCGCTTCGCCTGAAAGCCCCTCGTGCCACGCCCGGAATGCGGCGATGTCGTTGAGCAGCCGTCTGGCCTGGTTCTCCTGCACCTGCAGCCCAGTTCGGCGCTGCAGCTCGCGGCTGTGGTGGCCCTCCTCGACCACGACAGGCCGGATCCGCAAGCGGGCTCCGCCGGCGGTGGCCTCCACGGCGAGCTCTTCCACGTCGAACCCCAGCTCGTTGAGGCGCCGGATGCGGTCTTCGATTCGATGCCGATCCCCCGAGTCCAGCTCGTCCGTCCGGGTGAGCTCCGACCAGAGCGCGTCGTACCGCGTCTGAAGGTCGGTCACCAGCTCCAGTGGATCGAGGTCGTTGCGCAGGAGCCCACCGGCCTGGAGGTCGAGGAGGCCGCCCGCCACGTTCTCCACGGCGATCTCGATGTCGTGGGCGCGGAGACCGTCGCCGAGGGGCGCAGGGTGGAGCTCCACGGTCTCCGCGTCCACGAGGTAGGCCATGAGCGCGCCGGCGTCGCGGCGGAACAGGACGTTCGACAGGGAGCAGTCCCCCCAGAACGCACCGTCGAGATGCAGCCTGACCAACAGCAGAGCTCCGGCGTCGACGAGGTGGGGTCGAAGCTCCGGGCTGGGATCAGCCGAGAACAGGTAGCGATACGGGAGAGAGAAGTCCAAGAACCGCGTCACGAGCGCGGCCCCCAGTGGACTGCCAATGGCATCCTGTCGTTGGCGCACGACTCCGACCGCCTCCACGATCGGCAATCCGTTGTCCGCCATCGTCCGCAGGGCCCTGAACTCCCCTTCCGCAAGGTCCTCGGTGGTCTCCTTGAGGGCGTACACACGATCGTCGTAGGCGACGAAGCGCACGACGTGACGTGACACGCCGCGTGTCATCGGTACGAGGCGCGCGTGGTCCCACTGCTCCAGCGGTAGGGACCACGGCAGGTCGAGGAAGTCAGGGTGCCCGCCGCGGGTCACCAGCGAGAACGTGGTCATGTGCGCTCCGGTGTTCGACCGCCTCTGCTCAGTCGCGGATCGCCAGCGTGGTCTCAGGGTCGAAGAAGTGCAGGGTGTCGATGTCCACGGTGAACTTCGCGACCTTGCCGACTGCGACGGTGGTGCGCGGGTCGAGGCGGGCCACGAGCTCGATCCCCGCGTCTCCCAGCAAGCTGCCTTCGGGCACGCCCTGGGCCGTCTCGACGTGCGGGCCGCGTGCGTCCAGCTTGGCATGGGCCACCACTTCGCTCCCGAGGCCCTCGCGCAGCTCGACCATCGCTTCGAGGGTGCGGTCACCGCCGGTCGGGTCTGGCTTCACGGATGCGTCCTCGAGGCTCTCCGGGCGCAGACCGACGACGACGTCACGGCCGGCATAGGCCCGCAACCCCGGCCGGGTGCTGAGCAAGTCGTCAGGGATGGCCAGGCGGTGCTTGCCTATGGCGAGGTGGGCCGTGCCATCGAGGTCGAGCTGGCCCATGGCCAGGTTCATCTGCGGCGAGCCGATGAAGGTCGCCACGTAGAGGTTGTTGGGGTGGTCGTAGAGGTTCTGCGGCGTGTCGACCTGTTGCAGGAAGCCCTTGGACATCACCGCCACCCGGTGCCCCATCGTCATGGCCTCGATCTGATCGTGGGTGACGTAGAGGGTCGTGACGCCGAGATCGTGCTGGAGGTGGCTGATCTCTGCCCGCATCTGCACCCGGAGCTTGGCATCGAGGTTCGAGAGCGGTTCGTCCATGAGGAACACCTGCGGGCGCCGCACGATCGCTCGACCCATGGCGACGCGCTGGCGCTGCCCACCTGAGAGCTGTCCGGGCTTGATGTCCAGGAGCTCGGTCAGCTCGAGAAGACGCGCTGCCTCCTCGACCCGCTCGGTGATCTCGCGTTTAGAGGCCTTGCGCAGCTTGAGGGCGAAGCCGATGTTGTCCCGCACGGTCATGTGGGGGTACAGCGCGTAGTTCTGGAACACGAAGGCGATGTCGCGGTCCTTGGGGTGCACGTCGTTCACGACGCGCTCGCCGATTCTCAGCTCACCCGACGAGATCGACTCCAATCCCGCGACCATCCGCAGAGCGGTGGACTTGCCGCAACCGGACGGCCCGACGAGCACGAGGAACTCGCCGTCACGGATGTCGAGATCGAGGTCGTGCACGGCATGGAAGCCGTTGTCGTAGACCTTGTTGACCTTGTCGAGCGTGACCGCGGCCATGGTGGGTGGCCTCCTATCCCTTCACCGAGCCGGCCAGCAGGCCGCGCACGAAGTAGCGCTGGAGCGAGAAGAAGATGACGAGTGGGACCACCATGGAGATGAAGGCGGCCGCAGGGAGCAGCTCAGTGCCCTGGCCTCGAGAGGTCACCAGGTTGACGAGCTGAATGGTGAGAGGGCTGGCGTCGCGGTTCTGACCGAGGAATATCAGCGCGACCAGGTAGTCGTTCCACACCCACAGGAACTGGAAGATCGCGAACGCTGCGATGGCCGGCTTGGCGAGCGGGAGCACGATCCGCCAGAAGATGCCGAAGTGATTGGCGCCGTCGATGCGCGCCGCTTCGAACACGTCACGCGGCAGGCCGGCGATGTAGTTGTGGAGCAGGTAGATGGCCAGCGGTAGCCCGAAGGCAGTGTGTGCCAACCAGACGGCGATGGGTTTGTTGTTGAGGTTCAGATCCGGGATCAGGATGAACGTGGAGCTGCCGATGCTGACGTGGGCGCCGCCCGAGTACAGCTGCTGGAGGGGAACCAACGACATCTGGAGCGGCACGGCCATCATCGCCAGCACGCCGATGAACAGCCAGTGCCGGCCGCGGAAGTCCATCCAGGCGAAGGCATAGGCCGCCGCGGCGGCGATGGCGATCGGGACCAGTGTCCCCGGTATCGCGATCGCCATGCTGTTCACGAACGCTTGAGAAAATGGGAGCGTTCCTCCAGGTGGGCTGAACAGCGCGTCGTGGTAGTTCTGCCACGTGAGGGTTGGGTTGGAGACGATCGTCCACCAGCCCCCGGAGATCTGGTCGGCCTCGGGCCGCAGCGAGGTGACGAGGAGGCCGAAGCTCGGGATCGTCCACAGAACCACGATCAGCCACAGGATGCCGGTCGGGACCTTGGTGAGCACCCGGTGCGTGCGCTGGCCGACGGGCTCCATCGCCGGGCCGGTGGTCTCGACCGCCGTCATCGGACCTCCGCTCGATTCCGCCGGATGTTGAGGTACATGATCGGCAGCACCAGCACGAAGATCATGACCGCGTAGGTAGACGAGTCGGTGAAGTTCCCGTTGCGCAACGTGTCGTACACGCGGTTCGCCAGCACGTCCGTGTCGGCCGCTCCGCCAGTGGTGGCCTTCACGAGGTCGAAGATCTTGAGCACCGTGATCGTGAGCGTCGTGATGACCACGAGGATCGTGCTGGTGATCTGCGGGAGCGTCACCCGCCAGAACACCTGGGCCTCGTTGGCGCCGTCGACGCGGGCCGCTTCCCCGAGCTCGTCAGGCACGCCCTTGATCGCGGCAGAGATCACGACCATCGCGAAGCCCGCCTGGATCCAGATCATGATGACCATGATGAAGAAGTTGTTCCACGGGGCGATCGTGCCGGAGCCGGATGTCCCTCGCAGGAAGTCGATGGGATCACCCGGCCACAACAAGTTGAGGAGCCCCTCGGACTGCCCGGCCCCGGGCGTGTCATAGATGAACTTCCAGATGACCGCCGCCCCGACGAGCGAGATCGCCATCGGCATGAAGATCAGGGTCTTGGCGATCGACTCGCGGCTCGACCGATCAGCGAGAACCGCGAGAGCCAAGCCGAACAGGGTTGCCAGTCCGGCGACCACCACGACCCACCACAGGTTGTTCCAGATCACCCCCCGCAGCGTGGAGAGCACGGCCATGAGCACCGCGAGACCCGCAGTGCCCAAGGCCACGCTGGCGATCGGGTTTCCCAAGTCGAGTCCCGCTCCTCGCTCGGCGCCCCGTCGGCCCGCCACGATGCCGACCACGAGCAAGATGATGCCCAGCACGAACAGGCGGCTGGTGAGGATGTCGCCGCTCCGCTCGAAGCTGATGACGCTCTTGCTGCCGAGCAGCGTCGTCCAGTGGTCCGTCGTGTAGCCCTGGTCGCCTCGGTTTCCGCCGCGGAAGCTCAAGAACACCGTGCGGACGGCGGGGACGACCAGGGCGACCATCAGCAGGATCACCGCAGGTCCGATGAAGAGCCATGGCCGAATGCGGTCGTCCCATTGCTGGGACAACTTGTTCAGCAGCAAGTTCAACCCGGTGAACAGCCCCCCGACGATCACCAAGGCGATCACCACGTTGACCACCGTCGAGATCAGTGCTCCCATCGCTCCTCGTTCCGTCGCGGCTCCGTCAGGTCACTTCGGCCACGACGCCTCGACGTTGTCCAGGAACTCGTCGAGCGTGCTCGTGCCGAGGACCCAGTTGGTGCCTTCCTTCCAGAACGATCCCTGGCCCACAGCGGCGGGCATGTTGTCGGAGCCGTCGAAGCGCACCGGGCTCGCCGTCACGAGGATGTCCGCGAGCGTCTGGTCGAGCGGCGAGCTGTAGAGGCTCGTGTCGCTCTTCTGGTTCGGCGACAAGTAGCCGCCCTTGTCCGCCTTGATGCGATTGTCCGCGTAGTCAGCACCCGCCAGGTAGTCCAATGCCGCCAACGTGTTCGGGTTGTCGTTGAAGGCCACGATGAAGGTGCCGCCGCTGAGCGTGACCTTCCCGAAGTCGTCGGACATGGTCGGCAGGTAGAAGGTGTTGACATCGCCCTCCGGCCCGAACTGGATGTCGGCGTTGGCATCCTGGAAGTTCGCTGCGTAGAAGTTCGCCTGGCGGTGCATGCCGCACTGGCCGTCGGTGATCGGGAGACCAGCCTGGGCGAAGCCGGTTGACGCGATGCTCTGGCGTCCGTTGAGGATGTTGCCGTCGGCAAACCAGATGTCGGCGACGACCTGCGCGACGTCCTTCACCATCGGATCGTTGAACGGGATCTCGTGGCTGACCCACTGGTCGTAGACGTCGGGGCCGTGGAGGCGGAGCATGATGTCCTCCATCCAGTCCGTCAGCGTCCAGCCAGTGGCATCGCCCGATTCGATCCCGACGCACCAGGGTGCGATGCCGTCGCCCTTCATCGTCTCCTGGAGGGCCATCAGCTCGTCCCAGGTCTCGGGGATCGAGTACCCCTTCTCCGCGAACACCGACGGGGAGTACCACACGAGGCTCTTCACGTCGCCCTTGTTGGGCACGCCCAGCACCGTGCCGTCCACCGTCACGAGATCCCACAGGTAGGGATCGAAGTCGCCCTCGTGGGCGTCGAGCGTGGACTGGGGCACGGGAGTGATGTGGCTGGCGAGGTCCGCCACCAAACCGGGTTGGGGGATCACCGCGATGTCAGGGAGGTTGTCGCCCTCCGCGGCGACGCGGATCTGACTCTCGAAGTCTCGTGAGCCGCTGTAGGTGACCTCGATCCCGGAGTCTGCGGTGAAGGCATCGAGTGACGCCTGGAAGCCGTCGGCCTCCGCGCCCGTCTCGGGGCCCGAGATCGTGACCGCGCTCCCGCCGCCGTCGTCGTCGCTGCCCGCGTCGTCGCTGTTGTTGTCGGTGCAGCTCGCCGCGATGAGCGCGAGGCCGAGAGCCCCTGCGACCAGCGGTACCGAGCGCCTCCACGTTCTGTGGGCCATCTCATCTCCCTTGGTTGTCACGCGGGAACTCCCCGCGGGTCGCGCCGTCGCGTCCCAGTAGGTCCCCCCGGGGCGTATGCAAGCGCTTGCCAGGCACCGTATCGCGGCCATTCGCGGTGCGCTCAGAACGCGATTGACCGGCCGGTCAAGTCGGAACGTAGGCTGCGTGGATGGCTGACCCGTCGTATCGCTTCGAGTCCGTTCCCGCTGTCCGGGAGTCGCTCCGCAAGGTCGACTACCTCTCCGACGAGGGCATCGCTGGCGTTGTGTATCTCGCCGATCGACTCGGCAAGCCGATCCTCGTCGAGGGTCCGGCCGGGACGGGCAAGACGCAGCTGGCCAAGTCCGTCGCAGAGATGTCGGGCGCTCGACTGATCCGTCTCCAGTGCTACGAGGGGCTCGACGAGTCCAAGGCGCTGTTCGAGTGGAACTACAAGAAGCAGCTGCTGCGCATCCAGGCCGAGCGGGCCGATGGCAACACCTGGGAGACCGTCGAGGACGACATCTTCTCCGACGAGTTCCTCCTCACCCGGCCGCTGCTCGAAGCCATCACGGCTGACGACCCGGTAGTGCTGCTGATCGACGAGGTCGACCGCGTCGAGGTCGAGACCGAAGCCCTGCTGCTCGAGATCCTCTCCGACTACCAGGTGTCCATCCCCGAGCTGGGCACGATCGAGGCCAAGCAGATCCCGCTCGTGTTCCTCACCTCGAACAACACCCGCGAGCTCTCCGAGGCGCTGAAACGGCGTTGCCTGTTCCTGCACGTCGACTACCCCGACCTGGAACGGGAAAAGGAGATCGTCCTGACCAAGGTGCCGGACATCTCCGACTCGCTGGCCGATCAGGTCGCCCGCATCGTGCGATCGATCCGCCAGCTCGAGCTGAAGAAGGCGCCGTCGGTGTCCGAGACGATCGACTGGGCCCGCACACTTCTGCTTCTCGGTGTCGAGCACGTCGACGCCGACACCGCCAAGGCCACCATCAACATCTTGCTCAAGTACCAGAGCGACATCGCCAAGGCGGTGCGCGAGCTCGAACAGGAGCACGGCACGATCAACAAGGCCGCTGCAGGCAAGTCCTAGCGCCGTGACCCACGCCCTCCCCGAGGCTGCCGCTGGAGCGGCGATCACCGAGCTGCTGGCCGGCTTCATCCAGGAGCTCCGCCAGGCCGGACTTCCGGTCAGCCTCACGGAGAACCTCGACGCCATGGAGGCGGTCAAGCACATCCCCCTCGAGGACCGCGAGGCGTTCAAGTACGCGCTGGCCGCCACGCTGGTGAAGAACAACACGCACTGGCGGGCCTTCGAGACGGTGTTCGAGGTCTACTTCTCGCTGCGCGGCAGTCGCTTCCGCATCGCCGATGGCGACGACGATGAGCTGGCCAAGCTGCTCGAGGAGCTCGAGCAGCAGCAGGACGACATGCAGGGCGATGGCCCCCGAAACGGTGCCGGTGGCGGAGACAGCCTCACGCCCGAGGAGATCGCCGAGATGCTCTTCAAGGCGCTGCAGCGCGGCGACGAGGCGCTGATGCGCGCCGTCGCTCGGCAGTCGGTGCGGCGCTTCGCCGGCATGGAGCCGGGGCGTCCGGTGGGCGGCACCTACTACCTGTACCGAACGCTGCGAAACCTCGATCTGGATGCGGTGCTCGAGCGGCTCATGCAGGACGCTCGTGAGCAGGCCCCCGAGCCGCTGACGCCGCTGGAGGAACGCCTCGAGCAGGACGAGTACCAGTCACGCGTCGACCACCTCAAGCAGGAGATCGAGTCGGAGATCCGTCGGGCGCTGGTGGCTGACCGTGGCGTCGAGGCGATGGCGCGCACGCTGCGCAAGCCGCTGCCCGAAGACGTGGACTTCATGCACGCGTCGCGCGAGGAGATGGCCTCGCTGCGCAAGGCCATCTACCCGCTCACCCGCAAGCTCGCCGTGCGCCTGGCAAGGAAGCGCCGCCACGGCCGCAAGGGCCCGCTCGACTTCCGCAGCACCGTGCGCCACTCGCTGTCCTACGGCGGCGTCCCTGCCGACCTGAAGTTCCGCTACCCCCGCCCGCACAAGCCGGAGATCTTCGTGATCGCCGACATCTCCGGGTCGGTGGCCGCCTTCGCCCGCTTCACGCTGCACCTCGTCTACGCGATCTCCGGTCAGTTCTCCAAGGTGCGCTCGTTCGTGTTCATCGACGGTCTCGACGAAGTCACCCGGCTGTTCGAAGGCGTCGATGACATCAGCGAGGCGGTGCATCGGGTGAACACCGAGGCCGACGTGGTGTGGGTCGACGGCCACTCGGACTACGGCCACGCCTTCGAGGTGTTCTGGGAGCGCTACGGCAAGGAGGTCGGGCCGAAGACGACGGTGATGATCCTCGGTGACGCCCGCAACAACTACCACGCCTCCCAGAGCTGGGTGCTCAAGGAGATCGAGAAGAAGGCCCGTCACCTCTACTGGCTCAACCCCGAACCGAAGAGCTACTGGGACACCGGCGACTCGATCGTGGGGGAGTATGCCAATCACTGCGACGGCACCTTCGAGTGCCGCAACCTGCGCCAGCTGGAGAAGTTTGTCGACTATCTGGCCTGACTGAC
>JBBDWQ010000053.1:0-69390 GCA_040902805.1 Acidimicrobiales bacterium
GCGTGCACGATCACCACGAGACCCCGAAGTTCCATCCGGGAGACGCTGACTGATGTTGATGCCCAAGAAGGTCAAGCATCGCAAGCAGCAGCGCGGTCGCATGAAGGGCCAGGCCAAGGGTGGCACCGAGGTCGTCTTCGGCGACTACGGCATCCAAGCCCTCGAGCCGGGGTGGGTCACTGCCCGCCAGATCGAGGCTGCCCGTATCGCGATGACCCGCAAGACCCGTCGTGGCGGCAAGGTGTGGATCACCATCTTCCCCGACCGTCCGGTCACCGAGAAGCCTGCCGAAACTCGCATGGGTTCGGGCAAGGGCAACCCTGAGCGTTGGGTCGCCGTCGTGAAGCCCGGTCGCATCCTCTTCGAGCTGTCCTACCCCGATCCGGTCCTGGCTCGCGAGGCCATCGACCGGGCCATCCAGAAGCTGCCGATCAAGGCTCGCTTCGTCACTCGCGAGGAGGGGTTCTGATGGCGTCCAAGTCCGACTCTGTCCGCGATCTCGACGACGCCAGCCTCCTGCAGGCGCTGACCGACACGAAGGAGGCGCTGTTCAACCTGCGCTTCCAGAGCGCCACCGGACAGCTCGACAACTACGCCAGCATCGGCGACACCCGTCGCCGAGTGGCACGAATCAACACCGAGCTCCGAGCCCGCGAGATCGCGGCCGCCGAGGCGCTCGAGACCCAGAGGGAGAACGCCTGATGGCCGACGAGACCACCACTCGGCCCAATGCCCGCAAGCTGCGCGAGGGGATCGTGACCTCCGCGGGCATGGAGAAGACCGCGGTCGTCACCGTCACGACCCGGAAGCCGCATCCGCTCTACAAGAAGACGATGGTGCGGACCAAGAAGCTCTACGTCCACGACGAGCAGAACGACGCCAAGGTCGGCGACAAGGTGCGCGTCCAGGAGACCCGCCCCCTGTCCAAGCTCAAGCGCTGGCGCCTCGTCGAAGTGATTGAGAGGGCCCGATGATTCAACAGGAATCACGCCTCCGCGTGGCCGACAACAGCGGGGCCAAAGAGGTCCTCTGCATCAGGGTTCTCGGCGGCACCCGCCGCCGGTACGCCTCCATCGGCGACATCTTCGTCGCCACCGTGAAGGACGCCATCCCCGGTGCCGCAGTCAAGAAGGGCGAGGTCGTCAAGTGCGTCGTCGTCCGTGTGAAGAAGGAAAAGCGCCGTCCCGATGGCAGCTACATCCGCTTCGATGAGAACGCCGCTGTGCTCATCAACGAGCAGCTCAACCCACGCGGCACCCGCATCTTCGGCCCAGTCGGTCGTGAGCTGCGAGACAAGAAGTTCATGAAGATCGTGTCGCTCGCCCCGGAGGTGCTGTGACCATGTCAGGTCTCAAGATCAAGAAGGGCGACAAGGTCCAGGTGCTCACGGGCAAGGATCGCGGCAAGAGTGGCAACGTCACTCGCGTCCTCCCCGAGGTCGGCAAGATCATCGTCGACGGCGTCAACGTGTCCAAGAAGCATCAGAAGGCCACCCGGGCCACGATGCAGGGCGGGATCATCGACAAGGACATGCCGCTGCCGGTGGCCAACGTCGCGCTCATCTGCCCGGCCTGTGGCAAGCCAACTCGAGTCGGCTACACGGTTGACAGTGACGGCACCAAGACTCGTACCTGCAAGAAGTGCCGAGGTGATCTGGCATGAGCACAACCGCCAGCGAGACCAGCACCCCGCGTCTCAAGTCGAAGTACGACACCGAGGTCCGAGCGGCCCTCAAGGAGTCGCTCGGCCTGGCCAACATCATGCAGGTGCCGCGGCTCGAGAAGATCGTCATCAACATGGGTGTCGGCGACGCCGTCGGGCAGCCGTCGCTGCTCGAGGGGGCGGTCAAGGACCTCACCACCATCTCCGGTCAGAAGCCGGTGATCACCAAGGCGAAGAAGTCGATCGCCAACTTCAAGCTCCGCGAGGGCAACGCCATCGGCACCAAGGTGACGCTGCGCGGGGCCCGGATGTGGGAGTTCCTTGATCGACTGGTGAGCCTGGCCATTCCCCGTATCCGTGATTTCCGGGGCTTGAACCCGAATGCGTTCGACGGCCGGGGCAACTACACGTTCGGTGTGACCGAGCAGCTGATCTTCCCCGAGATCGAGTACGACGCGATCGATGCCCCTCGAGGGATGGACATCACCATCGTGACGACCGCCAAGACCAATGCTGAAGGCAAAGCCCTCCTCGATGCCTTCGGCTTCCCGTTCAAGCGTGAGGGACAGAGCTGATGGCCAAGAAAGCACTGATCGAGAAGCAGCAGCGCACCCCGAAGTTCAAGGTGCGCGCCTACACCCGCTGCAAGCGGTGCGGGCGACCGCACTCCGTGTACCGCAAGTTCGGCCTCTGCCGCATCTGCTTGCGAGAGCTCGTGCACGCCGGGGAGATCCCCGGCGTGACCAAGGCGAGCTGGTGACGGAGACCAAATCATGACGATGACCGACCCCATCTCCGACATGCTCACCCGCATCCGCAACGCAAACATCGCGATGCACGACGACGTGCGCATGCCCAGCTCCAAGGTGAAGGAAGCCCTCGCCGAGATCCTCCACAAGGAGGGCTACATCGAGGGCTACGACGTCGCTGACAACAACGAGCGACCCGGCCGCACCCTGTCCATCAAGATGAAGTACTCGCCCGAGCGGGCCCGAGTGATCTCCGGCCTGCGCCGGGTGTCCAAGCCGGGTCTGCGCGTCTACAGCCAGTCCACCAAGGTCCCCCGTGTCCTCGGTGGCCTGGGAGTGGCCGTTCTCTCAACCAGCCAGGGCCTCATGACTGACCGCGAGGCGCGCAAGCGTCACGTGGGCGGCGAGATCCTCTGCTTCGTTTGGTGACCAAATGAGTCGTATCGGCAAGGCCCCCATCACGGTTCCCAAGGGCGTAGACGTCACGATCGCGGGCCGGCACATCTCGGTAAAGGGCCCGAAGGGCTCCCTCGATCGAGATATCCCCGGTGAGATCACCGTCCGCCAAGAGGGCGACGAGCTCCTCGTGGAACGACCCAACGACGAGCGACAGAACCGTGCGCTGCACGGCCTCGTCCGCTCGCTCGTGAACAACATGGTCCTGGGTGTGAACGAGGAGTTCACCAAGGAGCTCGAGATCATCGGCGTCGGCTACCGCGCTGCCGCACAGGGCCCCAACAAGCTCGACCTCGCCCTCGGCTTCAGCCACCCTGTATCGGTCGACGCACCAGCGGGTATCAGCTTCGAGGTGCCCACTCCGAACCGCATCGTGGTTCGCGGCATCGACAAGGAAGCCGTCGGACAGGTCGCCGCCAACATCCGCAAGATCCGCAAGCCCGAGCCCTACAAGGGCAAGGGCGTCCGGTACCTCGGCGAGTACGTCGCCAAGAAGGCCGGAAAGACGGGTAAGTAGAGGACACCATGACCGTCAGCGCACAACACAAGCGGGAAGCTCGCATTCGGCGTCACCGTCGGGTCCGAAAGAAGGTCGAGGGCACGGCCGAGCGGCCGCGCCTCGCCGTCTTCCGCTCGAACAAGCACATCTCCGCTCAGGTGATCGACGACCGGTCTGGTCGGACGATCGCCTCCGCCTCCACCGTCGAGCCTGGCATCCGTGGAGGCGCAACGGGCAACAAGGATGCTGCGGCGCAGGTCGGTCGGCTCCTCGCCGAGCGTGCCAAGGCCGCCGGCGTCACGAAGGTTGTCTTCGATCGTGGCGGCAACCTCTATCACGGGCGCGTGGCCGCGGTCGCCGCCGCTGCACGCGAGTCTGGATTGGAACTCTGATGGCAAACGGACCTGGACAGGGCGGACCCCGCCGAGACCGCGAGCGCGAGCCGCGTGAGAACCCGCGTGCATCCAGCGATGCGTCGCTGCGCGAGTCACGGGTGATCAACATCAATCGTGTCGCCAAGGTCGTGAAGGGCGGTCGTCGCTTCAGCTTCACCGCCCTAGTGGTGATCGGCGATGGTCACGGTCGGGTCGGACTCGGCTACGGCAAGGCCAAGGAGGTGCCCCTCGCCATTCAGAAGGGCACCGAGGAAGCACGCCGGAACCTGTTCCAGGTGCCGCTTGCTGGCTCGACAGTCACCCACCAGATCATCGGGCGCGAGGGCGCCGGCCGCGTGCTGCTCAAGCCGGCCGCACCTGGTACCGGCGTGATCGCCGGTGGCGCCGCCCGGGCCATCCTCGAAGAGGCAGGCGTGCACGATGTGCTCTGCAAGTCGCTCGGGTCGTCCAATCACATCAACGTTGCTCGCGCCACGATCGCTGGCCTCAAGGGACTCAAGCGTCCCGACGACGTCGCTCGCCTACGCGGCCTCGACGCCGACACGTTCGTGCCCAAGGGCATGCTCGCGGCGTACAACGAGAGCGAGCGCGGTCCCGTCCGTGCGCCGGAGGAGGTGGCCTGATGTCCTCGGAGGGCACCATCATCGTCACCCAGATCCGATCTGCGATCGGCACCAAGCCGAAGCAGCGCGGCACCCTGCGGGCGCTCGGTCTTGGCCGCATCGGCAAGTCGAACACCCTTCCCGACCGACCCGAGATCCGGGGGATGTTGGCCCGCGTGCCGCACCTCATCTCGGTTGAGGAGCAGCAGTGAACGAGCCTCGGCGAGCGAACCATCAGCACAGTGACCATCGGTCATCGGGTCGATGGTTCGCTGATCGTTCAGACACGCAGCACGACTGGAGCAACACCCGATGACCATCAAGGTTCACGATCTGCAGCCGGTTCCCGGCTCCAACAAGCGCAAGAGGCGCGTCGGCCGCGGCATCGCTGGTAAGGGCGGCAAGACCGCTGGCCGCGGCACCAAGGGTCAGAAGGCCCGTAGCAAGGTCCCCGCATCCTTCGAGGGTGGGCAGATGCCGCTCCACATGCGCATCCCGAAGCTCAAGGGCTTCAACAACCCATTCCGCGTCGAGTACCAAGGCATCAACCTCGACGTGATCGAGGGCACCGGGCTGGGCGAGATCAGCCCGACCGTGCTCCACGCGCAGGGCCTCGCCCACAAGGGAGCGCTCATCAAGGTGCTCGGCCGGGGTGAGCTCTCCCGGCCGGTTGCCGTCAAGGCGCACGCGTTCTCGAAGAGCGCTGAGGCAGCCGTGATCGCCGCGGGCGGTACGGTTGAGATCTTGCCGAAGCCGTGGGGCGACCGCCGCCCTCCGGTGCAAGGCAACCAGTTCGCCAACCGCTGATCGACGTCGTCCGCTGCCGCTGGCAGCGCCGCTGACCAGGAGCCCAGTTCGTGCTGTCCAGCGTCCGCAACACCCTCAGGATCCCTGACCTTCGGGGGAAGATCCTCTTCACCCTGCTGATGCTCGCGCTGTACCGCGTTGGTGCCTTCTTGCCCGCGCCCGGCATCGACCTCGACGCGGTGCAAGAGCTGAAGCGGCAGGCCGACCAGGGAGGAGCGGTTGGCTTTCTGCAGCTCTTCTCAGGCGGGGCGCTCACCCAGTTCGCGCTGTTTGCGCTGGGGATCATGCCGTACATCACCAGCTCGATCATCATGCAGATCCTCACGGTGGTGATCCCCAAGCTGGAGGAGTGGCAGCAGATGGGAGCCGTGGGTCAACGCAAGATCACCCAGTGGACTCGCTATCTCGCCGTCACGATCGCGTTGCTGCAGTCGACTGGCCTGGCGTTCCTGTTCCACAACGGCGGCGGCGGTCTGCTGGGCGGTCAGGGGAACTCGACCGGACTCGACGTGCTCCCGACGTTTACGCCCTTCCGGGTGATCATCGTGGTGATGACGCTCACCGCTGGCACCGCGCTGCTCATGTGGATGGGTGAGCTGATCAGCCAGCGGGGCATCGGCAACGGGATGTCGCTGCTGATCTTCGCGTCGGTCGTGAGCTCGTTCCCGGGCGCCGGCGCGCGACTCAATGCCGAAAAGGGAGGTGTGCTCCTCACGTTCCTGATGCTGCTGGCGATCGTGTTGCTCGTGGCCATCGTGTTCATCGAGCAGGGTCAACGCCGAGTGCCGGTGCAGTTCGCCAAGCGCGTCGTCGGGCGTCGTATGTACGGGGGCCAGAGCACTTACATCCCGCTCAAGGTGAACCAGTCCGGCGTGATCCCCATCATCTTCGCCAGCTCGGTGCTCTATCTCCCGATCCTGCTCACCAACGTCCTGCCCGCAGATGGTTGGGGTGCGTCGGTGCAGCGATGGGTCTCCAACAACCTCGTGCAGCCTGACTCGATCTATTACATCGTGATCTACGGACTGCTCATCATCGGCTTCGCGTACTTCTACACTGCGATCGCCTTTGACCCGGCACAGCAGGCCGAAAACATCCGCAAGCAGGGTGGGTTCATTCCTGGGATCCGCCCCGGACCGCAGACCGAGCGCTACCTCGCCAAGATCTTGGCTCGGATCACCCTCCCCGGTGCGCTGTTCATCGCAGCCATCGCGCTGCTTCCGTCGCTGCTCCTTGCGTTCGCCGACGTGCAGAACTTCCCCTTCGCTGGCATCTCGATCCTCATCGCCGTGGGCGTGGCCCTCGAGACGATGAAGCAGATCGACAGCCAGCTCATGATGCGCAACTACGAGGGCTTCCTCAAGTGAGGACGCCGGGGGTCCCGAGGTGATCCCCGGAGCCCGGCTGGTCTTGCTCGGTCGCCAAGGGGCGGGAAAGGGCACCCAGTGCGTGCGGCTCTCGCGTCACTACGTCGTTCCCCACATCTCCACGGGGGACATGTTGCGGGCCGCGGTACGTGAGGGTACCGAGTTCGGCCGGAAGGCCAAGAACATCATGGATCAGGGTGATCTCGTGTCCGACGAGATCATGGTTGGCATCGTGGACGAGCGGCTCGACCGGGACGACACCCGACATCGTGGGTACATCCTCGACGGGTTCCCGCGCACGGTTGGGCAGGCCGAGCTCCTCGCGAAGATCACCGCCACTGACCCACTCGACCTCGTGATCGACCTCGTCGTGCCCACCGACGTCGTGCTTGACCGGCTCGCGAGCCGGCGTGTCTGCGTGGATTGCGGTGCCAACTACTCCGTCGACACGCCCCCCAAGTACGGATGGGTGTGCGACAACTGCGGCGGCGACGTGGTGCAACGAGCCGATGACACACCCGAAGCCATCCAGAAGCGCCTCGATCTCTATGAGCGGGAGACCGCCCCACTGATCGCGTGGTACGCGGAGCGGGGTCTGCTCGCAGCAGTTGATGGGCTTGGCGCCGCGGAAGACGTCACCGCTCGCCTCGTCGAAGCCATCGACGCCCAGCGCTCCTGACCACCGTGAGACGGTCACCCTCCGAGCTGGCGATGATGCGCAAGGCCGGGAAGGTCGTCGCGGAGATGCACGAGAGCATCCGCGCCGCAGTGCGTCCCGGCGTCACCACGGCGGCACTCGACAAGATCGGTCGAGAGGTGATCGAACGACGTGGTGCTCGGTCCAACTTTCTCGGCTACCACGGGTTCCCCGCAGTGATCTGCGCTTCCCCGAACGAGGTGATCGTGCACGGGATCCCCGGTCCCCGGGTGCTCGACCATGGCGACATCATCTCGATCGACTGCGGCGCGATCGTCGGTGGCTGGCATGGGGACGCTGCGTTCACCATGGGGGTGGGCCCGATCGACGCCGCCGCTACGAGGCTCATCGAGGTCACCGAGCAATCGCTGGTGGCAGGGATCGCGGCGATGCAACCTGGCGGGAGACTCTCGGACATCGGCGCCGCGGTGCAGTCCATCGTCGAGGCGGCCGGGTACTCGGTGGTGCGGGAGTACACCGGGCACGGCATCGGTCTCGCCATGCACGAGCAGCCGGACATCCCCAACTGGGGCAAGCCCGGCAAGGGTCGTCGACTCGCTCCAGGGCAGACCTACGCAGTGGAGCCCATGGTGTGTGCCGGCCGCGCGGACACTCAGGTGCTGGACGACGACTGGACCGTCGTGACCGCCGACCGCAGCTGGGCTGCCCACGTAGAGCACACGATCGCCATCACCGACGACGGGCCGGAGATCCTCACGGCTCTCTAGCCCGCCGCGCTTGATCCTCGACGAGCCGTGGCTGTCAGGCGACACTGGCCGGCATGCTGCGAGTCGCGCTAGTTGGGGGCCCGATGTACGACGGGCTCTACGAGGTGTTCGCCGACGACGGGGTTGAGGTGGTCGTGCATGCCGATCATCCGAGCCTCAACGCCGCAGCCGCGGCCATGTTGGCGAGGGGTGAGCGCCTCGATCTGCTGTCCACCCACTCCAAGTACGCGCCATCGCAAGCCAAGTGGTTGCTGCCGCTCGATGACGTTCTGGCGCCCGATGCAGTCGCTGACCTGGCACCGGCCGCGGTCGACCTGTGCCGCTTCAGCGGCGACCTGCTCTGTGCGCCGCGCAACATCGACGTTCGGGTGCTGTGGGTGCGCCGAGACCGCGGCGTCCCCGCCCCAACTACCTGGGTTGAGCTCGTCGACTCGCCACTCACGCTGGGGTTTCCCGGGCGTGAGTCGGGGCTCTTCGGGATGTTCTACGAGCTCGTCCGGTCTGCCGGTGGCCAGATCTTTGACGACCAGCACCGGCCCATCATGCGCTCGAGCGAAGCCGAGCATGCCGTGGAGATCCTCGTGGCGCTGGCCAATCGTGCACCGAGCGACCTTCCGGGGTGGCACTACGACGAGGTGGACGCCGCACTCATCGAGGGCCGTGTCGATGCTGCCGCGACCTGGCCAGGTGGGTTTGCGGGAGTGCGCTCCTCGGCGCACTACCCGGACCTCGACGTCCATCCCTACCCCGGCGGCCCGGCCGGGAGGTTCTCGTATGCGGGCTGCCACGCGTTCGCTATCCCTGCGACGTGCGGAGACGTCCCAAGCGCGAGCGATCTGCTGCGACGCCTCCTATCGACGGATGCCGCTCTGGTGGACGCCAGAAGTGGCTCAGTCCCGGCCAATCAGACCGCCTTCGCCCAAGTCGACCCGGTCGACGACACCGATGCGCGCCGTCTCGCCGTCACACGCGACACGATTGCCAACGGCATGATCACCTACCCATCGCTCACGCGATTCCCTGAGATCGAGGACGCAGGTTGGGCCGCCCTCAACGCCGCCCTGCGCGGTGAGCTCGGCCCCGGCGATGCGCTGGATCGAGTCCAGTCAGCGGCGGAGGCCGCACTGCTCAGCCCCTGAATCAGCCAGGCGTGGGTACGTGGTCATCGAGCAACCCCTTGGAGCGCAGCGAGCTCCACAGCTCGACGGGGAGGTGATGCTCAACGAGCCGTGCGTTTTCCTCGAGCTCGGCCACTGATCTCGTTCCTGTCAGCACGCAGGCGACAGCGGCATGGCCAAGGGGGAACTGCAGAGCTGCCGCCTTGAGCGGGACGTCGTGCTCGCGGCACGCGTCGGAGATGCGGATGGCTCGATCGAGCACCTCATCCGCGACGGGCACGTAGTCGAAGTGCGCTCCCGGTCTTGGATCGGCCAGGAGCCCGCTGTTGAACACTCCGCCGATGATGACGGCCACATCGTTTGATGTGCAGACCGGAAGCAGCTCGACCAGGCCGGTCTGATCGAGGAGCGTGTATCTGCCCGCGCACAGAACGCAGTCGATGTCGGTCTCGCGGGCGAACCGGGTCAGCATCTCCGCCTGGTTCATGCCCACCCCGATCGCGCCGACCACCCCCTCATCTCGCCAGCGCATCAGGGCCGGGATCGTCTCGCGGAGCGCCTGGTCCTCGTGATCGTCAGGGTCATGCACGTGAACGATGTCCACGCGGCTCCGGCCGAGCCGCCGAAGGCTGTCCTCGAGTGAGCGAGCCACACCATCGGCACTGAAGTCGAACACCGGACGCAGCGCCGGGGCTCCCTTGAAGATGCTGTCAGGGTCGGCACCGCCCTCACTCGTGAGGAGCCGACCGACCTTGGTCGAGACCACGACCGCATCGGTCGGCACGTGAGCGAGCGCTGAGCCGAGTCGCTCCTCCGCGAGGCCATTGCCGTACAGCGGTGCGGTGTCGAACAGGCGAAGTCCCAGCTCGACAGCGTGCTGCACGGTCGCAATGGCGTCGGCTTCGACGACCTCGTCGTACAGGCCGGCGAGGGCAGCCGTGCCAAGGCCGAGCACCGACACCTCGATCCCGGACCGACCAAGAGGCCGTCGATCGGCCGCCGTTGGCTCGGTGTGCACCCGGTCAAGGTACCGGGTCAGCCGTCTCCGCACGTCGCCTAGAGTCCTCCTCCGACGACGGCGGGGGCACGACGAGCGGGTGTCCGGATGGAGGGCTGTGCGTGAACCTGCTTCGCATCGGTGACCCTGGTCAGGAGATCCCGGTCATCCAAGGTGACGACGGCGAGCTTCGCGACCTTCGTTCCCTGACAGCTGACATCCACGGCGCCTTCCTCGCCAACAACGGCATCGACCGGGCTCGTGACGCCTGGGGGAGCTTGCCCGTCGTCGACATGCCGCCCGCCACCCGCATTGGAGCGCCGGTCGCTCGCGGCAACGCCATCGTGTGCATCGGGCTCAACTACGCCGACCATGCCGCTGAGTCTGGGATGGCGGAACCCGCCGAGCCGGTTGTGTTCGCCAAGGCCACCAGCACCTTGATTGGGCCGAATGATTCCGTTCACCTGCCACCCGGCAGCACCACGACCGATTACGAGGTGGAGCTCGCCGTCGTGGTCGCGCAGCAGGCTTACCGGCTCGATTCGCCGGCCGAGGCCTTGGCTGTCGTCGCTGGCTACTCCGTGGCCAACGACGTTTCCGAGCGCGAGCTGCAACTCGAGCGTGGCGGCGGGCAGTGGTACGTCGGCAAGTCGTGCCCAACGTTCAACCCGATGGGTCCTTGGTTGGTTCCCGCCGATGAGGTGCCCGACCCACAGGCCCTCGGACTGACGCTTCGAGTGAATGGCGAGCTCCGGCAGTCGAGCAGCACCGCCCAGATGATCTTCGGCGTGGCGCACCTCGTCTGGTACCTGAGTCAGCACCTGATTCTCGAACCCGGTGACGTGATCAACACCGGCACTCCGGCCGGCGTGGCGCTTGGCCGACCCGAAACCCCCTATCTCGCCGCGGGCGATGTCGTCGAGCTGTCGATCGACGAGCTGGGGGAGCAGCGACAGGTCGTCGTGGCGTGAAGATCACCCACGTCACCACCCATGACGTGCGCTTCCCGACGTCGCTCGAGCTCGCTGGCTCCGACGCGATGCACCCCGATCCGGACTACTCGGCCGCGTACGTCACGTTGCACACCGACGGCGACGACCAGGGCAACGGATTCACGTTCACGATCGGCCGCGGCAACGACCTTTGTGTCGCGGCGATCGACGCCCTCGCCCATCACCTCGTGGGCCTCGACGTGCGGGACCTCGACCACGATCTCGGTCCGATCTCGCGCCTGCTCACCGGTGACAGCCAGCTCCGATGGGTGGGTCCAGAGAAGGGCGTCATCCATCTCGCCGCGGGCGCCCTGCTCAACGCTGCGTGGGATCTGCGGGCCAAGGTTGCGGGACGTCCGGTGTGGAAGCTGCTGGCCGACGAGACCCCTCAGGCACTGGTCGATCTCGTGGACTGGCGTCACATCACCGACGCGCTTACGCCGGAGGAAGCCATCGACCTGCTGGAGCGGGCAGCCGTCGGCAAGGAAGATCGAGAGCGGCGCCTCCTCACGGAGGGCATTCCCGCCTACACCACCTCAGCGGGTTGGCTCGGCTACTCCGACGAACAGGTGGCCAAGGGATGCGCGGAGGTGGTCGCCGCTGGCTTCCGGCAGGTGAAGATCAAGGTGGGTGCCGATGCCGCGGACGACGTGCGCCGGGCGCGACTCGTGCGTGAGGTGATCGGTTTCGACGTAGCGCTGGCCGTCGACGCCAACCAGCGGTGGGAGGTCGATGAGGCGATCGAGCGGATTCGGGAGCTGCAGGAGTTCGACCTGGCCTGGGCCGAGGAGCCGACTTCGCCCGACGACATCCTCGGCCACGCCGCGATCGCAGCGGCGGTGGCGCCAACGCCGATCGCGACGGGCGAGCACTGCCACAACCGAGTGATGTTCAAGCAGTTCCTCGCGTCGGGGGCGATGGCCGTCTGTCAGATCGACGCGTGCCGCGTGGCCGGGATCAACGAGAACCTCGCGGTGTTGCTACTGGCGGCCAAGTTTGGTGTGCCCGTATGCCCTCATGCAGGAGGCGTGGGCCTCTGCGAGCTCGTGCAGCACCTTGCCATGTTCGACTTTCTTGCAGTGGCGGGCGAGAACGACCGGCGCGTCGTCGAGTTCGCCGACCACCTCCACGAACACTTCGTGGACCCGGTAGCCATTCGGGATGGTCGCTATCAGGCGCCGCTGGTTCCCGGGTACACCTCCACGATTCGGCCCGACTCGATCGAGCGCTTCACCTTCCCTAGCGGCCCGGCCTGGGCAGCGTTGTGAGCGGCTTGCTCGACGGCTACGTCGTCGCCGTCACAGGTGCTGCATCCGGCATCGGTGCGGCGTGCGCGTCCGCCATCCGGGCCGCTGGTGGATCCGTGGCCGGCTTCGACCTGATCCCGGTCCCAGGCGTCGAGCTCAGTTCGATCGTCGATGTCACCGATCAAGCGTCCGTGGACGCGGGGGTCGAACAGTGTGTCGCCGACTTGGGTCGTCTCGACGCCGTGGTCAACTGCGCGGGGATCGGTGCGGTGGGCGACGTCACCGAGAACGACGACGCCGAGTGGATGCGCGTGATCGACGTGAACGTCTTGGGGATCGTCCGCACCAGCCGCGCTGCGCACCCTCACCTAGTCCGATCCGCGAATGCGTCCATCGTCAACATGGGTTCTATCGCCGGCGACGCAGGTCTTCCGCTTCGAGCGACCTACAGCGCATCGAAAGGGGCGGTGCACGCACTGACCCGGGCCATGGCCGCTGACGGCGTGGCGTCAGGCATCCGGGTGAACGCAGTGGCGCCGGGCACCGCCGATACGCCGTGGGTGGTGCGGTTGCTGGACGCGGCGCCCGATCCCGTGGCCGCTCGCCAGCAGCTCGAGGCCCGCCAACCGATGGGCCGTCTCGCTCAAGCCGATGAGGTCGCCTTCGCGGTCGTCTATCTCCTGTCGCCAGGCGCAGCGTTCGTCACAGGCACGGTTCTTGCCGTGGACGGCGGCATGGGCGGCCTGCGTCTGCCCCCGAGCCAGACGAGGGTCTGACGATGTCGATGCTGCAGACCCTGCGCTCTGTGCTTCGGTTCCGAGGTCTGGAGCGAGATCGGGTCAAGAGGCGCCTGAGTCGTGTCGCCAACGTCGACGATCTGCGCGCTATCGCTGAGCGCCGGCTGCCCGGAGGGGTGTTCGACTACATCGACGGCGGAGCCGAGGATGAGCGCACGCTGCGAAACAACGTGGCCGCCTTTGCGCGGATCGAGCTCCGCCCGCGGGTACTACGTGACGTCTCGCACATCGACACGTCGACCACCGTGCTCGGTCGGAAGCTCCCGGCTCCGTTGATCCTGGCCCCTACGGGGTTCACCCGGATCGCGTGTCCAGACGGCGAGCTGGCGGTGGCCCGCGCCGCGGCCAGAGCCGGGTTGCCCTACACGCTGGCGACGTTGAGCACCCGGTCGATCGAGGAGGTGGCCCACGCATCGTCCGGGCCCAAGTGGTTCCAGGTCTACGTGTGGCGGGACCGCGAGCTCGTGCGCGCCATGCTCGATCGGGCCCGCACGGCGGGCTTCGAAGCGATCATGGTCACGGTGGATACCGCCGTCCTGGGGCGCCGCGAGCGCGACGTGCGCCGAGGTTTCACGCTTCCACCCAAGATCGGGCTCGACACGCTGATCGATGGAGCTCGCCATCCCGGATGGACCTGGGCGTTCGCCAGGGCGGATCCCATCGTCTTCGCGAACGTGGCCACCTCGGCCGAATCGGGAATCAGCGACGGCCGCGATCCCGTCACGTTGTCGGACTACATCGGCGAGCAGTTCGATCCGGCGCTCTCCTGGGACTCGCTGGCCTGGTTTCGGTCGGTGTGGGAAGGCCCGATCCTGCTCAAGGGGGTGCAGACCGTGGACGACGCCCGCCTGGCCGTCGAGCACGGCATCGACGCCGTCATCCTGTCGAATCACGGGGGCCGTCAACTCGACGGCGCTCCGGCGCCGATTGACCTGGTCGCTCCCGTGGCAGACGCTGTAGGTGGTGAGACGACCATCATCTGTGATGGTGGGGTCCGTCGGGGCAGTGACATCGTCAAGGCCCTGGCTCTGGGGGCAGATGCCTGCATGATCGGTCGGCCCTATCTTTACGGTCTGGCTGCCGCCGGTGGAGAGGCGGGCGTGGACCTCGTCCTGGACCTCCTGCAGGGCGGCATGCGCCAGACCATGGCCCTGCTGGGTGCCGCCGATCTTGCCGCCTTGGGTCCGGAGCTCGTGCGCACGACCTGATCCGAGGAAAGGCCCGCTTCCACCAGCCGGGACGGCTATCGTTAGGGTCGCTGTAGAGGGCTGAGGCCGACGAGGGCGTCAAGTTGGACGCCTGGCGTCGCCGCGCTAGCATCACCCTTCGGCCCTGGGTCACCTATGCCGGCTGCACGCGGCCCGTGCACCGGTGTTGTTGGCCCGTCCACGAATCTGCAGGAGCACCACCCTGGCCAAGCCCAAGGAAGACGCGATCGTCCTGGAAGGGACGGTTACAGAGCCCCTCCCGAACGCGATGTTCCGGGTTGAGCTCGAAAACGGTCACAAGGTCTTGGCCCACATCTCCGGAAAGATGCGCATGCACTACATCCGCATCCTGCCGGGGGATCGCGTTCAGGTGGAGCTCACCCCTTACGACCTCACCCGAGGTCGGATCACCTACCGCTACAAGTGAACGAGAGCCAGCGATGAAGGTTCGACCGAGCGTCAAGAAGATGTGCGAGAAGTGCAAGGTGATCCGTCGGCACGGAAGCGTCCGCGTCATCTGCACCAACCCCCGGCACAAGCAGCGCCAGGGCTGAACGAAGAGATAGGCAGGCACCTCACCACATGGCACGTATCGCCGGCGTCGACATCCCCCGTGAGAAGCGGTTGGAGATCTCGCTCACCTACATCTTTGGCGTCGGTCGCACGACCGCCCAGAAGGTCTGCGACGAGCTCAGCCTCGATCGCAACACACGAGTTCGGGATCTCACCGATGAAGAGGTGAACAAGGTCCGCGCCTACGTCGACCAGAACCTCGAGGTGGAGGGGGACCTGCGCCGCGAAGTCCAGCAGGACATCCGCCGCAAGATGGAGATCGGCTGCTGGCAGGGTCTTCGCCACCGCAAGGGCCTCCCGGTCCGCGGTCAGCGCACCCAGACCAACGCCCGCACTCGCAAGGGCCCGAAGAAGACCGTGGCCGGCAAGAAAAAGGTGAAGAAGTAATGGCGAAGCCCAAGCCCGGTGGCCGCCGGCCCCGCAAGCGCGAGCGTCGGAATGTCTCCCACGGCATTGCCCACATCAAGAGCTCGTTCAACAACACGATCATCTCCATCACCGATCTCGAAGGGAACGTGCTCTCGTGGGCCTCGGCCGGCAACGTCGGCTTCAAGGGCTCCCGCAAGTCCACCCCGTTCGCTGCGCAGATGGCGGCCGAGAAGGCTGCCCGTGGAGCGATGGAGCACGGCGTCCGCAAGGTCGACGTGCAGGTGAAGGGTCCCGGCTCGGGACGCGAGACCGCCATCCGCTCGTTGCAGAGCACTGGCATCGAGGTCACGGGCATCAAGGACGTCACCCCCGTCCCCCACAACGGCTGCCGCCCTCCCAAGCGGCGCCGAGTCTGAGGCGTTAGGAACCATGGCTCGCTACACCGGCCCCAAGGTCAAGATCTCACGGCGCCTCGGCGTCAACATCTTCGAGAACGAAAAGGGCCGCAAGGCACTCGAGAAGCGGCCGTACCCGCCCGGTGAGCATGGACGCTCCCGGCGACGTCAGCCCTCCGAGTACTCGATGCAGCTCCAGGAGAAGCAGAAGGCCAAGCACATCTATGGCCTGCTCGAGCGGCAGTTCGAGAACCTCTACAAGGAGGCGACCCGTCAGAAGGGCGTCACCGGCGAGAACCTCCTCCGCATGCTCGAGCAGCGGCTCGACAACATCGTCTTCCGGGCCGGTTGGGCCCGCACCCGCCCTCAGGCGCGTCAGTTCGTGAACCACGGTCTGATGGACGTCAACGGACGGCGGGTCGACATCCCCAGCTA
Source organism: Acidimicrobiales bacterium (assembly GCA_040902805.1). Lineage (GTDB taxonomy): Bacteria > Actinomycetota > Acidimicrobiia > Acidimicrobiales > VFJN01 > VFJN01. The sequence goes on from JBBDWQ010000053.1 coordinate 16,094, forward strand.
CCGCGTCAAGAAGGGCGACGTCGTCTCCCTCCGCGACAAGAGCCAGGCGATGATCGTGATCCAGCACAACCTCGACACGCTCGACGTGCGCCTCCCGGCATGGTTTGACGCCGGCGAGGGCGGCAAGGCGATCACCGTGCGCGAGCTTCCGCTGCGCGAGCAGATCGATGTGCCCGTGCGCGAGCAGCTCATTGTCGAGCTGTACTCCAAGTAGTCCGTTTCCCCCGCAGCCCCCATCACCGAGGTAGCAGATCATGCTCGTCATTCAGCGCCCCACCGTCGAGGCGATCGGCGAGGCCGAAGGCAACCGGCAGCGGTTCTCCGTCAGCCCGCTTGAGCCCGGCTTCGGCCACACGCTTGGTAACTCGCTGCGCCGCACGCTCCTCTCGTCGATCCCCGGAGCCGCCATCACGCAGCTCCGCTTCGACGACTCCCTCCACGAGTTCGACACCATTGCTGGGGTAACTGAGGACGTCACCGACATCATCCTGAACCTCAAGGACCTCGTGCTGATCTGCCACAGCGACGAGCCCGTCACGCTGCGCCTCGACGCCAAGGGCCCGGCGGACGTCACGGCCAAGGACATCGCCGAGACTGCCGACATCGAGATCCTCAACCCGGAGATGCCCATCGCGACGCTGAACAAGTCGGCGCGCCTCGCTGTCGACATCACCGTGTCGAAGGGCCGCGGTTACGTCTCCGCCGACCGCAACAAGTCCACCGGCACGATCGGCGTCATCCCGGTCGACTCGATCTTCTCGCCGGTCCGGCGCGTGACCTTCCAGATCGAGCCCACCCGTGTTGAGCAGTCCACCGAGTACGACCGCCTCGTCCTCGACATCGAGACCGACGGCTCCATCTCACCGCGTGAGGCCCTCGCCTCCGCTGGAGACACCCTCCGCTCGCTCGTGGGACTCGTGGCCGAGATGAGCGACGAGCCCCAGGGCCTCGAGCTCGGCGAGATGGCCACGGTCACCGCCGGTTCGCCCGACCTCGACCTCCCCATCGAAGATCTTGACCTCTCCGAGCGTCCCCGCAACTGCCTGAAGCGGGCGCAGGTCAACTCGATCGGGGAGCTTCTGCTCAAGACCGACGACGACCTCCTCGCCATCACCAACTTCGGTCAGAAGTCACTCGACGAGGTCATCGAGAAGCTGAACGAGCGTGGCCTGGCGCTGCGCACGAGGGACTGAGAGCACGACATGCCTGCTACCCCCAAGAAGGGGCGTCGCTTCGGCGGCAGCTCCCAGCACCAGCGCCTGATGATGGCGAACCTCGTTGCTTCGCTCGTCGCGGCCGAGGGCATCGTCACCACGGAGGCCAAGGCGAAGGCCCTGCGGCCCGTCGCCGAGAAGGTCATCACCAAGGCGAAGAAGGGCGGCCTCCACAACCACCGGCAGGTCGTCTCGTACCTCGGTGACAAGGAGATGGCCCACAAGCTCTTCTCCGAGATCGGCCCGCGCTACGCCGAGCGCAACGGTGGCTACACGCGAATCCTGAAGCTTGGAAACCGCCAGGGCGACAACGCCCCCATGGCCCGCATCGAATTGGTGTAGTCCTACAGAGCGTGACGCTCTTCGACGAAGTTCCGACTCCAGCGGCCCCGAGCGGGCCGCTGGTGCGCGTTCGGATGCTTGTCGCGTATGACGGCACCGACTTCCGCGGGTTCGCGGAGCAGCCGGGACAGCGCACCGTCGCCGCTTCGCTGGCCGATGCGATCACCAAGGTCGTTCGCGCCCCGGTGGAGCTGACCTGCGCTGGTCGCACCGACCGCGGCGTGCACGCGTGGGGTCAGGTGGTCAGCACGGACCTGCCCGCGGATACGGACCTCGAAGCCCTGCATCGCTCGCTGCTAAAGCTCTGCGGGCCGGGAATCGTGGTGCGCGAGGTCGGTCGCGCACAGCCCGACTTCGATGCGCGGTTCTCGGCCCGCTCCCGCACCTATAGGTACACCGTGCACAACGGCCCCGTCCCAGACCCGTTCCTCACTCGCACGGCCTGGCACATCTCCGTCCCGCTGGAGCTGGACTTGTTGGCGCTGGCCTGCGATCCGTTTCTCGGCGAGCACGACTTCTCGGCGTTCTGCCGCCGGCCAAAGGTCGATCCCGGCGAGGAGCCCGTCTCACTGGTCCGCCGAGTGCTCGCCGCGGGTTGGAGGGACCTCGGCGACGACGTGCTGCGCTTTGAGATCACGGCCACAGCCTTCTGTCATCAGATGGTGCGCAGCGTCGTCGGCACGGTCGTCTCCGCCGGTCACGGCCAGCTCAGGGCGGGCGAGATCCGAGGGATCCTGGCCAGTGGCGACCGGGCCAAGGCTGCGCCGATCGCCCCCCCTCAGGGCTTGTGCCTCTGGCACGTCGACTACGGCCGCTGAGCGTTCCGAGCGCGCAGGCGGTTGCTCAGCAACCATCCGGATGCCCAGAAGCGCCAGAGTTGCGGTGCCGGCCTGCTGAGCCGTAGTTTTGCACTCCGCTTCGGGCGCTGGCGCGTCTGAGCACGACCTCCAGCAACTCTCAAGGACGCTCCGCGTGCGCACCTACAGCCCCAAAGCCACCGAGATCACCCGCAAGTGGTATGTGATCGACGCCGAGAACCTCGTCCTCGGGCGACTCTCGACCGAAGCGGCGCGGATCTTGCGCGGCAAGCACAAGCCCACCTTCGCACCGCACATGGACATGGGCGACCACGTCATCATCATCAACGCCGAGAAGGTGGTGCTCACCGCCAACAAGGCTGAGCAGAAGATGGTGTACCGCCACTCCGGTTACCCGGGTGGCCTGAAGTCGCGCACCTTCGCCGACGCGCAGGCCCGCAAGCCTGAAGACGCCGTGCGGCGTGCCGTCCGCGGGATGATCCCGAAGAACCGACTCGGCGCCCAGATGCTCACCAAGCTCAAGGTCTATGCCGGTCCGAACCACCCCCACTCGGCGCAGATGCCCGAGACCCTCGACATCCCCGCCGCCCGGCGGATCGCGTAGGAGATCCCGTTGTCCCAGCCGCTCATGCAAACCACTGGTCGTCGTAAGCAGGCGGTGGCCCGGGTTCGGGTTCGCGCCAGCGAAGGCGAAGGCGATGGCACCATCACCGTGAACAAGCGACCGCTCGCGGACTACTTCCCGTCGAAGACCCACCAGATGATCCTCACGGAGCCGCTGCGGGCCACCGAGCTGACCGAGGCCTACGACATCGACGCCACCCTCGACGGTGGCGGCCCCACCGGCCAGGCCGGCGCGCTGCGGCACGGCATCTCACGGGCCCTGATCGCGCTCGATCCTGAGCTGCGCCCCCTCCTGAAGCGACTTGGCTTCCTCACGCGGGATGCTCGCGAGAAGGAGTCGAAGAAGTACGGCCTCAAGAAGGCCCGCAAGGCCCCGCAGTACTCGAAGCGCTAGTTGTGGCGGTCGCCATCGGCGACTTCTCTCGATTGCGATACTTGCGGCACTAGATCTGCCATCCTCTCCGCATGCTCAAGTTCGGCACCGACGGAGTGCGCGGCGTGGCGAACCAGGATCTGACGCCGGAGCTGGTCGTAGCGTTCGGCCGGGCCGCGGCGACGGTGCTGCCGGCAGAGCGCTTCGTCGTCGGGCGGGACACGCGTCGATCGGGGCCGCTGCTCGAGGCAGCGCTCGTCGCGGGACTCGCGGCCGAGGGCGTCGACGTGGTGTTGCTCGGCGTGGCGCCCACGCCCGCAGTGGCGTGGGTCGCGGCCGCGGACTCGATCGCCGGAGCGGTGATCTCGGCATCTCACAACCCGTTCGAGGACAACGGGGTGAAGCTCTTCGGCCCAGGCGGCAAGAAGCTGGATGACGCCACCGAGGCGGCGTTGGAGACAGAGCTGCATCGCCTCCTCCGTCATGAGGCGCGGCACGAACCCCGAATCGGAGCTGACGTGGGCCTGGTCGCGGACGGGACGGACCGTGTCGATGAGTGGCTGGCATCGGTCGCGGGGTCCATCGACGGGCGCGACCTGAACGGACTTCGAGTGGTGCTCGATTGTGCGAACGGCGCGGCCAGCACCATCGCTCCGGTCGCGCTGCGCCAGCTCGGCGCGGACGTCATCGTGCTCCACCACGAACCCGACGGCACGAACATCAACGCCGCGTGCGGTTCGACCCACCCTGCGGATCTGCAACGCGCTGTCGTCGAGCACGGTGCCGCGGTCGGGATCGCTCTCGATGGCGACGCAGATCGAGCTCTTGGCGTGGACGGCAACGGCCGCTTGATCGATGGCGATCAGATCATTGCCATCAGCGCCATCGATCGCCATCGTGCGGGAACCCTGGCCAACGACTCCGTGGTCGTGACCGTGATGACAAACCTCGGGTTCCGATTTGGCATGGCGGAACACGGCATCGCAGTGGTCGAGGTGCCGGTGGGTGATCGCTATGTGATCGAGGCCTTGGATGCCGGCGGGTTCTCGCTCGGTGGTGAGCAGAGCGGGCACGTGATCTTCGCCGATCGTGCAACGACCGGTGACGGGGTGCTCACGATGGTGCAGCTCCTCGATGTGATGGCCCGGACCGGGCAACCCCTCGCGGAGCTGGCTGATGCGGCCATGACGCGGTTGCCCCAGGTGCTGCGCAACGTGACGGTGACGCGCAGGGGTGGGAACGCGACGGAAGCGCTGGCCGACATGATTGCGCAGGTCGAGGCGGACCTCGGCGACCACGGTCGAGTCCTGATCCGCGCCAGTGGCACTGAGCCCCTGGTACGGGTGATGGTGGAGGCACCCTCGCTCGACCAGGCGACTGCCGCAGCCGACCGGTTGGCTGAGGCGGTTGCGGCCCTTCCCTAGGCGCCTCCCGGTACGCTCGCGCGACCCTTGAGCTGGAAGGACGACCTCCAACATGTGCGGCATCATCGCCCTGTTGCGCGGCCCAGGGACCCGATCGGTCCTCCCTGCAGGCGACCTCCTCGCTCGACTGGACGCGATCGCCGATCGTGTCTCGGGCGGTGGCGATGCCGTCCTCGTCGCCGAGGTGGCGGCGACGAGCCTCGAAGAGCTCGACCGCCTCCTGCGCGATCCAGACGGGGTCGCGCTGCTGGTACGAGACGTCGACCTCGCCAGCAGGGTGCGAGCGGTCGGCGCGGTCGTGGGCGACTGGATCCGCACCACGGAGACACAGCTCGACGTAGCCGGACCCGACGACGGCGGTCAGCTCGAGGCGATCAACGCAGCGCTCCTGCGCCTGAAGGACGCGCTCTGGTCCGTTGAGCGAGACCGCGTCACCACCGCCCTGAAGGTGCGTGACCTGGTCGGCGACGGGGCTGGATGGTCGGCTATCGAGATCGGTACGTCGATCCAGCAAGCGCTCTCGGCGATTGATCGCCTGGAGGTCCGCGGGCGCGACTCCGCCGGACTCACCGTCCTGATCCGAGATCACGACGTCGATCTCGCTGATCCCGCCGTCGCGAGGGTGCTGGGTGAGCGCGCCAGCGATCCGCTGTTTCGGAGCAACGCGGTTCGCACCCCCGACGGCCACTTGAGCTTTGTGTACAAGGCGGCAGCGGAGATCGGTGAGCTCGGGGACAACACCGCGTCGATGCGGGCTGAGATCAGCAATGACGAGCTCTTGCGCCTCGCGCTCGCGGGGGAGCGCGCCTCGGCTCTGGTGCTGGGTCACACACGGTGGGCCAGCATCGGGATCATCTCGCAGCCCAACGCTCATCCCGTCGACAGCCTCGAGCTCTTCGAGCTCGAGGGGGCGCAGGGTCCGTACGTCACGGCGGCCCTGAACGGTGACGTCGACAACTTCGCGGACCTGAAGGCAGCAGACGGGCTTCGTGTGGCAGCCGAGATCACCACCGATGCGAAGGTGATCCCGACGCTTGTCTCCCGTCGTCTGGCCGAAGGGGCGGACTTGGCCTCGGCCTTCCGGGATACCGTCGCCGGCTTCGAAGGATCGGTGGCCATCGGGGCCAACGCGGCGGCGTTCCCCGACCACCTCCTCCTCGCGCTGCGCGGCAGCGGCCAAGCCCTCTACGTCGGTCTGGCGCCAGGGTGCTACGTCGTGGCTTCGGAGCCGTACGGACTTGTCGAGCTCACCGATACCTACCTCCGCATGGATGGCGAGACCCCTGCCAACCAGGACAATCCGACCGCCAGCCGGGGCCAGATCGTGATCCTCGACGGTGCCAAAGCCGGGTCCCTCGAGGGCATCACCCGTCAGGCATACGACGGCACGGACCTGCCCGTGGATGATGCCGAGCTGCAACGGGCCCAGGTGACCACGCGTGACATCGACCGCGGCGCCTTCCCCCACTTCCTGCTCAAGGAGATCTCTGAAGCGCCGACGAGCTTCCGCAAGACGCTCCGCGGCAAGCTCCTCGACCGCGGCGCCGGGCTCGAGGTCGTGCTTGGTGATGACGTGCTGCCAGCCGACATTCGGGCGCGCCTCCGTGGGGGTCAGATCCAACGGGTCCAGGTGATCGGTCAGGGGACAGCCCATGTGGCTGGGCAGAGCCTTGCTTCGGCGCTCGAGGAAGCCCTTCCCAACGGTCGTCTACGGGTCGAGGCGCTGCCTGCCACGGAGCTCTCGGGCTTCGGCCTACGAGCCGACATGAGCGACTCGCTCGTCATCGCCATCAGCCAGTCAGGAACCACTACCGACACCAACCGCACGGTCGACCTCGCGCGCAGCCGGGGGGCCTCAGTGCTGGCCATCGTGAACCGTCGGCAATCCGATCTCACTGACAAGGCCGACGGCGTGCTCTATACGTCCGACGGTCGCGACGTGGAGATGAGCGTCGCATCCACCAAGGCGTTCTATTCGCAGATCGCGGCTGGCTTCCTGCTCGCCTGGGACATCGCCCAGGAGGTCGGCGGGAAGCTCGATCCGATGCTGTTGAGTGCGCTGCGGGGGCTGCCCGACGCGATGGAGGAGACGCTGACCCGGCGGGACGTCATCGCTGCGGCCGCGCAACAGCTCGCTCCGTCGAAGCGCTACTGGGCGATCGTGGGCAATGGCCCCAATCGAGTGGCAGCGGAGGAGCTGCGGATCAAGCTGAGCGAGCTCTGCTACCGGTCGATCGCGTGCGATGCGACAGAGGACAAGAAGCACATCGATCTCTCCTGCGAGCCGCTGATCCTGGTGTGCGCGGCGGGGCTGGTCGGATCTACAGCCGACGACGTCGCGAAGGAGGTGGCCATCTATCGCGCTCACAAGGCCTCCCCCATCGTCGTGGCGAGCGATGGTGAGTCGCGCTTCGCCGCGGCGCTCCAGGTCGTCACCGTGCCCCGGACCCACCCTCGTCTCGGCTTCGTGCTCACTGCCGTGGCGGGGCATCTCTTCGGTTACGAGGCCGCGCTCGCGATCGACGCCCAGGCTCGCCCCCTCCGCGAGGCGCGCGGTGCGATCGAGGAGGCCGTCGGCGAGTCGGCCCCGACTGCGGGTGAGGACCTGCTCCGCTCGCTTCGACCTGCCTTGACAGCGTCGGCGACGCGGTTCTTCGACGGACTTCGCAATGGCTCCTACGACGGCAACCTCGACGCCAGCACGGCCGTGCGACTCGCGTCCACGTTCCGGTACGCGCTCGGCATCGCGCCGCTCGATGCGTACCAGGCCGAGCTGGGCCGCATCGGTACTCCCGCAGTGGTGGTCGACGACCTCACGGCAGCGTTGACCCAGGGAATCGAGGAGCTGACTCGGCCGGTCGACGCGATCAAGCACCAAGCCAAGACCGTGACCGTCGGCATCTCCCGCACCGACGAGACCCTGCTGCAGCCCGCCCTCGTCCAAGCCGCCCTCGCGGCCGGCGCGGCCCGGGACCGACTCACCTACAAGACCCTTCGCACATTGGCGGACCTCGATCCGGCGGTTGCGGAGGTGCTCGGATGGATTCGCTACGAGCTCGACGGGGACGCCGAGGACGGAGAGGTTCCGGTGTCGGTCGTGGACCGTGGTGGCATCGCGTTGGACATCCCATCGCGGACAGAGCGCTCAGGGATCCTTCGTGGCACCAAGCACACGGTTGCGCTCGAGCGTCAGGTGTTCGTGACGCGTGGACGCGAGGACGGACGCACCGTCGTCATCATCCCGGAGACCAAGGACGATCGTTCTGTCGGCATCACCTTGCTCCACGTTCGCTTCGCCGATCATCTCCCGGTCGCGACCGCGCGCGGGGCCCTCCAGGGGTACAGGAACCGGTGGTCGGCCCTGCGGGACGCAGTGCTCGAGACGGAACAGACCTTCCGAGAGGACCTGCTGGCTGAGGTGCCGGCCGCGGACCTCCTCGTCGAACCGATCCTCGACCTCGCGGATCGCTGGCGGACTGCCAAGACATGATCGGCATCGGTGTCGACCTCTGCGAGGTCGACCGAATGCGGGCCGCCCTCGAGCGAACGCCAACGCTGCGCGCCCGCGTGTTCACCGCCGACGAGCAGGCCTACTGCGACCGACGCAGGGACCCCACCGAGCGCTACGCCGCCCGGTTCGCGGCGAAGGAAGCGGTGATGAAGGCCATGGGCGTGGGTATGGGTGCCTGCAAGTGGCGGGAGATCGAGGTGGTCAAGGCTCGAAGCGGGGCACCTTCAGTGCGACTCCATGGCGGAGCGCAGGCGTTGGCCGACGAGCGGTCGATCACGTCATGGCGGCTCACGATGACCCACACCCACCGGGTGGCTGAAGCGATCGCCGTAGCGCTCTAGATGACCCCAGTGGTCCCGATGCGCTCATGGGCCGCAGCCCTCCGACCCCGGTCCTACGCTGAGACCGCATGATCCCCGTCGTCACCCCCACCGAGATGGCTGCGATCGATGCCGCGGCCCACGAGTCGGTAGGCGTGCTGATCGACCGGGCCGGGGCGGCCGTCGCCCTCGAGGCCATGCGCCTGCTCGGCGGCACCTACGGCCGGCGCGTCGTGGTGCTGGCGGGCAAGGGCAACAACGGCGCCGATGGTCGATCTGCCGCCGCGGTACTCCGGCGCCGGGGTGCGCGGGTGCAGGTCGTCGAGGCCCTCGACGCTCCGACGCGGTTGCCCGATGCGGATCTGATCATCGACGCGGCCTACGGCACCGGTTTCCACGGGTCCTACGACGCACCCGTGATCGGTGCAACGCCTGTCTTGGCGGTGGATGTGCCGAGCGGCGTGTCGGGGCTCACGGGGCAGGTTGCCGGTCGTGTGCTGGGTGCCACTCGCACCGTGACGTTCGCAGCCCTCAAGCCCGGGCTGTTGCTCGAGCCGGGTCGCAGCCTCGCGGGGTCGATCGCGCTGGCCGACATCGGGTTGGCCGTCGGCCGGACGCCGTCAGGCGTCGTTGAAGCGAGCGATGTGCGCGACTGGTTACCACCGCGTCGTGTCGACCGGCACAAGTGGGACTCCTCGCTCCTGGTGATCGCTGGCTCTCCCGCGATGACCGGCGCTGCTCACCTCGTGGCCGCAGCGGCGCAACGGGCGGGTGCTGGGATGGTGCGCGTGGCCATCCCCGAGGTGGCCGACGACGTTGCGCGGCCCACTGAATCCGTCGGCGTTGAGCTCGCGCCGGGGCAGTGGGCGGACGCCGCCCACCGGTGCCGTGCCCTTGTGATCGGCCCCGGTCTCGGACGCAGCGAGCAGGTGACGGCCGAGGTGCGGTCGGTGGTCTCATGGGTTGACCTTCCCATGGTGATCGACGCAGATGCGCTGGTGGCCATTGGTAGCGAGGTTGGGGTGCTGGCTCGCCCTGGTGCGGCCGCCGCGGTTCTCACGCCCCACGACGGGGAGTACGAGCGACTCATGGGCTCACGCCCAAGCGTCGATCGGCTCGATGCGGCTCGTGCCCTCGCAACCGTCAGTGGGTCGGTTGTCCTGCTCAAGGGGTCGGTCACTGTCGTCGCCCACCCGGACGGTCGCGTGCGGGTCTCGACAACAGGCGATGCTCGCCTCGCGACGGCGGGAACGGGTGACGTGCTGAGCGGAGTCATCGGGGCCCTCCTTGCGCGTGGGCTGTCAGCCTTTGACGCCGCCGCGGCTGGCGCTTGGCTGCACGGTCACGCGGCACAGCTGGGATCATCCGAGGGTCTGGTAGCGAGTGACCTGCTGACGCTGTTGCCCTGCGCGCTGCAGGAGGTCAGCGGCTGATGCGCGCGTGGGCGGAGGTGTCCCTCGATGCCATCCGGGCCAATGTGGGAGCGCTCCGCGAGCTCGTCGCTCCGGCGGAGGTGTGCGCGGTCGTGAAGGCTGACGGGTACGGCCACGGTGCGGTCCCGGTCGCGCAGGCCGCCTTGGAGGGGGGCGCGACCTGGCTGGCCGTGGCCCAGGTGGCCGAGGCTGGCTCATTGCGCCAGTTCGGGATCGAGGCACCCATCCTTCTGCTCTCCGAACCGCAGCCCAGCCAGATCGACGAAGCCCTCGATGCTGACGTGGCGATCACCGTTTGCTCAGCTGGGCTGCTGGCGCTGCTCAGCAAGGCTGTGATCGAACGGGGAGCTTCAGATTGGCCGGTGCATCTGAAGGTCGACACCGGGATGCGGCGGATCGGCGTCGCGCCTCAGGACGCGGTCGCGCTGGCGAAGACGATCGATGCCGATCCGGCGGTGGGCCTCGCCGCTGTGTGGACCCACTGCGCGGTCGCCGATGAGCCGGACAATCCCTTCACCGCATTGCAGCTCGAACGCTACGAGGCGGTTCTGGCCGACCTGGCGGCCGCCGGGATCGATGTTCCGATCCGCCACGTCGCCAACTCGGCCGCCGCGATCTTGCAGCCCACGAGCCGATACGACCTCGTGCGTTGCGGCATCGCCATCTACGGGATTCCTCCTGCCCCTGCCCTGCAGCACGCTGTCGCGCTGCAACCCGCTGTGAACCTCGCGACCGAGGTGTCGTTCCTGAAGTCCGTGCCCGCTGGTGAGGGCATCTCCTACGGGCTGCGGCATCACGTCGAGCGCGACACCACCATTGCGACGTTGCCGATCGGCTACGCGGACGGCGTCCCCCGCCGTCTTGGGCTTCAGAAGCAAGAGGTGCTCATCGGAGGCCGCCGCTACCCGATGGTGGGCGCTGTCACGATGGATCAGCTGATGGTCGACGTGGGGCCCGACGCCGACGTCTCGGTCGGGGACGAAGCTGTGCTGCTGGGCGACCAGGGGAATGAGCGGATCACTCCGGACGAATGGGCCACCCAGCTCGACACCATTGCCTATGAGGTGGTTTGCGCAATCGGGGCTCGGGTCGAACGCCGCTACGCGTCCTCGTAGGCTCACGAGGTGCGCCTGCTCGCCACCACGTCAGCGGTCGATGAGACCCGTGACCTGGCTTGCGCGCTCGCGCCCCTGGCGCGCGCCGGCGACGTGTTGGTGCTGGCGGGCGATCTCGGCGCTGGCAAGACAGCGTTCGTGCAGGGATTCGGCCGCGGGCTAGGCGTTGCCGACCGGATCACCAGTCCGACGTTCACCCTCGTGCATGTCTACGAAGGTGGTCGGCTGCCGGTCCATCACCTCGACGTCTATCGGCTCGACCAGTTGAGCGAGGCCCTAGACCTCGGATTGGCCGAGATGCTCGAGGACGGCGGGGTCGTGCTCATCGAGTGGGGTGACGCCATCGCACCGCTCCTGCCCCACGACTACCTCGAGGTTCGCATGAGCTTTGGCGATGGCGACGACGACCGGCAGCTCTCCATCCGGCCCGTGGGCGTGGGCTGGTCGGGTCGGACCAAGCCCCTCACCACAGCGCTCGACCCATGGACGGTTGGCTGATGCTCATTCTTGGCATCACCACCTCCACGGCCCAGGTGGGCTGCGCCATTGGCGGCCACGAAGGGATCCTCGGCGCGATTCATTCGAGTCGGGGTCGTCGTCACGCGGAGACGCTCATTCCCGCGATCGAGTTCCTATGCCGGCAGACCCGCGTGGAGCTGCGAGACATCGGCGCTGTCGCCGTTGACCTCGGCCCGGGGATGTTCACCGGTCTGCGCGTTGGGATCGCTGCGGGCAAGGCGTTGTCCCATGCGCGTCGACTTCCGATGATCGGCGTCAGCAGCCTCGACCTGTTGGCCTTCCCCCTGCGCCACTCGAACCGTCGCATCGTGTGTGCCGTCGATGCCGGCCGAGGTGAGCTCTTTCACGCCAGCTATCGGCAGTCGCCCGGAGGCGTGCAGCGTCTCACCGAGCCGGAGGTCGCTACACCTGATGACCTCGCGTCGGACCTTCTGGCCACGAACGAGGAGCTCCTCCTCGTGGGTGACGGTGCGGTCCGGTATCGCGAGGTCCTCGACGTCGTCACCCGGATCGAGCTTGCGGATCAGGGAACGGCCTATCCGTTGGCCAGCTCGCTCGTGCAGCTCGCCCATGCCCGCGCCCTCCGCGAGGAGTTCGTGAGTCCCGCTGAGCTCACGCCGCTCTACCTCCGCAAGCCGGACGCAGAGATCAACTGGCAGACGCGAGACACGGTCGCGTGATGAACCCCACTGGCACCGCGCCCAGCCCTGAGCTCGCCGACCGCGAGGTGGTGATCGGCCCCATGCGTCGACGCCACCTGCGTGGCGTGCTGCGGATCGAGCAGCAGGTGTACCCGAGGCCTTGGTCGATGGGCCTCTTCATGAGCGAGCTCGCATCCGGAGCAAGCCGTGTCTACGTCACCGCGAGGATTGGATCATCGGTCGTCGGGTACGGGGGCCTCATGCTCGTTCCTGACGACGGGCACATCACCACGCTGGCGGTCGACCCCGCATGGCACCGTCACCGCATCGGCACGCGGGTGCTGCACACCCTGACCGCCGCCGGCATCGCACGGGGCGCCAAGAACCTGACGTTGGAGGTGCGAGTCGGAAACGAACCGGCTCAGGGGCTGTATCGGGCCTTCGGGTTCGCGCCAGCTGGCATCCGCAAGGGCTACTACGCCGAAAGCAACGAGGATGCGCTCATCATGTGGGCCAACGACATCGACACACCGGAGTATGCGGAGCGCCTCGCCGGCCTGGCCGACGCGCTGCCGACTCCCACGGTCGTCGAGAGGCTCGACCGATGACCGGCTCTGATGTCGGCCGGGGACGGATCCTCGGGATCGAGACCTCGTGTGACGAGACTGCGGCGGCCATCGTGGAAGGCGGATCGTCCGTCCTGTCCTCGGTGGTCAGCAGCCAGGTCGATCTGCACGCTCGCTACGGGGGTGTGGTGCCCGAGATCGCCAGCCGCGCTCACGTGGACCTGATCGTTCCGGTGGTGGCGCAGGCGTTCGTAGAGGCGGGCTTGTCGGATCGCCCCGTCGATGGGGCCGGCTGCGAGATCGACGCCGTTGCCGCCACCTACGGTCCCGGCCTCGTCGGAGCGCTGCTGGTCGGTGTGTCCGCAGCCAAGGCCCTCGCGTTGGCATGGGATGTGCCGTTCATCGCCGTGAACCACCTCGAGGCCCACCTCTACGCCACCCTGTTGGAGGAACCGGATCTCGAGCTCCCGCTGGTGGTGGTGCTGGTGTCTGGCGGGCACACCCTGCTGATCCACATGGAGGACCACGGCCAGTACAAGGTGCTCGGATCGACGATCGACGATGCCGCCGGCGAGGCGTTCGACAAGGTGGCTCGGTTCCTGGGTCTCGGCTATCCGGGCGGCCCCGCGATCGACAAGCTCTCCATGGAGGGCGACGCGGAGGCCATTCGGTTCCCTCGCCCGATGGCAGGCGATGGCACCTTCGACATGTCCTTCAGTGGCCTCAAGACAGCGGTGATCAATCACGTCCGCAAGCACCCGGAGGTGTCGACACCAGACGTGGCGGCGTCGTTCCAGGAGGCCGTCGTCGACGTGCTCGTGGCCAAGGCGGTGGCCGCAGCCCGCGAGGTGGGCGCCAAGGGCCTGTGCCTGGGCGGGGGAGTGGCCGCCAACTCCCGGCTCCGGGAGCGATTTCTCGATGCCTGCATGGCCGAGGACATCCGTGGCTTCTTGCCCAGCCGGGCCATGTGCACGGACAACGCGGCCATGGTGGCCAGCGCGGCCTGGTACCGCTGGCGGAGCGACGGCCCGTCGCCCCTCGACACCGGCGCCTTCCCGAACCTGGGGATCTAGCACTCGCCGGTTGCGAGTGCTGGCTTGGCGCGCGTACAGTTAGCACTCGCACGTACCGAGTGCTAACCGCATCGCAAGCGTCATGGAGGCGCCAAGACATGTCACTGCAGCCCCTGGAAGACCGCATCATCGTGAAGCCGGGTGAGGCCGAGGAGACCACCATCAGTGGCCTCGTCATCCCCGACACCGCCAAGGAGAAGCCCCAGCAGGGCGAGGTCCTCGCGGTTGGCCCCGGCCGACGCTCCGAGCAGACAGGCGACATCATCCCGCTCGACGTCAAGGTCGGCGACACCGTCGTCTACAGCAAGTACGGCGGTACCGAGATCACTGACGCCGGTCAGGACCTCCTCATCCTCAACGGTCGCGACGTGCTCGCGATCGTCAAGTAGGCACCGATGGCAAAGCTCTTGAAGTTCGACGACGAAGCCCGCCGTGCCCTCGAGGCCGGCGTGAACAAGCTCGCCGACGCCGTGAAGGTCACGCTCGGGCCGAAGGGCCGCAACGTGGTCCTCGAGAAGAAGTTCGGCGCCCCGACGATCACCAACGACGGCGTGTCGATCGCTCGCGAGGTCGAGCTCGACGATCCGTTCGAGAACATGGGTGCCCAGCTCGTGAAGGAGGTGGCCACCAAGACCAACGACATCGCTGGTGATGGAACCACCACCGCCACCGTGCTGGCCCAGGCGCTGGTCCGCGAGGGCCTCCGCAACGTTGCGGCTGGCGCGAGCCCGCTCAGCCTGAAGAAGGGCATCGAGGCTGCGGTCACCGCCGCCGTCGCCGCCATCGCCAAGCAGGCCAAGGAGATCGACGACAAGTCGGAGATCGCCCAGGTCGCGTCGATCTCGGCTGCCGACCCCACCATTGGTGAGGTCCTCGCCGACGCCATCGACAAGGTGGGCAAGGACGGCGTCGTCACCATCGAAGAGTCGAACACCTTCGGCATGGAGCTCGAGTTCACCGAGGGCATGCAGTTCGACAAGGGCTACCTGTCCCCGTACTTCGTCTCCGACCCGGAGCGCCAGGAAGCGATCCTCGAGGATCCCTACATCCTGTTCGTGAACGGCAAGATCTCCTCGGTCCAGGACATGCTCCCGGTGCTCGAGAAGGTCATGCAGTCCGGCAAGCAGCTCCTGATCGTGGCTGAGGACGTCGAGGGCGAAGCCCTTGCCACCCTCGTGGTCAACAAGATCCGGGGCACGTTCAACTCCGTGGCCGTCAAGGCCCCGGGCTTCGGCGATCGTCGCAAGGCGATGCTGCAGGACATGGCGATCCTCACCGGTGGCCAGGTCATCGCGGAGGAGGTCGGCCTCAAGCTCGACAACACCACGCTCGACCTGCTCGGCACGGCCCGCAAGATCGTCATCACCAAGGACAACACCACCATTGTTGAAGGTGGCGGCTCCGAGGACGATGTGAAGGGCCGCATCTCCCAGATCAAGCGGGAGATCGACGACACCGATTCCGACTGGGACCGCGAGAAGCTCCAGGAGCGCCTCGCCAAGTTGGCTGGCGGCGTCGCCGTCGTCAAGGTCGGCGCGGCCACCGAAGTCGAGCTCAAGGAGAAGAAGCACCGCATCGAGGACGCCCTCTCGGCGACCCGCGCGGCCATCGAGGAGGGCATCGTCGCCGGTGGCGGCACTGCACTCCTGCGGGCCCGTGCCGACGTGGAGAAGGTCGTCAAGTCGCTCAAGGGCGATGAGGCCACCGGTGCCCGTGCGGTGTGGTCAGCGCTCGAGGCTCCGGCCAAGCTGATCGCGTCCAATGCCGGTCACGAGGGTGCGGTCGTCGTGCAGCAGGTGGAGCGTGAGACCGGTTCCACCGGTTTCAACGCCGCCACCGGCGAGTTCGAAGACCTCGTCAAGGCCGGCGTCATCGACCCGGCCAAGGTCACCCGAGCGGCACTGCAGAACGCAGCGTCGATCGCCGGCCTTCTCCTCACCACTGAGGTGCTCGTCACCGACGCTCCGGAGCCCGAGGGCGCTGGCGGTGGCGGCATGCCTGGTGGCATGGGTGGCATGGGTGGCATGGGCGGCATGATGTAGCCCAGGCTCACGCCTGAAGTTGTTGTGAGAACGGCCGCCCCTTGGGGCGGCCGTTCGCCGTTCCCTGGTGCCTTGTGGTGGGTCGCCCGCCGAGCGGGTGGGCGGCCGCGCTCGACTGAGCTCCCGCGGTCAGCCGCCGCTGCCGGCCAGCTCGGCTCCGGCGGGCGGGGTCGGGTCGTCAACCAGGTTGAGCCAGCCTTCGGGCAGGTGCACCGCTCTCGGGCCGTTGGTGTGGCCTCGTGCCGCTCGAAAGGCGTTCTCCTTGATCTCAGCCTGCGGGTCCATCTGGGCGATCACCGCGTCGAGATCGGCCAGTGTGGCCACGAGGGCCGCTTCCTGGCGGAGCCGACCGCCCGCTGGGTAGCCGGTGAGGTACCAGCTCGCGTGCTTGCGGAACGAGCGCATGCCGCCGCGCTCGCCAGCCCACTCGACCAACCGCTGCGCGTGGTCGCGCATGACCTCGCTGACCTCGCCGAGCAGGGGCGGCGATTGCACCGGCCGCCCCCTGAAGGCGTCGATCAGGTCGCGGAACAGCCACGGCCGGCCGAGGCAGCCACGGCCGACCACCACACCGTCGCAGCCAGTCTCGGCCAGCATGTCGAGAGCGTCGTGCGCTTCCCAGATGTCGCCGTTGCCGAGCACCGGGATCGTCGTGACGTGCGCCTTGAGCGCCGTGATCGCTTCCCAGCGGGCTGAGCCGCTGTACAGCTGCTCGGCGGTACGGGCGTGCAGCGCGATGGCGGTCACGCCTTCCTCCTCCGCGATGCGGCCCGTGTCGAGGTAGGTCAGGATCTCGTCGTTCACCCCCATGCGGAACTTGATGGTCACGGGGATCGGTCCGGCGGCGGCCACCGCGGAGCGCACGATGTTGCGCAGCAGCGCGGTGCGAACGGGCAGCGCCGAGCCACCGCCCTTGCGGGTGACCTTCGGAACGGGGCAGCCGAAGTTCATGTCGACGTGATCCACGCCGACATCGCCGATCAGATAGCGGACCGCTTCGCCGAGCGTTCGAGGGTCCGTGCCGTAGAGCTGCACGCTGCGCGTCGCCTCGGATCCGTCGAAGCGCAGCATCGACAGCGTGCGCTCGTTGCGCTCCACCAGGGCGCGGGCGGTGATCATCTCGGACACGTAGAGCCCGGCGCCGAAGCGAGAGCACACGCCGCGGTAGGGCGCGTCGGTGACGCCGGCCATCGGGGCCAGCACGACAGGCGGATCGACGACGAGCGGGCCGATGTGGAGCGGAGCGATGGTGGGGACGGTGGCGGTCATCGCTCCCACAGGTCGGTGATCTGCACACCCAGGTCGGCCAGCAGGCGTCGCAGAAGAGGCAACGACAGGCCGAGCACCGTGCCGTGATCGCCGTTGATGCTGTCGACGAACGGCGCCCCATATCCGTCGATCGTGAAGCCGCCGGCCACCGCGAGGGGCTCGGAGGTGGCGAGGTAGGCGTCCATCTCTGCAGCGGAGGGCACGCCGTAGAGAACAGTGGTGGACGACACGGCACCGGCCCGCCGCTCGGAGGCCGTGTCGACAACACAGAGGCCGGAGTGCAGCACAGCAGTTCGGCCCGCGACGGAGCTCCACCAGGCGCGGGCCTCGTCGGCCGAGGCGGGCTTGCCGCGAGTGGCACCGTCCACGTCCAGCACGGAGTCACACCCGATGACGATGGCCGGCCCCCCGGTGAGCCCATCGGCCACGGCGGCAGCCTTGCGCTCGGCGAGCACCAGGGCCACCTTGTCCGTCGGGCCATCGACGCCGTGTTCATCGACGCCGCTGACGATCACCTCTGGAGCGAAGCCGGCCGCCTGCAGCACGCCGAGGCGCGCGGGGGAGGCAGAGGCGAGGACGAGACGTCGGAGCACCTCACCAGCGTGGCCGACTGTGCCCTCCGCTGTCAGGCTGGGCCGTGTCGCCGATAGCCTCCGGGACATGGAACGACCTGCCCCCGACCCCGCCAAGCTCCTCCAGGACTGGATGGAGTGGGAGAAGGGTGAGACGCCACCGGGCAAGGTCATCGCTAACCTGAAGACCCACGGCATGCGCGACCTGCTGGATTCGCTGGTGGCGGCGTTGAGCGCCGATGCCCCCTCCTGAGCCTGAGGCCAACGCCGAAGATTCGCTCGAGGAGGCCGTCGCCGACCCGATCGACGGGTATGAGCCGCCGGTGCTCTCCGCCCGGGAGGCTGCTCGCCGGGGAATGCCCGGCTGGCCCCGCATCGGGGACGAGTTCCCGCCCCCACCGATCCCCGTGCCCGCGGGTCGGGGTGGCGACCAGATCATCCCGCGCCCTCTTGCCACCCACCTCGGTCGGCCGGCGCCCTGGGCCGACCTGCCCGAATCGCGGCGGCGCCCGACGCTGGCTGACGTGGTCGCTGCGTTCGCGGCCGCCGGCCCAGCGCATCGCTCCGAGCGCGAGACGCTGTCCGACATCGATCGACCTGCTGCCGTGCTCGCCCCGGTCTACGAGCAGGACGGTGAGGTGTTCGTCGTGCTCACCCGCCGCCCGTGGCACATGCGCTCGCATTCGGGTGAGGTGAGCTTCCCCGGCGGACGGCAGGACGACGCCGACGCCGACCTGTGGCAGACGGCGCTGCGCGAGGCTCGCGAGGAGATCGCGCTTGACACCTATGCGCTCGAGCCCATCGGGGAGCTCGACCATCTCTCCACGATCACCAGTCGGTCGTTCATCGTGCCCTTCGTGGCGTCACTGCCCGGACGGCCCGAGACCACGGCCAACCCCGGCGAGGTCTCCGCTGTGCTGCACGTGTCGCTCACCGAGCTGCTCGACCCGGCCATCTTCCGCGAGGAACGGTGGGAGCTGCCCTGGGCGGAGAATCGACCCATCTTCTTCTTCGAGCTCGTCGGCGACACGGTCTGGGGTGCGACGGGGGCCATGCTCCGCCAGCTCCTCGGCCTCGTCACCGGCACGCTGAGCCGCGGTCAGCTGGAGCACGTCTAAGACTCGACTTGGCGTTCTCGGGCGGAAAATCCGTCTCCACGCCCAGAAGACCGCCCGAGAACGGGATGGGGCGGGGAGTGGGGCAGGATGGCGGGCGTGACCGCTACTTCGACCGCCATCTTCGCCAACCGTGTCACCGAGATGCTCGGTGTCGACATCCCCATCGTGCAGGCTCCCATGGGCTGGATCGCTCGATCGCAGCTGGCCAGCGCCGTGTCGAATGCCGGCGCCATGGGCATCATCGAGACGTCGTCTGGTGAGCTCGACATCATCCGCGACGAGATCCGCATGATGCGCGATCTCACCGACAAGCCCTTCGGCGTGAACATCGCCCAGGCCTTCGTGCGGGACCCATCCATCGCGGAGTTCGTCGTCGAGCAGGGCGTGAAGTTCGTGACCACCTCCGCAGGCAGCCCCACGAAGTACACCAGACCGCTCAAGGACGCCGGCCTCACTGTCTTCCACGTCGTGCCGAACCTCACCGGCGCGCTGAAGGCGGTGGATGCCGGTGTCGACGGCCTGATCGTCGAGGGTGGGGAGGGTGGCGGCTTCAAGAGCCCGCGGCCGGTGAGCACGATGGTGCTGCTCCCGCTCGTCGTGTCCAAGGTCGACGTGCCGGTGATCGCCGCCGGCGGCTTTCTTGACGGTGCGACGATGGCGGCCGCGCTAGCGCTAGGTGCTGAAGGCATCCAGCTTGGCACCCGCATGGTGTCGGCAGCGGAGAGCCCGATTCATGACAACTGGAAGCAGGCTGTTCTTGACGCGACCGAGACCGACACGGTGTTCCTCAACCAGCACACCAGCCCGGCGCTCAGGGCCCTGCGCACCGACCGCACGAACGCCCTCGAGTTCGACACCGAGACCAACGCGATGGGCCTGTTCGCGAATGCCATGGACCTCTACTTCGGCGGCGACATGGAAGCCGCGGTCGCGCTATCCGGTCAGGTCGCCGGGAGGATCGACGAGATCCGCCCGGTGCTCGAGATCATCAGCGAGTGCGCGAGCGACTGCCTTCAGGTGCTGGCCGACCTCGCCAAGCAGTACCCGGCAGGCTGACGGCCGTCGGTAGGACCTAGGGCGCGAACCCGATTTGCTCGAGCACCTTGATGCCAGCCCGTGCGCCGCCCATCGTGCCAAGCGCATTGGGATGCACCGGGTACGACGGCGGAGCGAGGACGATTCCGTTCACCCACGCGAGGCCGGGCGGCTTGCACATGTCATGCCCAATGCTCGGCGTGTACCAGTCGACATAGCGAACGGGCACGCCTGAATCCCGGGCCTTTTGGGCTGCCTGTCGAATACTCGCGTTCAGGGCCTTCTCGATGTCGACGAGGTACGCGGCATCGGTTGGCAGTATCGGGATGTACGGGTAGCACCCGTCGCGCAGCTGCTCAGGTACCCATGACGGTCGGTGCTCTGGGAGCAACGCTGGGTAACCGAACACGAGAATCGTCGCATTGGGCGCGCGGGATGCAGAGTGGATGTCTGCCAGAAGCTTGTCGAGCTTCTCGGTGAACTTGGCAATGCGGCCTAGCAGGATGTCCCCTCCCGGGCCGTTCTCGAAGTACTTCCGGCACGGAGTACCCGTCATCAGCGGCTCCTCGACGCACTTGTTCTGCAGATCACCGAAGCCGATGTCGTTGCCGCCGATGCCGAGGGTCACGAGCTTCACGCTCTTGTCGAGCGCGTCGAGCTGTGGCTCGTTGTACCCCTCACCAGTCACGGTGGGCTCTTCGAAGGGGAGCCCGTATTGCCTCTCGTACATGTCCTTGGTCGTGGCGCCGCCGCAGGAGACATCGCGGAACCTGGGGTTGGCGGGTAGATGGAAATTCTCGTTGACACCGTCGATCGCGGTGTGAAGCCCAAGGTGCTGCGCGATGAGATGCGGGTAGTTCAGGGTGCTGCGGCCGCACGTGTACGGGTTGGCCGGATTGTTGTAGCCGAACGGGTCGTCCCCTCCCCACGTTCCGACCGGGACCGAACTCAGCGGAGCGGCCGTGAACGAGTCACCCATGGCCACGTACAACGGACCGGACAACTCGGCGCGGGCGATGGGGGAGCCGAACGAGGCGGCGAGCACCGCGACACCGAGGCAAGTGAGTACCAGGCAACGCAACCTGCGACCGGACATACCGGTCATATTCGACCAGTGTGCGCCATCCACCTGCGGATCACCAGTAGTTAGGGGCCTCTTTGGTGATGGTGATGTCGTGGGGGTGGCTCTCCCGGAGGCCCGCACCGGTGATGCGCACGAAGCGCCCCCGATCCTTGAGCTCAGCGATCGTGCCAGTGCCGCAGTAGCCCATGGCCTGTCGAAGGCCACCGACGAGCTGGAACACGACGTTGGCCAACGGGCCCTTGTAGGCGACGCGCCCCTCGATGCCCTCGGGCACAAGCTTGTCGGTGTCGACGACGTCGCCTTGGAAGTACCGGTCCTTGGAGAACGAGCGGGCCTTCATGGCGCCCATCGACCCCATGCCCCGGTACTCCTTGAAGCGTTCGCCCTGGTGCAGGACGACCTCACCCGGCGACTCGTCGACGCCGGCGAGCAGCGAGCCGAGCATCACGACGTCAGCGCCGGCAGCGAGCGCCTTTGGGATGTCACCCGAGAGCTGGATGCCACCGTCGGCAATGAGGGTGGCGCCATGTCGAGCAGCCGCGACGGCGCAGTCGTAGATCGCCGTCACCTGCGGCACGCCTACTCCCGCAACCACCCGAGTCGTGCAGATTGAGTTGTGCACGATGACGTTCTCGGCGATGAACGAGTGAGTCGGACAGTCGACCTCGATGTCGTAGACGGGAACGGAAATGTTGAGATCCCGCCGTTCAAGTTGCTTGACGATCTGGTGATTCGGGAGGTGACGTCGCGTGTGGCGCAGGTTCTGGCGCGAGCGGAAGCTCGGCTGACAGTTCGCGGAATCGACGCCAGGCAATCCCCCACCCGAGCCGGGCTCGCGGACCGCCTCGGGGAAGCTCCCGTTGAGCAGGAAGCAGAGCACCCCGAACAGCTCCGACAACTGGCGGGAGGTGTTGCGGAAGCCGTGCCGGCCGTCCGCTCCTACATGACCGTCACTGATGATCAACCCGTCATAGAGCCCTTGCAGGTAGCCAGGGTGCGAGCAGTTGTACTTCACCGGGAGATGTTTCTCGGTCCGCTTGCCGAAGGGGGCAAGCAGCCGAGCCCACTGAAGGGAGTACAGCTGCAACGTGGTGACCTTGCTGCCCTCGACCGCGGTCGGATGCACTCCCGTGACTCGCTCGATCGCATTGGCAACCTTGAGAGCGAGTGCTCCTTCATGGTGTCCGAAGTACCAGGACACTCGTCCGATCTCGGACCGCTCGTTTGTGTTGAGGAACGCGTCGCCGTCTCCCAGGAAGGTGCCGAAGAGAAGGCCGAGGTCGTAGGACTCGCGGATCGGGGTGCGGTAGCGATCGAGCGTGCTCGTGTGGCCTGCGAACTCGGTCAGGTCGATCTCGAGGTGATCTGGCATCTCGAACGCAATTGATCGAGGAGAGAGCAAGGTGGCCCGGTCGGCAGAGCCGATCTGCTTCCAGTCGGGCTTGCTCGTGGCGAGCTTCGTTGGTTGCTCCAGCACGCTCACATACCCAGGAGACGAGACGGTGGTGGGGCTCATGGTGGACAGGTCTCCCACGAAGAACTCGTGATCCGGGGTCATGACCATCTCGTTGGCCGAGGCGTTGTGTCGGACAGCCATGACGTCGCGAACGCCCGTGCACCACGCCTTGACGACCGTGACCGCATGGCCGTGCATGTTGATCACTCGATCGCCTGCGACGACCTGCTCGATCGGCCGATACGTGGCGTCCGCCATCAGCACTCGGGTCCCCGCTGCAAAGCACCCAGGGCCTACACCAATCTTCACTCCGTCGGCGCCGGCCGCGACCATGGCGTCGACCGCGTCGGCCGTCACGATGTTGCCGCCGAGCACCTCGATGTCGAAGCTGCCCTTGATCGTCTTCACGATGTCGAGGACACCCTGTGAATGACCGTGCGAGGTGTCGACGACGAGCACGTCCACACCGGCAGCGACGAGCGCTTCGGCCCGCTCCATCGCGTCAGGTCCGACACCGACCGCGGCGCCGACTCGGAGCCGCCCCTTCTCGTCCTGTGTTGCCTGGGGGAACTCGGTCTTCTTCTTGATGTCCTTGACCGTGATGAGCCCGCGGAGCATGCCTGCGTCGTCGACGATCGGAAGCTTCTCGATCCGGTGCTGCCAGAGGAGGTCTTTGGCCTCCTCGAGCGTGGTGCCGACGGGAGCGGTGACAAGGGGGGCCTTCTTCATCACTCGTTCGATGGGCTGATCGTGGTCCTCCACGAAACGCAGGTCACGGTTGGTGAGGATCCCTACCAGGCGCCCCCCCGAATCCGTGATGGGGATACCAGAGATCTTGAAGCGGGCCATCAGGTCGAGAGCAGCGCTCACGTGGGCGTCGGGCGGCAGCGTCACCGGGTCGGTGATCATCCCGCTCTGGCTGCGCTTGACGCGGTCGACCTCGCTCACCTGCTCCTCGACGGAGAGGTTGCGATGGATGATCCCCATGCCTCCGAGACGTGCCATCGCGATGGCGAGGGGAGCCTCGGTGACAGTGTCCATCGCCGCGGATACGACGGGGATCGCCAGCTCGATCCTGGGCGTGAGGCGCGTGCTGGTGCTGACCTCATTGGGCAGGACGTTGGACTCGGCCGGCAGCAGCAGGACGTCGTCGAAGGTGAGCCCTTCCTTGGCGAACTTCGGTGGGTAGCCGGCGCCGTCGGGGGCGTCACCGCTCGCCGTCGCGCCCTCGGCATCGCCGACGAAGGGGCTGGGAGGGGTCGCCATGGAGGAAGTGTAGTGGCGACCTCGTAGATCGCCTACGACTCGTAGCCTCTGGCGAAGTCGGCACCCAGGCGCCGGACCACCGTCACGTGGACGATCTCTGGGATCAGATCGTCGAGCTCACCGCATAGCGTCCCCCTGGCAATGGCTCATCCCGATATCGACCCCGCCCGGTTCGCGACACGCCGTTACGACGGCCGTGGGTTCGATCTGGCTTACGTCCACGAGAACGTTGGCGGGGTGCCGTTGCTGCTCGTGCACGGGTGGCCCGAGTCGAAGCGCATCTGGTGGAAGGTGATCGAGCCGCTGGCTGCGGCAGGGTTCGAGGTCATCGTCCCCGACCTGCGCGGCTTCGGCGACAGCGACGTCGCACCGGACGGTTTCGGAGACGTCCCGTCGCATAGCCGCGACCTCCACGCGCTTGTCACGAGCCTCGGCCACACGAGCATCGTCGTGTGTGCCGGCGACCTCGGCGGGCCGGTCATCCAGGACCTGACGCTGCGGTTTCCCGAGCTCGTGGACCGCCTCGTGCTCTTCAACTGTCCGTTGCCCTACGACCGGGAGCGAATGGCCGGCATGGACACCCGACCGTCGAGAGAGGCTGCCGACTACTTCATCCGTCAGGGCACGGACCCGGACGGACTCGCTGCCGACCTGTCGACCCCCGAACAACGCCGTCGCTACATCGCGACCTTCTACAGCTCGCGCTTCTGGGCCCATCCCGGTGCGTTCCTCGGGGATGCTCCGCCGATGGGTCCGTTCGGCGGCGGCGACATCATCGACTTCCATACTGAGCCGTACGGGGACGAGGCGCGCCTCCGAGCGTCCTTCGGCGGCTACGAGAGCGTCTTCGACCCAGCCAAACGGAGCGAGCCGCCGCTCTTGGCGCGCAACGAGTCGATACGCGCCCTGCTGCTGTTCGGCCCGTCAGATCACGTGATCTACCCGGACTTCGACAAGATGGCATCCGTGGTCTTTCCCAACCACGACGGCCCGGTTCGACTACCGGCTTGCGGGCACTTCGTGCCATGGGAAGCCCCGGATGAGCTCGTTGAGCAGGTCAAAACCTTTTGCGCCGACCTGCTGTGAGCGTTCGATGGCTGAGGTCGGGCTCAGGCGCTGAGCAGCTGCGACTTCGCTCCGTCGTCAGGGGAATCTGAGCCATCGGGCTAGCATGGCGCCTTCCTCATTTCGGGATGGAGGGTTCCCACCCATGGCTGACGTCGAGATCGGCATCGGCAAGACCGGGCGTCGCGCCTACGGCTTCGATGACGTCTCTCTGGTGCCCAGTCGGCGCACCCGGGACCCTGAGGAGGTCGACATCTCCTGGGAGATCGACGCCTTCCGGTTTGAGCTTCCCGTGATGGCGTCCCCGTCCGACAGCGTGGTGTCACCAGCGGTGGCCAGCGAGCTCGGACGCTTGGGCGGCCTCGGTGTGCTGCATCTCGAGGGGCTCTGGACCCGATACGCCGACCCGGAACCAATCCTCGAGGAGATCGCAAGTCTGGACGCTGACAAGGCCACGGGTCGCATGCAGGAGCTCTACGCAGAGCCCGTGCAACCCGATCTTGTGGAGCAGCGCATCAGCGAGCTCAAGGCGACGGGTCTGACAGTGGCGGTGGCGTGCACACCACAGCGCACCCTCGGGCTCGCTCCCCACGTCCTCAAGGCCGAGCCCGACCTCCTCGTGATCCAGGGCACCGTCGTCTCTGCGGAGCACGTGTCCCGTGAATCCGAACCGCTCAACCTCAAAGAGTTCATCCGTCACTACGAGATCCCGGTGATCGTCGGTGGCTGCACCTCGTACCAGGCGGCGCTGCACCTCATGCGCACGGGCGCGGCCGGGGTACTCGTGGGCGCCGGATCAGGTGCGGCGGGCACGACGCGTCGAGTACTGGGGATCGGCATTCCGATGGCTACGGCGATCGCTGACGCTCGCGCGGCCCGCATGCGGCATCTCGACGAGACCGGCGTCTACGTCCACGTGATCGCGGACGGGGGCATGACCACCGGTGGCGACATCGCCAAGGCAGTTGTGTGCGGCGCCGACGCCGTGATGATCGGCACGCCGTTGGCAGCGGCGATCGACGCACCAGGACGCGGGTTCCACTGGGGTACCACCGCCGTCCACGCCACTTTGCCGAGAGGCAACCGCGTCGCCGTGGAACCTCGCGGCTCGCTCGAGGAGATCCTGGTCGGCCCGGCCCACGAAGCGGATGGGCAACGCAATCTTCTCGGTGCCTTGCGCAGGTCGATGGCGCTGTGTGGCTACGAGACGTTGAAGGACTTTCAGAAGGCCGAGGTGGTCGCCCTCCGATGACGCACGGCGCCGATGCCCCGGTTCTCGTGGTCGACTTCGGGGCGCAGTACGCCCAGCTGATCGCTCGTCGGGTCCGGGAGGCGCGCGTCTACAGCGAGATCGTTCCCCACACGATGTCCGTCGCCGACATGGTGGCCAAGCATCCGGTGGCGATCATCCTGTCGGGAGGACCCTCGTCGGTGTACGCAGAGGGAGCCCCATCGGTCGACCCCGCACTGTTCACAGCGGGCGTTCCTACCTTCGGCATCTGCTACGGCTTCCAGGCGCAAGCCCTCGCGTTCGGCGGCGAGGTGGCGCAGACTGGCCTGGCCGAGTTCGGGCGTACCGCGCTTACGATCACTGCTGGCGATTCGACGCTCTTCCACGGTCTGCCCAGCGAGCAATCCGTGTGGATGAGCCACGGCGACCATGTGTCCGCTGCTCCCGAAGGGTTCACAGTCACAGCCCACTCGGCTGGCGCAGCGGTCGCGGCCTTCGAGCATCCCGGGCTCCGACACGCTGGCGTGCAGTTCCACCCTGAGGTGCTCCACACCGAGCATGGCCAGGCGGTGCTCGAGCACTTCCTGTACGAGATCGCCGGCGCTCAGCCGACCTGGACGATGACCAACGTCATCGAGGAGCAAGTCGCGATCATCCGCTCCACCGTGGGCGACAAGCGAGTGCTGTGTGGGCTCTCTGGTGGTGTCGATTCGGCGGTGGCAGCGGCGCTCGTCCAGCGGGCCGTGGGCGACCGGCTCACGTGCGTGTTCGTCGACCACGGGCTGCTCCGAGCAGGCGAGCCCGATCAAGTCGAACGGGACTTCGTTGCTGCAACGGGCGTCGACCTCAAGGTCGTGAACGCACAGGACCGGTTCCTCGAGGCGCTCGCGGGTGTCACCGACCCGGAGGAGAAGCGCAAGGTCATCGGGCGTGAGTTCATCCGGGTGTTCGAAGCGGCGGCGCGTGAAGTCATCGACGGGGCCGGAGCGCATGGCGAGACCGTCGACTTCCTCGTGCAGGGCACGCTGTACCCCGACGTCGTCGAATCCGGCGGAGGAGCCGGTACGGCGAACATCAAGAGTCATCACAACGTCGGCGGACTGCCCGATGACCTCGAGTTCGCATTGGTCGAACCGTTGCGCACGCTGTTCAAGGACGAGGTCCGCAAGGTCGGTCTCGAGCTCGGCTTGCCGGAGGCGATCGTGTGGCGCCAGCCGTTCCCCGGCCCGGGGCTCGGCATCCGAATCGTCGGTGAGGTCACCCAGGAGCGCCTCGACGTGCTGCGGTCCGCCGACAGCATTGCTCGCGACGAGCTATCGGCGGCCGGGCTCGACCGTGAGATATGGCAGTGCCCAGTGGTGCTGCTCGCCGAGGTCCGGTCCGTCGGGGTACAGGGCGATGGTCGTACATACGGCCATCCCGTGGTGCTGCGGCCGGTATCGAGCGAGGACGCCATGACGGCCGACTGGACCCGCGTTCCCTACGACGTGCTGGCCCGAATCTCCACGCGCATCACGAACGAGGTGCGCGAGGTGAACCGGGTGGTGCTTGACGTCACCTCCAAACCGCCGGGCACGATCGAGTGGGAGTGAGCGAAGCCTCAGCGTCGGGCGAAGGGGATCCGCGCAGCAAGCTCGAACGGCTCGACGACCTCCAGGCCACCCACCCCTTTCCGTACAACCTTGTCGTCGGGGCGCTGATCGGAGCCGTGTTTCTGCTCATTGGGGTGCAGCCGTTCCTCGCTGTCGTGTATGTCGTCAGCTACGCGTCACTGCGCTGGTACCTCTGGCAGCACGGCCGCGTGCTCCGTCGTCAGTACAATGCACGCGCAGCCCGCTGGGCCGACAAGCAAGCGATGCGCCGCCGAGCTCGCTAGGCCGCTTCACGTGCCGGTCAGCTTGGCGACGATCGGAGCAAAGGCGTCGAGCTGGTCACCCGAGAGGCCGAGGTAGGAGATTCCCCAGCGCTCGCGGCGTTCGACGAGCTGATCGCAGATCTCGTCGACGCTGCCGATGAGCGCGTGCGGGGTCTCACTCGCTTCCGTCGGCGTGAGCCCAAAGGCAGGCGCCATCTCGTCAACAACCCGTTGGCGTTCGTTGGTGACCATCGCCAGGTGCACCCGTACCTGAAGCTCGATGGCGTCGAAGCGGTCTCCGGCGCTGTCCTGAATCCAGCTGATCTTGCGTTCGGTGGCCGCTGGCGTGCCATCACGAAAGGAGCGCTCGTCGATCACGCCCGCCTTCAGGTTCACGTTCAACGCCACAACATCGGCGTGCTGAGCGGCGAGACGCAGGACGCGCTGGCCGCCTCCACCGATGACGATCGGAGGGCCGCCCGCTGAAGCGGGACTCGGGCGACCGTCGAGGTCCTTCACTTGGTAGTGGTCGCCTGCGAAGGAGAACGGTCCCTTGGACCACAGCCCGCGAATGATGACGAGCGCTTCCGCTAGTCGATCGATGCGCACGCCAGCGCGTTCGAGTGGGATGCCAGCGGCGTCGTAGTCAGCGGTCATCCACCCAGCGCCGACGCCGAGCTCGAATCGACCACTTGTCAGCACGTCGAGGGTGGCGGCCTCCTTGGCCAGCATGACGGGATGCCGATAGTCGTTGGCGAGCACCATCGTGCCGACTTGCAGCGTGGTAGTTGCCGCTGCTGCGGCCATGAGTGCAGGCATCGGTGCCAGTGAGTCGTCGAGGTGGTCGGCCACCGTGAGGGTGGACCAGCCGAGGTCCTCCACCTTGCGGGCGTGGTCCGGCCAGGCGATGGGGTCGGCTGGCCCTTTGCACTGGATGCCGAATCTGAAGGGATGCACGGTTCGTCAGTCTGCCCGCTCCCGACGCGGGTACGGTGCGCCGCCATGGGAGACCTGGCGACCTACGAGATGGACACGTTCAGCTTTGAGGGAAAGCAGCGGGATGTGTTCCGCAAGGGGAGCGGCCCGGCGGTGATCGTGCTGGCCGAGATGCCCGGCATCACACCGCTGGTGGTGGACTTCGCGGACCGAGTGGTCGCACTCGGCTGCACGGCCGTGCTGCCCCACCTCTTCGGCGTGCCGGGGGCGTCTGCCTCGCCATCGGTCTACCTCAGGGCGATGCCGCCGGCTTGCGTGTCGAAGGAGTTCTCGGCCTGGGCCACGGGTAAGACGAGCATCATCGTGCAGTGGTGCAAGGCGCTGGCCCGTCGCGAGCACGAGCGGTGTGGTGGTCCTGGTGTCGGCGTGGTTGGGATGTGCTTCACCGGTAACTTCGCGCTCGCCATGCTCCCCGACGCGTCGGTTGTGGCACCGGTGATGAGCCAGCCGTCGCTGCCGTTGGGCTTCACGAAGAAGGCCAAGCGAGCTCTGTACCTGAGCGATGAAGATCTAGGCGACGTGAAGGATCGAATGGCAGCAGAGCCCGATCTGTGCGTGCTGGGGCTGCGCTTCAGCCACGACCGGTTGGTCCCCGCCGAGCGCTTCGCGCATCTCCGGGAGGCGTTGGGGGATCGCTTCATCGGCGTCGAGATCGACTCGTCCGAGGGGAACCCGCACGGTAACCCGAAGATGGCCCACTCGGTCCTCACCGAGCACCTCATCGACGAGCCCGGTCACCCCACCAGAGACGCCCTCGAACAGGTCCTCGACCTCCTCCGCACCAAGCTGCTCTCACCCAACCAACGTCTGTGAACGCCCACGTCCGTATGCCGGACGTATTGCTTCACAGACGTTGGTTGCTTAGGCGAGTGGGCGGCCGAACGGGATGCTGTCCAGCCAGGTCTGCAGGAACGCCTCCGCCTTGAGCGTCGCCGCCATCCAGAGGTTGGTGCCCTCGCTCGCCAGGTCAGCCACCGCTGCCTGTACCCGAGCCGTCGGGTCTTTGCCGTCGGGGTCGAGCGCGGCGAGCAGCGGGCCAGCGGTGGTGAGGAAGTCGGGCACGACGACCGTGTCGGAGCGGCTGAGTACGGCCAAGGCGCGAGCGGTGACCGGTACGGGCGTGAGCGGGACGACGACCTTGGCCTTCACGGTGGCGGCCAGATCGTGCTCGAGCACGCCGGCCTTGCCGGCGACGAGCAGCACATCGCAGTCGGCGTCGAACGAGGCTTGCGGCTCGGGGGTGGCGCCTTTGGCGCTGACTGCGGCAGCGGCGGCCTCGACGAGCGGCCCGTTGCCAACGAGGGCAACTCGGCGGTCATCGAGCGAGCCGAGAGCTCCGACTGCGGCGGCGACGGCGCTTTCACCCGCAGCGGTCTGGTCGAAGGCCCGGGCTCGCCGCTCCGCGTCGGGCAATCCGCTGAGGTCGTCGCTGGCCACGCCCAGTCCGGGGCCGAGCACGAGACGGCCTGACGCGACGAGCTCGGTCACCTCGTCGACGAAGGCGGCCAGGGCGGCGGGCTGGTCATCTGGCTTGGCGTTGATGCCCGCGGATGCGCCGCTGACCTTCAAGCCGAAGCTGGCTGCCGCGTAGGTGGTGGAGCGGGCGAGCAGCTCGGCACTGTCGCGCAGCACCTTGGGGGCCATACGGGCGATGCCGAGCGCGGGGGCGTCGTCGAGGTCGAAGAGGATGAACCCGTCCGTGGAGGTCAGCTTCTGGAACTGCATCACGAAGGGTCTAGCCGAACCCTGGCGAGATCGTGCGTCTCGCCCGACCAGTAGCCTGGTGCACCCATGAGCGACGCTGACTCCCTCCTCGAGGGCCTGAACCCCGTCCAGTGGGAGGCGGTCGCTCACACGGGTGGACCGCTTCTCATCGTCGCGGGCGCCGGTTCGGGCAAGACGCGCGTGCTCACCCATCGGATCGCACACCTGATCCGCGAGCATGGCGTGAGCCCCTTCGAGATCCTCGCCATCACCTTCACGAACAAGGCTGCTGATGAGATGCGCCACCGCGTGTCGTCGCTGGTGGGCCCCGTCGCCGAGAAGATGTGGGTGTCGACCTTTCACGCCGCGTGCGTGCGGATCCTGCGCCGTGACGCCGATCGGCTCGGCTACCCGAAGCAGTTCACGATCTACGACCAGGCCGATGCCAACCGTCTTACCGGCTACGTGATCCGCGACCTCGGACTCGACGTCAAGCGGTTCCCACCGCGCTCCATCCACGCCACGATCAGCGCCGCCAAGAACGACGGTCTCTCTGCTGGCCAGTACGCGGATCGCGCCGAGGTGATCTTCGAGCGCAAGATCGGCGAGATCTTCACCGAGTACCAGGCCCGCTTGCTGCGCGCCGGTGCCATGGACTTCGACGACCTCCTCGGCAATGCCGTCGAGCTCCTCCGGCGCAACCCCGACCTGCTCGAGCACTACCAGCGCCGCTTCAAGCACGTGATGGTCGACGAGTACCAGGACACCAACAGCGTCCAGAACGAGCTCGTCCTGCTCCTCACCAAGCAGCACCGCAACGTCTGCGTCGTGGGAGACGGGGACCAGTCGATATATCGCTTCAGGGGAGCGGACATGCGGAACATTCTCGAGTTCGAGAATGCGTTTCCGGATGTCACGGTCGTGGTGCTGGAGCAGAACTATCGCTCGTCACAGACGATCCTTGACGCGGCCAACGCCGTCATCTCCAACAACCTCGGTCGCAAGCCGAAGGAGCTGTGGACCGACCGCGGGGATGGCCATCCGATCATCCGCTACCACGGCGACGACGAGGTCGACGAGGCGCAGTGGGTCACGCGCGAGATCGCCCGTCTACATGATGGTGGCGACCACCGGTGGGGCGAAGTCGCCGTCTTCTACCGCACCAACGCCCAGAGCCGTGTCCTAGAGGAGCACCTCGCTCGCCACGGCGTGCCGTACAAGGTCATCGGTGGCACCCGCTTCTACGACCGGCGCGAGATCAAGGATGCGCTGGCCTACTTGAAGACGTGCATCAATCCGTCCGACGAGGTGTCGGTGAAGCGGGTGCTCAACAACCCCAAGCGGGGGGTGGGCGACTCCAGCGTCGGCAAGCTTGATGCCTACGCATCGGCGCGCGGGCTGTCGTTCATCGACGCGCTCCGGCGCAGCGACGATGCCGGTGTCGGTGGCAAGGCAGCGAAGGGGATCGAGCAGTTCCTCTACTTGCTCGACTCCGTCGCCGACCTCGCTGCGGATGACAAGCCAGCCCCGCTCCTCGAAGCCCTGCTCGAGCGCTCCGGCTACCTCGACGAGCTTCGAGCCGAGCGCACCATCGAGAGCGAGGGTCGCCTCGAGAACCTGGCCGAGCTCGTCGGCTCCGCGCAGGAAGCTGCGTCGATCGACCTGTTCCTCGAGCAGGTGAGCCTCGTCAGCGACGCCGATGAGATCGACGGCGACGACAGCCAGGTTGTGCTCATGACGGTTCATGCTGCCAAGGGCCTCGAGTTCCCAGCCGTGTTCATCATGGGCCTCGAGGACGGCGTGTTTCCGCATCTGCGCTCCATCGGTGAGCCTGACGAGATGGAGGAGGAGCGTCGCCTCGCCTACGTCGCTCTCACCCGTGCTCAGGAACGCCTCTATCTGACCCACGCGTGGAGCCGCACCCTCTATGGCGGCACGCAGTACAACCCACCGAGTCGCTTCCTCGACGAGATCCCCGAGCGGCTCGTGCAAGCCATCGAGCAACGTCGGGCCAGCCGCGGCGGCCGTACCTATGGCGGCGGCGGCAGCAGCGGCGGTGGCGGCTTCGGCGGAACCGGCTACGGCAGTGGTGGTGCCGGGGTGAGCGCGAGCCGGGAGCGCATCGTCGAGAGCGCGATGCGCTCGAAGGGCACGGGACCGGCGAAGCACGGTGCCGAGGCAATCGGCCTCAAGGTGGGTGACGATGTCACCCACGCCACGTTCGGGGAGGGCGTGGTCCTGCTCGTGGAGGGCCAGGGCGACAAGGCCGAGATCGTCATCCGCTTCCCCGGAGCGGGCGAGAAGCGCCTGCTGCTCTCCTGGGCTCCTCTCAAGAAGGCCTGACCATGGAGATCCACGCGGCCGAGTCGAAGCGGCAGTGGAAGGACGTCGAGCGCTTGATTCGGGCCTACCTCGACGACCTTCCCTTCGAGATCGACTTCCAGGACGTCGACAGCGAGCTGGCCGAGCTCGCCGCGGAGTACGGGCCACCGAACGGAGCGGCGCTGCTGGTGGTCGACGACGGTGGCTTCGCCGTCGGGGTGGTTGGCGTACGGCAGTTTGACGACCGATCCGCGGAGCTCAAGCGCATGTACGTAGCGCCTGAGGCACGAGGCATGGGCACCGGGCGTGTGCTGGGCGCGGCAGCCGTCAGCGCCGCCCGCGACCTCGGCTTCGAGCGTCTGCTGCTCGACACCGTCGCCACGATGACAGCCGCCATCGCCACCTATACGGCGCTCGGCTTCGTCGAGATCGCCCCGTACCGGCACAACCCGCTGCCTGACGCCCGCTACTTCTCGCTCGACCTCAGCTGAGTGCTAGTCGCCGTTGCCGTGGCGCTGACCGTGTAGGAAGCAACCGTCGGCGGCGTCGGGGAATCGTTACGGCGTCGGTGTCACGAGCGAAGTAGGTGCGGATGCTCCCTGAGCTAGGCGCGTTGTACCAAGAGCACGCCGCCGCGGTCTGGCGGTACACGCGCTCGCGCCTGCCCACCGATGCCGACGCCGAGGACGTGACCAGCGACGTGTTCGCCCGTGCGATGCGCTCGACCCACACCTACGACCCCGCCAAGGGTTCTCCCCGCGCGTGGTTGGTCGGGATCGCCCGCAACGCGGTCGGCGACTGGTGGCGGCGGCGCAAGCCAGAAGACCCACATGGCGACTTTCCTGATGCCATCGCGTCGGATGATCCGCTGATGGAGTCGCTTCGGATCGAGCAGATCGGCGAGGTGCGTGCCGTGCTTGCGATGCTGAGCGAGCGAGAGCGTGAAGCCATCGCCCTTCGCTTCGGTGCTGAGCTCGGGTCAGCGGAGATCGGGGTGCATCTCGGGATCTCGCCAACCGCTGCCCGCATGCTCGTGCATCGCGTCGTAACCAAGCTTCGGGGGGTGTTGACCGATGGTTGATGAGTTTGATCCCGACGAAGTGGCCCAGGCTGAACGGCTCGACGGCGATATCTCGCGCGCGCTGACCGGTGCGGTGGGAACCGACACCGCACTGACCTGGCTTGTGGCCTCGGTGCGCACAGATCCACCCGCCGCCCTCGCGACGAGGATCACGGTCGAACACGAACGTCGCGAGAGAGCTCGGTGGCGACCCGCCCAGCTGGTGGCCGGACTGTTCGCGCTCAACCTCCTCTCGCACGGTCTTGGCAACATGTTCGTGGGGGAGTGGGTGTCGCGTGGGCTGGGCGAGCACTACAGCCCCCACGCGGTTCGGGAGGGTGGCTTCGCGTTGATCGCGGCAGGTTTGGCCGTGGGGGCGGGAGCGCTTCGGCGATCCTGGCTCCCGGTGTCGGTGGGTGCGGGCGTGCCGCTAGGACTCGCCTTGGGCATCTACGGCTTGCCGGAGATCGGGAAGTTCGGTCAGGGCGCCGCGCTCCACATCACCCAAGGTCTGCTGGCCATCGTGCTCGGCCTGAGCTGGTGGCGAGCGCGGCGTTACGGCAACCGTCCACACGACGAAGGAGGAGCATGACAGAACCCCTCTCAGCCTCAAGAGTGCGTCCCTGGGTGCGGATCGGCCTCATCGCGATCGGAGTGCCCAACGCGCTCGCTGGCCTGTGGGCCGTCATCGCTCCCCAGAGCTGGTTCGACAACTTCCCGGGCTGGGCACCCCGCCTCGTAGCCGCTGAGCCCCCGTACAACGCCCACCTGGCGACCGACGCGGGTGCTGGTCTGCTCGCGTCCGGGCTGGTGCTGCTCGTTGCCGCCTGGTTTGCCGATCGCCGTTCCACACAGCTGGCGGTCGTCACGTTCTCCGCCTTCGCCATCCCGCACACCGCCTACCACGTGCTCAACCCGGCGCCCGGGCTCACCTCCGGCGAGGACCTGCAGAACGCGGGACTGCTCGGGTTCACCGCGGTGGCCGCCATCGTGCTCTTCGTGGCTGCCACTCGCTCCATCTCTGCCGAGCAGGTGGGTTGAGGTCATGAAGGCACTCCGTCAACTCGCCACCAACGTGGCTGTCCTCGCGAAGGCCCGCCGAAACCGAAGCGATCTGCTGCGGGCCCTCGTACGCCGACCCCAGCTGCTCGTCGGCACGGGGGTCTATGAAGTGGCCATCGGGCTCAGCGCCCGCGTCGACCCGCGCCTCAAGGTCCTCGCCGAGCTGAAGGCCGCCGCGCTCATCGCCTGCGAGTATTGCCTCGACATCGGGTCGCTGCTGGGTCGGGGCTCAGGGGTGACAGAACGGCAGCTTCGAGAGCTCCACCTCTACAAGACGAGCGACGCATTCGGCGAGGACGAGCGGCTGGTCATCGAGCTCGCCGAGGCCCTGACCCTCGTGCCGGTGGCCGTATCAGACGAATTGCGATCTCGGCTGAACAGCCGCTTCTCGTCAGCCGCCGTGACCGAGCTCGCAGCCACGATCGCGTGGGAGAACCAGCGCGGCCGTCTCAACCAGGCCTTGGGTGTTCGGCCCAGCGGCTTCTCCGACGGCGAGTTCTGTGCATTGCCGGAGTCGGCACCGGGCGCGGTCTGACAGCCACCTTCCTGACACGAGCGTCAGGCTGGCGGGCGTGGAGCGAGTACGGGTAGACCCTTCGAGATGTCGAAGACGATCGAGCGGGCGGCTCTGGTTCTCAAGCGGGATCACACCCTCGGGACGCTGATGGACCGCCTTGAGCGCGTGCACGGTGATCGGCGGCTCGTCGCGGAGGCTGACGGTCATCTGTCGCTGACCTACGCCCAGGCCGCCAAGCGGGTCCGCCGTTGGGCCGGCGGGGTCGCGGCCCGCACCTCGCCGGGCGATGTCGTCGTGATCGCGACTCCCAACGGCTACGAGCAGCTGCTGCTTTGCTTCGCGGTGTCGCGAGCGGGCGCAATTCCCGCACCCGTCAACGATCAGATGCCGCGCGACGAGATCGACCATGTGGCTCGCGACTCGGGCTCCACTCTCGTGTTGCGCAGCGCTGTCGAGGTCGACGGCGGAACCCCCATGCGGACCGCGCACCCCGCATCCCCCGGGGATGTCGCTGCCCTCTTCTACACGTCGGGGACGACCGGTTCTCCCAAGGGCGCGGCCCTCACCCACCGGGCTCTCCTGGGGCAGGCGTCTGCCGCCGCAGTGTGGCCCACTCGCCTCCATCGCGACGAAGCGGTGATCTCTCTACCCGTGGCGCACATCATGGGGTTCACGGTCCTCATCGGCCTCGCCTTCGCTGGCATCCCCACCTACCTGATGGCGCGGTTCAATCCCGTCCGCGTGCTCGACGCCATCGAGCAGCGGCGGGCCACGATCTTCGTCGGCGTGCCCGCGATGTATCGGATGCTCGATGAGGCGCACGCCGGCGAGCGGGATCTCACCTCGGTGCGGGTCTGGGCATCCGGGGCAGATTCCATGCCTCCAGAGCTGGCCGAGCGGTTCAAGCGCATGGGTGCCACAATCACCGTGCCGCTCTTCGGTGCCGTCGGCCAGGCGACTTTTGCTGAGGGCTACGGAATGGTCGAGCTCGGCGGGGGCGTTGCGGCCAAGGTCTCGCCGCCGTTCCTGGGCGCAGGAGCGGGCCCGCTCGGAGAGGCGCTCGGATTCGCCCTCCCTGGGTATGAGATGCGAATCGTCGATGAAGCGGGCGAGGAGCGACGCGACGGTTCCGTAGGGGATCTCCAAGTACGGGGTCCCGGCGTGCTCACGTCCTACTGGGGGGACGACGCCGCCACGGCAGCAGTGCTCACCGAGGACGGATGGCTCCGCACCGGCGACCTCGCCCGAAAGGGACCCCTCGGCCTTCTTGTCTTCGAGGGCCGCAGCAAGCACGTCATCAAGCACGGCGGCTACTCCGTCTACGCCCTCGAGGTGGAGCACGCTCTCGAGCAGCATCCGGACGTGCTCGAGGCGGCGGTGGTCGGGCTTCCCGACGATCGACTCGGTGAGGTGCCCGTCGCCGCCGTTCGCCTGCGTACCGGGGTCAGCCTCGCCAAGGCCAAGCTCCCCACTTGGGCTGCGACGCGCCTCGCCGACTACAAGGTGCCGACTCGGTTCGTCGCCGCCGAGGCGCTCCCCCGTACTGGCACCCACAAGGTCCAGAAGGACGCTGTCCGCGACCTGTTCGACTGAGGTCGCCGGATCGTCCTGCTGTGTGAGGAAAGCTCAGGACCTTCGACCCTTGAGCTGATGATCTCCACGGCTCACGCTATGGGTGTGAGCGATACACAGGAGATGGCGATCAGGACAGCGTCGGTGAGCGCCTATGTGGATCTACCGATCGCGGAGGTGTTCGGGCGGTTCTCCGATCCGGCGATCGATGGACTGCTGATGTCGGCCATGCGAGCGAGCCTTGCGGCGGGTGATGACGGTGAGGTGCTCAGCGTGCACGCTTGGCCGACCGTATGGGTGTCGACCGGCAACGTCCGAGTGGTGGTGACTTGGCGGATCCGCGAGGTGGACGGGCATGTGGCTGAGGGGACGGCGACGATCTCACTGCTCATGGTCCAGTCGGGCCACGATGCGATCACCGAGCTGCTGGTGACGCTGGCGGTCACCGACGACGACGCGGCATCCACAACCGCCGCGCTCCACCGCATCCTCGACGAGCTCACCCTCCGTCTCGAGGGGGTGGCCTCCCGCTAGCCGCTGGAGGTGGTCGACAGTTCGTTGATATCCACCCAGAGGCGGTTGCCCTCGACAGAGGTTGGGTAGTACCGCAGGCCCGCTCCATCCAGCGGGTAGGTCACGCCGGGGTCGCAGTCGTTGACGAGGACTCGTGCCGTGCGATCGATCGAGACGGTGCATGCAGGGTCGTCAGGATCGAAGGCACCAAAGGCCACCCAGCCCCGGCGCACTCCCTTCTCCAGGTGCTGCACGAAGATGTTTCGATCCCTTCCGACGAGGTCCGGGAACAAGAGGGGGAAGCCGTCCTTGTCGATGGCGGCGCTGATGCTCTCGATCTGCCCCGCGTTGAAGCGCTCGTCTCCGAGCTTGATGTCGACGTCGCCACGACTTGCCGCCTGGGCGACGAGAAAGGCGAGCCCGAGGGCGACGACGACGCCAACGGTGGCCACGAGGAGTGCCTTGCCGGCATGGCCACGGCTCTGGGCAACAGGCATCAGGTGATCGCTCTCGACTGGCGGGGGGTCAGCGGCACCCCCCTAGTATCGACCGACCTGACCCGACGTCGGAAAACCAGTGGCCGGACCGGCCAGGAGCAGTGAGCACATGGACCTGTACGAGTACCAGGGCAAGCAGTTCTTCGCGAGGTATGGCATCCCGGTGTCGCCCGGCGATGCGGCCACCACGGTAGATGACGCCGTCGCCGTCGCCGAACGGATCGGCTATCCCGTGGTGGTGAAGGCGCAGGTGCAGGTCGGGGGCCGCGGCAAGGCCGGCGGCATCAAGCTCGCCAACGATGCAGCCGAGACCCGCACGCATGCCTCCAACATCCTCGGCATGGACATCAAGGGCCACACCGTCAAGGTGCTGTGGATCGAGCTCGCCTCCGACATCGCCGAGGAGTACTACGCCAGCTTCACCCTCGACCGCTCCGCCAAGAAGCACCTCGGGATGCTGTCCGCGCAAGGGGGTGTGGAGATCGAGGCAGTCGCCGAGAGCGACCCTGACGCCATCGCCAAGATCTGGATCGACCCCGTCGATGGGTTGAGCGCAGACGCCGCACGGGCATGGGTGCAGGAGGCCAACCTCAACCCTGCTGCCACCAACGGCGCCGTCGACATCCTGTGCAAGCTCTACACCGCCTACACCGAAGGTGACGCCGATCTCGCTGAGATCAACCCCCTGATCCTCAAGCCCACGGGCGAGGTGCACGCCCTTGACGCCAAGGTCACCCTTGACGACAACTCGACGTTCCGGCATCCCGACTACGAGCAGTACGAAGCCACGCAGGTGCGTGATGAGCGTGAGCAGGCCGCCCACGACAAGGGGCTGCAGTACGTCGGTCTCGAGGGCAGCGTCGGCATCATTGCGAACGGCGCCGGTCTCGCCATGAGCACCGTCGACATCGTCAGCCAGGTCGGTGGCTCGCCCGCGAACTTCCTCGACATCGGCGGCGGCGCCAACGCGGATGTGATGGCCAGCGCCATGGAGGTCATCAACAACGACCCCAAGGTGCGCTCCATCTTCATCAACATCTTCGGTGGCATCACCAAGGGTGATGAGGTGGCCAACGGCATCATCACGGCAATGGGGCGAGTCGACATCGGCGTGCCGATCGTGATCCGCCTCGACGGCACGAACGCCGATGAGGGACGAGCGATCCTCGAGCCCCACCTGTCCGACAAGCTCCAGATGGCCCCGACCATGGTCGAGGCCGCGCAGACCGCCGTCGCCCTCGCCGCGAAGTAGGAGAACAGACTCATGGCAATCTTCGTCGACGAGACCACCAAGGTCGTCTACCAAGGACTCACCGGTTCGCAGGGCAAGTTCTACGGGCTGCTCAACCGCGACTACGGGACCCAGGTCGTGGCCGGCACCAACCCCAAGAAGGCCGGGACCGACGTGGACGGCATCCCTGTCTACGCGAACGTCGCCGAGGCCGTCGCGGCCACCGGTGCCACCGCGTCCTGCATCTTCATCCCCGCGCCGGGGGTCAAGGAGGCAGTGCTCGAGGCCGCCGAGGGTGGCGTGAAGTTCATCGTCGCCATCACCGAGGGCGTCCCTGCTCAAGACGAGGCGTGGTTCTTCAACAAGCTCAAGCGCGACTTCCCCGACGTGCAGCTCCTCGGGCCCAACTGCCCTGGGATCATCAGCCCGGGTAAGGCCAACATCGGCATCACTGCCGGCCACATCGCCAAGGCGCCCGTCGAGGGTCGCCCCAACGTCGGCATCGTGAGCCGCTCCGGCACGCTCACGTACCAGGCCCTCTACGAGCTCAAGCTCAACGACATCGGCGTCACCACCTGCGTGGGCATCGGTGGAGACCCTGTGCCGGGCACCAGCTTCATCGACTGCCTCCAGGCCTTCGAAGCGGACCCCGACACCAAGGCAGTCATGATGATCGGTGAGATCGGCGGCTCCGCCGAGGAAGAAGCGGCGGCCTTCATTGCCGACAAGATGACCAAGCCGGTCGTGGCCTACATCGCTGGGGTCACCGCCCCTCCTGGGAAGAAGATGGGCCACGCAGGCGCCATCGTGTCGGGCGGCAAGGGCACCGCAGCCGCCAAGCAGGAAGCGCTCGAGGCGGCCGGTGTGAAGGTTGGACAGAATCCGACGGAGGCGGGAACGCTGATGGTCGGAGTCGTGAACAGCCTCTAGGCATCGGGCGTGCCATCGTGGGCCCGGATGAGACACGTCCGGGTCCTGGTATCGGTTGTGGTGTTCGTGCTGCTTGTCAGCGCCATCGCTGTCCTTGTGGCGCGCACTGACGACCGCGAGGGTGCCACGTCACCGACGACTCCCGAGGCCGCGAGCACGACGGACCCTCCGGCCACCACGACGACGCAACCGTCGATCCGGTGGCCGCCGCTTCGCTCGGGTGGTGTACCGAGAGCGGTCACGACCGCGAACGGCGTGGTGCTCGCAGTCCTGTCTGCCGAGGCCAGTGGCCGGTTTGTCGCGGAGTCGCCCTGCGGGAACCTTGTGACCGTCGAGGGCACGCCGCTGTCCGGGGCCACCGTCGTGCTCGACCCGGGCCACGGTGGTGGTGAGCCTGGTGCAGTGGGCCCCAGCGGGACCATGGAGAAGGACGTCAACCTCGCCATTGCGATCGAGACAAAGCGCCAGCTCGAGGCACAAGGAGCGACCGTTGTCCTCACCAGGACCGGGGACTACCGGATCACGTTGGCGAGCCGGGCCGCGATCGCGCAGGCGCTCCAGCCCACGCTGTTCATCTCGATCCACCACAACGCGGCACCCGACGAGCACCGATCAACGCCAGGAGCGGAGACCTACCGTCAGATCGCCTCACCCGACTCGATGCGAGCATCGGGGTTGATCTACGAGGAGCTGGTGCGGGAGCTCTCGGTGTACCAGATCGACTGGGCCGCGGACCGGGACGCAGGAGCGAAGTACCGCCTGAGCTCGAAGGGCGGCGACTACTACGGGATCCTCAAGCGGACAGCGGGAATCCCGGCGGTCCTCTCCGAGGCGGCGTTCATCAGCAATCCCCCCGAGGAGGCGTTGCTCGTCGATCCGGCGTTCCAAGCCGTCGAGGCCCGTGCGTTCACCAGCGCGGTTGTCCGCTATGTCACGACGGCCGACCCCGGATCGGGCTTCGTCGAGCCCTACCCCCGAACGGAGCCGGCGGGTTCCGGCGGTGGTTCGGCGGGATGCGTTGACCCGCCGCTCGCCTGACGCGCGGTCACTCGGGAGGAAAGCCCTCACCCTCGGGAGCGCTGGTCGCAGCGACCGCGTCGGGTGATCCGACGAGGGTGATGGTCATCTCGTCTGGCTCCGAGAGCGCGGCAGCGATCGCGTGCCCGCCAGCCACGAGTCCGATGCCGGCGGCAATGAAGAGCATTCCTCCGACGGTGGCGTCGTCGGTCATGTCGCCGAGGAAGATGGCTGCACCGAAGGCGGTTGCCCCGCCCCCAGCCCAAGCCGTCACACGCCTGAGCGTGGTCGCCCCGTGGTAGGCGAGACCCGCTCCGACGAGCGCCAGCAGCAGGCCGGTGCCCGCCTGCTCGAGGTCGTCGCCCATGAGCGCGGTGCCCACGAACAAGGTGGGCAGTGTCGCCAA
The DNA here is from genome assembly GCA_040902805.1 of Acidimicrobiales bacterium. Taxonomy (GTDB): domain Bacteria; phylum Actinomycetota; class Acidimicrobiia; order Acidimicrobiales; family VFJN01; genus VFJN01. Next base: position 57,887 of record JBBDWQ010000053.1, read on the forward strand.
CGCGAAGGGAGTTGCCGCTCCGTGCAGCTCTCGCTTGTCCAGCCTGCGACAGACGAACAGATAGCCGAGTCCGAGGCCGAGCGAGAGGATTCCCAGGGTGGTCGGGTCCGGCGCGTGGAACGTGCTGAACCCGACGTCCGTCCCGAAGTCGCTGCCGTACCCGCTGCCGGAGCCTCCGTCGAAGCTGCCACCCATCGACGCCCCGAACAGGTTGAACAGCCCGAAGGGCGCCTCGAAGATCTTCTCGGTGAGCTGCAGGACCGTGAACCAGAGGGCGATCAGACCGGCCCCGAGGAAGAACGGACGCCCCCGCCCAGGACCGACCGCATACGACCCGAGCCACGCGAGGGTCGACACGATCAGGATCCCGTCGGTGGAGTACGGCGGGAACCCATCGGAGGACCAGGTGACGAAGAACATGAGGGGCGGGACACCAAGGGCGGCGGCCGCCGCGCCGGCGGTAGCGATTGGCCCGCGGCGCGTTGTGCTGAGCGTGAAGAAGCCCGCGGCGACGATGAGCGTGGAGAGGACGATGCCGGGGACTTGGTTGAAGTCGCCATCCGAGGCCCCGGTGTCGCCAGCGATGACGAGGGCGCCGAGCACGGCAAGGGCGCAGCCCGCCCCCGCGATGGCAATCGATGCTCGTGGTTCAGCTCTGCGCTGGGCTCGATCGCCAAGCGAGCTGAGCGGCGACCGCGACGAACTCTCCCCGATGGTTTCCGTCATGGCCGAAACGGTACGACGGGCGCCACCAGAGGTGGCGGACCGTCGACCAGAGTCAGTCCGAGGCCGTGTCGCCCTCTTGGAACTTCAGGAACCCGCCGACAGCGAGCCCGATCGCAGCAATGGCAGCGACGAACAGACCGAAGGCGCGGTCCACGATGGAGGTGGGGTCCTCGCCGATGATGAGCTTGAGGACGACCAGCACGGCAGCGATGGCGCCGTCGGCGAGGAGTGCCTGCCCGAGCGGGATCGGCAGATCTGGCATCTTCACGTCGAAGAGCTTGGTTGCGATCACCGTTCCTGCGGCGATCAAGCCGAGCAGCATGGGGAGGGTTGCCCACAGAAAGCCGACGTCACTGCCGCTTGCCGACACGGAACCGCCGAAGGACCCGAAGTCCACCTTGAACCACGGAAGGAAGTAGGCGATGAACAGGAGGATCCCTGAGCCCGCGATGACCTTGTCGGCTGTGTTGAGTTTGTTCAGATCCACGGTCCGCCTCCAGAGCTGGTGGGTGGTAGCCCGCAAACGGTAACGCAGCACGATCCGGTCTCGACGGACCGTCGGATGTGCTGAAAGCTCGATTCAGGCGGGCTGATACGTTCACTAGGTGCGCATTGCCGTCCTCGCGTCGGGCAGCGGGACCCTCTTGGAGGCCATTCTCGCTGACGAGATCCCCGTGACCCTCGTGGTCGTGGATCGACCGTCCCGCGCCCTGGAGGTTGCCGAGGCCCATGGCGTGCCGGCTCGACTCATCGAACGAACGAGCTACGGGCCCGACTTCGATCGCGTGTCGTACACCCGGGAGGTCGTCGACGTGCTGCTGGCGGCGGAGATCGATCTCGTTGTCATGGCAGGGTTCGGAACGGTGTTTGCGGAGCCGATCCATGAGGCCTTCGAGCACCGAATCCTCAACACCCATCCCGCCCTGCTCCCGGCCTTCAAAGGCTGGCATGCTGTGCCGGCAGCGTTGGCTTACGGCGTGAAGGTCACCGGCTGCACGATCCACGTCGCGACGCTCGAGGTCGACGCTGGACCGATCCTTGCTCAGGAGGCCGTTCCGGTCCTTGACGGCGATGACGAAGCATCGCTCCACGAACGCATCAAGGCGGTCGAGCGCCATCTCTACCCAGCCACCATCCGGGCGGTGCTCGCCGACCCGACCATCCTCAAGAAGGACACGCACCACGCATGAGGGCCTTGCTCTCCGTCTACGACAAGTCCGGCATCGTCGAGCTCGCTCGCGACCTGCGAGGGATGGGGTGGGACCTCATATCGAGCGGCGGCACCGCCAAGGCGCTGCGGGAGGCCAACCTTGCCGTCACCGACATCGCTGACCTCACCGGCTTCCCAGCGATTCTGGGCCATCGGGTCGTCACGTTGCACCCCAAGGTGCATGGCGGAATCCTCGCCGATCGCCGCAACCCTGATCACCAGGCCGACATGAGCACCTATGGCATCGACCCGATCGACCTCGTGGTGTCCAACCTGTATCCGTTCGGAGCGGACACCTCGAGCTTTGAGCACGGCGCCACCCGCGCCGAGGAGCTCATCGACATCGGCGGCCCCGCCATGATCCGGGCCGCGGCCAAGAACTTCAACGATGTCGGCATCCTCACCCACCCCTCGGACTACCAGCTCGTGATCGATGAGCTGAAAGCTGGTGGCGTGCTCTCTGACGCCACCAAGCGAGCCCTCGCTCGCAAGGCATTCGCCCACACGGCCGCGTACGACGCGTCGATCGTCTCCTGGTTCGATGATGTGGCGGGTGAGACACTTCCGCTGACGTTGCACCTCGCGCTCGAACGGGTGCAGGACCTCCGCTACGGCGAGAACCCACACCAGACCGGCGCCAGGTACCGCGAGGTTGGAAGCACGTCCTGGTGGGACAACGTCGAGCAGCACGGTGGGATGGCCTTGAGCTACCTCAACCTCTTTGATGCCGATGCCGCATGGGGCCTCGCCAACGATCTTGCGGCGATCACCGGCAAGCCGGCCGTGGCGATCATCAAGCACGCCAACCCATGCGGCGCTGCAGTCGCGGACACCTTGGCCGAGGCCTATCAACGGGCCTTCGAGTGCGACGAGCGCTCTGCGTTCGGTGGCATCGTCGCCCTGTCTCACCCCGTCGACGATGCGACCGTCGCGCGCATGGTCGCGGCGGCTCAGGCTGACGTCGTCATCGCCCCCGGGTACGCGGACGCGGTGATCGACGCGCTCGCCAAGAAGCGAAAGAACACCCGCCTGCTGACGGCCCAGCCGCCGACGCCCGATGAGCACCAGCTCCGTCAGCTCACCGGCTCGTGGCTCGTGCAGGATGCCCACCACTTCGCCGCCACCCGAGCCGACTGGCGCGTGGTGACGAAGCGCCAGCCCACCGAAGCGGAGTGGGCCGACGCGGAGCTCGCTTGGCGCCTCGTCGGGTGGGTGAAGAGCAACTCCATCGTACTCGTGAAGGACGGGGTGGCTTGGGGAATCGGCGCCGGTCAGCAGAACCGTGTCGAAGCCGGTCAGATCGCAGCCGGCAAGGCCGCGGGGCGCGCCGCCGGGGGCGCGTGCGCCAGCGACGCGTTCTACCCCTTCCCGGACGGTATCGAGGCCGCGTCCGACGCGGGGGTAGCGGTGGTCATCCAGCCGGGTGGCTCAGTGAAAGACGAGGACAACATCGCGAGGGCCGACGAGCTCGGCCTGGCCATGGTGTTCACGGGCGAACGGCACTTCCTCCATTGAGCGCGGTGTTGATGTCCGGTGGACCCGTGGCCGAAGCGGTCTTCGCGAGCCTGGTGCCGCGCATCGAAGCCTTGCGCGCCGCAGGGCACACCCCCGGTCTGGCCACCGTGCTGATCGGCGACGATGAGCCCTCGGCCCGGTATGTCGCGATGAAGATGCGCAAGGCGGAGGAGCTGGGGTGCCACAGCCCGCACGTCCACCTGCCGCAGGACGCCACGACCGCCGATGCGATCGACGCAGTGCGCCGGCTCAATGACGACCACAGCGTCGACGCGATGCTGGTGCAGCACCCCGCTCCCGCTCAGGTCGATTTCGATGCCGTGCTCATGGCCGTCGACCCCGACAAGGACGTCGACGGCATGCACCCCACCAACGTGGGGCGCCTCGCGCTCGGGATTCCCGGGCCGGTGTCCTGCACCCCAGCGGGCATCGAGGCGATTCTCGCCCACTACGAGGTACCGGTCGCTGGCCGCGACGTCGTGATCGTGGGCCGTGGTGTGACCATCGGGCGACCGTTGAGCATCCTGCTCTCGCAGAAGCGACCCACCGCCAACGCCGCTGTCACCGTCGTCCACACCGGGGTGCCAGATTGGGCTGACTACACGCGTCGTGCCGACATTCTCGTCGCAGCCGCGGGAGCGCCCGGCATGATCCAGCCGGAGCACATCCGGCCGGGTGGCGTCGTGGTGGGCGCTGGCGTCCGATACGAGGGCCGCACGCTGCTTCCCGATGTCGATGAGGCCTGCGAGGAGGTGGCGGGATGGATCACGCCACGCGTCGGTGGTGTGGGTCCGACCACGATCGCCATGCTCTTCGCAAACCTGGTAGCAGCTGCCGAGCGACGCGCCCGCTTGGACTGAAGGAACATGTCTGGATCGCTGATCGAGCTCCCCGGGATCGACATCGAGGGCCACAGCCCCACCAGTGCGGGGAACTCCGACCACCCGATGCGGATCATGACTCGTCGAGCTGCGGGGCTGCACCCAGGACCGTGGGACGACCTGGCCCGTTCCGAGGTGGCCGCCTTCTTCGACACCCTGGCCCCGGAATGGCACACGCGCACCTCGCCCGCCCGCGACGCGGTGGTCGCCGATGCGCTGGCTCGAGGACTGCCCTCTGACCTCACGGGCGCGGACGTGTGCGTCGAGCTCGGCAGTGGCATCGGTGCCTACACCCCGATGCTCGCCCAGCACTGGCGCCGAGTGCTTGCCACCGAGGTGGCGTTGGAGATGCTGCGCCTCGCGCCCCCGGAGGTCGGCCATCGCGTGCTGGCTGACGGTGCGAGGTTGCCACTTACCGACGGTACGGCCGATGCCGTGGTGTTGGTGAACTGCTTCCTGTTCCCGACCGAGGTCGACAGGGTGCTGAGCGCGAATGGTCTGGTCGTGTGGGTCAACAGCAGCGGGGGCGAAACGCCGATCCACCTCTTGCCCGAGGAAGTCGTCCTTGCGCTACCCGGGCGATGGTCCGGCGTGAAGAGTCACGCAGGGGTGGGGATCTGGTCGGTCCTGCGTCGAGATCACACGTGAGCCGTGCGAAACGGGTCGATCGGACCTGGTTTGTTGTCGCCCGTCGGGCGTAGCGTGGCCTCTTCATGACCATCGCCGACCTCCTGGACTCCGGGCCGACGCTGTCGTTCGAGCTCTTCCCACCGAAGACCGACGAAGCAGAGCGAGCACTTGAGAAGTGCGTGGCAGAGCTGGCCGAGATGCGACCCTCGTTCGTGTCGGTCACCTACGGCGCGCTCGGCAGCACACGGGAGCGCACCCGCGATGTCGTCATGCGCGTGAATCGTGAGCAGAACTTCCCGGCGATGCCGCACCTCACCTGCGTCGGCCACACAAGGTCTGACATCGCCACGTTGCTCGACGCCTACGCCGACGGAGGGGTCGAGAACATCCTGGCCTTGGGCGGGGACCCGCCCGCAGACGGCTCCGACGCCGGAGGCGAGTTTGCGTACGCGATGGAGCTTGTCGAACTGGTGCGGGCACACCCTGCCGGGTTCTCCGTGGGCGTCGCGGCGCACCCTGAAGTGCATCCCCGTTCGCCTGATCGCGCGAGTGATCGTCGGCACCTTGCCGACAAGCTCGCGCTGGCCGACTTCGGCATGACGCAGTTCTTCTTCACGGTCGACGACTACCTGCGCCTGGTCGACGAGCTCGCCGAGCTTGGCTGCGACAAGCCGCTCCTGCCTGGCGTGATGCCCATCGTCAACGTTGCGGGCGTGCGGCGGATGGCGGCGATGAACGCAACGGCGATCCCAGAGCGGCTGCTCGAGCGGCTCCTCGCGGTGGAGGACCAGCCTGACGAGGTTGCCAAGATCGGCATCGAGGTCGCTACCGAGCTCGGTGCCGCCCTCCTTGCCGAGGACGCTCCCGGCCTGCATCTCTACGCGCTGAACCGCTCAGCGTCGGTTCGCCAGGTCCACGCCAACCTCGGCCTCGGCTAGCGCCTAGCAACCAACGTCTGTGAAGCACACTGACCGCTATTCGGACGTAGGGGTTCACAGACGTTGGTTGGTGGGCTCAGGCCCTGCGCGGGCGGTAGATGGCGGTGTGGCAGGTGCGGGCGATCGGGCGCTCGTCGGAGAGGTGGAGGACGTCGAGCTCGACGAATCGGTGACCCTTGTGCTCCCACTCCTTGGTGACGAGCGCCCGGGCCGACACCTCCTCGCCATCACGCGCGATGCCGTGGTGCTGCACGAGCGACTCCACATGGATCCACGGGCCGAGGCGCACGTTTGCTGACAGCACGTAGTTGGCGTCCCGCAAGATCCACGCGGGGTGGGCGACGCGCTCGTCCCGGTACACGGCGAGGCCGTCGCGGACCTCGGTGAGGTAGTGCTCGGCGATGTCGGCATGGAAGCGGTGCGGCGCGAGACCGAATGCGGTGCCGGGAACCAGCACGTCTGGCGACGCGGGCGGGGGGTTGGTCGCCTGTTCGGCGTCTGGCCAGTCGCTCAGGTCGGGCAGTGGGGTGGGAGAGCCGGGAAGAGCTGCAGTCGCCTCCGCACAGAGCACCCCAGCATCGTCGTGCAGCGCGAGCGCGCCGTCGTCGGCGGCAGAGATCTCGACCTTGCGCCCGTCGTAGACGGGCTTGTGGAAGCGGGCTCGCATCGTGCCCCGCTCCAGCCACTGAAGCCCCCATTCCGCAACCGGTGGATGGCAGAGGTAGGCGTACACATCGACGCCCGGAACCAGGCCGCCCCGGAAGCCGAACTGACGGGCCACCGAATCGTCGTGGATCTTGTTCGTGGATTCCGTTGCCGTGTTGAAGGCGACGACTGAGTAGCCCCGCATCGAGCTGTTCCGTCAGGCCAACGAGGCGAGCGCGGCGTTGAAGGTCTTGCTCGGCCGCATGACTTCGGTGGCCTTCGCGAGGTCAGGGGTGTAATACCCGCCGAGGTCGACCGGCTGGCCTTGCACCTCGAGCAGCTCGGTCACGATCGCCGCCTCCTGTTCGAGGAGCAGTGCGGCGAGTGGCGCGAAGGCTCGGGCCAGGTCGCTGTCGTCGGTCTGGGAGGCGAGCGCCTCGGCCCAGTACAGGGTCAGGTAGAAGTGGCTGCCACGGTTGTCGATCTCGTTGACCTTGCGTGAGGGAGAGCGGTTCTCGTCGAGCACGCGACCGGTGGCGGCATCGAGCGTGGTGGCGAGCACCTGCGCCCGCTTGTTACCCGTGGACTGCGCCAGGTGCTCGAACGACACCGCCAGCGCGAGGAACTCGCCGAGGGAGTCCCAGCGGAGATGGTTCTCCTTGACTAGCTGCTGCACGTGCTTGGGTGCCGAGCCGCCAGCGCCGGTCTCGAAGAGGCCACCCCCGTTGATGAGCGGCACGATGGACAGCATCTTGGCGCTGGTACCGAGCTCGAGGATCGGGAACAGGTCGGTGAGGTAGTCGCGCAGCACGTTGCCCGTGACCGAGATCGTGTCCTCGCCCTTGCGGATGCGCTCGAGGGAGAACTGTGTGGCCTGGATCGGAGCGAGGATCTGGATGTCGAGACCCTCGGTGTCGTGGTCGTCGAGGTAGCGACGCACCTTCTTGATGAGCTCGAGGTCGTGGGCGCGGGAGTCGTCGAGCCAGAAGACGGCGGGCGAGCCCGTCGCACGCGCTCGCGAGACGGCCAGCTTCACCCAGTCGCGGATCGGCAGGTCTTTGGCCTGGCACATGCGCCAGATGTCGCCGGGCTCGACGTCGTGTTCCATCAGCACTGCCCGATCGGGGCCGAGCACCCGCACGGTGCCAGCCGTGGAGATCTCGAAGGTCTTGTCGTGGGAGCCGTACTCCTCGGCCTTCTGCGCCATCAGCCCCACGTTGGACACCGAGCCCATGGTGGTGGGGTCGTACGCGCCGTGGGTGCGGCAGTCGTCGATCACGGCCTGGTAGATGCCCGCGTAGCTGCTGTCGGGGATGACCGCCTTGGTGTCCTGTTGCTCGCCAGCGGCGTTCCACATCTGGCCCGATGTGCGGATCATGGCTGGCATCGACGCGTCGACGATCACATCGCTGGGCACGTGGAAGTTCGTGATGCCGCGGTCGGAGTCGACCATGGCCACGGCAGGTCCGTTGGCGAGTGCCTTGGCGATGCCGGTTTCGATGGCCGTGCGCTGCGCATCGGGAAGGCCCGCGAGTGCGGGGAGCAGGCTCGCCAGCCCGTTGTTGGCGCTGATCCCGGCTTCGTCGAGAGTGGCGCCATGCTCGGCGAACACGTCGGCGAAGAACGTGCGCACGGCGTGCCCGAAGATGATCGGGTCGGACACCTTCATCATGGTGGCCTTGAGGTGCACCGAGAACAGCACCCCTTGCGCCTTCGCGTCGGCGATCTGCGCGGCGAGGAAGTTCACCAGGGCTTGCTTGCGCATCACCGTGGCGTCGATCACCTCACCGACGAGGACTGGTGTGGCCTCCTTCAGCACGGTGGTGGCACCGTCTGCGTCGACGAGCTCGATGCGTACGTCGCCGGCCTCGTCGAGGGTGATGGATTGCTCGTTCGAGCGGAAGTCACCGCTCGACATGGTGGCCACGTGGGTCTTGGAGTCGGAGGACCATGCTCCCATCGGATGCGGGTGCGTACGGGCAAAGTGCTTGACCGACGCGGGGGCGCGCCGATCCGAGTTGCCTTCACGCAGCACGGGGTTCACCGCGCTGCCGGTGACCTTGTCGTACCGCGCCCGTGCGTCTCGCTCGGCGTCGGTGGCGGGCTCATCGGGGTAGTCGGGGAGCGCAAAGCCCTTGGCCTGGAGCTCGCTGATCGCGGCCTTGAGCTGAGGGCCCGACGCGCTGACGTTCGGCAGCTTGATGATGTTGGCCTCAGGGCGCATAGTGAGCGCGCCGAGCTCGGCGAGGGCATCGGGTACCCGCTGGGCCTCGGGCAAGAGATCGGCGAAGGCGGCGAGAACACGACCGGACAGCGAGATGTCGCGGGTCTCCACCTCCACACCCGCGGCACCGGCGAAGGCCTGGATGACGGGCAGCAGCGAGTGCGTGGCCAGGGCCGGGGCCTCGTCGGTGAAGGTGTAGATGATGGTCGAAGTCACCTGCCGAGGCTATCTACCGCCTCACCGGACGGACGAGTGCTCGCGGCCACGCGCGCCTGTCGGTAGCGTGGCGCTGGATGTCACACCCCCTGCCTAGGGTCCTGGTGTGACCAGAGCGACGAGAGGGTTGGCCGCGGTGGATGGAGGCGCGCAGCGGAAGCGAGCGACATCCACGTCCTCCTTCGGCGTGTCCCGCCGCGAGAACCATGATGCCAGCGGCTTCTATGCCCGATTTGCGGCGCCCACGGTGTCCGACGATGCCACCGTTGCCCCTCCAGGCGTCGTCGACCAGATCTATGTGGGCGACTCCCGCAAGATGGACCGCGTGCGGCCGTCGTCAGTGGCGCTCGTGGTCACCTCTCCGCCCTACTTCGCGGGCAAGGCCTACGAAGAGGAGCTCGGCGAGGGCCACATCCCCGCCACCTACGTCGAGTACCTCACGATGCTGGAGGACGTGTTCGCCGAGTGCGTCGACAAGCTCGAGGCCGGTGGGCGCATCGCCGTCAACGTGGCCAACCTCGGTCGTAAGCCCTACCGGTCATTGTCGGCTGATGTGATCGGCATCCTGCAGGACCGCCTCGGCCTCCTGTTGCGCGGCGAGGTCATCTGGCGCAAGGCACGCGGTGCTGGCGGCAACTGCGCGTGGGGCTCGTTCAAGCAGCCGGCCAACCCGGTGTTGCGCGATCTCACGGAGCGCGTCGTCATCGCCAGCAAGGGTCGGTTCGACCGCGCCGTGAAGGGCCCGGACCGGCTCACGCAGGGCTTGCCCAGCGAGGCCACCGTCACGGCGGATGAGTTCATGGAAGCCACGCTGGATGTGTGGGAGCTAGCGCCGGAGAGCGCCAACCGGGTGAACCATCCGGCGCCGTTCCCGGTGGAGCTGCCGCAACGACTGATCGACCTCTACACCTACCGAGGCGATGTCGTGCTCGACCCGTTCATGGGCTCGGGCACCACGGCAGTCGCCGCTGTGCGCACCGGTCGTCACTTCCTCGGCTACGACACCGACGAGGCCTACGCCAAGGCGGCGCGGGATCGAGTCGCTCTGGAATCGGAGATGGCACTGGCCGCACCGGCTGCGGCACACCCCGACAAGTCGGCCACCGCGGCGCGCGACCTGCTCGTCCAGGCGGGATTCACGGTTGCGGATGCCACGACCAGCAAGCGGCGGCGCTTCGCAGGTGGTCTCGCGGTCGATTGGATCGCCACTGACGCGACCGGCGGTGAATGGCTGGTGCTGGTGGCGGGCGCGAGCACCGTGGTGCGCTCTGGCCTTCGTCGCTCCGATGTGCTGTTCCGCACCCTTGGCGAGGCCTCGGTGCTCACCCAAGCCGGTCACCGGGTGCTGGTGCTCAGCACCGACCTGCCGGTCGCCCGCTCCGCGCCGTTGGCGGCCCTGCGGTCGGCTCGTGGCGTCAGCCTGGTCGATGCTGTGGAGCTCGGTTCGGCGGGCGCGGGTGAGCGCCTCGCTGCCTACGCGGCAGGTGCCACCGAACCAGCGGGCGATCTCCTCGCGGGCGCCTAGGTGCCGTCGGCCAAGACGGAGATCACCGAGATCGTCACTGGCCTAGCCATCGGCGGCGCGTCCGCGATCGAGTCCGGCCTCGCTGCTCAGGCCGTGGCCAATGTCAGCGACGACGTGTGGTCGCGCCTCGTCGACCTTGAGCGCGAAGGCCAGCACCGCCAGGAGTTCGCCGCGGCCTGGGCCAACGGACAGGCATTCCTGCGTGCCGAGGAGGGGCTACGGGGTCGCGCTCCTCAGGTCGTCGAGTGGAAGGGGCCGAGCCAGGCGCCGGGCGATGAGGTGGTCCCGGCCGACCTGCGCATCGACCACGTGTGGCTCGTGAGCTGCAAGTACCTGTCCAAGGTGCTCGCCAACGCAGCCCCCGTGAGGCTCTTCGACCGGGGACTGGCTGGAGGCCCGAGCCGTCCGGGTGGCGATTGGTATGCGGAAGTCGCGGGCGACGCCTACCAGGCACTGTTCGCTCAGGTCCGCCTGGAGCTGGGCACGCGGGCGTCGCTCCCGCCGCACGCCGCCGATCTCACTTCGGCCCACAGAGCGGAGCTTCGCACCTATCTCGACGCGGGGTGGTCCGCTGACGCGCAGGTCGCCTATCGCCGCCTGGCGGTGGAGGTCGGGAAGGCGTCGGCGGACAGATGGAAGCGCACGCTGGCCAAGAAGGCCGACGCGGAGGCCGCGCTCTGGCGGCTGCTTCGGATCGGGAGCGCGCCGTACTTCGTCCTGGGCGCCCAGCGGGACCGCAGCCTGCGGCTCCGAGTGATGACACCCTGGGACTGGCGGCAGGCCTTCGAGCTGAAGCGCTTCGACGTCTGGGGGGACGATGCGGGCCAACCGCAGGTGCGTTGGCAGGCCCTCGTGCGTGATCGGGCCAGCGGGGAGGACATCACCGTCGACGGACACGTCGAGGTTCGCTGGAGCCACGGCCGCTTCGGCAAGCCGCCAGAGGCAAAGGTCTATCTCGACACCCCGCACCACCGCGTGCCGGGCTACGTCGAGC
>JBBDWQ010000054.1:0-67466 GCA_040902805.1 Acidimicrobiales bacterium
GCACCCACCAGCGGCAGGAACACGATGAGGCTCAGGCCCCAGTCGGTGAGGAATTCGTTGTTGTCCATGGTTCCCGTCTCGGTCCTGCGTTAGATGATGACGATGAAGATGCCAGCGAGGAGGGCAGCACCGGCGAAGAGGAGGGCGGCGTACTGCTGCACGCGCCCGGTCTGCATCTGGCGGAGGCCCTGACCGCTGCCCTCCGCAGCGGCGCCGGAGCCGTTCACGGCGCCGTCGATGACGCCTTGATCGATGTGGTCGTAGATCCAGCGGCCGCCGGCGACGGCGCCAGCGCCAGCGCCGTTCACGACACCGTCGAGCCCCTTCTGGTTGAGCCAGTAAGCCGCCTTGGCAATCGGACCCTTGACGGACCCGACGATGATGTCGGTGTAGAGGCGGTCGAGGTAGTACTTCTCGACGAGCACCCGGTGGCCGGCGCGAGCGACCTTGCTGCGTTCGGTGATTCCGTGCGGGCCCATGCCCCTGAAGTACCAGGCGTAAGCGAGACCGATGCCGGCGAGGCCGATGACGGTGGACACCAGCGCGATGCCGAGGTCGAACTCGGGATGACTGAACGTCGACAGAACGGCCGGGAAGTACTCGCCCTTGGGCTCGTAGAAGTGCTCGAATCGCAGCGCCAGCGAATCGGGAATGAACGAGAGGGCTCCCGAGTTCGGCAGGTTGACGAGCCCGGCCACCATGGCCAGACCACCGAGGATGTAGAGCGGCACCACGATGCGGGGGCCCGACTCGTGCGGGGGATGCGCCGCGTCGGCGGCGTGGCCTCTCGGCTCACCGTGGAAGGTCAAGTACACGCAGCGGGTCATGTAGGCGGCCGTCATGAGAGCGCCGAGCGTGCCGACCACGAGAAATGCTGTGTACGAGCCGTCTCCGCCGAGCTGTGAGGCACCGGCGAGGATCTCGTCCTTCGACCAGAAGCCGGCCAGGGGGAACAGGCCGATCAGCGCTCCCGTGCAGATCAGGAACGTGACGTAGGTCTTCGGCATGAACTTCTTCATGCCGCCCATGTCCTGCTTCATGTCGAAGGAGTGCACCGAGTGGGCAACCGAGCCTGAGCCGAGGAAGAGCCCGGCCTTGAACATGGCGTGCGTGAAGAGGTGGAAGAAAGCCGCCGTCCAGGCACCGACACCCAGGGCCATGACCATGTACCCGAGCTGAGAGACAGTGGAGTACGCGAGCACCTTCTTGATGTCGTTCTGTACGAAGGCGAGCCCGGCGCCGCCGAGGACAGTGACGCCGCCCACAACGGCCAGCAGGTTCACGCTCGACACGCCGATCGACAGACCCTGGAAGAACACGCCGTACAGGCGACCCACCATGTAGATCCCGGCGACGACCATCGTGGCGGCGTGGATGAGCGCCGACACCGGTGTGGGACCGGCCATGGCGTCAGGGAGCCAGGTGTGGAGGATGAACTGACCCGATTTCGACATCACGGCGGCGAGGAGCGAGCACGATGCGACGAGCAGCACGAGGTGGCTGATGTCGCCAGCGACCGCCATCTCGTTGATGGTCTGGATGTCGAACGTCTGGCCGGCGCCGAAGAAGAGGATGATCACGCCGCAGATGAGCCCGACGTCGCCGACGCGGTTGGTGATGAAGGCCTTGAGGGCGGCATCAGAGTTGGGCTTCTCCTCCCACCAGTGGCCAATGAGCGCGAACGAGCAGAGGCCGACCAGCTCCCAGCAGGTGAGGAGCTGCAGCGTGGTCTCGCTCATGATGAGCCCGAGCATCGATGCGGTGAACAGCGACAGGAAGGCGAAGTAGTGCGTGTAGCGCCGGTCCCCGTTGACGTAGTCGGTGCTGTAGATGTGCACGAGCAACGAGATGAGCGTGACGACGAAGAGCATCATCACCGCAGGACCGTCGAGGAGCATCCCAGCGCTGAAGTTCACTCCCCCGTTTGACCACCACGTCCATGACTTGTGGATCGGCTCCACGGCAAACTCCGTGTGCGCGGACTCCTCACTGGGCGCATCCGCAATCTCAAGGGCGGTGCCGTGGTCAGTGGTCTCATCTGCGTGTGGCGCTACGGCCTGTTCGGCATGCTCACCTTCGCTGACGTGGACTTCGGCGGCGTGTTCGGCGTCGTTGACGTGGCTGAACCACTGGACGTTGGTCACCAGGGCCAGCACGAAGCACACGCCCAGCGCGGCGATGCCGATCTCGGAACCCTTCTTGGGCATCTTCTTGCCGAAGAGGAGGATCAGCACGAACGAGGCCGCGGGGATGAGGGGGATGATCCAGGCGTTGTCCAGCATGGTCAGCCCTTCAGCTCCGCTATGTCGTTCAGGTCCACGCTCTTGCGATTCCGGTAGATCAGCAAGACGATGGCCAGGCCAACACCGACCTCAGCAGCCGCGACGGCGATGATGAACAGCGCGAACACCGCCCCCGCCGGGTTGCCGTGCATGGCCCCGAAGGCGATGAAGTTGATGTTGACGGAGTTCAGGATGAGCTCGATGGACATCAGGACGAGCACCGCGTTTCGGCGAGCCAGGACGCCATACACGCCGACGCAGAAGAGGACCGCGCCGAGGAGGAGGAACTGGTTGAGCAGGAGATCGTCCACGGTCAGTCCTTCCGAGCCAGGACGATGGCGCCCACGAGGGCAGCCAGGAGCAGGACAGAGATGACCTCGAACGGCACCAGGTACTGCCCGAAGATCGAATCGCTCACCGTCGCAGTGTTGGAGCCGTTCACGCTGGCGATGCGGGTATCGGCAGGCAGTGGGGTGCGCGACCAGCCGTACTCATCGATGAGCGTGTACGCCATCACACCCAGCAGCAGAATCGCTGTAGCGGCGCCGCCGGGCCAGTTGCGATGAGTGAGGTCCTGATCACGGCCAATCTCGGTTCGGGTGAGCATCACGCCGAAGAGCAAGAGCACGACGACGGCGCCGATGTAGACGAGCACCTGGGTGGCGGCCACGAACTCGGCGGCGAGCAGGATGTACTGGGCACCGACACCCGCGAGCACCGCCACCAGGTACAGCGCCGCGTGGACGACGTTCTGGGTCGTAACGACGCGGATCGCGCTGAACACGATCATGGCCGCGAAGGCGTAGAAGAAGAGGTTCTGAGCGACCATCAGCGCGGCACCTTGCGGACCTTGGCGTCAGATCCGGCCTCATAGGTCTCGAAGTCCGGGACAGTCTCCATCCACTCGCCGAGGCGGTCCATGTCGTGGAGCAGGTCAGCGAGCTTGGGCTCTGAGTACTCGAACTCGGGGCTCCAGAACAGCGCATCGAACGGGCAGACCTCAACGCAGATGCCGCAGTACATGCAGAGCGCGTAGTCGATGTCGAAGCGATCGAGCGCGCTGACCGTGCGCTCCTTGCCGCCAGGTCGACGAGGCGGCGCCTTCGTCTTGTGACCTTCGATGTAGATGCACCAGTCGGGGCAGCTACGCGAGCAGAGCATGCAGACGGTGCAGTTCTCCTCCTTGAGAGCTATGACACCGCGGGCCCGCGCGGCGGGCACCTCCGGCGCGCTCTTGTAGGGGTACTGCACGGTGACCGCACCGAGCGTGGGTGCGGGCATCAGCGTCCGAATGCCGCGCTTGGGGAACATCGTTTGCAAGAAGATCCCCATCGTGATCTTCAGTCCCTTGAACAGGCCGGGGATCTTCAACGCAGGTCGAGGCATCAGAACGCCACCTTCAGGACCATGGTGGCCAGGATGTTGACCAGGGAGATCGGGATGAGGAACTTCCAGGCGAATGACTGGAGCTGATCCTCGCGGAAGCGGGGGAACGTGAAGCGGGCCCAGAAGATGAGGGTGCCCACGATCATCATCTTCGTGACGAGCACGAGCGGCCCGACGACGTTCATCACGTTGTCGTCGAGATCCACGAACGGAATCGCCCACCCGCCGAGGAACAACGTGGCGGCCAGGGCGGAGAACACCGCTGCCGTCGCGAACTCGGCGATGAAGAACAACAGGAACCGCATGCCGGAGTACTCGGTCATGTAGCCGGTGACGATCTCGGACTCGGCGATGGGCATGTCGAAGGGGGTCTGGGCCAGCTCGGCCTGCGTGGCGATGAGGAACACCACGAATCCGACGAGCTGGGTGAGGACGAACGGGTTGCCGATTCCGTCCCACCCGAAGATCTGGCCGCTGTGCTGGGCAGCGACGATGCCCTGGAGGTTCAGGGTGCCCGCCTGGATGACGACGCCGACGACAGCGAGGACCATCGGCAGCTCATAGGCGATGAGCTGCCCGGCGGCACGGAGCCCACCGATCAGTGAGTACTTGTTGGCTGAGGCCCAGCCCGCAACCAGGATGCCGATCACCGAGATCGACGACAAACCGAGGGCGAGGAACACGCCCGTGTCGAGGTTGACGAAGTAGGCGTCGGGCCCGAAGGGCATCACGACCGCGAGCAGGAACGTCGACGCCAGCACGACGTACGGCGCCAGCTTGAAGAGCCGGGCATCGGCCCGCTCCGGCACGAGATCCTCCTTCTGGAGGAACTTGCCCACCTCGGCCACGAGCTGCAGCGTGCCGTGGGGTCCGGCTTCCATGGGGCCGAGGCGGCTCTGCATGTAGCTCATCATCTTGAAGAGGAAGGCGATGACGAAGGTGCCGGCGCCCAGGATGATGAACACCGCGGAGCCGAGCACCCTGAAGATGGACTGCTGCCAGTAGTTGCCCCAATCGAGGGCGAGAACGGATGCCATCACCGGTCGATGTCTCCGAGGATGAAGTAGAGGCTGGCGAGGATGGCGATGATGTCGGGCACGTAGACGCCCTTCAGCAACCAGGGCGCGATCGAGATGTTGTTGAAGCTCGCCGAGCGGATCTTCACTCGGAACGGACCGATGTCCCCGCGGGACACGACGTAGTAGCCCATCGCGCCGAGCGGGTTCTCGGTGGCGACATACGCCTCGCCCTCGGGCACCTTGATGATGCGCGGGACCTTCGCCATGATCGCTCCGCCGGGCATCCCGTCGCAGAGCTGGTCGACGATCTTGGTGGCCTCGCGGACCTCCTGGAGCCGCACCCAGCACCGGGCGAAGCAGTCGCCGTCAGGGTGGGTCCAGACCTTCCAGTCGAGCTCGTCGTAGGCCAGGCCGATGTTTGCGTCACGGCGGAGGTCCCAGTCGACGCCGGAGCCGCGCAGGTTGGCGCCCGACAGGCCGTAGGACTCGGCAACCTTCGCCGGGATGATGCCGATGCCGCGGGTGCGGGTCTGGAAGATCTCGTTGCCGTAGACGAGGCCTTCCATGAGGTCGCAGAACTCGCGCAGGCGGACCATGGCCGCCTTGGTGTCGGCGATCCAACCCTTGGGAAGGTCGTCCTTCAGGCCGCCGATGCGGTCGAAGTTCGGGTGGAAGCGACCACCGGTGACCGACTCGATCTGGTTGAGGACGAACTCACGATCTCGGAAGGCCAGGAACGCGGGTGTCTGGGCGCCGAGCTGGAGGGCCAGGTCGCCGATGAAGAGGCTGATGTTGGCGATGCGCGAGAGCTCGAAGAGCAGCGTGCGGATCCACTTGGCCCGGGGCGGCGCCTCGACCTCCATGAGCTGCTCGGCAGCGAGGATGAAGGGGACCTCGTTGGCGAAGCTGCCGAGCCAGTCGATGCGGTTCACCAAGGTGGTGACCTGCGGGTAGGTGCGGACCTCGCAGAGCTTCTCGTACCCGCGATGCATGTACCCGCACATCACATCGGCGGAGGTGACCTGCTCGCCATCGAGACGGGCGATGAGGCGCAGCGTCCCGTGAGTGGCGGGGTGCTGGGGGCCCATGTTCAGGACCATGCCGTCGTCGGTCTCGAGCTCCACGTTCACGCGACCGTCGGCGGCCTGAGCGTTCGCGTAGGCGAGCTGCTGGGAGTCGGTGAGGGTCATGCGTCGCCTCCCTCGCTGTCGCTTCCGCTCTCGGCTTCGTCGTCCTCGTCGTCGCCACCAGGCATGGGCTCGACGTCGACGATGCCCGGCCAGGGCTTCACGACCCGCGCGAGCAGTGGGAACTCCTTGCGCAGCGGATGTCCTTCGAACTCGGAGGGGAGATAGATGTGGCGGAGGTCGTCATTGCCGTCGAAGCTGATCCCGAACATCTCGTGGGTTTCGCGCTCGTGCCAGGCCGCCCCAGGGAACGTGTGCACCCAGGTGTTGATGCGGGGATCCTCGTCAGGCACATCGGCCTTGAGGAGCACGCGGAGGTCGGTGCCTGGCTTGGCCAGCGAGGCCAGCATCTGCAGGCGGGTCGCCCCCCCTGCGTATCCCGGCACCGCGGCCGAGCGATCGGGCATCGGCGGCGGAAACGGCACGTCGAGCACAGAATCTTCGTAGCGCCCGTATGGCGACGGCAACCAGTCGATCGCGGAGATGAAGTCGAAGAAGCGCAGGCCGGCGCGGTCGCGGGCCACCTCGGCCGCGGTGGCCCAGGCATCGGTGGCCACTCGCACCCAGAGCCCGCGTCCGGGCTTCAGGTGATGCTCGACCAGCGCATCGCCAAGATGCTCGGCGAGCACCGACAGCAGGCTCTCCCGACGATCATCCGTGGGGGCGTCGGGGGTCTCGGTGGTGGTGGCGGCGTCGTCAGCCAACGACGATCGGCTCCCCACGTTGCTCGCCAGCCCAGCGTGTGGGCATGTCCTCGTTCTGGATGCGCTCCTGGAGCAGTGCGATGCCCTCGATGAGAGCCTCCGGCCGGGGCGGGCATCCGGGGACGTAGACGTCAACGGGCACGATCTGATCGACGCCCTTGGTGACCGAGTAGCTGTCCCAGTATGGGCCACCGCAGTTCGTGCAGCTCCCCATGGAGATGACGTACTTCGGGTCGGGCATCTGCTCGTAGAGGCGTCGGATCGCCGGCACGATCTTGTCGGTGACGGTGCCGGAGATGATCATGAGGTCGGCCTGGCGGGGGCTGGCGGGGAACGGGATGACGCCGAGGCGCATGACGTCGTACCGAGGTGACGCAAACGCCGCACCCATCTCGATGGCGCAGCAGGCCAGGCCCCACTGGTACGCCCAGACCGAGTACTTCCGACTCAAGTTCAGCAACTTGGTGAGCGGCTTGGGCATCCTGCCGCTCTCGACGAGGCCCATCAGGCGTGCACCGCGCAGGTCAGACCCATCGGAGGACCTTCTTCTTCCACGCGTAGAGGAGGCCCAGGGCCAGGATCACGATGAAGATCGACATCTCGATGAGGCCGAACCACTGGTAGCTGTCGACGCGGGTAGCGAAGGGGAAGATGAACACGGCTTCCACGTCGAACATGACGAAGAGCAGCGCATAGATGTAGTAGCGGATCTGGCTCTGGCCCCAGCCCGATCCCACCGGATCCACACCGGACTCATAGGAGATGTACTTGTCCTCCTGGGGACGGGTGGGCCGCAGCAGCGATCCGATGCCCATCAGGAGCGCCACCAACCCTGCTCCCACGAGGCCGAAGATGGCCACAGTGAGGTAATCGCGAAGGAGGTCCGACACGTCGGGGGAGCCTAGTGAAGGCGCGAACGAGGGTCCAAGATGGCTGTTGTTCTGGGCATCTTGGGGTGTTCAGGCCTCAGACCGTGGGGATCACGAGCGACGCGATCCCTACCGGATCCGACTGCTCGATGACGTTGCTTGGGGGCATCCCGCTGTCCGAGCGATGCCGCACCAACGTCAGACCGGACACGATCACGAGCACCGCGGCAGCTACGGCCAGCAGGACAAGGAGGGCGTTGGACGCCCGCCGCAGCGACAGGGGAACGATGGACGTCTTGGGGTCGACGGCCAGGTGGCGCGCCGTGATGGGGCCTGGTTCATCGACCTGAACCGGAGGCGGTTCCTCTGCGGCCGCCGGGGCGAGGAGATCCTCCTCGAGGGCGGTCCAGAAGCTCGGGCCGTGATCGGGGACCGGCAGCTGCTGGACGGCCAGACGGACGGCGTTGTCTGCCCCCTCCGGATCGTCTTGCTCCAAGACGACCTTGCCCACCACCGTCCGTGCCCGCGCTAAGCGCGAAGCGATCTTGTCGGGATCCACCCCCAGGATCTCAGCCACGTCGGAGTCGGAGAAGCCCTCGCCATCCACGAGCACGAGGGCGACGCGCTGGGTCACTGGGAGGCCAGCCAGCGCTCCGCGCACATCATCTGTGGCTTCAGGCCGGTCGGTGGTGTCCTCCTGCTTGCGTTGGCGCAGTGCGTCAATGCACGTGTTGTAGGTGATGCGGAAGAGCCATTTCCCGGGGTCGCGGGCGGCGCGGGCCTGACCTACGTGCCCGTAGGCCGTCACATAGGCGCGTTGCAGGACGTCGTCGATCGCCGTGGGATCGTGCAGCAGACGATCGGTCAACCCACGTAACCGCTGATCGTGCTCGCGGACCAGCTCGACGAAGGCCGCGCAGTCGCCCCGGCGCGCCCGCGTGAGCAGGTCGCCCTCGTGCGGAGGTCGAGGAGCCGTGGTCACAGTTCGGTGCCTGCCGTTACGGGCCGGTCAGTGGGCCCGGGACGGGCGCGGCCGTCGTTGGCTCGACGACGAGCGCCGGCGACGCGTCACCGGCGGGGCCGGCGAGGAGGCCCGGGAACAGTCCGACGACAAGGGTGAAGGCGCAGGCCGCCGCGATCGACAGTCTGGCGCCGAACGGGATCGGAATGCGACGTGACTCGCGTTCCTCGTCGGCGTCGACCTGCATGTACATCGACACGACGATTCGGAGGTAGAGGAAGGCGGCAATGACCGACGAGAGCATGGCAATGGCGGCCAACCACGTGGAGCCGGCGTCCACCGCAGCCGTCACGACGTAGAACTTGGCGAAGAACCCCGACGTGAGCGGTACCCCGGCCTGGGCGAAGAGGAACACTGCGAACACCAACGCCAGCAGAGGTCGGTCCTTGGATAGCCCCTTGTAGTCGTCCAGGCTGTGGCCGATGTCGCCCTTGCGCCCCACGAGGGCGATGACCCCGAAGCTGCCCGCCACCATGAACGCGTAGGACGCAAGGTAGAAGAGGGCCGCCTCCACGCCGCGTTCGGTGGCTGACTGCACCGCCACCAGCACGAACCCGGCGTGGGCAATCGAGGAGTAAGCGAGCATCCGCTTCACGTCGGTCTGCACGACCGCGAGGACGGAGCCGACGAGGAGCGTGATCGCGGCCAGCGCGAAGAGCAATGGCTGCCAGTCGAGACGGTACGTGCCGAAGGCGAGGTAGAAGACCCGGAGGAGGCCTGCGAACCCCGCGACCTTCACGCCCGAGGCCATCCACGCCACGCTCGGGCTGGGCGCCCCCTGGTAGACGTCAGGGGTCCAGAAGTGAAACGGCACCGCCGCCACCTTGAACCCGAAGCCCACGAGCAGCAGGGCCATGCCGGCGAGGACGAGTCCGCCGTCGGCCACGACGTTGGTGGTGAGGAACGTCGAGATGTCCACGAGGTTCGTGGAGCCCGTTCCGCCATAGATCAGCGCGATGCCGTACAGGAAGAACGCGGAGGAAAAGGCCCCGAGCACGAAGTACTTCACACCGGCCTCCTGTGAGGTCGTCTTGCGAAGGTGCATCGCTGCCATCACGTACACCGCGATCGACAGGATCTCGAGGCCGAGGAACATCACGATCAGATCGTTGGCCGACGCCATCATCACGCCGCCGGAGGCCGACAGGAGCATGAGCACATAGGGCTCGGCCCCGTCCATCTCCTCGCGCCGCAACCAGTCGTCGAAGAGCAGCGCGGCCAAGATCACGGCGGCACACAGCACGAAGGTCGTGAACACGGAGAAGCCGTCGACGCCGACCGATTGGGCAAGCGTCGAGAACGGCCCGCGGTCGGCGTCTTGCACGCGCTGCCACAACGGCGTCGCGAGCGCCATGGCGCCGCCACCGGTGATGACAGTCGCGAGCGCGTAGGTGCCGTCCAACGGCTTTCGGCTCTTGAGGGAATCCGCCACCAGCAGCAGCAGGGCACCGCCGACCAGCACGAGGATCGGCGCCACGGCTGACCAGGCCACGTCCGTGCGGGCAATGGGATCAGGGAGCTGGTCAGCAGGCTGTGCGAGCAGCGAGAGCAGCGCGAGCATCAGTGCCCCTCCCCTTGCTCCGCGTCGTCGTGATCGGTTTCGTCCTGGTCGCGCTGGTACTCGACCCAGCCGCCATCCTGGCCGGCCGTCGCCACCGCGGGCTGCACGTAGTCGGAGTGAGTTTCGATGTGTCCGACGAGGCGATCGACCGACGGCTCGATTCGCTCGAGCATCGGCTTCGGGTACACGCCGAGGAACACGATGAGGGCCAGTAGCGGAGCCATCACCAGTCCCTCGCGGATGGTGATGTCGGGCACGTCGGCGTTCGCCTCGTCGGGCTCACCGTGGAACACGCGCTGGTAGGCCCACAGGAGGTAGACGGCAGCCAGGATCACTCCGGCCGCTGCGGTGATCGCCCACCAACGACGGGTGAGGAACGAGCCGACCAGGATGAGGAACTCACCCGCGAAGCCGTTGAGCCCAGGAAGGCCGATGGAGCTGAGCATCACGACGGTGAAGACGCCCGCCAAGATCGGGGCCGATTTCTGGAGCCCCCGTAGCGCCGCGATCTCCCGCGTGTGCCGACGGTCGTAGATCATCCCCACGAGGAGGAAGAGGGCACCGGTCGAGATGCCGTGGTTGACCATCTGGAGCACGCCACCCTGGATGCCCTGTGTAGTGAGAGCGAACGTGCCGAGCACGATGAAGCCGAGGTGAGCCACCGAGGAGTAGGCCACGAGGCGCTTCAGGTCCTTCTGCATCGCGGCCACGACCGCGCCGTAGAGGATCCCGACGACGCCAAGCGTGACCAGCCCGGGAGCAAAGAAGACGGTGGCTCCCGGGAACAGGTAGAGGCCAAAGCGCACGAAGCCGTAGGTGCCCAGCTTCAGCATCACGCCGGCCAAGATGACCGATCCCGCGGTCGGCGCCTGCGTGTGCGCGTCAGGTAACCAGGTGTGCAGCGGGAAGAGAGGCACCTTGACGGCGAAGGCCAAGGCGAACGCGAGGAAGATCCAGCGAGCCGCGCTCCAGTCGAACGGATTGGCGCTCGTGGAGGTGTCGACGACGTTCTGCGACTCGGCGATCGTGACGAGGTCGAAGTCGAGCTTGGGGTGGCCGAGGGCCTCCACCTGGGCCGACATGTCCGCATTGATGGCATCGATCTGGGCGGACAGCTCCTCGACGTCTGACTGGTACGACGGGGCGCTGGGGTCGAGGAGCTGGGCACCATCGGCGATGGCCGCGATCTGGTCCTGGGCGGCAGCCTGCACCTCGGCGACCTTCGCCGTGTTCTCCTGGGCGACCGCATCTCGGTGGAGATAGGCCAAGCTCACGATGCCCACGAGCATCAGCGCTGATCCGGCCATCGTGAAGATGAAGAACTTCAGGGCCGCGTAGACCCGCTCGGCGTAGCCCCACCCGCCGATGAGGAAGTACATCGGCACGAGCACGATCTCGAACATGACAAAGAACAGGAAGAGGTCGAGCGCGCAGAACACCCCGATGCAACCGCCCTGTAGGACGAGCAGCCACGCGTAGTACGGCTTGGGGTCGTGATGCGGGGTGACGGCGACGATGGCCAGGGGGAAGAGCAACCCGGACAGCACGACGAGGAACAGGGAGATGCCATCGACGCCAACGTGCCAGGAGATCCCGAAGTCGGCGACCCACGCACGGTTGACGTCGAACTGGAACCCGGCGTCGTGACGGTCGAACGCGGCCATGAGCCACACCGCGATGGCGCCAGAGCCAGTCGCAAAGAGCAGTGCAGCGAGCCGATGGAGCTCGACGCGAGCCTTGGGGATGGCGGCGACCACGAGGGCGCCGATGAACGGCAGCACGATGGCCGCGGTCAACGGTGAGCTGGCGACCGCGGGGCTGCCTTCGTTGGCGAGGATCGACATCAGCATCATCAGAAGGACACTCGAGTCAGGAAGTAGGCGAGGAGGGCAACCACGCCCACCGCGACGCCGAGGGCGTAGCTCCGGACGAACCCGGACTGGAAGAGGCGCAGGCGACTGCCGCCATCGCGCACGAGCCCTGCGACGCCGTTCACCGCGCCGTCGATGACGGAAGCATCGAAGTCCGCGGTGGCCTGGAACGCGGCCCGTCCGGGGCCCCCCACGAAGGCGCTGACCGCGCTGTCGTACTTCCATCCCTCCGCGAGGATGGCCGGCTCGACGGGCTTGATCCGACCCTGGAGGTAGACACGAACCGCGAGGCCGATGCCGATGGCCGCGGCGAGGATGGCGATTCCCGCCAACCCGACCTTGGTACCAGTGGCAACGTCGATCACCCGCTCATTGTCGTGAACCACCGGCCCGAGCCAGTCCGCCAGGAAGTGCAGGCGGGAGCTGAAGGGCAGGTTGAGGCCGCCGCCCACGATCGCTAACGCGGCCAGCACCACGAGGGGCAGGGTCATCGACCACGGTGACTCGTGGGGCTCCTCCCCATGAGCGTCCGAGGGCTCGTGGTCGGCGTGGCGGAATCTCTCCGCACCGAAGAAGACCATGAAGACCTGACGACTCATGTAGAAGGCGGTGAGCAGAGCCGTGACGAGACCGACCGCCCAGAGGGCAGGGCTCTTGTCGAACGCGAAGAGGAGGATCTCGTCTTTCGACCAGAAGCCGGCGAAGGGAGGGACCCCCGCGATGGCAAGCCAACCGATGATGAACGTGCCGCCCGTGATGGGCATCAGCTTGCGGAGTCCGCCCATGCGGCGCATGTCTTGCTCGTGATGCATCCCGTGGATGACCGAGCCGGAGCCGAGGAACATCAGGGCCTTGAAGAATGCATGCGTCACCATGTGGAAGACGGCAGCGACGTAGGCGCCCGAGCCGACGGCGAGGAACATGTAACCGAGCTGGCTGACCGTCGAGTAGGCGAGCACCTTTTTGATGTCCGTCTGCGCTACGGCGATCGTCGCGGCGACGAGGGCAGTGACCACGCCGACCCACGCGATGACGCCCGGAGCCCACGAGTAGCCCTGGGCGAGAATCGGGTTCACGCGCACCATCAGGTACACCCCCGACGTCACCATCGTCGCCGCGTGGATGAGCGCCGAAACGGGCGTGGGGCCCGCCATGGCGTCGGGGAGCCAGACGAACAGCGGGAGCTGCGCGGACTTACCGCAGGCACCGACGAAGAGCAGTAGGGCGATGGCCGTCGCGGTCACTGGCGCAAGCTGCGGCGCCCGCTCGAGGACGACGGAGTAGCTGAGGGATCCGACCGCCGCAAACGTCAGGAACATGGCGACCATGAACCCCCAGTCGCCGATGCGGTTCGTGATGAAGGCCTTTTTGCCCGCCGATGCGTTGGCTTCTTCGCTGAACCAGAACGAGATGAGGAAGTACGAGCATGCGCCGACGCCCTCCCAGCCCAGGAAGGTGATCAGCATGTTGTCGCCGAGCACCAGCATCAGCATCGAGAAGACGAACAGGTTCAGGTAGACGAAGAACTTCGTGAACTTCGGGTCACCGTGCATGTACCCGATCGAATACACGTGGATGAGGGTGCCGATCCCAGTGACGAACAAGGCCATGGTGATCGAGAGCGGGTCGGCCAGGAAGCCGACGTCCACGGTGAACCCACCCGCCGGCAGCCACTCGAAGAGCGTGAGGACGTGCTGACGGTGGTGCTCGTCCTCCGCCACGAGGCCAGCGAAGACCACACACGTCGCGATGAACGAGCCACCCGACGCGAGCGTGGCGAGCCATCCCGCGCCGGGCTCACCGAGTCGGCGTCCGCCCACGAGGAGGATGACGAACCCAGCCAGCGGGAAAGCGGGTATCAGCCACACGAGATCGAGCACGGTGCCGCTATCCCTTCAGGAACGTGAGGTCGTCGGCAGTGGCATCGGGTTGCTTCCGGAGGAGCGCCACAATGATCCCCAGCCCCACAACGACCTCCGCCGCTGCAACAACGAGCACGAAGACCACGACGGTCTGACCGTGGACGTCCTCGAGCATGCGGGAGAAGGTCACGAAGGTGAGGGTGACCGCATTGAGCATCAGCTCGACGCACATGAACATGACGAGCGGGTTCCTGCGCACCATCAGGCCCACGGCACCGACGCTGAACAGCATCGATCCGAGGACGAGGTACCAGGCGGGTGTGACCTGCGCGACAGCGATCATGTGTCGGATCCTTGTGCGACGGACTCGTCGATCAGGTCGTCGCGCTTGACCTTCCTGGACATCACGACCGCGCCGACGACTGCAATGACGAGCAGCACGGAGGTGACTTCGAAGGCGAAGAGGTAGTCCGTGAACAACGACTCGCCCAGCTGCTCGATGTCCGCGACGCCTGCGTCGATGTGGTTGGGATCAGCGACGGTGCTGGTGCCGTCCGGTGCGACCGCGCCTGCGCTCGGGCGAGCGCCTGTCGCCTCGCCGTCCGTTGAAGCGATGGCGAGGAGCGGCAAGGCGAGCACGCCCAGGCCGATCACGAGGGCCGCGACACGCTGACCGCGCAGCGGTTCAATCGACAGGTCTTCGGCGCGGTCGACGCCGAGCAGCATCAGCACGAAGAGGAACAGCACGACGATCGCGCCGGCGTAGACGATGATCTGTACCGCAGCGAGGAAGTTGGCCTCCTGTGCGATGAACAGCACGGCGATGCCGAAGAGCGTCGCCACGAGCGACAGCGCAGCGTGCACCGGGTTGCTGTTCAGTACGACGCCGAGGGCTCCGCCGAGGCAGATCGCCCCCGCGATGCCGAAGACCACGAGCTCCACCATCAGTGGTGCCCCCCATGGTCGTCGTGGTCGTCATCGCGCTCCGCAGCGGCTTCGGGCTGGGGCTCGGATGCCGTCTGGCCGAGCTCCGGCTCCTTCACACCGAAGCCAAGCTCGCCCGACCAGCCCACGACGCCCTCATAGACCGCCGAGCCCGACGGAGCAGTAGCGCGCACCCATGCCGACGAGTCGCCAGCCACCTTCTCGAGATCGGACCAGTCCTCCCAGGGGAGGTTTCGCGGCAGGCCGTCGTCGTCGACGACGAGCTCAGCCTTCGTGTAGATCGCGTCCCGCCGGTTGGTGAAGGAGAACTCGAAGAGCTTCGACTCCGTGATGGCCTCGGTGGGACAGGCCTCCACGCACAGATCGCAGTGGATGCAGCGCAGGTAGTTGATCTCGTAGACGAAGCCGTATCGCTCGCCAGGAGACACCGGGTCATCGGGCAGGTTGTCGGCGCCGCGCACGTAGATGCACCGAGCGGGGCAGACACCGGCGCACAGCTCGCAGCCGATGCACTTCTCCATGCCGTCTTCGTAACGGTTGAGGACGTGGCGGCCGTGGAGACGGACCGGCTTCTCGCGCTTCGGTCCGGAGTCCTTCACATACGGAACGGTGACGACAGCCCCCGAGCGTGTCCCCTTGAACAACTTGCCAAAGGTGATCTTGAAGCCGTCGAAGTACCCCATCAGGACCCAGCCTTCGTGAGATCATCGCGGCGCTTCTGCGCGGTGCGGATGGCCGAGTTCAGAAGCGCGTACGCCCCCACGAGCACCACGAAGCCCGGGCCGACCACGAGCGGCAGGCTCCAGTTCTCGTCTCGGGCGATGTTGATCGTCGCCAGCAGCAGAAGCCAACCAAGGGCCAGCGGGATCATCACCTTCCAACCGAGATCCATCAGCTGGTCGTAGCGGAACCGCGGCAACGTCGCGCGGAACCACACGAACATGAAGAGGAACAGCCCGAGCTTGGCGAGGAACCAGAGCGGCCCCCACATCCAATCGGGACCGAAGAACGTCGGACCGGCAGGGCCGCCAAGGAACAGCGTGACGATGATCGCGGACATCGTGACGGTGTTCATGAACTCGGCCAGGAAGAAGAGCGCGAAACGGATCGAGGAGTACTCGGTGTGGAACCCGCCGACGAGCTCCTGCTCGGCTTCGACCAGGTCGAAGGGTGGTCGATTGAGCTCGGCCGTGCCGGCGATCACAAAGATCACGAACGGGACCAGCCCGGTCACCACGAGGTTCCAACGCGGGATGATGCCGCCGAAGCCCGACCCGGCCTGGCTCATCACGATGTCGTGGGTGGACAGCGACCCGGCCAGCAGCACCACCGAGACGACCGACAGCCCGAGGGCCGCCTCGTAGGACACCATCTGTGCCGAGGCACGCACGGAGCCGAGCAGCGGGTACTTCGACCCGGATGACCAACCGGCGAGCATGACGCCGTACACGGCAATCGACGAGCTGGCGAGGATGAGCAGGACGCCGATCGGAGGGTCGGCCAGCTGCAGCCACGTGTAATGACCGAACAGCTTCACTGCGCCCTGCTTGTCATCGGTGAACACGCCACCGATCGGGATCACAGCGAAGGTGAGGAACGCGGGGACCATCGAGAGGAACGGGGCCAGGATGAAGATCTTGCGATCGGCTCGGTCGGGGATGAGGTCTTCCTTGAAGAAGAACTTGATGCCATCGGCGAGGGTCTGCAGGATCCCGAACGGTCCAGCCCGGTTCGGGCCGATGCGGTTGCTCATGTCGGCGTGAAGCTTGCGCTCGAACCAGATCATGAGCATCACGGCGACAAGGAGCAACGCGAAGCTCACGCCCACCTTGAGCAGGACGATCAGCACGACGGCGAGGTCGATCTCACCGGCGAGCAGCGGATCCAGCCCAAGGATCATGCTCGCTCCACCCGAACCTCGGCGACCGCCTGCGCGGAATCGATCAGGGAGCCAACTGCCGGCCCTTGATTGACGTAGACGGCGGCGGACCCACGCGGGACACCGTCATCGCGCTGAGCGACAAGGGTGAGCGAGCCGGCGGATCCGGTCAGCGTGACGTTGGCACCAGGTTCGATGCCGAGGCGGTCGAAGTCGTAGGAGTTGAGTCGCACGTCGGTGCCGCCGACAAGACCAGCGAGCGACCCCGACCGCTGGGTGGTGGTGCCCAGGTCGTAGAGCTTGCGGCTGGCGACCAGGCGCAGCGAGTACGCGTCGAACGCGGGGGCGGTGGTGTCGGCCGGCGCCGTGTAGTCGAGCAGTGACGGCCGCGCGGCGTCAGCGGCCAGCGGAACGACCACGCCGTCGCGTGACTCATCGCTCCGGAGCAGGTCCCACGTGATGCCGGCATGGCTGGGGGCGAGCGACTCGATCTCGGACCAGATCTGCTCGACGGACTCGAGACCTAGGTCTGTGCCTAGGAGACGGGACAGCTCAGCCGCAATCATCCAATCGGCGCGCGCTGTGCCCGGCGGTGTGATCTTTCGGGCGACAGTGCTCACCCGACCCTCGACGTTGGTCGTGCTCCCGTCGACCTCTGCATATCCAGCAGCGGCCAGCACGACATCCGCGTGACGGGCCGACGCAGTGAGGAAGTGCTCGACCGCGACGACCGTGCGGGCCGCCGCAAGCGCACGGGTGGCAAGGCCGGTGTCGGGAAAGTTCGCCAACGGGTCGGCGCCCAGCATGACCAGGACGTCGATCTTGCCGTCGGCGGCGGCCTGCAGGATGCCTCTCGTGTCGAGGCCCCGACCGGTGGGCATCGTGGGCCAGCCGTTGGACTGAAACCATGCACCGCCTGCCTCGAGCGAAACGCGTCCGGGGAGGACCCCGGGCGCCAGGCCCATGTCGAGCGCACCGTGCACGTTGCCGCGTCGCAGAGCGGAGAGGAAGCGCACCTCGGGGTTGTCGGCGTGGATTGCGGCGGCGGCGGCGACCGCGCCCGCACCGTCGTCGCCCAGGTTCGAGCGGCCCAGGATCACAGTTACGGGGCCGTCCGCCAGGAGGGCCGCTGCTTCGGCGATCGCCTCGGGGGAGACGCCACCGACCTCTCGGTCGGTCGATCCGGCCAGCACCGCGGCCATCACCTCGCCTTCGGACCCGGGGCGATGCAAGAGGGTCGCGGCGGCGAGAGGCGACGCCGAGGTGCGCTGCGGCGCGAGCTCGACGACCGTGACGTTGTCCTTGAGGACGGCGTGACGGAGCCGCAGGAACAGGACCGGCAGCTCCTCCTTGAGGTCGGGGGCCAGCAGCAGCACCGTGCCACCAACGGTGAAGGTCTCGTCGATCGTGGCGCGTGGCAGGCCGAGGACGACCTCCGCGGGCAGGCCGTCGCCCAGCTGTGCGTCGACGTTGTCGGTACCGATCACGCCCTTGGCCAACTTGGCCCAGGCGTAGGCGTCTTCGTTCGTGAGGCGCGCTCCGCCGATCACTGCGATCCGCGCCGGCTCTGCCGCCGCGATGGCCGCGGCTGCCTTCGAGAGCGCGGCCCCCCAGGTGACAGGAAGCATCGCGTCGCCGTCGCGGACGAGGGGGGCGCCAAGACGATCGTCGCTGTTGACCGACTCGAAGTCGAAGCGACCCTTGTCGCACAACCAGCCCCAGTTCACCGGATCGATGTCGACACCCTGATAGCGCAAGATCTCGTTGCGGCTCGACTGGACCAATGTGCGACATCCGACCGCGCAGGTGGTGCAGGTGCTCTCGACCTGATCAAGGTCCCACGGGCGAGCCTTGAACCGGTATGGCGACGCAGTGAGCGCTCCAACCGGGCAGATCTGCACGGTGTTGCCGCTGAAGTAGCTGGCGAAGGGATGATCGGGGAACGTGTTGACCTGCGTCTGGTTGCCACGGTCCTGGAAGTGGATCAGCGTGTCACCAGCGACATCGCTGGCGAAGCGGGTGCAGCGGTCACAGAGGATGCAGCGCTCCCGATCGAGGGTGACGAGATCGCTGATCGGGATCGGCTTCTCGAAGTGGCGCTTCTCCTCGATGAAGCGGCTCTCACCGGGACCGTAGGACATCGTCTGGTCCTGGAGAGGGCACTCGCCGCCCTTGTCGCAGACCGGGCAGTCGAGCGGGTGGTTGACGAGGAGGAACTCCAAGACGCCGTCTTGGGCCTTCTTGGTCACCTCGCTCTCGGTGTCGACGACCATCTCGGGAGCAACGGTGATCATGCACGACGGCAGCAACGCCGGGCCGCGACCCGTGTCGATCTCGACGATGCACATGCGACACATGCCGACCGGCTCCATGCGCGGGTGGTAGCAGAAGCGCGGGATGTAGGTGCCGTTGCTCTCCGCGGCCTCGATGACCAGCTCGCCGGCCTCCGCCTCGACCTGCTTGCCGTTGATGGTGAGGATCACCGTCCCCACAGACGCCTGCGTGTCAGACACCTGCCACCTCGTTTGGCTTGGTGGTGCGCATTGGAAGGTACGCCTTGCCGCTGATGGCGACGGGGGACTCCGCCGTCCCACCGCAGTAGGCAATGAACTCGTCCTTGAATCGAACGACAGCCGAGGCGATGGGTGACACAACAGAGGGACCCAACGGACAGATGGTGGTCTGCTTCGGTGGCCAGGCGATCCCTGGGCTGATGTTGTCGCACACGTCCAGCAGGAGCCCGACGTCCTCGGGACGCCCGTGCCCGTCAAGGATTCGACGCAGCACCTTCTCCAGCCAGCTCGTACCCTCGCGGCACGGCGTGCACTTCCCGCAGGACTCGCGGGCGAAGAACCGCACGACGCGCCAGGCGGCCTTCACCGCGTCGGTGGTGTCGTCCATCACCACGATTGCGCCGGACCCGAGCATGGACCCTGCGGCACCGACTGCACCCGCCTCGAGCGGAATGTCGAGGTGCTCCTCGTAGAACCAGGGCGCGGACGCGCCGCCGGGGATGAACGCCTTGAGGGAGTGTCCGTCACGAATGCCGCCGCCGTACACGGGGGCATAGATGAGATCGCGGAACGTCGTCACCCCGAACTCGACTTCATAGACGCCCGGGTTCCGGACATGACCGGACACTGCGAACATGCGCGTGCCCCGACTGGACTCCGCTCCGAGCTCCGCGAACTTGGCGCCACCCTTCGAGATGATCCACGGCAGGTTGGCGAGCGTCTCCACGTTGTTCACCACGGTCGGCTGCATGTAGAGGCCCTTGGCGGCAGGGAAGTACGGGGGCTTGAGCCGCGGCATGCCGCGATTGCCCTCGAGCGACTCGATGAGCGCCGTCTCCTCACCCACGATGTAGGCGCCTGCGCCCCAGTGCAGGACGATGTCGACCGAGAAGTCGGAGCCGAGGATGTTCTGCCCGATGTAGCCCGCCGCGTAGGCGTCGTTGAGCGCCTGTGCGATGCGCTCCTGAGCCAATGCCATCTCGCCCCGCACGTAGAGGAAGGCCTGCGCGGCGCCGATCGCATAGCAGGCGATCAGGACCCCTTCGATGAGCTGATGTGGGTCGCGCTCCATGAGGAGGCGGTCCTTGTAGGTGCCGGGCTCCGACTCGTCGCCGTTGACGACGAGGTAGCGCGGCCACACGCCGGGCGGACAGAACCCCCACTTGGTGCCGGCCGGGAAACCGGCGCCACCACGGCCGAGGAGGCTGGCGGACTTGACCTCGTCGCCCACCTCGGTGGGGGTCTTGGCCATCGCTGCCTTGAGGCCGTCGTAGCCGCCTGTGGCGAGGGAGCGTTCGAGGGTGTGGCTGTCGCTGTGCCCGAACCGGGAAGTGATGATCGGCGGCGCTTCGGTGACGGTCATGTTCCCGCGCCTGCTTCGGTGGGACGGGCCGCCGACTGCAGCCACACGGGTTCGCCCGACTCGCCGGGGGCGGCGTTGCCGGCTCGACGCTCCGCAGGGATCTGCTGGCGCACGCGGGCCAGGACCCCGTGCTTGGGAACCTCGCCCGCCCGACGGCCGGCGCGCAGATCGTCGATCAAGGTGTCGGCCTCGGCGTGGGAGACCTTGTTCACGTAGCGGTAGTTCACCTGCAGGCAGGGCGCCTCGGTGCACGCCGCGATGCACTCCACGTCCTCGAGGGTGAAGGTGCCGTCCGGTGTGGTGCTCCCCGCTTTGATGCCGAGACGACCCTCGAGGTGGTGGAGGAGCTCCTCGCCACCGACGAGCATGCACGCGATGTTCGTGCAGACGTTGATGAGGTAGTCGCCGACCGGCTCCCGCTTGAACATCTCGTAGAACGAGCACGTGCCGAGCACCTCGGCGGGTGTGACGCCGATGAGCTCCGCGATGTGCGCCATGGCGTCGTCGGCCACGAAGCCATCCTGCTCTTGCGCGAGATGCAGCAGGGGAATCAGCGCTGACTTGGGTCGCGGGTAGCGCGAGATGATCTCGTGAGCCGTAC
This sequence comes from Acidimicrobiales bacterium, assembly GCA_040902805.1. GTDB lineage: Bacteria > Actinomycetota > Acidimicrobiia > Acidimicrobiales > VFJN01 > VFJN01. The sequence goes on from JBBDWQ010000054.1 coordinate 21,064, forward strand.
CGAGGTTGGTCTCCGTGAGGCGAGCCATTCAGCGATCCACCTCACCCATGATCGGATCCACGCTCGAGATCGCAGCGACGGCATCGGCGATGAGACCGCCGCGCATCATGTGGGGAAGGGTCTGGAGGTTGACGAAGCTCGGGCCACGGATGTGCATGCGGTAGGGCTTCGAGGTGCCATCGCTCACGATGTAGCAGCCGAGCTCGCCGCGTGGCGACTCGACGGCGGCGTACGCCTCCCCCTCCGGGACCTTGAAGCCCTCGGTGAAGATCTTGAAGTGGTGGATCAACGCCTCCATGGACTCGTCGATGCGAGCACGCGGCGGCGGCGTGACCTTCTTGTCCTGGATCCGGTAGTCACCGGCGGGGAGAAGATCGAGGATCTGTCGGATGATGCGGATCGACTCGCGGATCTCGTTGAGACGGATGGCGTACCGATCGAAGCAGTCCCCGTAGCTCCCGACCACGACGTCAAACGCGACCTCGTCGTAGTGCAGGTAGGGCAGGTCACGGCGCAGATCCCAGGCCACGCCCGTCGAGCGCAGGATGGGCCCGGTGGCACCAAGGGCGATCGCTTCTTGAGCCGTGATCACGCCGACGCCCTGGAGGCGCTCGCGGTAGATCGGCTGACCGGTGAGGAGCACGTCGTACTCGGCGAGGCTCGCCGGCACGTCGTCGATGAACTTCAGAACCGCGTCACGCCACCCATCCGGCAGGTCGGCGGCCACGCCACCCGGGCGGATGTAGTTGTGGTTCATCCGGAGTCCGGTGATCATCTCGAGGAGTCGCAGCCCCTCCTCGCGATCACGCCAGCCGTAGAGCATCATCGACACAGCGCCGATGTCCATGCCGTTGGTGGCGAGGAACAGGAGGTGGCTGGTCATCCGATTGATCTCGGTGAGCAGCATCCGGATCCACTGCGCGCGGGGCGGGATGTCCTCCGCTATGCCGAGCAGCGTCTCGGTGGTGAGCGAGAACGCCAGCTCCGAAAAGAGCGGCGCCGCGTAGTCCATGCGGGTGACGTTGGTGGGCCCCTGGAGGTAGGTGAGGTCCTCCCCCGTCTTCTCCATGCCGGTGTGGAGGTACCCGATCACGGGCTTCGTACGCAGGACGGTCTCACCCTCGAGCTCGAGCATGAGGCGAAGCACGCCGTGCGTGCTCGGGTGCTGCGGCCCCATGTTGATGATCATCGTCTGATCCTCGGACGGGCCCTCCCCCACCAGCTCTGAGGCCTCCGTCTCTGACAGGCGCAGCGTGGCACCGAGCTCGCGCAGAAGCTCCTCCGCGTTCGCAGACGAGCGGGATGCCATCTCCTGGCTGCCCTCAGAGGTGCCGATGCCGGATCGGCGGTCGACGGCGGTCATCGAGAGCCTCCGCGATCAGCAGCCTTGAACTCGACGGGGATTCGACCGATGGCACTGTCCTTGCGGAGCGGGTAGCCATCCCAGTCCTCCGGCATGAGGATGCGAGTGAGGTCCGGATGGCCGTCGAAGCAGATGCCGAAGAGGTCGAAGACCTCGCGCTCCATGGCCTCGGTACCGGGGTGCACGTCGAAGAGCGATGGGCACGAAGGATCGTCCACGGGGACCTGCACCCGAATGCGCACCCGGTTCCGAGCAGCGTGCGAGATCAGCGTCACCACGACCTCGAACCGCTCAGGTTCCACGCCCGCTGGGAGAGCCCGGTCGCCGTCGAAGCTGAGGTAGTCGACCCCGCACACGTCGAGGCACATGAGGTAGCCGTCGGCATCGCGCAGTGTGCGCACGAGGGAGCTCAGCTCGGTCCGGTTGGGATGCAGCACCTTCTGCCCGAGGCTCCACGTGACCGGCGCACCATGCACGCGCTCGGGGGCTTCAACCTCAGGCGCGTCTGCTTCGACGGTCTCCGGAGTGTCGGTCATCAGCGAATCCCGGGCGACGAGATCGCGACCGGCTGGTTGTTGGGTTGCCCGTCGATCTGGCCGATCTGGATGCCGAGACCCTTGCCAGTCCGGCGGGTGAGCTCGCCGTCACGAATCTTCTCGTGGAGCGTGTTGATCGCGTGGAGGAGCGTCTCTGGCCCGGGAGGGCATCCCGGCGCGTACACATCAACGGGAACGATCTGGTCGACACCCTGCACCAGCGCGTAGTTGTTGAACATGCCACCGGTGCTCGCGCAGACACCCATGCTGATGACCCACTTGGGCTCCATCATCTGGTCGTAGATCTGACGCAGCACTGGGGCCATCTTCTGACTGACCCGGCCGGCCACGATCATCAGGTCGGCCTGGCGCGGCGAGGCCCGGAAGGTCTCCATGCCGAACCGAGAGATGTCGTAGTGCGGACCGCCCGCACCCATCATCTCGAGCGCACAGCACGCGAGTCCGAACGTGGCGGGCATGACCGACATGCGGCGCGCCCACTTGACGAGATCCTCGAGCTTGCCAGTGAGGAAGTTGTGATCGAGACCCTCGAGGCCCTCGCTCATGTCCCAACCCATCAGCTCGCCGCCTCGGGTGCCTCGACGTCGGCGCGACGGCCCTCGAGGCCGACGCGCCTCACCGTGGTGTTGGCGGTGCGTTCCGCGGTGACCATCGGCGACAGGCGTCGAGCCTTGTTCGCGGGACCCCAGTCGAGGGCACCGTTGGCGAGCAGGTAGAGAAACGACACGAACACCGCGACGGCGAAGAGCAGCACCTCGACCAAGCCGAAGGCGCCGAGGTCGCGATAGATGACCGCCCACGGGTAGAGGAAGATGATCTCGATGTCGAAGACGATGAAGATCATCGCGATCAGGTAGAAGCGCACCGGGAATCGCTCGAGGGTCTCCCGTCCCGGGACGATCCCGCTCTCATAGGGCGAGCGCTTGGCCACCGTGGATGCCTTCGGAGCGAGCAGGCCCGACGCGACCCGACTCAGTGCCGCAAAGAGGATGGCGAGGATGGCCAGCGCGGCGACAGGGAGGTACTGCCCCAAGCCGATCAGGTCTCCGCGGTCGCAGGGACGAGCGCCCGCACCTGCGCGACACGCTGATCACGCTTGTGAAGCTGCACGCACAGCGCGGCGAACATGATCCCGGAGGAGATGGTCAGCATGGCGCCAGGGAACCGAACGTCACCGAGGTCGCGCTCCATGATCACCGAGACGACCGGCTTGGTGTCGTCGACCCGCGGCTTCGGAGGTGCCTGGCCCGGTTCAGCCTCCTGCTTCACGACGGGTTGCACCTGCACGAGTGCGTAGTGGGGAGGATGCCGGAGCTCGATGAAGGTCGTCTTGAACTTCCGCACGAGGCGATCGAACCGGCTCGGGTTCTCGGGCAACCGGCTCTTGCCGCCGCGCTCGAACGCGTAGGTGGGGAGATAGTCCTCGGCGGTCTTGATCTCAAGCTCTGCGTCGTTGTTCTGGATGAAGAACTCGTCGACGGTCGCCTTCGCTTCACCGAAGCTGGCGTTGGACTCTGGCAGGATCCGCCAGCCGTCGAGAGGAGCCTCCAGCGTCTCCCGCTGCGCGCTGAGCTCCTCCTCCGTCAGGTCCGTGAGCCGCTCGGGCGAAGGAAGCGCTGTTGTGTTCAGGGAGCGGGCCTCGTCGAGTGCTGCATTCTCGAGGTCGGGGTACACCACCTCCGTAACCTCCCAGTGGTTGGCTTCACCGAGCATGCCGATGGTGCCGTAGGTCCACCAGATGCCACCCATGATGGTGAGCCAGCCGAAGACCGCCGCGGCCGCCAACATGAAGCCGAGGCGCACCCCGAGGTTGGTGATGAGCAGCAGGTACACGGAGCCCATGAGCACGAGCACGCCAACCGCGAAGGCGAGGAAGCCGCGGATCTGTGGATCCCATGCGATGCCGGCAAGCGTGTGGAGCAACATCGGTCAGGGCTCCTGAGTCGTGGTCGTGGTGGCCTTGGCGGCCGCGGCGGCCGCGGCGTCGGCGGCCGCCTTGGCATCGGCCACGCAGTTCGGGAAGTCCTCGCCACCGAGGGACGCCTCGTAGCAGGCCACCGCTCGGATCATGTCCTCGTTGAACATGCCGTCGTTGTCGGCGGGGTCGTTGGGGTTGTCGCCGAAGCCGGGCATACGACCGCTGCCCTGGCCGCGCTGCCCGTAGAGCGCACCGAATTCGGAACCCTTGTGCAGGAACTTCACGAGATCGCTGATGGTGAGGAACTGGCGGGGCACCACGGGGTATTGCAGCGACGGACCGAACGCACCTGAGCCGTCGGGCAGCCCGGCGTAGTCACCGAGGTCGGCATTGGCCGGCTGCTGGGAGCCTTCGACGATCGACGCTCCCTTGGTGTGGCAGCGAGCACAGGAGTAGCCACCGCCGGCGGCACCCGTGTCGAGCCCCAGGTTGAAGATCGCCTGGCCCACCGCAGGGTCGGTGTAGTCAATCGGAGCGTCATCGGGCAGACGGAGCGACTTGCGGATCTCGGTCTCGACTTGGGCCTGTGCCTCGTCCGACGTGAGCTGGATCGAGTCGAGGTAGGCCAGCAGCTCGTCGAGCTGTTGAGAGGTGAGCGGGCCGCCACCATCCAGGCCCCATGCAGGCATCGGGGTACCTGGCCGGCCGTACACGAGGATGTCGCGCACCTCCGCTCGGCTGAAGCGAAGGAGCACGGTGTTCAACGCCGGCGCCTGCCAGGTCACGGATGCAACGAAGTCGGCCGCGGAGTCGTTGAGGGTGAAGGGGGCGCTCCCGCCGGCACCCTCGGCTCCGTGGCAGCCAGCGCAGTTGTAGCCACCCTCCGCCGTGGGTGCGAAGAGCCGTTCCCCGCGGTGCACGAAGGTTTCGTCGAACGTCTCGATGGCACCGTCCATCCGGGACGGCTCGGCCAGCCAGTAGAGCGGCAGCCCCACGGCCACGACAGCGAGCAGAACGAGCCCAGTCGACAGCGCGCTCGTGAGCCGTGGCCCTTCGAGACCCTCGTCGTCGTAGTAGGGCTTTCGGTTGGGCGCGAGCTCGATCTCAGAGGCGACTTCGTCGCGCCCGGCTCGGATGTTGGCAGCGACGTACCAGACGAAGCCGATGCCGGTGAGCACGGCAATGACCGCGCCGATGGACTTCACCGTGCTGGCGGCCAGCACGGCTGAGATTGCGAGAAGCATCAGCTCAATGACCTCCGCCGACGCAGTGCGGGCCTTCGGCCTCTTGTCCGGTTGTGTTCGTTCCGATCGCCGGCCCGATGATGATCTGGCCGGTGTTCACGCTGATGCTCGTGCCGGAGACGGTGACAGGGAAGCGATCGAGGCCCCGTGGCGCGGGGCCACCCTTCTTCTCACCGTTGCGGTTGTACTGCGAGCCGTGACACTGGCACTCGAACCACTGTGATGTGATGCAGCTCGGGACTCGGCAGCCGAGGTGCACGCACTTCTGGTAGAGGGCGGTGTAGCCGGCTTCCATGCCGGGAAGCTCGGCGCTGTAGACCCGCTTGGCGTTGGGGATGGCGGTGGCCGGATAGTGCGTGATCCACATGCGACCCTCGGGGTAGTAGGCGAACCCGTGCCCTTCCTGGATCTTGGCATCCACCGACGCCGTGCTTCCCAGGTTGACGACCGAGCCGAAGCCACCGCCGAGCTTGGGCCAGAGGAACGCCAGCACGGAGGCGCCGAACCCGGAGAGTCCGAGCACGAAGAACGTAACGATGCCTCGGTTGAAGAACTGACGGCGCGTGACCTCGAGGACCTCAGGGTCTGGCGGCACCCACGCGACCGGAGGCTTGGCGTCGATCGTCGCCAGAGCACTCGATGCCGCGCGACGCTCGAGCGCAGCAGCAGCCTCGACCTCCTTGCCGGTGACCGGAGCCTGATCGGCGTCGGCGGGTGCGACCGCACCTCGATCGCGCTTGCGCGTCTCGCGGGCGAGCGCGCCGATGACCTCGCCGGTGTCGCGCCGGCGAGCCGACGCGAGGAGCAGCACCGCGGCAAGGACCACGAGCGCTGGGATGGCGATGAGCAGGACGGTGGTGGTCTCCATGTGGGGTTACCTCACAGCTCGACGAAGAGGTCGACGTTCCAGGGGAAGATGAAGTTGAAGCCGGCGCCCCGGAAGAACACGCCGATGAGCACGAGCACAGACCAGTACATGAGGAAGACCGTGAAGAGCGAGATGGCGAACTTCCGGTCCTCTGGCTTGTTGCTCGGGTTGCGGTCTGTGTACGGCGCCAGGATGAGGCCCACGAGCGCCATGCCCGGCAGGAGCACGCCGGCCACCATCGGGTGGAACCACTTGAGCAGCTCCTGCAGGCCAAGGAAGTACCACGGGGCCTTCGAGGGGTTCGGCGTCTGGTTGAAGTTGGCGAGCTCGAGGAGCGGAGCGTTCACGAAGATGGAAAAGACGAGGGTGAACGCCGTGCAGGCCAGCGCGGCGACGAACTCGACGACGAGCAGATGCGGCCACACATGGACCTTGTCTTGCGGGGTGGCCTTCACGTCCTGGATGGACCCGGACTTGACCACCGTGAGAAGCCGCTGGGTGTGACCGCCGGGCCCGGTGGCGAGGGGCCCCGCCGCAGCGGGGGGTGCGGTGGCGGTGGCGACGCCGCCTCCGCTGGACGCGACCTGTGTGGAAGGTTCGCCGCCCGCGGCCGCAGCCTTCGCCGCCTTGGAACGCTCGAGGAGGTGAGCGGGGATCTTGCTCTCGGCCTCGCTGGGCGCGGCGTCGCCCCCGGCAATGTCGCCAGACGCATCGGCAGGTGCGCCGCTCGCGGCCGCGGCCTTCTGGCGAGCCTCTTCGGCTCGCTTGCGCAGGTGCTCCGGGATCTCAGTCATCGCAACATCCCTTCGATCAGAGCGGCCCGGAGATGCCGCCGTCCTTGCGCACCCGCCAGAAGTGGATCGCCATGAAGATGACGATCACGAACGGGAGCATCAGGACGTGCAGCACATACCAGCGCAGGAGAGTGTCAGAACCGATCTCGACCCCACCGAGGAGCACGAACTTCACTTGGTCGCCGAAGACCGGCGTGTACCCCATCATGTTCGTGCCCACGGTGACCGCCCACAGAGCGAGCTGGTCCCACGGCAGCAAGTAACCGGTGAACGACAGCAGCAGGGTGAGGAGCAGCAGCACCACACCGATCACCCAGTTGAACTCTCGGGGTGGCTTGTAGGCGCCGTGGTAGAAGACTCGCGCCATGTGCAAGAAGACCGAGAGCACCATGAGGTGCGCTCCCCATCTGTGCATGTTCCGCACGAGCAGACCGAAGGTGACCGAGGTCTGCAGCGTGTAGATGTCGTCCCAGGCCTGCGTGGCGGTGGGCCGGTAGAAGAACATCAGGAAGATGCCGGTGATGGTGAGCAGGATGAAGAGGAAGAACGACAGCCCACCGAGGCAGAGCGTGTAGCTCACCTTCACGGCGTGACGCTTCACCTTTACGGGGTGCAAGTGGTAGAGCACCGAGTTCATGATCACGTAGGAGCGGTTCCGAGGTGAGTCGGTGTAGCCGTTCCTGAAGATCGAGCCCGGTCGGAAGATCGAGTTCCACGCCTGACTGCTCTGGACGTTGTCCGGGAGCTTCTTCAGGGAGTCCGCGAGCTTCTCGGCTGCGCTCTTGCCATCCATCGTGTCTGCCACGGTCCCTCTCCTACCCGAGCCTCATGCCGTAGCCGTAGCCATGGGTGTTTGTGCGTTGATGAAAGTCGCCACCCGGATCCGGGTCGCTGACCTTGCCCATGATGATGACGCCGGTGGGGCAGCGATCGACGCACAGGGCGCAGCGGGTGCACACGTCGTCGTCGATCAGGAACACCACGTGGTCGCTCGGGTCGAGACCGGGCTGGTCGATGCCGACCGCTTCGTCGACGGCGTCCGGCGACACCATGTGGATGCACTTCCACGGGCAGATGTCGACACAGCCCTCGCACATGATGCACTCGGACTGATCGATGTGGATGAACTGCTTCGGCTTGACCGCCTTGCCCAGCCATGCCGCGTCGACCTCTTGGAGGACGTAGTCATCGCGGAACTCCGGCATCGGCGGGTTGGCGTCGGTGCGTGCCATCGTCTCAGCCCTTCCGCGCCAGCGGTCGGCCGTAGGTGGTGGTTGCGGGCACGACCTCGCCCTTGGGCTTGGAGCGGTTGTTCCACTGGACCCAGTGGAAGACGTGCAAGGTGAGCCCGGCTCCGTAGATGGCCGTCACGATGAGGTCGCGCAGCACCTGGTAGCTGATCGTGAGCGGGAGGATCTTGTTGGCTTCGAAGATCCCCCACGGACCCGACACGATGCGGTCGGAGCGCCAGTTCCACTGGTTGTCGGCCAGGGTGATCCACTGGTGCGGGACAACGCCGTACCAGAGGTTGAACACGATGAAGGCGAAGATCGCCGCGGCCATGGCCTCACCCCAGCTGAGCGGGGCGCCCGGTGCGCGGCGCTTGCTGTAGAGCACCACGGCACCGTTGCACGCAAGCGCCAGTAGCAGCGATGTGGCGAACGCGATCACTCGCGGCGGCTCCCTCGTGAAAACTCTCACAATGACCCGAGGACGCGTACGACGGCCTCGGCGGACCGTCCCGGTCTAGCACGGCCACAGATGCGCCATCACATCGGCGGGCATCGCCTACAGCCCCACCAACGCTGGATCGCGCTTGGCTTGGTCGAGGCCGCGCGACGCGCCTAGGTTCACCCGAACCACGCCCTGCTTGCGGAGGACCCAACCGCGTGACCGAGATCCCCGAGCACCTGCTCAAGCGCTCCAAAGAGCGGCGAGCCGCCATCGGTGGCGAGGACGCGCCCGGAGCCGACGACGCCGACGATTCCGCTGCTGTCGCCGCCCCCACCGACGCCCCTTCGGCGGCTCCTGCCGTGCCCGCCCCGGCCGCGGCGGCAGTCGAAACCGCCCCACCGGCGCCGAAGCCCGTCCGCCCCGAGGTGGCCGCCGCGCTCAAGCGCCGCAAGATCCCGTTCTGGGCCATGCCGGTCCTGGCCGGTCTGCCGCTGTGGGCCTACGTGTACCAAGCCACCCTCGAGCCCGCCCCTACCGGGGAGGAGACCCCCTTCGCGCTGGGGGAGGTCGTCTACGGCGGCTGCGCCAGCTGCCACGGAGCCGGCGGCGGCGGCGGGGTGGGTCCCGCGCTCGACACGGTGCTGCAGGTGTGGCCCGACTACCGCGACCACATGATGTGGGTGAAGCTCGGCGACGCCGAGTGGCCCGGCGGCACCTACGGCGCCTTGGCCAAGGCGAAGGGCGTCGGCATGCCCGGACACCCCTCCCTCACCGATGTCGAGCTGGCCCAGGTGGTGCTCTACGAGCGCACCGCCTTCGGTGGACTCGACCCCACGAGCGAGGAGTACCTCGCCCTCGTGGAGATCGCCGAGGGTCGGTTGACCTTCGCCGAAGCCGGATTGGGTGAGCTGTCGCTCGCCGCCGGTGTCAATCCCGCTGAGCTCGAAGCCGGCTGACCTGATGGGCGGACCTCCGTGTCCGTCCACCATGCTGGTGCGATGACCGCCGCCCACCGTCACGACGTCCTCGTCATCGGCGGCGGGCCGGCTGGATCCGCGGCGGGTCACTGGCTGGCGCGCGCTGGCCGCGACGTCGTCGTCATCGAGAAGAAGACGTTTCCCCGCGAAAAGACGTGCGGCGATGGCCTCACACCGCGTGCGGTCACGCAGCTCCAGGCGATGGATCTCGAGGGCAAGATCGCCGCCAACCACCACCGCGTCGACGGGCTGCGCTGCATCGCCCACGGCATCACGCTCGAGATGCGGTGGCCACAGCATCCGGTGCATCCTGACTACGGCTACGTCGTGCGACGACGCGACCTCGACACGATGGTGGCGGAGGAAGCCGAGGCCCGCGGCGCCACGCTGCTCCAGGGCACCGAGGCGCTTCGTCCGATCTGGCGCGATGGACTCCTGGTAGGCGCCGTGGTGAAGGACAAGGAGTCAGGCATCGAGCGCGAGATCCTCGCCCGGTACGTCGTCATCGCCGACGGGTCGCTGTCGCGATTCGGACGGGCGCTCGGCAACCAGCGCGACAAGCGGCTCCCCCAGGGCATGGCCATCCGCGGGTACTTCGAGAGCCCGATGCACGCTGATCCATGGATCGAGTCCGCGCTCGATGTGCGCGACCGAAATGGCGACGCCATGCCCGGCTACGGCTGGATCTTCCCGTGCGGCGACGGCACCATCAACGTCGGCATCGGGCTGCTCTCGACCTTCCGTGGGTGGCGCGACATCAACACGTCGCACCTGATGCGCGAGTGGGCGGCGACCGCGCCTGCGCACTGGGGCATCGACCCCGAAGCAATGCTCGGCGAGGCCACTGGCGGTCGCCTTCCGATGGCTGGTTCGATCAATCCGAAGTCCGGCCCGACGTGGATCGTGGTCGGCGACGCGGCCGGCTCGATCAATCCGTTCAACGGTGAGGGCATCGACTACGCCTACGAGACGGGGCGCATGGCCGCCGGTCTCATCGACGAAGCGCTCGCCACCGGCTCGGCCATGCCGTTGGCCCGCTATCCCGATCTGCTCGAGGACGAGTACGGCCTCTACTTCCGTGTGGCTCGTGCGTTTGCTCAGGTGATCGGGCAGCCAGCGCTCATGCAGCAGCTCACGCGGGTCGGCGTGCAGTCCCAGAGCCTCATGGAGTGGGTGCTGCGCATCATGGCCAACCTGCTGCGACCCGACGAGGTCGGCCCCGCCGAAGCGGCCTATCGCGCCGTGGCGGCGCTGGCGCGTGTCGTTCCCGAGCGGATCCCCGCCTAGCTGTTTCCCGCCTAGCTGTCTCCCGCCTAGCTGACCGACGCGGACGTGCGCTTCGGCGGACGCTTCCGGGAACCCCGCGCATCGAGGTCCAGTACCTGCACCTGCTCGTCGAGATCGATCACCACATCGGGTTCGGAACGTGTGGGCTCGCCGATGACGCGCCTACGTCCGGCGAGGTGCTTGGCCTCGACGGGCGTCGTGACCACCGACCAGGCTCCGTAGGTAGCGGCCAGCACGAGCGCGCCAGCGATGGCGCGTGACGGGCTGAAGACGCTCGCCGCGACGCCACCGACGGCTGCGCCCAACGCCTGGCTGCCCATCAAGACGCCGACCGCGATGCCCATGGCAGACGCTCGCGTCTCGCGCAGAAGGCGAGTGCCGATGACGATGTTGGTGGGAATCGACACCGCGAAGATCCCCCCGGCGATCGCGAAACCGGCGAACACGCCAAGGCCACGGACCTCGAACCAGAACAGCGGCAGCGCAGCCCCCGACGCGAGGACCGTGCACAGACCGGCACTGCGAAGTAGCGCGTGATGGTCTGACGACCTAGCGATCAGCAACGTGCCGGCGATCGTTCCGACGGCCACGGAGGCTGCGAGCACACCCACCAGCCCCCGCGACAAGCCCATCTCGCTCGCGTAGGGCACGACAAGCGCCTCGGCTACCGTGCCGAGCGCGCCGGTGACCGAGATGAGGAGGATCGCTCGGCGGACCATCCGGTCACCGAAGAGGTTCCCGGCTCCAGCGCGCAGGGAGCCAGCCACCGAACGGTGCTCCCCGGCCGGACTCGACGCGGGGGTGTGGCGCAGCTGGTAGATCAGGACCGCCGATACGAGGAACGAGAGCGCGTTGACGGTGAGGGCACCTCGCGCTCCGACGAGCACGAGCAACCCGCCTCCGAGCGCGTTGCCCGCCACCACCGAGCCCTGGATCGACACCCCCGAGAGGGCGAGAGCGTCGCCGTAGCGGTGCTCGGGCACGATGTCGACCAGGGCGGCTGATCGAGCTGCTTCGAACGGGGGCGTGGCGAGCCCGGCGAGGAAGGCAAGCAGGAGCATCGCCCCCACCGGCATGTGCACGAGCATGGCCAGGAAGAGCGCGGCGCGAGCGATGTCGGCGGCGATCATCACCGAGACGCGACCGAACCGGTCGCCCAAGGTCGCGAGCAGCTGGCCGATCCCGACGAAGCCCGCGAGCGACACCGCTGTGACCGACGCCGCCCAGCCCGGAGATCCGGTGCGCTCGAGCACCAAGACGGTCAGCGCGAGGCGTCCGGACCAATCGCCGAGCAGGGAGATCATGTCCGCCGTCCAAAGACGGCGGAAGTCCCGCATCCTCAGCGTCGACACCAGAGAGGCGCGTCGACGACGGGGCATCCCCTCTTCCTCCATCGGCATCCGCAAAATCTACGGCGCTGCGACCCTCTGCACAAGGAGCACCACGCAGCGTGAGAATTCGGAGCAGGCTTGCACGTTCTGTGTCCGGTTCAGCCGGGTTCGCCCGTTGGGGACTCGGACGGCGACATCGCTGAGGAATCAGCCCCGATTCCAGCGCTCGTGAGCCCAACAGGCATCCCAGCGGCGGCATCTGCAGCCACGGCCTTGCGGACGCGGAACCAGATCCATGCGCTTGTCGGCACCAGCGCCACGCAGAGGTACTGCGCGCCGGTGAGGCCGAGGACGCGCTCGTCGTTGACCCGCAGGGAGTCGGAGGCGAACCGCATCACCCCGTACCAACCGCAGAAGATGGCCATCGCGGTCCCGGCGGGCGGCCGCGGCGAGCGTCGGTACAGGAGCCAGGCGAGCCCGACGAAGAGCACCGCGAGGTAGATGAGCTCGTACAGCGCCGTCTGATGGAACTCCAAGCCCTTCTGCAGGACCGTGCTCCCCAGCGTGCTCTCGCGCACGCTGCCGCCGTCGTAGCGAACGGCCAGGGGGAACGAGGTCTGCCGCCCGAAGTGCTCGCCCACCGAATAGCAGCCGATGCGTCCGATGGCGAGACCGATCGTGAGGCCGAAGGCGTAGCCATCGAGGCTGTGCCAGCGCGTGAGGCGATTCCACTTCCGGTAGATCGGGTAGCCGGCGATCACCGCGAACACGAAGCCCCCCGAGAACTGCAGCCCGCCCTCCCAGATGGCGATCGCGTCGAGCGGCGAGTCGACGCTGTCCAGGTGGGACAGCACCCAGGTGATGCGGGCCCCCACCACACCGGCGACGACCATTCGCATGGCGAGGCTGTAGGTCGTGTCCCGCGGGATGCCGTACTCCTCGCTGTAGCGCGCCGCGAACCACGCGCCGACGAGCACCCCGATCGCCACCACCAGCCCGAAGGTGCGCAGGTCCAACGGACCGAGCGAGATGGTGGGGAAGGTCGTATACGGAATCGCCGCGAGGGTGCTCAGCACGGCCTCATCGTCGCACGCTGGACAGCCGCCGCGACAGTCGCGTCGGCTATCCGAGCAGGTCCTCGAGGTCGACTCGGGCGGCACGGATGCCCCGGGCGACCAGCGTCTGCAGGTCGCCGTCGGCCTGCGCGTGCTTGAGCGCACCGAAGGTGAGAGAGCGCCCAGGGATGTCGGTGTCGGCCGGGTCGCTGGTGACGACCTGCAAGCAAACGATCGCTGGCGGGCCGCCCTTGTGGAGCTGACCGGTGGAGTGCAAGAAGCGCGGCCCGAACCCGAGCGAGGTAGCAACGCGGTACCGATCCCGGAGCGCGATCCGCACCGCCTCCAGCGGCACGGCGAGCGGACCTGAGGGATCGACGAAGGCCTGGATGGCCAGGTGGTCGCCGGGTTCGAGCAGGCTCAGGATGGTGTCTGCTGGTTCGACGGTGGTCGAGGCGCCGCCCGCTGCTAGCACCTCGTTCGTGGCCGCCTTCGCAGCAGCGACATCCGGTTGGTCGAAGGGCTGCACGCCCATGGCAGCCGCAGCGAGCGCGGTCGCGAGCTCGGCAACCGCGACCAGGTGGCCGATCACCCAGGCATCCGGTGCCGAGGGCACGGTGAGGACCGGATGTCCTGCCGCCGCCAGCTCACCAAGCTGCGTGATGTGACCGGGATCGACGACGAAGAGCCGGTCGGCCCCGTAGACGCTCGGCTCGCCGAGGGGCTCGCCCACGATCGGCACGACTCCTGTGCCGCCCTTGCCCAGCGACTCCGCGATGAGCTGCTCGAGCCAGAGGCCTAGCATCGCCACCTCGCGACCGAGCACGAAGGTGGCCTTGTCACGGCCAACACGCACCCCTGCCGCCAGCGTCGCTCCGAGCACGAGAGCGGGATTGGTTGCCGGGTCGGCGTCGGGACCAGACGCTTCGAGAGCGGCCCGTCCACCTTCGAGCAGGGCGCGGGCATCCACACCCGCAAGGAGCGCGGGCACGATCCCGAAGAGGGACAGGGCCGAGTAGCGGCCACCGATGTCGGCGCGGTTCTCGAACACCTCAGCGAAGCCGCGCGAGCGCGCCAGCTCGCCCAGCTCGGACCCCGGGTCGGTGATCACGGCGAAGCGAGTCGGGTCACCGGATCGATCCCAGGCCCACTCGAGGTGGCTCCTCGTCTCGATCGTCGAGCCAGACTTCGACGACGCCACGTGCAGGGTGCGATCGGCCGGGCAGGCAGCAGCGATGCGGGCGATCGCGGCGGGGTCGGTGGTGTCGAGCACCTGCAAGGTCGGTCCGGCACCGGCCCCGCCGAACGTCGCCGACAGCACCTCGGGGAACAGGCTCGACCCACCCATGCCCATCACCAGGACGTGGTCGACACCGACGAGCAGCGCGTCGCAACGGGCGCGCAGCGCGTCGAGCGATGCCAGCATCTCCCCCACCACCGGTATCCAGCCGAGCCGATCGCTGATCTCGGTGGGGTCGTCGCTCCAGAGCGTGTGGTCGGCCGCGAACATGCGCCGCACCGCGTCCCGCACCACGAGCTCGGCCGCGACCGCGTCGGCGGCTTCGGACAGCGTCGCGAGGTGCCCGATCGCCTCCGGTTCGAGCGTCACGCCCGCGTCGATGACGCAAGAGCAGCGGCGGCCTCGCGGGCGACAGCGCCGACCTCATCGATGACGTCGTCGGTGTGGGCAAGACCGGGGAACATGACCTCGTAGGCCCCAGGAGCCAGGGCTACGCCGCGGTCGAGCATGGCGTGGAAGAAGGTGGCGTAGCGCGCCGTGTCGGTCTGCTGCGCGGAGAGGTAGTCGGTGGGCGCGTCGGTGCCGAAGTGGAGGCCGACGAGCGCGGCCTCTTGTGCGACGACCACTCCGATCTTCACGCTGGCAAACGCGTCACGTAGGTGCGTGGCCAGGCGCTCGGCCGCGGCGACGAGAGCGGCGTACGCGGCGCTGTCGAGGAGAGAGAGCGCCGCTAAGCCGGCCGCCGTGGCGAGGGGATTCCCCGACAGCGTGCCCGCTTGGTAGACGGGCCCGAGGGGAGCCACCTGATGCATGACCTCGGCGCGGCCGCCGTAGGCGCCGATGTTGAGGCCTCCGCCGATGACCTTGCCGAACGTCGTGAGGTCGGGGGTGACGTCACACCGCTCTTGCTCGCCGCCGTAGGCCATGCGGAACCCGGTGATCACCTCATCGAAGATCAGCAGCGCTCCGACCCGGTCGCACTCGGCGCGCAGGCCCTTGAGGAACCCACCGGCCGGTGCGACAAGGCCCATGTTGGCGGCAACCGGTTCGACGATGACGCAGGCGGTGCGCTCGTTGAGCGTAGGCACAACGTTGTATGGGGCGACGACTGTGTCGGCCACGGCAGCTGCGGTAACCCCTGCCGAACCGGGAAGCCCGAGCGCGGCAAGACCGCTGCCCGCTTCCGCGAGGAGGAGGTCGCCGTGGCCGTGATAGTTGCCAGCGAACTTCACGACGATGTCGCGACCGGTGTGACCGCGCGCCACCCGGACCGCCGACATCGTCGCCTCGGTGCCCGATGACACCAGGCGCACCATCTCCACCGACGGCACCCGCTCGCAGATGGCTTCGGCCAGCAGCACTTCGCGTTCGGTCGGCGCGCCATACGAAGTGCCGTCGACCGTCGCTCGCTGGATGGCCTCGACGATCACCGGATGCGCGTGACCAGCGATGATCGCGCCATAGGACTGCACGAGGTCGATGCGCTTCGTGCCCTCGACATCCCACACGTGGGCGCCCTCGCCGCGGGCCACGAAGTAGGGGGTGCCGCCGACGCTGTTGAACGCACGGACCGGGCTGTTGACACCACCGGGGATGACCCGTTTGGCGCGCTCGAACAGCTCGTCATTGGTCGTCACCGACCGAGCACCTGGGCAAGCTCCTTTGCGAGATAGGTGAGGACGATGTCCGCGCCTGCCCGCTTGATGGCGGTGATGTGTTCGAGAGCAACGGCGTCGCCGTCGATCCAACCGCGCTCGGCGGCGGCCTTGATCATGGAGTACTCGCCGGACACGTGATAGGCGGCGAGCGGGAGATCGAACTCGGCTCGGGCGTCGGCGATGACGTCGAGATAGGCGAGGGCGGGCTTCACCATCACGATGTCGGCGCCCTCGTCCACGTCCGCACGGATCTCCTCGATGGCCTCGCGCGCGTTGCGAGGATCTTGCTGGTAGCCCTTGCGGTCGCCGCCGTCGGCGATCGACACGTCGACCGCGTCCCGGAACGGGCCGTAGAGCGCGCTCGCGTACTTGGCGGCGTACGCGAGGATCGCCGTTTGCTCATAGCCCGCGTCGTCGAGCGCGGAGCGGATGGCGGCAACCTGGCCATCCATCATCCCGCTAGGAGCGGTGATGTCGGCGCCGGCGTTCGCCTGGGCGACCGCGGCCTTCTCGTAGAGACGCAACGTGGCGTCGTTGTCGACCTGGCCGTCCGCGGTGAGCACGCCGCAGTGCCCGTGGTCGGTGTACTCGTCGACACAGAGATCGGCGATGAGAACCAGGGCGTCACCGACCTCGGCCCGCAGGTCGGCCAGCGCGAGCTGCACGATGCCGTCAGAGTCCCACGCCCCTGACCCCTCGGCGTCCTTGTGAGCGGGCACACCGAAGAGCACGACCGCGGGAATGCCGAGCCCTGCGAGCTCGGCCACCTCCTTGCGGAGCGAGTCGCGGGTGTGCTGCATCACCCCGGGGAGGCTCGCGATGGCCTGCGGTTCGCTGATGCCCTCACGGACGAACAGCGGAGCGACCAGGTCGTCGACGGACAGGCGCGTCTCGGCGACGAGGCGCCGTAGTGCGGGGGTGCGCCGCAGTCGACGAAGGCGACGTTCAGGAAAGGCCATCGGCGACGAGGCTACCGGCCAACAACCAACGTCTATGAAGCGAAACGACCGCTATGCGGACGTGAGGGTTCACAGACGTTGGTTGGTGAGGGCTTGGAGGCGGTCGACGGTGACGTCATGCAGGGTCTCGACGACGAGATCGGCGTGGGCGAAGTCGTTGAAGCGGGTGATGCGACTCGGCACGGCGACGACGGTCATGCCCGCTGCTTTAGCGGCGGTGGCACCGTGCGCTGAGTCCTCGAGAGCGACGCTTCGAGTCGGGTCGGCGTCGAGATCGGCGCAGGCCCGCAGATAGACGTCGGGAGCGGGCTTGCCGACGCCGCCGACGACATCGGCCCCGACCAGCGTGGTGAAGTGTGCGCCGAGACCTAGCCGCCCGATGTGGCGATCGAGCCAGGCCCGGCTGGACGACGACGCGATCCCGAGCGGCACCCGAGCGGAGACGAGGTCCTCGACGAGGTCGACCACGCCCGGCAGGGCGGGCAAGTGATCGCGACTCGAACGATCCTGCGCCTCGTATGCGAGCTCGAAGTGCGCCAGATCGAAGTCCCGCACGCCGGCGGCCTCGCACACGCGCCCCCACCACACCCCGTCGCCGTCGTTGTTGGTGCCGATGATCGTCGACCAGGCCTCGACCGAGAGCGAGTGCCCATAGGTCTCGAACGCGGTGCGGGCCGACTCGAAGATCGCCCATTCCGTGTCCAGGATCAGTCCGTCGAAGTCGAAGACGACGGCCTCGAGGGCCGTCACCGCGCCAGCTCGGTCACCAACGCGTCCACCAGCGCCGCGATGGTGCTCATCGGTGCCTCGACAGCGACTCGCAGACCGTGCTCGCGCGCCGCAGCAGCGGTGATCGGACCGATGCACGCCACCACCGCCGGCACAGCGTTGTGGTCGAAGGCGGCGAGGAAGCGCTCGACCGTCGATGCAGAGGTGAACGTGATCGCATCCGCCCCTGCCACCGCGACACGCTGCTGAGCGGTGATCGTGGCGGGGATCGTGCGGTAGGCGTCGACCACCTCGACCTCCCATCCGTTGGCACGCAGGCCATCCGGCAGCACATCTCGCGCTGTCTCGGCGCGGGCCAGGAGCAGAGTGCTCCGCCCATTGATGGGGCTGCCGAGCGCCTCGAGCAGACCTTCGGCAACGAACTCCTTCGGGAGGAGGTCGACGTCGATGCCGCTGGTCGCCAACACAGCTGCGGTCCCCGGCCCGATGGCGGCGATCTTGCTCGCTCCGAACGCCCGAGCATCGCCCCCGCGGTCGCGGACCGCCGCAAGCAGACGGCGCGCGCCGTTCGGCGAGGTGACGACCACCCAGTCGTAGCGAGGGAGCGCCGACGCCGCCATCCGCAGCGCCTCACCGCCGTCGACCGGATCAGCGACCTCGATCACCGGCACCTCGATCGGTGCAGCACCTGCCGCTCGAAGCGCGTCCGACAGCTGCGAGGCCTGCTCGGGAGCACGCGTGACCACGATGCGCTTACCGAACAGCGGCCGACGTTCGAACCAGCTCAGGTCCTCGGCCGCGACATCGCCCACGACGATCACCGAAGGCGACTCGAGCGGCTGATCGGCGAGCGTCCCGAGCGTCGCCCGGATCGTGTGCTGATCGGGGCGTGTTCCCCACCGAACCGCCGCGGCGGGGGTGTCCGCCGAGCGTCCCGCAGCCATGAGCGCTGCCGCGATCTGGCGAATGCGGGCGACCCCCATGAGGATCACGATCGTGCCGCCCACGTTTGCGACGGCCGTCCAGTCGACGGTGCCGTCGTCGCCGACCGACGGATCTTCATGGCCGGTGACGACGGTGAACGACGTCGAGCTGTGCCGCAGGGTGACCGGGATCCCTGCGTAGGCGGGTGCGGCGATCGCGGAGGTGATGCCCGGCACGACCTCGAAGGGCACACCGGCGGCGACCAGCGCGGCTGCCTCTTCTCCTCCCCGTGCGAACACGAACGGGTCACCGCCCTTGAGGCGGACCACCGTCTGACCCGTGCGGCCACGCTCCACGAGCAGCGCATTGATGTCGTCCTGGGCCATCGTGATCGTGCCGGGCGACTTCCCGACGCTGATGCGCTCCGCCCCGGCCGGAGCGAGGTCGAGCAGCGCCTCCACCGAGAGCCGGTCGAAGACGACGACGTCCGCCCGCGCGAGCAGTTGCGCGCCGCGAACGGTCAGCAGACCTGGATCGCCCGGTCCAGCGCCCACGAGGTACACGGTCATCGACTCGATGCTACGGGCCGATCCTTCCCCCGACCCCACCAGCGTTCTCGGGCGGTCTATCCGTCGTGGAGACGGAAAAAGCGCCCGAGAACGTCTGGGGACCGCTACCGGCTGAGGAGGGCGGCGCCGCCTTGATCGTCGAGGAGATGTCGGGCGACCACGGCGCCGTCGGTCCCGACGTGTCGCAGCACCGTGGAACCATCGATCGCCGCGATCCGTCCCTCGATCGAGAGCGTGCTGTCGGTGATGGTGGCGTAGGCAGCGGCGGGCAGCGAGCAGTCGCCGCCTAGCGCCTCCAGGAACGCTCGCTCTGCATCGACGCACCGGCGGGCGTCGCCGTGCTCGATCGCACCGAGCAGCGAGCGCAGGCGAAGGTCGTCGACGCGACACTCCACCGCGAGGGCGGCTTGGGCAACCTGTGGGAGCACAAGATCGGTTGGCAATCGCTCGGCGATCTGGTCCGCCAGCCCGAGACGATCGAGGGCCGTCGCCGCCACGACCACCGCCGCGTGGTCAGCGGCCTTCGCGATGCGCGTGGCCATGTTCCCCCGCAGCCCCACGAAGCGGAGGTCCGGGCGAGCGGCCGCCAGCTGGGCCTGGCGACGCAGCGAACCGGTAGCCACCTCGGCGCCCTCAGGCAGATCGGCAAGCGTGGAACCGACCAGCGCGTCGCGCGGGTCGCCTCGCTCGGGAACCGCCGCGATCACGAGCCCCGCCACCGTGACCGATGGCAGGTCCTTGGCGGAGTGGACGGCGATGTCGGCTCGTCCGTCGAGCACCGCGGTCTGTACTTCCTTCGCGAACACGCCCTTGCCACCGAGCTCCCAGATGGGCACGTCGAGCCGACGGTCCCCATCGGTGTCGACCACGACCAGCTCGACGGACACCTCGGGATCCACGGCCCCGAGGAGCGCGGCGATGTGCTCCGCCTGCCACAACGCCAGCGGGCTACCCCGCGTCGCCGCCCGAATCGTCGTCACGACACCCACACCAACCAACGTCTGTGAAGCAAAATGTCCGCTATGCGGACGTGGGCGTTCACAGACGTTGGTTGTTAGGTGTTGTCGTCGTCGTCGAGGGCGAAGAGCTCGCGCAGGGAGCTGACGAGACGGTCACCTCGCTGTGTGCCCACGGCGTCCTTCAACGCGATCGACGGCTCGTGCAGCAGCTTGCCGATGATGCCGCGCGTGAGCGCCTCGACCACCTCGAGCTGCCCGGCGTCGAGACCCTCGAGCCGGTGGCGGAAGCGATCGAACTCGGCCCGTCGCACCTCGTCGGCGCGATCCCGCAGTGCGACGATCATCGGGGCGACCTCGCGAGCGGAGCTGGCCCCGAGGTACCGCTCGAGCTCGTCGTCGAGGATTCCACGGACAGCGCCGACCTCGCGCTGACGAGCCTGGGTGCCGGCATCGGCGAACGCACGGAGGTCGTCCATGTCGAGCAAGGTGACGCCCTCGAGCGCGCCGACGGCGGGGTCGACGTCCCGAGGGACGGCGATGTCGACGATCAGCAGCGGGGCCCCCGCCCGCACGGCGAGGATCTCCCGGAGGTCGTCCACCTCGAGCAGCGGCGCCGCGGCACCGGTTGAGGACAGCAGCACGTCGACGTCGGCCATCGCGGTGGCGATGTCGGACATGGGTACGGCCCGACCCCCGACCTGCGCCGCCAGTGCGACGGCGCGGTCCCCGGTGCGGTTGGCCACCGCGATGTCGGACACGCCGGCCTTGCCCAGGCCGAGCACCATCGCTTCGCCCATGTCGCCCGCTCCGAGCACGAGCACCCGCCGCCCGGCGAGGCTGCCCAAGCGCTGCGCAGCGAGGGAGACAGCGGCCTGCGAGACGGACGTGACGTTGCGAGCGATGCCCGTCTCGGTTCGGGCGCGCTTGCCTGCTTCGAGAGCGTGCCGGAACAGCAGGTTGAGACCAGGGCCGGCCGTGCCCTCGTCGCGGGCCCGATCCCACGCCACCTTCACCTGGCCGAGGATCTCGCTCTCGCCCAGCACCGCTGAGTCGAGCCCGGCCGCCACCGAGAACAGGTGGGCCACCGCCGACGCGTCGTAGTGGGTGTAGAGGTGGTCGCTGAAGTCTTCGGGGGCGAGGAAGGCGATCTCGGCGAAGAAGTCACGCACGTCCTGGTAGGCACCGTGGAAGCGCTCGGCGACCACGTAGACCTCGGTGCGGTTGCACGTGGACAGCACGACTGCCTCGGTGACGTCGTCACGGGAGCTCAGGCTGTGCAGCGCCTTGGGCAGCGCCGCGTCGGCGATCGTCATCCGCTCGAGCAGGTCGAGTGGCGTGCTCCGGTGATTCAGCCCAATGACGACGACGGACACTGCGGTGGAAGCTCCTTATTGGGTCTCCGAAGAGGGTGGCGCACCGAGACGGAGCGAAGTGTGGAGCACCTCACGGGCCTCGGCGACACGACCGCTCCGGATGAGGTCCAGCATCCCTGAATCTAGGGCCTCCCGCCAATTCGCGGGGGGTCGGGCGGTGCCTTCGGCGGCCAGAGCCGCCCGGGCGTCGGTGAGCAGGCCCAGCAGCACGTCGTGCTCGGGGCCGACGACGAGCGCGAGCTGATCCCGCAGCCAGCTGGCCAGGGCGGGACTGTGCCCCGAGGTGGACACGGTGATGAGCAGGTGGCCCCGATCGAGGCGGGCGGGCAGCGTGTAGGAGCAGCGCTCCGGATCGTCGGCGGCATTGACCCAGACGCCTGCGGCTTCCGCGTCGTCGAACACAGCCTGGTTGACGGCAGGGTCGTCTGTGCAGGTGACGGCGAGCCGATACCCACTGGCTTCCCCGGCCGCGTAGGGCCGCTCCTCCCAGGTGGCGGCAAGGGCGCGCACCTCGTCTGACACCGAGCGGCTGACCACGTGCACCACGGCGCCGACGGCGAGCAGGCCCCGCACCTTGGATGCGGCGACGGCGCCGCCGCCGACCACGAGCACCGGTCGTCCCTCGAGGATGAGGTTGACGGGGTAGGCGGGCGAGTCGACCGGCATGCGCGGTCCTAGTCGCCGCTGGCGGCAGCCATGTCCACCGACGACGGATGCGCGGGGCCGCCGGAGCGACGCTGCTGGTAGAAGCTGAGGATCTGGAGCTCGACGGCGAGGTCGACCTTGCGGAGTGACACCTCCGCTGGCACCGAGATCACGGTTGGGGCGAAGTTGAGGATCGACGAGACGCCGCCCGCGACGAGCACGTCGGCGACGTCTTGGGCTGCGGCCGCAGGCGTTGCGATCACGCCGATGGCGACGCCGAGGTCCTTGGCGATCTTCGGGAGGTCGTCGATGTGGCGGACGACGAGACCGGTCACGGTGGTGCCCACGACACGATCGTCGGCGTCGCAGAGCGCAACGATCGGAAAGCCTCGGTCGCCGAACCCGACGTAGTTGGCGAGCGCCTGGCCGAGGTTGCCGAGCCCGACGATGACGACCGGCCAATCCTGGGTGAGGCCCAGCTCGCGGCTCATCTGGAACTTGAGGTACTCCACGTCGTACCCCACCCCGCGAATGCCATACGAGCCGAGATACGAGAGGTCCTTGCGGACCTTGGCGGCGTTCACGCCGGCCAGCTCGGCCAGCCGTTCGGACGAGATCGTCGTCAAGCCCTCGTGCTGGCCCTCGAGCAGGCTGCGGAAGTACAGGGGCAGCCGAGCGACCGTGGCGTCGGGGATCTTGCGACGACTGCGAGCAGGCGGCGTGGGCGGCTGCGCACCGGGACGAGACGGGGCCATGAACCCGCCAGCCTACCGCCGCTTGTTCACTTGTTCACGAACCGCTGACGGGTCAGCGCAAGGCGGTGCGGAGCACCTTGCCGGTGGTGCTCTGGGGGATCTCGTCGACGAACATCACCTTCTGTGGGCACTTGTACCGGGCCAGCCGAGCCTCGCAGTACCCGATGATGTCGTCCTCCTCGACGGCAACGCCGTCACACGTGACGACGTAGGCCTTCACAGCCTCGCCGGAGTGCGGGTGGGCGACGCCGATCACTGCGACCAGCTCGACCCCGGGGTGGGTGGCGATCACTTCTTCCACCTCGGCGGGGTACACGTTGAACCCCGACACGATGATGAGGTCCTTCACCCGGTCGACGAGATAGAGGAAACCGTCGTCATCGACCACTGCAACGTCACCGGTGTGAAGCCACCCGTCGGGATCGATCGCTGCTCTGGTTGCCTCAGCGTCGTTCCAGTAGCCGGCGAACACGTTCGGTCCGGACACCCACAGCTCGCCAGGGTCACCGATCAGCGCGTCCTGCCCGTCGCCATCGACGAGCCGTACCCGCAAGCCGGGCAGCGGGACACCGATGCTGCCTTCCGGCGCGATCAGCCCAGTCCCGGAGGTCACTACGGGTGATGCCTCGGTAAGCCCGTAGCCCTCCATGACATCGACGCCGAAGCGGTCCTTGATCGTGCGCTGCACCTGGATGTCGAGCTTGGCGGCACCGGAGGTGGCCAGCCGGACCGTTGCGAGCGCTGTCGGCCGGGTGCCGGGCAGGGAGGCCCACGCCGCCCACATGGTCGGTGCGCCGCTCACCACGGTGACCCCGTGGGTGGCGATGGCCTCGAGGGCCGATTGCGGATCGAACCGTTCGATCAGCAGCACCGACGCGCCGGAGAGGAACGTCAGCCCGAGCACCACGTTGAGGCCGAAGATGTGGAAGAGCGGGAGCACGCCGAGCACGACATCGCCGGAGTCTTGGGCCCGGCCCGGCAATCCTTGGCACTGGTCCAGGTTGGCAAGGAGGTTGCCCTGGGTGAGCATCGCCGCCTTCGGCGAACCTGCGGTGCCGCTCGTGAACACGAGGACCGCAAGATCGTCCGGGGCCCGCTCGACGATCGGCATCGGGTCGGAGCCGACGAGGTCGTCGATCAGCAGCGCGCCGGGCACGAGGTCGCCGGCGCTGAAGATCACGTGCTCGAGCGCGGGCAGCTGAGCCCGATCAAGATTGCCGACCGTTGCCTTGCCCGACGGGCCGGCGATGACGGCGCGGGCGCCGATGGCAGCGAGCTGGCGCTGCAGCTCGGGTGCCGGGCTGGTGGGGTTGAGGGGCACGGCGACGAATCCGGCGCCGAGCACCGCCAGGTAGGACACCACGAAGTACCAGTTGTTGGCGGCCACGATGCCGACTCGGTCCCCGGGGTCGAGCCCGAGCCCCGCGAGACCTCCTCGCATGCCGGCTACCTGGTCCCGGAGCGTGCCGTAGGTGGTGGTCTTCCCACGGGAGATGAGCGCGACGGCATCGTCGGGGTGCGGATCGATGATCGAGGCGAGGTTCATCGGCGGGTAGTCCAGCACAGCGGGCTCCGTTCCGCCGCAATGACCCCAGTAAGAGTCGATTCAAGGGATCGCCTCCCTCTTCCGATCATCATGGGGTGCGCCCCCGTCCTTCTCGTCCGAACCCGGCTCGCCGGTGGTTCCCGGTGGCGACCGCTGTGGCCTTGGTGTTCGTCGGGGCCTTCGCACCGACCTCCATGGCGCGGCCAGCCGCGCCGCTTGCCCCCTCGTCGGCCACGGCCGCAGCCGCTCCAGCACCGGATGTCGAAGCCCAGTTCGTGGGCCGCATCAACAGCCTCCGGGCATCGAAGGGCCTCAGCCAGCTGAAGGTCTCCAGCCAGCTGACCGGCGTCGCTCGCAACTGGACCGAGAAGATGGTGGCCAACGGCGGGATCTCCCACAATCCGAACCTCGCCAACGAGATCAAGGGCGATTGGACCAAGGCCGGTGAGAACGTCGGTGTGGGCTACTCCGTGGACGCCCTCATGCAGGCCTTCATCAAGAGCCCGAAGCACTATGAGAACCTCGTCGACCCCGCCTGGAACTACCTCGGCGTCGGGGTGACGCTCGGTGCCGATGGTCGGATCTGGACCACGCACAACTTCATGGCGCTCCGCGAGTCGGCCCCGGCCCCGCCCGCGCCGACCCCGACCGTGACGTCCCCACGCGTCGCTGCCCCCGCCCCAGGTCGATCGGCGGTCGCTACTCCAACGGCTGCCGCGCCAACGACCACGACGACCGTCGCCGCGGCTCCGACGTCCAGCACGACGCAGGTCGAGATCTCCCTCGAGCGCGTGGGGGCGATGCTGGTCCCGCTCCGTTCGCTCGAAGGCGTGTGAGCCTGAACCACCCGCCACACTGGTGACATGACGGCCGCGATCGAGACCCACGACCTCACGCGGTCGTTCCCGAGCGGCGTGGCGCTGGATGGGTTGACGCTGTCAGTCCAACCCGGCGAGGTGCTCGCGCTGTTGGGTCCCAACGGCGCGGGGAAGACCACGACGGTTCGGCTCCTCAATGGGATCCTCACCCCCGACCGGGGTCGGTCATCAGTGCTCGGGTTCGATCCGGCGGTCGACGGCGACGCCGTGCGCCGCGTCACCGGCGTGCTGACCGAGCACGCCGGCCTCGACGAGCGCCTCACCGCTCGCGAGAACCTCGAGCTCACCGCTCGCATGCGCGGCCTGGACCGGGTCTGGGCGGCTCGACGCACGATGGATCTTCTGGAGCGCTTCGGGATGGCGGATCGCGCTGATGTCGCGGTGCAAGGCACCTCGACGGGCCAGCGCAAGCGACTGGCGTTGGCGCGGGCGCTCCTGCATGACCCTGAGGTGCTCTTCCTCGACGAGCCGACATCTGGGCTCGACCCAGCGGCCACCCGCGACGTCATCGACCTGATCGGCGCGCTGGCCACCGAGCACGGCCGCACGATCGTCCTCGCCACGCACTTCCTGGGTGAGGCGGGCCGCTTGGCCGACCGCATGGCGGTGCTGCACCACGGCGTGCTCCACGCGTTCGGTCGCCCCGAGGAGATCGCGGCAGAGATGTGGAACGGCATCGACGCGGAGATCGATCTCGGGTCGCCTATCGACACCGCCGCCCGGAAGGCCCTCGAGCAGCTCGCCTGCGTGCACGGTGTCGTGCCACTGCCCAACGGTGCGCTGGTGCGACTCGAGCGGCGCGACGACCTGCCGGTCGTCGTGCGGTTGCTCGTGGAGCGAGGGCTGGCGGTCTACGGCGCGTCCGCCCGTCCGCCATCACTCGAGGACATCTACTTCGCAGTGGAGGCCCGCATCGCGGAACGCGAGGGCCGTGACATCGCGCGAACTACGGCCGGGTTGATCAGCGGCGCCGTCGGTGGTGGACCATGACCGCGCCTGCCCATGCGCCCCGGAGCTGGCCGGTGATCCGCGCCGTCATCGCCAAGGATCTGATCGCCGTTAGGCGCTCGAAGGCTGTGGTCATCCCGATGCTGGCCGTGCCGACGTTGCTGATGGTCGTGCTCCCTCTCTTCGTCGGGCTGGCCGCCCGGGCATCGAGCAACCCCGATGTGGGCCGCATCCTGAGCTCCATGCCGGGTGACCTGGCCCGTCCGATCCTCGACCTGCCGCAGCACGAGCAGCTCATCGTGCTCGTGAACGGCTACCTGCTCGCCCCCCTGTTCCTGATCGTGCCGCTGATGGTCTCCGCCGTGCTCGCCGCTGACGCGTTCGCTGGCGAGAAGGAGCGCAAGACGCTCGAGTCGCTGCTCCATCTACCGATTGCCGAGCGCGACCTGTTCATGGCCAAGCTCCTCACGGCGTTCATCCCGGCCATCGCCGTGTCGTGGATCGGGTTCTTGTGCTTCTGCGTGGTCGCCAACGGCGTGGCCTGGCCGGTGTTGCACCGGATCTTCGTGCCGACGCAGCTCTGGCTGGTGATGATCCTCTGGATCGGTCCAGCCGTCGCCACTCTCGGTCTGGCGGTGATGGTCCGCGTGTCGGCGCGAGCGCGCACCAGCCAAGAAGCGAACCAGCTCGGCGGTGCGGTGATCCTGCCGCTCATCTTCTTGTCGGTGGGTCAGTCGAGCGGTGTGCTGCTCGCGCCTCTACCGGTGGCGATCGCCATCGGCGCCCTGATCTGGGTGATCGCCATCATCCTCGTGCGCGGGGGCGCCAAGCGCTTCACCCGCGACCAGCTCGCCGCGCGGGTCTAGCGCAAGCTGACGATCGGCCCGACGGCCGCCACCACGTTGCGCAGCTCGGCGTTGAGACGGTCCATGCGGTGGTCGGGCCAGTGGGGCCGCGACGGGTTCCGGTCGCTCTGAGCTTCAGCGGCCTAGCGAGCGAGCACGAACAGCTGGAGGACTGCGGCTCCCATGATCAAGGCGAGGAGCAAGGCCATCACGATGGTGGTACCGGGTCTCATTGCGTCCTCCGAGGGGTGAGGGTGACCGACTGGGTGGCGCCGGCGGCTGGTTGTTCGTCAGCACCGGGCGCGAGGAGTGCGACCTCGGTGCCGACCGGCATGCGCAGCTCGTCGGCAGATGAGCGCTTGCCCATGCACACCGACAGCATCCCGTAGCTGTCGATCACGAGACCGATCTGCCCCGGCGCGATGCCTTGATAGGTGAACGCCCGCTCGGCGGTGCGCACATCGTCACCCCACCGGAGCTGCACGCGGGCACCGAGGTGCTCGATCTCTTCGGGATCGACGTTGAGCTGGCAGTTGCCGAAGCGGTCGACCCAGATGACCTGCGCCATCAAGGCGCCGTCTTCGGTGCTGGCCTGCGGGAGCGGCATCAGTCCCGGCAGGAGCGAATCGATGTCGATCTCCGCCCCGAGCTCGCTGAAGGGCACGCCGGCGCAGAGGTGTGCGGCGGCGGGCGCGAAGACGTCGCGCCCGGCGAAGGTCGGCCCGGGCGCGGTGAGCTGGTAGAGCGGGTTGGTGAGTGCCACCGCAGCGGTGGCTCCACCGCTCATCGCCACGGCTGAGGCGAGCAGGCCGTTGTCGGGTCCGACGAGGTAGCTCTGCCCGCCGCCGACCTCGATCGCGACGCCGCGACGCTCGGTGCCCACACCAGGGTCGACCACTGCCAGCACGACGCCGGGGCAGAGGTACTGCGCGGACCGGCCCAGCGCCAACGAACCGGCCAGCACGTCATAGGGCGGGATCTCGTGGGTGAGGTCGACCACTGTGGTGTGCGGCGCGATCGAGCGGATCACGGAGTGCACCACGCCGACGAACTCGTCGTCGGACCCGTAGTCCGAGAGGAACGTGATCGTGTCGAAGCGCGGGGCCATGGCCCGCTCGACGCTACCGGCGGGGGTCGGCCGAGCGCCTACCCAGCGTCGCTGTACTGGGCGGCCAGGTACGCGTCCACGTCGGCCTCGGTGATGCGATACGACTTGCCGATCCGAGCTGCCCGCAGCTCGCCTGCCTTGATGAGCCGGTACACGGTCATCGAGGACACTCGTAGTTGGTCTGCGACCTCGGCTGGTGTGAGAAACCGAGGCCGCGCAGTGGACGTCGCCATGGAAGGCACCCTTCTCCGCAGGTGTGGCCGAAGCGTACGCACCTGTGGCTGCTGTGGCTAGTGGGCCAATTGGGCTAGGAACACCTGTCCGCCCCTGCCGAAGTTCGGGGCATCAGGGGCCCGAAACGGTGCCCCCATGCCCCGAACCTCCTGGGTTGGGACGTGAGTCAGGCGCCGAGCTCGCGGGAGCGGGCGGTGGCGGCGGCGACCGCTTCTACGAAGGCCTGGCGTACGCCGAGATCGTCGAGGGTGCGCAATCCGGCCGCCGTCGTGCCACCCGGGGAGGTGACCGCCGCCCGCAGCTCCTCGGGGGTGTCGTCGCCCTTGGCCAGCAGCGTGGCGGCGCCGAGGATGGTCTGGATCGTCAGGCTCGTGCTGATCTCTCGGGGCAGCCCGGCCTGCGCCCCGGCTTCGATCATGGCTTCCGCGACGAGAAAGACGTAGGCCGGTCCCGAACCGCTCAGGCCGGTGACGGCGTCGAGCAGCGCTTCGTCCACGCGCACCACGGTGCCCACGGCGCCGAGCAGCCCCTCCGCCCACGCGAGGTCGTCTTCCCCCGCGGCCGTGCCCGGCGCGATGGCGGCCGCGCCCTTGCCGACCAGCGCGGGCGTGTTGGGCATGGCCCGCACCACCGCGGTGCCAGGCGCCAGCGCCCCTTCGAGTGCGGCAATCGTCACGCCGGCCGCTATCGACAGCACCCGACCGGAGCCCGCAGCCGCGGCAGCGCGGCAGGCGTCGGCGACGTGCTGCGGCTTCACTGCGATCACCGTGCCCTCAGACGGGCCCGGTTCGCTCGTCACCTCGGCACCTGGCAGCAGCGCGGCGAGCTCCGTGCGTCGTGCCTCGACCGGCTCGACGATGCGTACCCCAGCGGCCGCGACGGTGCCCGCGGCCACGAGACCGCTGGCCAGCGCCTCGCCCATCCGTCCCCCGCCGATCACCTGCAGCACGACCATCCGAGGACCGTACCAACCAACGTCTGTGAAGCGTTTCGTCCGCTATGCGGACGTGGGGGTTCACAGACGTTGGTTGGTGTCGTCGCCGAAGCGGCCGAGCCGTTCGGCGACCACCAGCGTGGATGCAACGGCTCCGCCGATCACGAACGTGGCGCCGGTGCCGATCGCGCCATAGATGGCTGAGGCGGCGAGGGGGCCCACGGTCTGGCCCGCCCGCGCGGCGCCGACCCAGACCGCGACCACCGCTCCGCGCTGCGAGGCGGGCGCGGCCCCGGCGACAACATCCTGCAGCGTGGGGATGAACATCCCCTCACCCACGCCGTACAGAAGCGCGCCGGCCAGCACGACAACGAGCGAGTCCGCCGTGCCGATGATCACAAAGGCCACCGTGAAGAGGACCGACGCACCGGCGATCATCGCGACCGCGCCGAATCGGGCTCGCAAGCGACCCAACAGGAGCGCGGAGATCGTCGAGGTGAGGGCAGGCGTGGCGATGACCAACCC
The DNA here is from genome assembly GCA_040902805.1 of Acidimicrobiales bacterium. Taxonomy (GTDB): domain Bacteria; phylum Actinomycetota; class Acidimicrobiia; order Acidimicrobiales; family VFJN01; genus VFJN01. The sequence continues at coordinate 50,961 of JBBDWQ010000054.1, forward strand.
GCGCGCACCCGCCCCGAGTCCGAACTCGCGCTGCAGGTGCACCGGAAGGGTCGTGAGGAAGAGCCCGAAGATGAGCATGAAGATGACGAAGCCGATCGAGATCGACCCGAGCACATCTCGATGCCGAGCCGCTTGGCGGGCCCCACCGAGCTGCGAGCGAACCGTGGCGTTGTCGTCCGGACGAGCGGGGTCGAGACGCCGCCAGATGAGGGTGGCGGTGACGAGACCCACGGCGTACGGCGTGAACGCCAGTCTCCATCCCCCCAGCTCGGTGAGCAGACCGCCGATCGGTGGGAACACCGCGAGCGACACCGTGAGCACGGCAGCGTTCTGACCGACGAGGCGAGCCCGGTCGATGCCCTCCCAGTGATCGCCGATGATCACGACCGCCAGGTTGATGAGACCCGCGGACCCCACTCCTTGGAGCAGACGGAGGCCGAGCAGGATCTCGAAGCTCGGGGCGAGCCCCGACAGCAGCCCGAACACGCCAAAGGCCACGAGGCACGGCACGAGCACCGCTCGCCGACCATGCCGATCGGCCAAGACGCCGATCACCGGCGCCATCAGGATCCCCGGGAGGGTGCCGGCGGCCACGAACACGCCCGCCCGGGAGTCGGGTTGGTCGAAGGCGTGGAGGATGTCCGGGATCGCGGGACCCACCAACGTGGTGGACAGGATCCCCGTCACCGTGATCGAGAAGATCAACGGCAGGGACGGGCGCAACGTCGAGGCGGTGATCGACGGCGGGGAGCTGGGTCCGCTCACCGCTTCCCCGAGCCGAGAGCGGGCTGAACCCCGCCGTCAGAGCGCACGATACATGGGACCACCATGAGAGACAACAAGATGATCAGCCCTTGAATCGGCTGGCATAGCCGATTCGCATGGCGGGTCGGAAGAACTGCTCGACCCACGCGTAGAGCGAGCCGAGCAGCCGGTCCAGCTCGTCGTCCGTGACGGCCTCGTTGGCGAGCTGACCCACCAAGAACACCGCGTCCTCGTCGCCGATCGCAAACGCAGCGCCGTAGAGCTTCAGGTTGCGCTTCAAGAGGTGCTCGTAGAACGCGGCGTGATTCTCCTCGGGCGCGGGCATGACGTAGGTCTCGTAGTGCAACGTGCGTTGGCGCAGATGGAACCAGATCGTGAAGAGATCCTTCTCCTCGCCGTGCAGCCGAACGAACCACCGCCGCTCCCCCGACTCGGTGTCGCGCTCGACCGCGGCAACCACGGGGTTCTCGGCCAGCTGGCGGGCGAGCCACGCGTCGATGTGCTGCTCGAGGGCGCGGAGCTGCCCGTCGGTCGGCGGCGTGGTCATGGTCGGGAACCTACCGGCGGTTGCTCAGCTGCAGTCGACGAGCGAACGAGAGGTGATGTCGCCGTAGATGCGACGCAACCTCGCGGCGGCCGTTGACCACGTGTAGTCCCGTGCCCGGAGCGCGGCCCGGTCGGCAAGCCTGTTCGCGAGCTCAGGTGCCGCAAGGATCTCGCCGACGTAGGCAGCGAAGGCTGCGGGATCACGATCGTCGACGAGAAAGCCCGTGCGCTCGTGCTCGACCAGCGTGAGCAACCCGCCGACCGCTGCCGCGACCACGGGTGTGCCGCATGCGGCGGCTTCGAGCGCAACCAGTCCGAACGACTCAGAGCGGCTCGGCACGAGGCACACGTCGGCACCCCGGTAGTAGGTGGACAGGAGGTGATGCGGCACCGGGTCGACGAAGCGGATCTGGTCAGCCAGACCCCGCTCTGCGACCAGCTTGTCGATGCGCTCGACTTCGGCCGCTCCCGCGCGACCGCTGGCACCGCCGACAACCACGAGGGTTGCGTCGGGGCGATCGAGCTCGGCCAGCGCCCGGACCGCGACGTCGAGACCCTTGAGTGGTTGGATGCGCCCGACGAAGAGCAGCACCGGTCCGTCGCCGAGCCGGAGGTGCCCGAGCGCCCGGCGCGCACCCGCTCGATCTCCGGGAGAGAAGAAGGCGTGGTCGACGCCGGGGGCCACGATCTCGACCCGAGCCGGGTCGGCGCCGTAGAGGCGAACGAGCTGGTCCGCCTCGGCGTCGCAGCTGGCAAGGATGGCGTCCGAGCAGCCGATCACCGAGGCCTCGGCCCGCACACGACGCTCTGGCTCGTCGTCGCCGGTCTCCGCCTTCACCCGGGCCAGCGTGTGGAACGTCGACACCAACGGCAGCTCGAGCTCGTGCTTGAGACGGTGCCCGGCGACACCGGACAACCAGTAGTTCGCGTGCAGCGCGTCGACGTCACCGAGCCGCTCGAGGTGATCGCGCACACCATCGGCAAACGCGTCGACCACGTCGGGGAGCTGCTCCTTGGCGAGGTCGGGAGCACCCGCCTCCACGTGCACGACCCGGAACCCTGGCTCGACCTCGACGATGTCGGGGGTGACGTCATCCCAGCGGCGCACGAACACATCGGTTTGCACACCCGCCTGGGCCAGTGCGGACACGAGCTCGCGGACGTAGACGTTCATGCCCCCGCTGTCGCCCTGTCCGGGCTGAGCGAGAGGCGACGTGTGCAGCGAGAGAACGGCGAGTCGGCGCATCAGGAGTGGCGGGTCACAGGGGCCCGTGAAGCATCAACGCTCGATATCGACGAGTTCTTCCCCGCTCGACGATCCCGTGGCCTCGTTCTCGTGTCGAAACGAGGTGTAGATCCGGATGAGGGTCTTCTTCTGCTCCTCGGAAAGGTCCGGATGACGGCGGATCTCGGCCACGAGATCGGCTCCGTCGCGCTCCTCGAGGATGCCGGCCCGCACGTAGAGGGTCTCCGAGGAGATCTCGAGCGCCCGAGCGATCTGCTGCAGGATCTCGGCCGACGGCTTGCGCAGGCCCCGCTCGATCTGGCTCAGGTAGGGGTTGGAGATCCCCGCCATCTCGGACAGCTTGCGCAGGGACAGGTGCCCCACCCGGCGCTGATCCCGGATGAACTCACCCAACTCGTGCCAGCGGTTCTCGAGGTCCTCTTTCATGCGGCGAGGATACGCGACCGCCGCGAGCAATCGTTAGTCGAGCGCGAACTACTGGAGCAGGGCGTCGATGGTGGCTTCGCCCGTCTTGTAGCGACGGGTGATCTCGGCCTGCAGGGCATCGATGCGCTCGAAGAGGGCCTTTCGGTGCCCGGAGAGCTTCTTCTCGAAGGTCGCGAGCTTCTCGGCGAGCGAGTGCAGATCGGCCTCGTCGAGCGCCGGCAGGTCAGCGAACCGGGCGGTGCCGAGGATCGCATCGAGCTCGGCCTCGAGCTCTGGGGGCAGCTCACCGGGGGCCATGAGCTGCGGGAGACGGCCGATGCCTGGCGAGCCCGTGCGGTCGGACAGCACCTGCGGCAGTCGGGCGATGAGGTCGGGCAGGTCCCCCGCGTCGGCGCCTTCGGCTCGGCGAGCCAGCTCGAGGCCCACGATGTCGAGGCGGCCCTGCACTACTCGGCGCAGCATCGACAGCCCTGTCTCGACCTCCTGGCACGTGGCCCGCATGGCACGCACGTCCTCCATCGACCGAGCGGGCAAGTCGCCGAGGTACCCAGGGTCGAGAAGGAGGTCGAGGTCGGCAGCCATGGTGCGAGCGTACCGGTCCGACCCCCACCGCAGGGTCGGAACTGGTGGGATCACCACCGCTGCCCGCTACGTTCTCGGAATGCGACGAACCGCCATCTACTTCGCTGGGGCTGTGGCCATGGCTGCCTCCCTCAACGCGTGTGGGAGCGACAGCCCTCAGACCTCCGCCGCCAAGGACTGCACTCCGGTCGCGTCCGCGCTCACGGTCGGGGGACTCGACTCGCTGAAGTTCGACGCCACGTCCTATGAGACCGGCGCCGGTTGCATCGAGTTCACCTACGTCAACGAGGGCAGCGTCGCCCACACGCTGCTCGTGGAAGGCCAGCCCTTCGAGCTGGCGATCGGCAAGACCGACGTCGGCACCCTCGCGCTCGAGCGGGGCACCTACACCTTGTACTGCGATGTCGCCGGGCACCGAGCGGCGGGCATGGAGGCCACGCTCACCGTGAACGCGGCCGCCGTCGCCTCAGGCTGACCGACCGCCGGTGGTCAGATCATCGGTGTCAGGGAGCGAGGATCAGCTCCCAGCCCACGAAGTGGAGCAGCCCGAGTGTCAGGAATCCGCCGATGATGGTGTTCTTGTGCTTGTCGAAGGCCATCTTGCAGAAGGCGCTGTCGAAGCCGCCGAACAAACCGAGGGCGGAGCCCTCGATGATCGCCCACACCACGAGCACGAGCACCCAGTAGCCGACCGTGCCGCCCAGCTGGCCACCCGAGCCGAACCACGCGTTGCCGTGGGCTGCGAACACCATGAACCACAGCATCGGGATCGACATGAACGTGTTGGCCCGCGAGGCCCGTCCCGCCGGCTTGGCCAGCGCCGCCGCGTCCGGGTTGGCCTGACCACCGGCGGCCACGGCCTCCGCGCTGCCGATGATCACCTTCTGGTGACGCCAGATGATCCCCCACACGTTGAGGAACATCGTGGTGCCGAAGAGCATGCCGGTGAGGATGGCCGTGCCACCGACACCAGACAGGTACAGATCCATGTTCTCGCCATCGCCCTGGATGGTCATCAGCATCACGCCGAACAGGAACGTCAGCAGGGCGGCCCACCGGAACCACCAGAGCGTGCGGAACGTGAGCTTGCGCAAGGCCTCGGACCGAGCGCCATCGCTGAGCTCGGCGAAGGCCGGAGTCTGCACGAAGTTGAAGAAGTAGAGCAGGCCGATCCAGGTGATGCCGGCGAAGATGTGCGCGGTTCGCGTCAGGGCGGATAGCGGTCCGAACGGGTCGGCAAAGTTGTCGAAGATCTCCACGAGTGCACCTCGGCGGTAGGGGAACGGCGATCGCAACCTACTGAGGTGGACAGCCTGTCTCAACCATCCTCGGTAACCTGCGCGCAGCTTCGTGCCCGCTGGGAAGGATCTCGATGACCGATCAGGACCCCTATGGCCGGCCGACCCGGGCGGACCTGCCCGCCGTCGACCCCACCCGGGCCGTGCCCACGACGGGAGGACCTCCAGGCGGCCGGCCCCCACGCCCGACGGCGGGCCCTCCGGGTGGCGGCGACAGGCAGTGGTGGATCTTGGGTGTGTTGGCCGCGCTCATCCTGATCGTGGGGCTTGTCGCTCTGCTCCTCAGCGGCAACGACGACTCGTCCTCGACGGCGGATACCACGACGACGTCGGCGGAGAGCACCACGACGACCTCGTCGACCAGCACGACCGTCGAATCCACCACCACGTCCGAGGAGTCGACCACCACAACATCTGAGTCACCCCGCTCGACGGTCGCCCCCGGGCTGTGCCGATCAGGAGAGTCAGACGACCCCGACACCAGCGTGCAGGTCCTCTACCAGGCGTACACGCTCGATGACCGGGTCTGCGCCTACCAGCTCGGCACCCAGGAAGCGGTCGACACGCTCTTCGCGATCCCGGGGCGCGGCGGCGGCTGGACCTATCAGGGATGCACGGAGGGCGAGGACGACGATGAACACATCGACTGCGCCTTCACCTTCGACGGCGGCGCCACCCACTTCCGCACGAGCTACACCGACGACGACGAGTGGATCGTGTTCGATGTGTACCAGACGGTCGACTGATCGCTCAGGACAGCAGGCCGCTCAGGACAGCAGGCCGATCCCGTAGCACCACACGGGGGCGGCGAGAAGCAGCGAATCGAGCCGTCGCAGCGCTGAAGCCGGTGACTTCGTCGACGGCAGCAGCGCCGACGCGACCAGCTGCCCCAGCGGAGCGAGCAGCAGCATCAACCCGCCGAAGAGCCAGGCCTCACCGAAGTCCAGCGTCGAGATGGGCAGCGTCGAGATGATGAAGGTGATGACCATGACCGCCGCGGCACCGGCCGCCGGGCCTTCGTAGGGGTTCCGGGTGCCGGTACCGATCAGGTAGTCGCCGGTCTCGTACGCGGATGCCAGCAGGAGCAACGCCAGCGCGGATCCCTGGTCGAGCCGGGCGAGCAGGACCATCGACATCGCGACGATGCCAGGCGGCAGTGCGCACTGGATCGTCCAGCCGGCGTCGACGACGGTCGGATGCGCCGACTTGGTATCGCCCGTCGCCCGGGTGAATGCGAGCGCGACGCCGATGAGGATGCCGAGCCCTGCTCCGCCGGCTCCGAAGCACGCTCCCGCACCCATCAGACCGGCCGTGCCAGCGGCGACGAGCTCGTCGGGCCGGTTCCGACGCTTGCGCCAGCAGCGCGCCGTCTGCGCCGCCGCGATGGCAGCCGCACCGCCGTAGGCAACCGCGGTCGGCAAAGGTCCGACGGCGATCGCCGTCAGCGCGAACAGGAACCAGACGACCCCGAGGCGGACGTGAGGCCCGTTGATGTCGTAGTCGACGGCGTAGCGACGCCTCTTCGTGCTTGCACCCGTGGAGGCCGGGGCACGACCCGCCGACCTGTCGCGCGGAGTGCGCGGCCGCCGGGCCGACGCAGTGCCAGCTGTCATCAGCCCAGCCCGCCCGACACTGGCGGCAAGACCGCCACCTCGTCACCGTCGCCCACGAGCTCAGACAGCTCTGACGGTTCACCGTTGCGCCAGATCTGGCAATGCTCGAGCACCGCGGCGAAGGGCTCGCCGTAGCGGGTGCGGGCCGCGTCGATCACCGCGCCCACGGTGTCGCCGGGGACGACATCGTGGGCGAGGCCGGCCGCTTCCCGGGCGCCTGCGAAGAGGCGCAATGTGGCCATCGTCGCTTGGTCGCCTCCGCACTCAGGCGGGGACGACTCCGATCCGATGAGCACAGGCCACTCCGCGAGCGTACCGACGGGGCCTTGTCGAGAGCGGTAACCCGCCAGCGGGCCTCGGACGATCGAGGCTCGCCGGGTAGGTTCGATCGCCATGACCCGGGTGCTCCTCATACGTCACGGCCAGTCTGAGTGGAACGCCGACGGCCGTTGGCAGGGGCAGGCCGACCCGGCGCTCACCGACTTGGGACGCCATCAGGCGCTACATGCCAGTCGAGCGCTCGGCGTGGTGGACACGATCGTGTCATCAGACCTGCAACGCGCCTCGACGACGGCCTTGATCATCGCTGACGAGCTCGGTGTGGGTCCGGTGGTGCTCGATCCGGATCTGCGCGAACGACACGCGGGTGAGTGGCAAGGTCTGACCCGCGACGACATCGAGCGGGAATGGCCCGGCTACCTCGGCCCGCCCCCTCCGCTGGAAGGCACGACCGCCGCGGCAACCGCAGCATCTCGACTCGCCGACGGTCCACGCCGACGACCGCCCGGGTGGGAGCCGGACCAGCAGGTCATCGACCGCGCCGTGGCCGCGCTGGCGCGCATCCACGCGCTGGCCCCAGGAGGCGAAGCGATCGCGGTCACCCACGGCGGGCTGGTCTATGTGCTCGAGCAGCTCCTCGGCGCCGCGTTCGTCCGTCTGCCGAACCTGGGCGGCCGCTGGTTCGATGTCGGCGCCGACGGACCCGAGGGTCTCGGTGAGCGCGTGCTCCTCGTCGACCCCGACGAGCTCACCATCCCCGACCAGCTCTAACAACCAACGTCTGTGAAGCGTCTCGTCCGGATAGCGGACGTGGGCGTTCACAGACGTTGGTTGGTTGGGGTGGCCGGGGGGTGTCAGACCGCATCGGTACTCTCGACGGGGTGGACGCACTGTGGTCGGAGTCGATCGACGAGTGGACGGAGGCCCGCTCCGCGCGTTCGCAGCGGCGGGCAATCGAACCTCCACCGCCCACAGCTCGAACCATCCCGGCGATGCCGGTCGAGGTCGTGCGATCGGCCAAGCTGCGCAAGTCGGTATCGGCCCGAATCGTTGACGGCAAGATCGTGATCCGGATGCCGCAGTGGATGACCAAGGCGCAAGAAGCTGAGTACGTCACCGACCTCGTCGCCAAGCTGGACCGTCAGAACCAGGCCGAGACGGTTGACCTGCCGCGGCGGGCCCGCGAGCTGGCGAAGCGCTACGACCTTCCGCAGCCATCGTCAATCCAATGGGTGAGCAACCAGAAGCAGCGCTGGGGATCCTGCACGCCATCGACGGGCGAGATTCGCATCTCTGATCGCATCGCTGGCTTCCCGGACTGGGTCGTCGACTCAGTGATCGTCCATGAGCTCGCGCACCTCGTGCACCTCAACCACTCACCGGCGTTCTACGAGCTGGCCAACCGCTTTCCGAAGCAGGAGCGGGCCCACGGCTTTCTGCTCGCCAAGGAGCTCACCGACGACGAGGTCGCGCTGGACTAGGTCAGGCTGTGGCGTGCTCGCCGCAGGTGGTTGCGGTGGGCTCAGCCTCGAGGCGTTCGTCGTCGATCGCCGAGCCGCAGATGTGGCAGGTGCCGTAGGTGCCTTCATCGAGCCGCGCCAGTGCGACCTCAACCTCGCTGAGCTCGCCCTCGATCTTCGCGAGGCTTGCCAGGTCGGGGGCCCGGTCCACAGCCGGTGGGGTCGACGGGTGCTCTGGGTCCACGTCAGGAGGCTATGCGCGCCGGGGACCCGAGCTGAGCAGTTCCGGGATCAGTGGGGGTGGAGAGGATCGAACTCTCGCGCGTCGGCTTAAAAGGCCGCTGCTCTGCCAGCTGAGCTACACCCCCGGGGAAGGCCAAGTATCACCCATCAACCGGGGACCTGGTCGAAGTCGGCCAGGTCGGGATGGGCCATGCAGTCACGGAAGTGGGCCATCGTCCACGGCCACGCGGCGGGCACGCCCCGGTCATCGAGATACCAGCTGCGGCAGCCCGTCACCCACACCGTGTTCTTGGCTGCTTCGACGCGGGCGGTCTCGAAGTGCTCCGCCGCATCCTGGCTGGCGCTGATCTCGGCGCACTCGCCGTCGAGCACGCAGTCCATCAGCTGCATGATGTAGCCGAGCTGAATCTCGGCGACGTCGATGAGAGAGAAGTTGCCAACTGGCCCGTTGGGGCCGTTCAGCATGAACAGGTTCGGGAAGTCCGGGATCGACACGGACAGGTAGGCGGAGGGGCGTTGCTCCCACACCTCGTCGAGTGACACTCCGTCGCGCCCCACCACCTTGATCGGACGCATGAAGCGATCGACCTGGAAGCCAGTGGCCAGCACCAGCACATCGAGCTCGTGGAGGTTGCCGTCGACGGTGCGGACGCCTTGCGCTTCGATCCGCTCGATGCCCTCGGTGACCAAGCGGGCGTTGGGACGTTGGATGGCGGCGTAGAAGTCGCCGGAGAGGATGAGGCGCTTGCAGGCCGCCTGATAGGTGGGTCGCAGGCGCTCACGCAGCACAGGATCGGTGACGTTCTCGTTGAGGTTGTCCTCACAGAGCCGCTGGACAAGCCGCATCTGCTCCGATCGAGCGTCGATCACGCCGGCGGCGAAGCCCTCGAAGGTGGTGGCCAGCTTGTGGCGCAGGGCCTGCATCGTCGCCGGGTCCTCGCGGTAGCCGGCCTTGTCCTCTTCGCTGATGACGCGGTTCGGCGCGGGCATGATCCATTGCGCGGTGCGCTGGAAGAGGTGGAGCTCGCCGACCATGTCGACGAGCGCGCCTGTCATCTGGATGGCGGTCGAACCGGTGCCGATGATGCCAACCCGCTTGCCGGACAAGGCGACGGAGTGGTCGAAGCGGGCACTGTGGAACAGCGCGCCCGCGAAGGTGTCCAGGCCCTCGAGGTCTGGGTAGGACGGATGGTGAAGCACGCCCGTGGCCGCGATGACGAAGTCGGCCACGTCGTGACGCCCGTCGGTCGTCTCGATGTGCCATCGCCCGTCGCGCCGCTCGAGCCGCGCGATCTCCGTGTCGAAGCTGATCTGCTTCTCCACTCCGAAGCGGTGGGCGACGTCCTCCAGATAGGTCTGGATCTCCTCGCCCGGGGCAAAGACCTGGCTCCACTCTGGGTTGGGTGCGAACGAGTAGCGATAGAGGTGCGACGGCACGTCACAGGCCACGCCGGGGTAGGTGTTCTCGCGCCAGGTGCCGCCGAGTCGGTCGGCCTTCTCATAGACGGCGACGTCGGCGAAGCCGGCCTCCTGCAGCTTGATGGCGCTCAAGATGCCAGCCATCCCGGCTCCGACCACCACGATGCGAGTCATCGGCTGCAGCGTACGCGTCAGTTCAGTGCACCACGGCGGAGACGGGCTCGCTCGTTCGGCCTGGGTCGCCTTGCATCGCCGCTTGTACGCTCGCGGGAGCATGACCAGCGCATCCGACGACGACGGCCTCACGGTTCTCGGCCAGACCGTCCGACATCCGATCGATCACCTTGAGTGCTTTCCCGCGCCCGAGCATGTGAGTGTCGTCCGGTTCACCACTGACGAGGTGATGTCGCTCTGCCCGGTCACCGGACAGCCCGATCTGTCGTCACTCGTGCTCGAGTACCGCCCCGATCGCCACTGCATCGAGTCGAAGTCGCTGAAGCTGTATCTGTGGTCGTTCCGCGATCGCAAGGTCTTCTGCGAAGCGCTCGCCGCCGAGATCGCGCAAGAGGTCGTCACCACCGCCGACCCCCACGAGGTGACCGTCACGCTCACCCAGCAGCCGCGCGGGGGCATCGTGATCGAGGCAACCGCCACCCGGCGAAAGGGATCGTGAACCGAGTCGTCACCACCCTGTCGGGCGGGCTCGACTCGATCACCCTCGCCCACGTGCTGTCGGCCGAAGGCGCGGACCTCATCGCGCTCTCGTTCGACTACGGCCAGCGCCACGCGAAGGAGATCGATCACGCCGCGCGCTGCGCGGAAGAGCTCGGGGCAGACCACCACATCGTCGACCTGCGCTCCATCGGGGCGCTGCTCACCGGCTCGGCCCTCACCGACGCGAGCATCACCGTGCCCGAGGGGCACTACACCGACGCTTCGATGGCGTCGACCGTCGTTCCCAACCGCAACGCCATCATGCTGTCGGTGGCCGTAGGAGTCGCCGTCGCTCGTGGAGCCGACGCGGTGGCCACAGCAGTGCACGCGGGCGACCACGCGATCTACCCCGACTGCCGGCCCGAGTTCATCGACGCCATCGAGCACGAGGCACGGGTGGCCAACGAGGGCTACATCCACGACGGCTTTCGCGTCCTGGCTCCCTTCTTGCACCTCACCAAGGCGCAGATCGTCGAGCGAGGCGGCGAGCTCGGCGTGCCGTTCGAGGACACATGGTCGTGTTACGTCGGGGGCACGCGGCACTGCGGTCGCTGCGGCACCTGCGTTGAGCGACGCGAGGCGTTCGATCTTGCCGGCATCACCGACCCCACCGAGTACGCGGGGGTGCCAGCGTGAGCTTCACGATCGCCAAGCGCTTCGAGTTCTCCGCGTCACACGTGCTCACCCTCGTGCCTGACGATCACAAGTGCAGGCGCCTCCACGGGCACAACTATGAGGTGGAGGTGATCTGCGGCGCGGCTGCCCTGGATGCCCGGGCCATGGTCGTCGACTACTTCGATCTCGATCCTGTGAAGCGCTTCATCGACGACACGATCGACCATCGTCACCTCAACGACGTCATGGAGGGAGAGCCCACCGCAGAGCACCTCGCGGCCTGGCTGTTCGATGAGCTCAAGGGCGTGCTCGACGCCGACGTGGCCACACGACTCGTGGCCATCCGGGTGCACGAGACGCCGAAGACGTGGGCCGAGTACCGGCCGAGCTGACCCCGGCCGACGACGAGCTCGTCGTCGCCGAGGTCTTCGGCCCGACCTTTCAAGGAGAAGGCCCCTCGCTAGGCCGGCGGGCCGGGTTCGTGCGCCTTGGGCGCTGCAACCTCGACTGCGTGTGGTGCGACACGCCGTACACCTGGGACTGGGAGCGCTTCGATCCAGCGGTGGAGCTTCGACGCTCACCGATCAGCGCAGTCGTCACCCGGCTCGAGGAGATGAGCCCGGAGATCGTGGTGATCACCGGCGGCGAGCCGCTGCTGCAGCAACGCCGCCTCGGTCCCCTGCTCGATGCGTGCGCTCAGCGCGGCTGGGCCGTGGAGATCGAAACCAACGGCACGATCGTGCCCGACCCAGCGGTGATCGCTCGGGTGCGTCAGTGGAACGTTTCGCCGAAGCTCGCCAACAGCGGCATCGACCTCGCAACGCGCATCCGCCCGGATGCGCTCGCTGCGTTCGTCGCTGCAGGCAACGCGGTGTTCAAGTTTGTCGTAGCGGCAACGGATGAGCTCGACGAGATCGACGAGCTTGCCGAGGCGTACGGCTTGTCACCGGTGTGGGTCATGCCGGAGGGCACCGATGCGAACACGCTGACCGAACGCGCCCGATCGCTGGCTGAGCCCGTGCTAGACCGCGGCTGGAACTTCACACCCCGACTGCACGTGCTGCTCTGGGGCGACGAACGGGGACGATGAGCCGGCAGCCGACCGCGGCGTGGTGCTGCGGTCAGCCCGTCTTGCTGCGGTTACCTGCCGGGGTTGCTCGTCCGCCCCGCAAAGCGATCGGCCGGACGGACCGCTCGATAGGCGTCGACCACCGGCTCGAGCTCTGCCGGTGAGGAGCCGTGGAGGATCACGCCATCGGCACCAGCGGTGAGCTGATCGAGGACTCGGGACACGCACGCATCGGCCCCACCGACCGCCGCTGGCAGCCACTCCTGCGGGATCAGGCCGCTGATGTGCTCGAGCTGGTCGAGCGTGGCCTTGGCATCAATCGCCCCCGGGACCGAGGCCACGACCTCATCGGCGCGGAACCGCTCGAGCGGCGCCGTGTCCCAGGCGTTCATGGCGACCAGCGCGTCACCGTAGGCCTGCAAGTACGTGGCCATGCGACCGGTGATGCCGCGCAGGCGTCGCTCGTCGTCCGGTTCGTGCAGCGTGGCGAGCACAGACCACACCTTCACCGCGGCAGGATCGCGACCAGCTTCCTCGGCGCCGGCGCGCACCTCAGCCACGCAGCGGGCGAGCGCCTCGTCACTCACGAAGGTATGAAGGATCACGCCATCCATCACCCGCCCGGCCCAGCGCATCGTCTTGAAGCCGAGGCAAGCGGCCATCACCGGAATGTCCTCGTCAAAGGTGGGGTCGAGCACAAGCAGCGGGTAGCGCCCGGCAGGACCGTCATGACCAAAGATCATCTCGCCATGCCACAGCCGGCGGTAGAGGCCAATCGCGTCTTCCATCTGGGCCATGGTGATGCGCGGGATGCCCATGATGTCGGTGAGCGGCGCTATACCTCGACCGACGCCGAGAGCGAACCGCCCGCCGGTGAGGCGATGCATCGTCGTCCCCCACGCGGCGGTCACGAGCGGATGGCGCGTCGGAGTGTTCGTCACGCCGGTGGCGATGCCGATCTCCTCGCTGACGGCCGCCGCGGCGCCGGTGAGGGTCGCCGCCTCCTTCACATTGAACCGCTCTGAGAGGAACACAGAGCCGAGACCGATGCGCTCGGCGTCGCGCACCTCATCGAGCAGGACCCGCGGGTCGTCCACGTGCCCCGCCAAGCCGTAGCAGGCGAGCTCCACCATGCGACCAGGGATCGTCATGCCCGGGGTCTAGCCGACGCGCAGCCTGTAGGTTTCCCTCGTGCCCGGCACCCACGAACCGCTTACCGACGCGCTGCTCGACCCTGCCACCTATGCGGGTGATCTCCATGGAGCGTTGGCAGCACTGCGGTCCGAGGCACCGATCGCGTGGAACGCCACCAAGGGGTTCTGGGCCGTGTGCACCCACGCCGATGTGAGCGAGGCGTCGAGCGACCCGAGTCGCTTCTGCTCCGCCAAGGGAATCCTCGTCGATGAGATCGGCGTGACCTACGACAGCCCCCCGACGATGATGCACGCGGACCCGCCGGAACACACCCGCTACCGCAAGCTCGCTCGTCCGGGGTTCACCAACGCCGTCGTGCGTGGGCTCGAGCCCATGGTGCGAGAGCGCACCGGCCGGATGCTCGACGACCTCGCGGTGAAGGCAGCCGACGGGGCCGTCGTCGACGTCACGGCCTCGTTCGCCGTGCCGCTGCCCATTCAGCTCATCGCCTCGCTGCTCGGCCTGCCCGAAGGCGATGAGGAGCGTCTGTTCCGCTGGTCAGAAGCGGCGGTCCCGGGGGCCACGGAGTGGTCGGACGATGAGCGCATGGCCTTGCTCGGCGAGATGACCGTCGAGCTCCTCTCCCTCGCCGCGCAGCGACGGATCGAGCCGCGTGATGACGTCGTGTCGATGCTCGCTGCCTATGAGGAAGACGGCGAGTCGCTCACCGACGATGAGCTGGGGATGTTTCTCGTGCAGCTCCTCGTCGCCGGCAACGAGACCACCCGCAATGCGATCTCCGGCGGACTGGTCGCCCTGGCCGAACACCCCGATCAGCTGGATCGACTCACGGCTGATCCGTCGCTGATGCCCACCGCCGTGGAGGAGGTGTTGCGCTGGACCACACCAGTCACATCGTTCATGCGCACGGCTGTCGCCGACACGACCCTGTCGGGCACGGACATCGCTGCGGGCGATCCGATGCTGCTCCTCTACGCCTCGGCCAACCGCGATGCGGCCGAGTTCGGACCTACTGCGGACACGTTCGACCTGGGCCGCACGCCGAACCACCACGTCGCCCTCGGTCACGGTCCGCACTTCTGCCTTGGCGCGGCGCTGGCGCGACTGGAGCTGACGGTGGTGCTCGAAGGGGTGGCGGCGCGGTGGGAGCGCTTGGAGATCAGCAGCCCCGTCGTACGTAGCGGCTCGTCGATCATCGCCGGCATCCGATCGGCCCCTCTCACCCTCGCGGCTCGATGAACGGCAGAGACCTCGACGGCCATCGGGCCATCGTCACCGGTGGCGGCGCGGGGATTGGCGCGGCCATCGCGCGCCTGCTGGCTGAACGGGGAGCGGCCGTAGCGGTGCTCGACCGGTCACCGGCGGCGGCACGGGCGGTGGCCGACGAGGTAGCAGGTCACGCGTTCACCGTCGACGTGGCCGATGCTGTGGCCACCGCCGCCGCCGTCCACGCGGCGGCAACGACCATGGGCGGGCTCACCGACGTGGTCGCCAATGCGGGTATGGGATTCAACAAACCGCTTCATCTCTACACGGATGCCGAGTGGCGGCTCGTCGTCGGCGTGAACCTCGATGGCACGTTCCACACGCTGCGTACTGCGATCCCTCTGCTGCTCGAAGGAGGTGGCGGCAGCATTGTCACCGTCGCCAGCCTCAACGCCAGTCGTCCCCTTCAAGGCGAGGCCCCCTACAGCGCGGCCAAGGCTGGCGTGGTGAACCTCACGCGCACCGCTGCCCTGGAGTACGCGCCGACCATTCGTGCCAACTGCGTGTCACCGGGGATGATCGCCACGGCGCTGACATCGATCATCACCGACGACACCGACTTCACCACTGTCGCCGAGGCTGGCACGCCGCTCGCTCGCATCGGCAGCGTCGACGAGGTGGCCGAGGTGGTCGCGTTCCTGTGCTCGGACGCGGCGCGGTACGTCACCGGTCAGGAGATCGTCGTCGACGGTGGCGCTGGACTACCCAACCTGCAGGCGGACGCGATCGTGCGGGCCGTTCGCGCCCGCTATTCCAGCTCCTGACCCCAGGCTCTCGGGTACCGGGTCAGACGGCCGCGGCGAGGGCGCGCTCGGCCCCGTCGCCAGCCGATGCCTCGTCGCGGCGCGTGGCGAAGCGGCGGCCGGCTTTGCCGATGCGGTGGATTCGCTTGACCAGCGCGGCGCGTGCCTTGTCGGCCTCAGGTGAGAGTCCCTCGATCGTCTCGATGCCCCAGTGGCGGAGCACCACGGGCACGAGGATCTGGTCGTGGTGGGCGAGGAAGTCGTAGATGCCAGCCTTGGCGATCGCTTTGGCGTGCGCTTCGTAGTCGACGATCCCGGTGCCGGGCATCTCGAAGGTGCGCACCTGGCGCTCGATGGCCATGACCATTCCGGATGGATCGACCTCGAGTGCTGCACTCACGAGGTCACGGTAGAAGAGGTGGTGCCGGTTCTCGTCGCTCGCCACCTTCTTCATGACCTCGTAGCCAGCCTTGTCGTCGAGCAGCTTGCCGGTGTTGTGATGGGCGATGCGCGTGGCCAGCTCCTGCAGCGCGACGTACGCGAAGCCGTCCTGCGGCGTCTCGGGCTCGGGCACCTCACCGCACTCGACCTGAGCCATCCGAGCCCGCTCCAACGCGATCGGGTCGATGGCACGGGTGACGGTGAGGTAGTCGCGGATCACGATGGAGTGACGGCCCTCTTCGGCGGTCCACCGGCGAGCCCAGGTGCCCCACGCTGAGTCCCGGCCGAACATCGCCTCGATGGTGCGGAAGTAGTACGGCAGGTTGTCCTCGGTGAGCAGGTTGACGAACAGCGCGCTGCGAACCTCGTCGCTCATCGGCACGTCGTCGGGCGACCACTCGTAGCCGGGCTCGAAGTCCTGGCCCTGGCTCCACGGCACGAGGTCGTGCGGAAACCACTCCTTGGAGGTGGACAGGTGGCGGTCGAGCAGACGGGCAGCCGTAGGCTCGAGTTCGGTGAGGAGGGCGTCGGGGGAGAGCACCGACCCAGCCTACCTACCGGTCGGTAGGCTGGAAAGGTCAGGGCTCACAGGCGGCCGTCGACCACGCCATCGCCGTAGACAGCAC
>JBBDWQ010000055.1:0-4311 GCA_040902805.1 Acidimicrobiales bacterium
AGCTCGTCAAGCAGTACTGGGCCAAGATCATCCCGCCCAACGACAACAAGTTCGCCTCACTGAACTCGTCGGTGTGGTCGGGTGGCTCGTTCATCTACGTGCCGCCGGGCGTCGAGGTCGAGATGCCGCTGCAGGCCTACTTCCGCATCAACGCGGAGAACATGGGTCAGTTCGAACGCACGCTGATCATCGCCGACGAGGGCTCGAAGGTGCACTACATCGAGGGCTGCTCTGCTCCCGTGTACACCACCGATTCACTGCACTCCGCGGTGGTGGAGATCGTCGTGAAGCCGTCGGCTCGAGTTACGTACACCACGATCCAGAACTGGTCGAACAACGTCTTCAACCTCGTCACCAAGCGGGCCCGCGTCGAGGCCGAGGGTCACATGGAGTGGATCGACGGCAACATCGGCAGCCGTCTCACGATGAAGTACCCGGCTGTCTACATGGTGGGCCCCAAGGCCTCCGGTGAGGTGCTGTCCGTGGCCTACGCCGGTGCCGGCCAGCATCAGGACGCCGGGGCCAAGATGGTGCACGCCGCTCCGGAGACCACCAGCAAGATCGTCTCGAAGTCGATCTCCAAGGATGGCGGTCGCACGAGCTACCGCGGGCTGGTCCGGGTGGAAGACGACGCCTATGGCTGCAAGAGCCATGTGCAGTGCGACGCCCTGATCCTCGATGAGGACTCAATCAGCGACACGTTCCCGTACATGGAGATCGGGGCTCGGGATGCCGTCGTCGGTCACGAAGCCACCGTTTCGAAGGTGGCTGACGAGCAGCTCTTCTACCTGATGAGCCGCGGCCTCTCGAACGAGCAAGCGATGGGCATGATCGTCAACGGCTTCATCGAGCCCGTGACCCGCACCCTCCCCATGGAGTACGCCGTCGAGTGGAGCCGTCTCATCGAGCTCCAGATGGAAGGCTCTGTCGGCTGACCGCTGCTTGGGGTTGTCGGCTGGCACACTGAAGCCGTGCCGATGCGCCAGGACTGCAAGCACTACGAGAGCCGCACGTACTCCAACGGTGAGACCGTCCGAAAGTGCGACCTTGATCTCGCGCCCGAGGCCCCGTGGCGTTGTCCCGCGGATTGTGCGAAGTTCCAGAAGCGCCTGGCCGACGTGAACTGGAGCCACGGCACGCTCGTCACGCCCCCCACGCCCGACGAACCCCTCGACGCCCTCGACCGTGACGATGGCTCGGTGGCTGCAGTCCTCGACGAGGCAGAGGACTACCTGAACTCGATCGGCGCCCAGGTGCTCGCCGACATCGCGAAGGAGCAGTCGCGCGGCGGCCGCCTCAAGCGTCTGTTCCGCCGCAAGCCCTAGCAACCAACGTCTGTGAACCCCCACGTCCGCTATCCGGCCGTATCGCTTCACAGACGTTGATTGGTTGGGCTATTCGGGAGGGGCGCCGGTAGGATGACCGGGTTTCCGGGGGCCAACTTGGCCCCCGTTGCGCGATTCCTGAGAGGTCCCGCTGAGCTCGTTCACCCCCGATGTCCTTTCCGCCCTGGGCGGTGCGGGTTGGCTGACGGAGCGGCGCGCCGAGGCAGGGAGGCAGCTGGCCGACGCCGACATGCCGACGACCGATCAGGAGGTGTGGCGCTACAGCCGCATCGGCGAGCTGGACCTCGATCGCTTCATGGGTGCCGCCTCGACGAGCACGATCGAGCACGGGGACCTCGGCAAGGCGCGCGTCGCGCGGGCCAGTGAGCTCGACGATGGGGCGACGCTGCTCGGCGAACTCCCCAGTGATGGTGATGCGCTGGTTTGGCTGCACCATGCGTTGGCCCTCGACCCGATCATCATCGACGTGCCACCGGGTGTGACCGTGGCCGATCCGATCGTGATCCGTCACACCGGACCTGCCGACAGCACGGCGGCGGCAACCCACCTCGTCATCCGGGCCGGCGCCGACAGCGAGATGCGCATCCTTGAGGTCTTCGAGGGTGGAGGCGCCGGATTGGTTCTCTCAGTGACCAAGGCGTCCATCGCCAGCGCCGCGCGCGTCGGCTACATCGGAATCCAGCGTCTCGATCGGGCGACGTGGTCGATCGCGTCTCTGGATCTCGACGCCGCATCGCAAGCTTCCGTGACCGCGGGGCTCGCTGGGTTCGGGGGCGACTACGCGAGGGTCCGCACCAACTGCACGCTGTCGGGCCGGGGGGCATCGGGCGACCTGCTGGCCGCGTACTTCGGCGATGGCGATCAGACGCTCGACTACCGCACATTCCAGGAGCACGTCGCGCCTGACACGACCAGCAACCTGCTGTTCAAGGGGGCGGTGAGCGACCGGAGCCGGTCCGTGTACACCGGCCTCATCAAGGTTGACGCTGGCGCGCACGGCACGAACGCGTTCCAGACCAATCGCAACATCAAGCTCTCCGAGGATGCGTGGGCCGAGTCGGTGCCGAACCTCATGATCGAGAACAACGACGTGCACTGCAGTCACGCCTCCGCCGTCGGACCCATCGACGAGGAGCAACGCTTCTACCTCGAGAGCCGCGGTGTGCCCTCGGTGGAGGCAGAGCGGTTGATCGTCGCCGGTTTCTTTGCCGAGGTGTTCGACAAGTTCCCCGTCAACTCACTCCGGGACGAACTGAACACTGCAGTGGCGGGCAAGCTCGAACGGGTGCTCGCATGAGCGCCGTGCAGCGCATCGGTCCCCTCGACGACCTCAAGCCCGGCACGGCCAAGCAGGTCGTCATCGGCGAGCATCGCATCGCCCTCGTGCGCATCGGCGACGATGTGTACGCAATCGGTGATGTGTGCAGCCACCAGGACGTGTCGCTGAGCGAGGGTGACGTCTACAGCGACGAGAAGAGCATCGAGTGCTGGAAGCACGGCAGCACCTTCTCCCTCTCCGATGGCAGCGCGGAGTCCCTGCCGGCAACGAAACCCGTGCCGGTCTACGAAGCGCGAGTGGTCGACGGTCAGATCGAGGTGGTGGTGCCGTGAACCACGTCCTAGAGATCAAAGGACTTCGGGCGGGAGTGGCCGGCAAGGAGATCCTGAAGGGGATTGACCTCACCATCCGCTCCGGTGAAGTGCACGCGATCATGGGGCCGAACGGCTCCGGCAAGTCCACGCTGAGCCACGTCATCATGGGTCGCCCCGGCTACGAAGTGCTTGGCGGGTCGGTCACACTCAACGGCGCCGACGTTCTGGCGCTCGCACCCTTCGAGCGAGCGCAAGCGGGCCTCTTCCTCGCGATGCAGTACCCCACCGAGGTGCCTGGCGTACCCGTGCTCGACGTGCTCGAGGCCGCGTTCCGTGCCTCGGGGCGAGACGCCGGCAAAGTCGCAGGGCTCATCACCGCTGAGGCCGAGCGCATCGGCTTCGACGACAAGTTCCTGCTTCGTCCGATGAACGTCGACCTCTCAGGCGGCGAGAAGAAGCGAAACGAAACACTCCAGCTCGGTGTGCTGCGTCCCGCCATCGCCATCCTCGACGAGCTCGACAGTGGTCTCGATGTCGACGCGCTCCGCGCCTGCTCCCGACGCATCGAGCAGGCCACCAACGAGACAGGCCTCGGCGTACTGGCAATCACCCACTACAGCCGCCTGCTCCACGAGCTGCGTCCGGACCACGTGCACGTGCTGGCGCGTGGCGTCATCCAGATGACCGGCGGCCCCGATCTGGCGACCGAGCTCGAAGCAACTGGCTACGCCGCATTCGGCGAGGACCGGCCTGTCGACTCCGTGACCAACGGATCCGCCGATGTGGACCCGTTCGCTGATCCTCTGCGCTAGACGACCGCCGGTTTGTGGACCTCGGTTCCTCGTTGCAAATCGCCCAATTGGAACAAATGGCGACGGCATAAGAATCGTGTTTAAACATTAAATGCCGCAGAAGGAGCTCTGGCATTCATCATCGAATCTCCTAGGCATCACGGCAAGCGTCGTGTCGCCAACCCGGCGCAAGGGAGAGGAATTCTGATGAACAAGATGCGGGCATTGCTCACAGGAGCGACAGCAGCAGGTGCGCTTGCTGTCGGCTCATTCATCCCGGCGAACGCGGCCAAGGTCCTTGACCAGGACCTGGGTGGTGTCGGGCATGCGACCGTTGACAGCTACGGGTCGGCCGACCTGACGGTCGAACCCGGAGCCGGCTACCTCAAGGCGTCGGGGCACATCCCCCACCAGCAGGCGGACGTCTGTGTCGGGGTCGACGAGGCATCGAAGAGCTGCCTTGCCGATGTGCTTCCGTCGGTTCCCGGGCTTCCGTCGGTTCCCGGGCTTCCTGCTGTGCCCGGTGCTTCCGCGGCGTCGGCTGTGCCGGGTGTTCCCGCGCTCCCGGATCCCGGTTCGCT
>JBBDWQ010000055.1:4411-61410 GCA_040902805.1 Acidimicrobiales bacterium
GGCCTTCCGGGCCTTCCCGGCCTTCCCGGCCTTCCCGGCCTTCCGGGCGCACCCGGTGTTCCCGCGCTCCCGGATCCCGGTTCGCTGGGCCTTCCGGGGATCCCCGCTCTCCCCGACCTGTCGGCGTTGACCGATCTCCTCGGACTGCTCGGCGGGGCAGGTCTTCCTACGCTGTAGCTCCCTAACAGCGGTGGGATGCAGGGCGGCCTTCGGGTCGCCCTGCGTCGCGTCTCAGCTGTTGGCCAGCTCTTGCAGAAGTGCTCGGGTGCGGCGCCGAGACGCTGAGCGATCGTCGCCCACGGGGAACGGCGCGGCCCACACGTCGGTGGCTCCGGCCGCGAACAGGGCTTCGATGCGGGCCGCGACAGCGGCCTCGTTGCCGACGATGGCCGCGTCGGCAGGGCCCGCAGCGCCCCCGATATCCAGCAGGCGGCGATAGTTCGGCAGCTCCCCGTAGCCCGCGAACACCGTTGCAGCGGTGGTGCGGGCTTCAGCGACGTCATCGTGGACGACGACGGGAAGCCCAGCAACGATGCGCGGCGCCGAGCGTCCGGCGCCGGCGGCGGCAGCCTGCAGCCGCGGCGCGACGTGCGCCTCGATGGCCTTCTCGTTGCCCATCCACAAGATCGTGCCGTCGGTCAGCTCGCCAGCCACTCGCAGCATGCGGGGCGCAAGGGCGGCCATGAGGATCGGGATTGGGGACCGTTCGGCGTTCTCCGGCGCCCCGGCGTGGACGTGGAAGTCCTCCCCGTCGAAGTGAACGGTCTCGCCTCGAAGCAGCGAGGTGAGTACCTGCACGTACTCCTCGGTGTGCCGTCCGGGATGCGAATACGACAAGCCGTAGGCGTCCTCGATCGGTGGTCGATGTGACGGCCCAAGCCCTAGGGTGAACCCGGCCCGTCCCATTCCATCGACCACCGACACCGCTCGGTTGGCCTGCAGGACTGGGTGCGCGGTGTACGTCTGAAGCACTGAGGTGCCCAGCTCGATCGTGGAGGTGGCCCGACCTGCCATCGCAATCGCCACGAGCGGATCCCCGCCGACCGCGCTGGCGTACCAGAGGCTCGTGAACCCGTCGGCCTCGGCCCGTTGGGCCTGCTCGATCATCCGCTCGACGCTCGCGGCGCCGCCAGTCAGTCCGATGCGCATACGGCGAACCTATCGGGGCCGCGCTCGAGGTCGTGGAGCGTGGGGCGTATCAGCCCTCGGTGGCAGTCTCGTCGATCGCCTGCTGCAGTGTGTTCCACGAAAGCGTGGCGCACTTGATGCGCACCGGGAACTTCACGACGCCTCGCAGGGCCTCCAGGTCGCCGAGCTTCACCTCGGGATCGAGCTCTAGCGGCGCCGGCTCCTCGCCGTCGAGCGACTGCTCATGGATCGACATCATCCCCTTGAAGGCGCGCGTGAGCGTTTGCACCTCGTTGAGGGTCTTGCCCTTCACAGCTGCGGACATCATCGATGCCGACGACTGACTGATCGAGCAGCCCTGGCCAGCGATCCGGATGTCGTGGACGACGCCGTCCTGCAACTCGACATAGACCACGATCTCGTCGCCGCAGAGCGGGTTGAAGCCCTCGACCCGGGTCGCGGGCGGAACCTCGAGCTCGCCCCGGTTTCGCGGCGATCGGTAGTGGTCCAGGATGATCTCTCGATACAGGTCTTCGAGGCCAGGCATGCGGTTGTCGATCCTACCGGTGGGTTGGGGCTCGGTGGCTCAGTGGGCGAAGAACGCGGCGGCGGCGGCGATGGCGTCGGCGAGGGCGTCCACATCCGCCTCGTCGTTGTACACGTAGAGGGAGGCCCGGGCGGTGGCCGGTGCGCCGAGGACGCGCATGAGCGGCTTGGCGCAGTGGTGGCCCGCGCGCACGCAGACACCATGCTCGTCGAACACCTGCGTGAGGTCGTGCGGGTGGACGTCCCTGAAGGTGAACGACAGGACGCCGCCTCGCTGGGTGGCGTCGCTCGGACCGTGGATGGTGATGTCGTCGCCGAAGCGCTCGTGGAGCACACGCAGGGCGTAGGCGGTGAGGTCGACCTCGTGCTCGCGGACCGAGTCCATCCCGAGGTCGGTCAGGTAGTCGACCGCTGCACCCAAGCCGACCGCTTCCGCGATGGGTGGCGTGCCGGCTTCGAACTTCCAGGGAAGCTCGTTGGTGGTGAAGCCGTCCTTGGTGACGTTGAGGATCATCTCGCCGCCAGTAAGGAACGGGGGTGTGGCGTCGAGGATGGCCTCGGTGCCCCAGAGCACACCGATTCCGGTGGGGCCGCACATCTTGTGTCCCGTGAAGGCCACGAAGTCCGCGCCCCATGCTTGCACGTCGGTGGCGACATGGGGCACGTACTGCGAGGCGTCGACCACCGCGATGGCTCCGGCGGAGTGTGCGGCCGCGGTCAGTCGCTCGACCGGCAGGATCGTGCCCAGCACGTTCGACATCGCCGCGAAGCTGACGGCCTTCGCACCATCCACCAACGCATCGAGTTCGCTGAGGTCGAGATGGCCGTCGTCACCGAGCGGGATCCAGCGCAGCTCGATGCCGAGCTCGTCGTGGAGCTGGTGCCAGGGGACGATGTTGGCGTGGTGCTCGAGCTCGGTGAGGACCACGACATCGCCGGCGTGCAGGTTGGCGCGACCCCAGGCCTTGGCCACGAGGTTCAATGCCTCCGTAGCGTTCTTCGTGAACACGACCTCGCGGGCAGCGTTGGCACCGATGAAGCGAGCCACCTTGGCGCGACCGCCCTCTAGCGCGGCGGTGGCCTCCTCCGCGATGAGGTAGGTGCCCCGGTGCACGTTGGCATTGGAGTGCTCGTAGTACTGGGCCATCGCGTCGAGGACCGCGCGCGGCTTCTGGGAGGTGTTGGCGGAGTCGAGGTAGATCAGCCGCCCGCCGTGCACCTCGCGGTCGAGGATCGGGAAGTCCTTCTTGAGGGCGGAGACGTCGAGAGTCATCGGTTCATCGCCACGACTCGTAGCCGTCGCGCTCCAGGCGCTCGGCCAGCTCCGGACCACCACTATCGACGATCTGGCCGTCGATGAGGATGTGGATGACATCAGGCTGCAGATGGTCGAGCAGGCGTTGGTAGTGCGTGATGGCGACCACGCCCAGTTCTGGGCGATCCCGCCGCACCTCCTGGACCCCCTGGGCCACGACCTTCAGGGCATCGATGTCAAGGCCCGAGTCGGTCTCGTCGAGGATCGCGATCTCCGGCTCGAGGATGGCCATCTGCAGGATCTCGTTGCGCTTCTTCTCGCCACCGGAGAAGCCCTCGTTGAGGAATCGGTCGGCGAAGGACGGGTCCATGTCGAGCCGTTCCATCCACTCCATGATCGACAACCGCAGCTCGAGCATCGACAGGTCGATGCCCTTGCGGGCCGACAGTGCCTGGCGCAGGAAGTTGAGGACCGACACGCCCTGCACCTGCTGGGGGTACTGGAAGGCCAGGAACATACCTGCCTTGCCACGGATCTCGGTGTCCCAGGAGGTGATGTCGTCACCCTTGAAGAGGATGCGGCCGGCGGTCACCTCGTACTCCGGCGAGGCCAGCAGCGCGGTGGCCAGGGTGGACTTCCCGGAGCCGTTGGGGCCCATGAGTGCATGTACCTCGCCTGCTCCGACGGTGAGGTCGATGCCCTTCAGGATCTCCGGGGCGTCGGGCACGCCGGCGGGCCGGACACGGAGTCCGTCGATCTGGAACAGGGGCACTGCGGGGGACATGGGGCTCAGTGTATTAGCACTATGGCCATAGTGGAAAAGGTCACGGTGGAGATCACCAACCCCGATCGATCCATTCCTGCAGGTGAGGGCGCTCCGCGCCGATCGTTGTGGGCTTGCCGTGCCCCGGCAGCACGAGGGTGTCGACCGGCAGGGTGAAGAGGCGTCGATCGACCGACTCGATGATGGTGGGGAAGTCGCCGCCTTCGAAGCTGGTGTTGCCAGGGCCGCCAGGAAACAGGGTGTCGCCGCTGAAGAGCACCGGGTGACCCTCGACCAGGAAGCACATGGAGCCAGGGGTGTGCCCGGGGGTGGCGATGGTGTGGAGGCGCATCCGCCCAACCTCGATCACCGAGTCGTCCTCGAGCACCTCGTCGTAGGAGGAGAGCATCGCCGCGTCGGCGGCGGTGACGCCCACGGAGTAGCCAGCCTCCCGCATCTGGGGCACCGCCTGAATGTGGTCCCAGTGGCCGTGCGTCTCGAGGACCCTGCGGACACCGAGCCTCGTGGCGAGCTCGAGGAGCATCTCGTGCTCGTTGGCGGCATCGAGCAGGACGGCGTCACCGGTCTCGGTGCAGCGCAGCACGAAGACGTTGTTGTCGACAGGGCCCACGACGACCTCATGGATCTCGATACCGGTCGCGTCCCAGATCAGCGTGTCGGCCATGCTGACGAGCGTACGCGCACGTGCGAAGGAGGTGTCGGGGTGCTGAAGCGGCTGTGGCGGATCGATGCCCTCGATCGCCGCATCCTCGTGATCGCCGTCCCCGCGCTCGGCTCACTGCTGGTAGAGCCGATCTACGTGTTGACCGACACCGCCGTGGTGGGCCGACTGGGCACCGTGCCTCTCGGGGGACTGGCGCTCGCGTCGACGGTGCTCAACACCCTCGTCTGGGTCTTCAACTTCCTCTCGTACGGCACCACCGTGCGGGTTGCGGTGCGGCGTGGTCGCGGCGACCTGGCGGGCGGTGCCGCCGATGCACTGCAGGCGTTGTGGCTCGCGGTGGGCATCGGGATCGTCATGGCAGCAACGATCGCGGTAGCCGCTCGCGGCCTGGTGGGCCTGCTTGGCGACGACGCAGCTGTGATCGACCAGGGCGTTACCTACCTGCGTGTGAGCGCGGTCGGAGTGCCGTTCCAGTTCTTGACGATCGCCTGCATCGGGTACCTGTACGGGCTCCCCGATACCAAGCGACCGTTCCTGGTGCTCGCCGCGAGCAACGCAGTGAACCTCGTCGTGGAGCTGGTGCTCGTGTTCGGGTTCGACTGGGGGATCGCGGGCAGCGCGTGGGGAACGGTGGTGGCGCAAGCTCTCAGCGCTGCTGTCCTGCTGGCGATCGTGGTGCCCGCACTGCGAATGGACGGGCTGCGCCGGCTGAGCGTCGTGCCGTCGGTGATGTGGGCGGTGCTCAAGGTCGGCGCGCACATGGTGCAGCGAACGGCCTTCTTGCTTGCCGCGCTCGCCGTTGCCACAGCCTCGGCGGCGCGGGTGGGCACGGCGGAGCTGGCCGGGCACCAGATCGGCGCTCAGCTGTTCCTCTTCCTGGCCATCGGTGTGGACATGTTCAAGGTGTCCGGCCAGTCGCTCGTGGGTCACGCCCTGGGTGCTGGGCGCCCCGACGAGGCCCGCGAGGTCGTCGTCCACCTGTATGCATGGGCGCTACGCGTTGGTCTGCTGCTCACGGTGGTGACTGCCGCGCTGTCACCCGTCTTGCCCCGTGCCTTTTCCGGAGATGCCGACGTCGTGCACGCGGCCACGATCGCACTGTTGGTCCTTGCCGCGATGCAGCTCCCGTCGGCGCTCACGTTCGTGCTCGACGGAGTGCTGATGGGTGCCAACGACTTCCGCGACCTGCGGTGGCAGACGACGATCGCGTTTGTGTGCGCACTGCCCGTGTTCGTGGCCGTAGTGGTGAGGCCATCGCTCGGAATTGCGACCGTCTGGGTCGGCCTCCTGATCTGGGTGAGCGTACGAGCACTCAAGAACCACACGCGCGTGCAGGGCGAACGCTGGCTGGAAAGCGCCGACACGGTGCGCTGAGCCGTCTACGGCTCAACGGCGCTGACCACCTCGAACCCGAGCGCGTCGGCGGCAGGGATCTGCTGACGATCGAAGGTGAGGTAGCGAATCGGCGCGGGAAGGCGACTCGCCGCGGCCAGGTGGATGGCGTCGACGATGCGCACGCCGTAGGTGGCACCGATCTCCACGGAGCGTGCCATGCAGCGATCGTCGAGCGGTACCACCCAGAACGCCTCCCACTCGTCACGCAACCTCTGCCACAGGTCGTGCTGTTGTCGGGACGTCACCGAGGCGCGGTGCAGCGCGAGCTGGGTCTCGGACCGCACGAGCGCGGAGGCGCACCACGCATGGTCGGCTGCCATCGCGTCGAGCACGATCGATCGATGTCGGTCGCGGACGTATCGCCGAACGAGCGCGGAGGTGTCGACGTAGAGGGTCATTCGCCCCGCACCTCGGCCAGTACTCGGTCGAGGCGCACGTCGACGGCGGCGTCGAGGGCGTCGGGAGCGGTCGGGCGGTCGCCGCGTCGAGGCGGGTCGACGAGCCCTGAGGCTGAAAGCTCGGCAAGCGTCGGAGGGCCGGATGGTTGGAGCGGTCCGAGCTGCGCCACGGGGCGGCCGTCGACGGTGATGATCACGCGCTCGCCCGCGTCGGCCTGGCGCAGGGCAGCGGAGAGGTTCGCTCGCAGCTCACGGGCTCCGATCTGCTCCATCCCTCAAGTGTACGCGTGTGTACGCGGAGCGGGTGGACGGGGCCGGGGCGCTGGCGCTAGACCCTCGCCCATGAACTTCGCCTTTTCA
Source organism: Acidimicrobiales bacterium (assembly GCA_040902805.1). Classification (GTDB taxonomy): domain Bacteria; phylum Actinomycetota; class Acidimicrobiia; order Acidimicrobiales; family VFJN01; genus VFJN01. The sequence goes on from JBBDWQ010000055.1 coordinate 10,942, forward strand.
GAGGAGCAAGAAGAGCTTCGCCGCATCACCCGCCAGTTCCTCGAGAGCAAGTCTCCCGAAGCTGAGGTGCGCCGACTGATGGACACCGACGAGGGCTACGACCCCGCCGTGTGGGGCCAGATGGCCAACGAGCTGGGACTGCAGAGCCTCATCATCCCCGAGGAGTTCGGCGGCCAGGGCTTCACGTTCGTGGAGCTCACGGTCGTGCTCGAGGAGATGGGCCGCGCCCTGCTCTGCGCCCCGTACTTCTCCTCCGCGGTGCTCGCCACGAGCACGCTCCTGCACGCCGGTGACGATGCCGCCAAGAAGGAGCTCCTCCCGGGCATCGCCTCCGGCGAGACGATCGCCACCCTCGCCTTCACCGAGCCCAACGGCAAGTGGGACGAGAGCGGCGTCGAGGCCACCGCCGAGAAGAAGGGCGACAGCTACGCCATCACGGGCACGAAGATGTTCGTTCTCGACGGCAACGTCGCCAACCTCCTGCTTGTGGCGGCCAAGACCAAGTCCGGCGTGTCGATCTTCTCGGTCGACCCCACCGACGCCAGCGTCACCCGCACCAACCTCGCGACGATGGACCAGACGCGCAAGCAGTCCAAGATCGAGTTCGCATCTACCCCGGCCACGCTCATCGGCACCGACGGCGCTGGCTGGACCACCCTCGAGCGCGTGCTCGACCTCGCCGCCGTGGCACTCGCTGCTGAGCAGGTCGGGGGCGCCCAGAAGGTGCTCGAGACCGCAGTGCAGTACGCCAAGGATCGCGTGCAGTTCGGCCGCCCGATTGGCTCCTTCCAGGCGATCAAGCACAAGTGCGCCGACATGCTCCTCGAGGTCGAGTCGGCCAAGTCGGCGGCGTACTACGCAGCCTGGTGCGCCGCGGAGCTCAACGACGAGCTCCCGTCGGTGGCCAGCCTCTCCAAGGCCTACTGCTCCGAGGCGTACTTCCACGCCGCCGCCGAGAACATCCAGATCCACGGTGGTATCGGCTTCACCTGGGAGCACCCGGCCCACCTGTACTTCAAGCGGGCCAAGAGCTCCGAGCTCCTCTTCGGTGATCCCACGTACCACCGCGAGCTGCTCGCCCAGCGCATCGGGATCTAGTTCGATGCCGCTGTGACGTGGCTCCTCATTGCGATTGGCGTGCTCAGCGTGTTTGCGGTCGCGGCGGCCTTCGTCGGCACCGAGGCGTTCCGATTGGGCCACGAGACGCCGGCTGCGATCTTTGATCTCGACGAGGCCGTGAGTGTCGTAGGCGACCGCCTCGCCGACGATGTACAAGCGCGGGTCACCTTCGACGAGGTCCGGCAGCTCATCCTGGCCACGCTCGATCACCTGAGGTCGAAGGGAATCACCGCCCTGCCCGGGGAGGACATGTCCCGCAACGAGGCCGATGTGATCGTGCGCGATGAGGATGTCCTCGCGGTGGTGCTCGGAGTCGTCGAGGCGCAGGGGTTGGGGGTGGCCGACAGCGACGCGGCCCACGTCATCGATGGGCTGCTCCGCCACCTCGATGAGATCGGGGCGCTTGGGCCCCCTGCTTGAGATCGATGCTGCTCGGACGGCCGGCCCGGAACTAGGTTTCGATGCATGGAACGCCCCGTCCGCTTCGAGCACAATCGCTGGCTCGGCGACAAGCGCACGCAGATCGTCCACGACGTCGATGCCTGTGACGACGCCTCGATCATCGACGAGCTGATGGAGGCGGAGACCTTCCTGTGCTTCGGCCCCGACGAGCTCTCAGAAGCGCGCAACCGGGGCTATCGCAGGTGCCGGTGCTGCGTCGCTGACGCGGGCTAGCAGCCCTCAGCGTGGACCATCGATTCCCCTCGGACGGGAACCTGCTCGCGGCGCATCTGGTGCGCCCTCCCATGCGTGCGGACGTCACCAACGTGCCGGCAATCGTGCTCGCGCATGGGTACCCCAGCGACGTGAACGCGGCGTCGGTGGCATCGTCCGCTTTGCCGGAGCTCGCTGACCGGATCGCGGCTGAGATGGGCTGGGTGGCGATGGCGCTGGCGTTTCGTGGGTGCGGTGCGTCGGAGGGCAGCTTCTCCTTGCGCGGATGGCTCGACGATCTCCTCGCTGCCGTGGCACACCTGCAGGCTGAGGAGCAGGTGAGTGGGGTGTGGCTCGCAGGGTTTGGCACGGGTGGTGCGCTCGCGATCTGTGCCGGAGCCGCGCGCGCGGAGGTGCGAGGAGTGGCCGCACTCGGTGCTCCCGCCGACTTCGATGATTGGGCAACCCATCCCCGTCGACTCCTCGAGCATGCGCGCGAGGTGGGCATGATCAAGGAGTCGACCTTTCCCGTCAACGTCGACGCATGGGGGAGGGAGCTCAAGGAGCTTCGGGCCGTCGAAGATGCCCCCAAGCTGCACCCACGACCACTGCTCATCGTGCACGGCAGCGAGGACGACTTGGTCCCAGTGTTCGACGCCCGGGTCCTCGTCGACGCGCACGGTGAGGCCGAGCTTCGCATCGTCAGCGGCGCGGGCCACCGGCTGCGCCACGATCCGCGTGCAGTTGCAGTGCTACTGGGCTGGTTGGACCGCCAGCGGAACCGCCTCGGCACCGCGGTCGGGTGATCCGACTCCCGTCGGATCGAAGCGCCTGACGATCTGAGCGGCAACGGGGGGGAAGATGAACGCCAGGTAGGCCACCCACATCGCGATGCTGAAGAACCCGACGTCGAGGAAGATGTCGATGCCGAGATGGAACGCAACCCCGATGCCGAGCACCCAGGGTCGCAGGCGTCGGTTCCACACCAGGAACAGAAAGGCGCACTCGAACGCGACCGTGCTGGTCGTCAGTGCGTCGAGGAGCTCGGGGTGGCCGAAGATCCACTCCGGGGCTCGCACCCGTTGGAGGTCCTCGATTCGCAGCGCGAGCTCCAGCGCCCGGCCGTCACGCCACGTCTGGCCGCGAGCCTTCGCCCAGCCGGACAGAAAATAGCCGATCGCGACCTCGAGCTGGAGCAGTCGCATCCCCCACGGCGCCCGCCACGGAGCGATGTCCCTACCGTGCCGCCGCGCCCGGCGGGCATCGACCGACCAGAGCAAGCCGCATGGGGACAAGGCGACGGCGAAACCGATCTGACGCAGAAAGAGGTCACCTGAGTTGAAGATCGTGGCGTTGGTGCGCTGCAGCGAGATCAGGCAGAGGACCGCGACGACCGTCGTGGCGCGGGTGCGATAGCCGACCGTCACTGCCGCGGCGGCCGCGATGAGGATGAAACAGGTGACGAGCGGTGCGCCACTCCAGGAGATCACGTCGAGCGGGTTCCAGGACCCGGCTGCCCCCGGTTGCTCGTAGCGGAGGGCGCCGGTGGTGAGGAACGGGTCGACGTCGGGCAGCAGGGTCAGGGCCCAGATGGTCATGACCGCGCCCCACGCCACACGGACCAGCGCCATCGGGGCGGTCGTCTGGGGCTCGAAGAAGAAGCGCTGAAGGGCCCGCATCAGCTGTCCTCGAGCGCGGGGTAGAGCGAGTAGTAGGTGTAGGTCTGCCACGGGGGTTGCGGTCCGCCGATGACGTTGTCATGGAACCGGCGGATCAGATCGACCCGGACGACCGGAGAAGCTCGCCCCTGGTAGAGCGATGCAATCCAGCGCGCGGTCGGGTCCCACAGGCGCCACTGGGCGTCGGCGCGTGCCGACTCGATCCACTTGCGCCAGCGGTAGAAGCGGAGGTTGGCGCCGATGATCGGACCGCTCGGCAGCGTCCACCGCACTGTTGACCCGTCCGCGAAGGTGACGTCCGCGATGAGGTCGAGGCTGACTGTGCGCGGGTCAGGTGCGAACACGGCCCAGGTCTGTTCCGTCGCCGTCAACTGCGCGATGAACCGTGCAGAGGGTTGTACCGAGCGCTGTAGGGCGGAGCCCGGTAGGTGCATCCCCACCTCGGCCGCCAGGATGAGGATGATCCCAATGACGATTGCGACACGACCGGCACCGGACTGCTCGAATCGCGCCCCCAGCTCGTCGCCAGTCAGTTGATCCCGTCCTTGCCTTTGCCCTTGGCCTTCATCATCTTCTTGAAGGCGCGCACCTCAGCCAGCGCGTCAGGAGAGTCGATGTCGGCGACCGAGCGACGGCAGTCGTGGTCAGAGAAGGGTTGCGATTGCTCCTCCCACCCTCTGGGTGTGACGCCGAATCGCTTGCCCAGCAGCGCCGTGAAGATCTTGGACTTCTCAGGGCCGAAGCCAGGGATGGCCTTCAGTCGCGACAGGAGGTCTTCGCCCGAGCTGGCGCCCGTCCACACGGCTTCCGCCTGACCGCCGTGCTCGTCGACGAGGTGCCGACACATCTGCTGAGCTCGCTTGGCCATTGACCCCGGGAAGCGGTGCAGCGCGGGGGGACCCTTGAAGATCGCCTCGAGCTCCTCCAGCGGCATCGCCGCGATGGCGACGGCGTCGAGTCGACCGCCGAGGCGGGCATGGAGCTTCAGCGGAGAGGCGAATGCCCACTCCATCGGCACCTGCTGGTCGAGCAGCATCCCGAGCAGCAGCGCCAATGGATCGGTGGAGAGCAGACGATCGGCCTCGGGGTCACCCGTGACGGCAAAGGTTCCTTGCATCCGCCCAGGGTAGAGGCCGGGACGAGTCTGCGGTTCTACGCCAAGCGGGGGTCGACGGCCTCCGGGTCGAGGTCGTATCGCGTGATCGCGTCAGCCACCGTCTCCGCCTTCACCTCACCCCGCTCGGCCAGGGCCGCGAGCGTGGCGACCACGATGTGGCCAGCGTCGATCTCGAAGTGCCGCCGCAAGGCCTCGCGGGTGTCACTGCGTCCGAAGCCGTCCGTACCGAGCGACGTGTAGCTCCGCCCGGCAGGGATCCAGCGGGAGATCTGGTCGGGGACCGCCTTGATGAAGTCGGTGACCGCGATGATCGGGCCGTCGCCGACCAAGAGCTCCGTCACGCGCGGCGTCTCTGGCGCTCGAGAGGGGTGCAGTCGGTTGGAACGCTCGGTGCTGAGTGCCTGCTCGCGCAGGCGCTTGTAGCTGGTGGCGGAGTGGAGGTCGGCACCGACGTCGTAGTGCTCCGCGAGCTCAAGCTGTGCAGCGCGGGCGGCGAGGTTCGCCGACCCTGAAAAGAGGATCGACGCGGGGATCGACACCCCCGCAGGAGCGTCGGCCCACCGATACAGGCCCTCGATGACACCCGCCGCGACGCCATCAGCGCGCGGGGGCATGACCTGGTTCTCGTTGTAGAGGGTGAGGTAGTAGATGACGTCCTCGCCTTCGCCATACATGCGGCGTAGGCCTTCGTGGACGAGCGTGGCGACCTCGTACGCGAAGGCAGGGTCGTAGGCCTCGATCACCGGATTGACCGACGCCAGCAGAAGGCTGTGGCCGTCCTGGTGCTGCAGGCCTTCGCCGAGCAGCGTGGTCCGCCCGGCGGTGGCGCCGAGCAAGAAGCCACGGGTGCGCGCGTCGGTCGCCTGCCAGATGAGGTCGCCCACGCGCTGGAACCCGAACATCGAATAGAAGGTGAAGAACGGCACCATCGGCACGCCATGGGTGGCATAGGACGTGCCCGCGGCGATGAAGCTGGCCATCGAACCGGCCTCGGTGATGCCCTCTTCGAGGATCTGGCCGCTCTGGCTCTCCTTGTAGGAGAGGAGCAGCGCGTGGTCGACCGGTTCGTAGTGCTGGCCCTTGGAGGCGTAGATCCCGATCTCCTTGAACAACGAGTCCATGCCGAAGGTACGTGCTTCGTCGGGAATGATCGGCACGACTCGAGGCCCGAACTGCGGATCGCGGCACAGGTTGCGCAGCAAGCGCGTGAAGGACGTGGTGCTCGATGCAGCCTGCGTGCCGGAGCCCGCGTACAGCTCCTCGAAGGCAGCATCGGCGGGCAGGTCGAGCTTGCGCTTGATGTGCACCACCCGGTGGGGGAGCGGCCCGTCGAGCGCCTTGCGTCGTTCGAGCATGTACCGCCGGGCCTCTGAGTCCTCCGGGAGCGAGATGTAGGGAGGCTCACGGTCGTCGGTCAACGACTCCTCCGGCACCTCCTCTTGGAGGTGCAGCCGGTCGCGCATGAGAAGGAGCTGGTCGGTGGTCATCTTCTTGATCTGGTGGGTCGCGTTGCGACCTTCGACGTCGGGCCCGAGGGTCCAGCCCTTGATGGTCTTGGCGAGGATGACCGTGGGCGCGCCCTCCTGCTCGGTCGCGGCCTTGTAGGCGGCATAGAGCTTCCGGTAGTCGTGGCCGCCCCGAGGGAGATTGCGGATGTCCTCGTCGCTCAGGTGCTCGACGAGCTTCGTCAGTCGCGGATCCGGCCCGAAGAAGTGCTCGCGTGCGTACGCACCTGACTCGACGGCATACCGCTGGAACTCGCCGTCAACGGTGGCGTTCATCTTGTTGAGCAGCACGCCGTCGACGTCACGGGCAAGCAGCTCGTCCCACTTGCCGCCCCACACCACCTTGATCACGTTCCACCCGGCGCCGCGGAACACCGCTTCGAGCTCTTGGATGATCTTCCCGTTGCCTCGCACCGGTCCGTCGAGGCGTTGCAGATTGCAGTTCACGACCCACGTGAGGTTGTCGAGTCCCTCGCGTGCAGCCAGCGAGATCGACCCGAGCGTCTCGGGCTCATCGCACTCACCGTCGCCGATGAAACACCACACTCGTGACGCGGACGTGTCTTCGATGCTGCGGTTGTGGAGGTACTTGTTGAACCGGGCTTGGTAGATCGAGCTGAGAGGCGCGAGCCCCATCGACACGGTGGGGTACTCCCAGAAGTCGGGCATGAGGCGTGGGTGCGGATAGGACGACAGTCCTCCGCCGCCGACCTCCCGCCGGAACCGGTCGAGCTGACTCTCAGCGAGTCGACCTTCGAGGAACGCCCGTGCGTAGATCCCGGGCGCGGCATGTCCCTGGATGTAGACGTGATCGCCGGCGAGGCCGTCTTCTTTGCCACGGAAGAAGTGGTTGAAGCCCACCTCGTACAGCGACGCTGAGCTGGCAAAGGTCGCGAGGTGGCCGCCGATGCCATCGGCGGCCTTGTTGGCCTTGACGACCATCACCGCCGCGTTCCATCGGATGAAGGCGCGAATCCGACGTTCGAGATCTTCGTCACCAGGGAAGAACGGCTCCTCCTCGGATGGAATCGAGTTCACATATGGCGTCGACACGCTGGCCGGGGCCCCCACCTGCAGCTGTCCGGCCCGCTCCAACAGCTTCGACATCAGGAAGCGCGCCCTCGGCTTGCCCTGTGCATCCACCACGGCATCTAGCGAATCGAGCCACTCCTGCGTCTCGCCCGGATCCGTGTCGTGAAGCTGGTGGACGAAGCCATCGATGATCATGGAGTCCATTGTCTCGCTTTGAGTCGCCGAACGCGCCACCATCGGCCGGTGACTTCACCCAGCGTTCACCCGATCCGGGCCTACACCGACGGCGCCTGCTCGGGGAACCCAGGTCCTGGGGGTTGGGCGTGGGCCATTCCCGGGGGTGAGTACGCATCAGGCGCTGAGGCGCACACCACCAACCAGCGTATGGAGATCGTTGCCGCGTTCGAGGCGGTCAAGGCCATCTCTGGTCCCCTCGAGATCGTCAGTGACTCGACTTATGTCGTGCATTGCTTCAGGGATCGTTGGCACGAGGGCTGGAAGAAGCGGGGTTGGAAGAACTCCAAGCGCGAGCCCGTGGCCAATCGTGAGCTCTGGGAGCCGTTCATCGAACTCGTCCTCGAGCGTGGCGATGTGACGTTCAGCTGGGTGAAGGGTCACAGCGATGACCCGATGAACGACCTCGTCGATCGCCTCGCGGTCGAGGCGGCGACGGCACAGGTCGGTCGCACCGGCGTCGGGGAGCCCGCTGACCTCGGTCCAGCTGACGCGCCGCTGGGTGCCGCTCCGCCCGGGGGACGAGACCATCGCCTCCCGCCGGGCCGCCTCGTTCTCGTCGCGGGGCTGCGGCCGACGGAGCTCGGCGGCTATGACGCGCCCACCATCGCGGACGGAGTCCGTGCCCGGGTGGGTGAGCTGTTGGCGGGCATGATCGCCGTTGACGGTCCGCTGACCGTCGTCAGCGGGCTGCGACTCGGTGCCGAGCAGCTGGGCGCGGAGGCGGCCCTTGCCGCGGAGGTGCCCCTCGTTGTTGTGCTGCCGTATCCCGATCCGGACAAGGTCTGGCCGTCCTCATCGCGGCGGGTCTTCGCCGACATCGTCCGTCAGGCGCAGGCGGTCGTCACCCTCGAAGCTCGCGCCCCGGCTACCAAGCAGCTGGCCGGGGCGGCGTTGGGTCGACGTGATGCCTGGCTTGCCCGCCAGGTCGATGCCGCGGTCGTGGTGTGGGATCACGAGGACGACGCGACGCGGCGACTCATCGCATCGCTGGAGGACCACCTAGGCGCGGATCGAGTGCTCCTCGTGCACCCCTGATCCGGCGGCTACTTGCCTCGACGGATGCGGAGCTCCTGATAGGCGACGTTGAGGTCGCGGATGCGGCCCTCCGCGCGTTGCACCTCGGTCTCGGATCGGCCGAACATCCGGTCGGGGTGGTGACGGCGCGCCTGTGACCGGTGAGCGGTGACGATCTCCTCCCAGGTAGCCGAGTGGTCCACGCCGAGGACGGCATAGGGGTCGGAGGCATCGATGTCCTGCTGCGGCTCCGGTTCGGGTTCGTGGTCTGGTTCAGGTGACGGGGTGGCGGGCCGGGCGGCGGCATCGAAGTCGAACGGGACCCAGGGAGCGTCTGGCTCGGACGGTGGCTCCGGGGAGGCTGGCTCCGTCGAGACTGGTCCCGGGGCGTCCAGCCCGAAGTGGCTGCGCCAGTCCTCGCCCAGGTGGTCCGCGAGGACGTCCCGGGGCGGGCTGGCCCCTGCATCGACGGTGGGGGGGATCGCCAAGGGCTTGCTCAGGTCCCGCTGCGCCCACCAGGCGTGTTCTTCCGCATTGAGGTCGGCGTTGTCGGGGTCGCGTTCCGGCTCGGGATGGTCGTCGGCGTCCCGTCGCCGTCGAGGAAAGCGCGGCGCCATGTCGCGATCCTCGCACGCACGCCCGTAGTCGAAGGTACAAGGGAGCAGCGCGCCGGTTCGACCTCTTGACCGCTCGGTCAATAGAGTGCGTCGCCATGGATCTCAACGGCATCTCAGCAATCGTCACCGGCGGCGCCTCCGGGCTCGGTGAGGCCACGGTTCGCCAGCTCGCCCAGCGCGGCGCCAAGTGCGTGATCGTCGACATGAACCCTGAAAAGGGTGAGGCCGTCGCCAAGGATGTCGGCGGCGTGTTCGCGCAGGCGGACGTCGCCAACGTCGACCAGGTGATCGCCGCGGTGGAAGCGGCCAAGGAGCTCGGGCCACTGCGCGCCCTCGTCACCGCAGCCGGCATCGGTTGGGCGACTCGCACGATCGGCCGCGACGGGCAGTACGAGTCGGCGCACGACCTCGACATCTTCAAGAAGGTGATCGAGGTGAACCTGGTGGGCACGTTCAACTGCATGCGTCTGGCCGCCACCGCGATGAGCCAGACCGAGCCGCTCGCCGACAACGAGAAGGGCGCGATCGTGACCGTTGCGTCGGTGGCGGCGTTCGACGGCCAGATCGGTCAGGCGTCCTATTCGGCATCGAAGGGTGGCGTGGTGGGGATGACCCTGCCGGTGGCCCGTGACCTCGCTGCCGCCGGGATCCGGGTGAACTGCATCGCCCCCGGCCTCATCGACACCCCGATCTACGGTCAGGGCGACGCCTCGGAGGCGTTCAAGGACAAGCTCAAGCGGGACGTGCTCTTCCCCGATCGCCTCGGCACCGCCGACGAGTTTGCGTCGATGGCCTGCGAGCTGCTCTCGAACAGCTACATGAACGCCGAGACCATCCGGGTCGACGGCGGCGTTCGCATGCAGCCCAAGTGAGCTGAGCTCAGACGGCCCGCCCGAGCACGGCGGCCATTGCGGTCTCAACGTCGACGTGCTCAAACTCGAACCCCGCGCCAACCAGCACGTCTGGGACCGCTCGCTGGCCGTCCAGCAGCAAGGCCGTGGCAAGCTCACTGCCAAGCAAGAGCTTGGGCCCGAACGCGGGCACCGGGAACACCGTTGGCCGATGGAGCACGCGTCCTAAGGCCTTGGTGAACACGGCGTTGGTGACCGGTGTCGGGGCGGTGAGGTTCACGGGGCCAGTGATGTCCGTGTCGATCAGGAACCTGATCGCGCGGACCTCATCGGCCAGGGTGATCCAGCTCATCCACTGACGTCCGGAACCGAGCCGGCCCAACAGCCCGAACTTGGCAATGGACGCCATCTTGGCGAGGGCTCCACCATCACGGTCGAGCACGATGCCGGTGCGGATGGTCGCGACCCTGATGCCCGCCGCCGCGACCGGCGCGGCCTCCGACTCCCACGCGGCAGCCACCTCCGCGAGGAATCCAGTGCCGGGGCCGCTCGACTCGGCGAGCTGCTCGTCGCCGCGATCGCCGTAGTAGCCGACGGCGGATCCCGACACCAGCACCGCAGGCTTCCGCGACAGGCTCGCCAGCGCGCCGGCGAGCAGCGAGGTGCCCTTGGTTCGGCTCTCGAAGATCTTGCGCTTCTGCTCGGCACTCCACCGCTTGTCGCCGATGCCCTCGCCGGCGAGGTGCACGACAGCGTCGAGCCCTTCGAGCCCCACGGCATCGATCTCGGCCCGTTCGATGTTCCAGCGAACGGCGCCAGGGGATGGGTCGTGACGAACGACCCTGATCGGCTGGTGGCCATCGCGCTCGAGTGACTCACACAAGGCTGAGCCGATGAGGCCACTTGCACCGGTGATGGCGATTCGCACAGCTCCTCCGGTCGCGCTGGGGATCCTGCCCGCCACGGTAACCACGGCGCCCCAGTTGCGGGCTGCTGCGGTAGCAGTCCTAGGATCCGTCGGTCCGCAATTGAGGAGCGAACGTGCACGTCGTCGTCGTTGGGTGTGGCCGGGTCGGGTCCGGACTCGCTGGAGTCCTTGAGGACGCGGGTCACTCCGTGGCCGTGGTCGACAAGGCCCAGAAGGCCTTCCGGCGCTTGCCCGACGGGTTTTCCGGCACGAAGGTCGTCGGCGTTGGCTTCGACCGCGATCTGTTGCGCGAGGCGGGCATCGAGGGGGCAGGCGCCCTGGCCGCCGTGACGAGCGGGGACAACTCGAACATCATGGTGGCCCGCACCGCCCGGGAGCAGTTCGGCATCGAGCGAGTGGTGGCCCGGATCTACGACCCGCGTCGGGCCGAGATCTATGAGCGACTCGGCATCCCCACCATCGCGACGGTGCAGTGGACGACCGATCGAGTTCTTCGCCGCATCCTCCCGGACGTCGCCGCGACGGAGTGGACCGACCCGTCAGCCGGGGTCGTCCTCGTCGAACGAACCGTCGCACCGAGCTGGGCCGGGCGAAGCCTGGCTCACCTCGACAGCCCGGGCCTGGCCCGCGTCGCGGCACTGTCCCGACTCGGAGTCGGCCGCATCCCCACGCCGGATCTGGTCACCCAGGAAGGCGACGTCGTCTACATGTCTGTCGACGCTGAACGCATCGCCGAGCTAGATGCCCATCTCGCTGGCGGTAGCACCGGAGGTCACCCGTGAAGGTCGTCATCGTGGGTGGCGGCAACGTCGGCACGTTCATCGCCTCAGAGCTGCGCAGCGGCGGCCACGATGTGACCATCGTCGAGCTGGAGGCGGATCGGGTGGCCCGCGCCCAGGCGACGGGGGAGCCCGAGGGGGTTCGCTGGGTCCTGGCGGACGCATGCGAGGTGGACAACCTGCGAAAGGTGCCGCTGGACGACGTCGACGTCCTCGCAGCGGTCACCGGTGACGACGAGGACAACCTCGTGGTGTCGCTCCTGGCCAAGCAGGAGTTTGCCGTGCCGCGTGTGATCGCCCGAGTGAACAACCCGAAGAACCACTGGATGTTCAACGAGAACTGGGGGGTCGACGTGGCGGTGTCAACGCCCCACCTCCTCACGTCGCTTGTGGAGGAGGCGGTATCGGTCGGCACCCTGGTCCGCCTGCTGAGCTTCGAGCGCGGTCGGGCGAGCCTCATCGAGGTCACCCTCGCTGGCGATGCCAAGGCCGCCAACAGCGAGATCGTCAGCCTCGACTTCCCTCGTGACTCGACCATCGTCGCGGTGCTCCGGGAGGAGCGGGTCATCTTCCCTCGGGGCGACACGGTGCTGCTGCCCGGTGACGAGGTGCTCGTGCTGGTCACTCCTGACAGCGAAGCGGACGTCCAAGCGATCCTGACCGGGCGCTAGGCAATGAGCACGCGTCGCCTGATCCTCGCCGCGCTCCTGTGCGGCATGCTGATCCTGGGCGCAGCAGCGCTTCAGTTCGTCCTCATCGCGCGCGGCTGAGCACCTCGGCGGGAACCCCGGCGACACGCCGGTAGAGTCCCCTTTGATCCTCGTACGGCCCCGACTCCTCGGAGGTGGTCCCCACGGCCGAGCACTACGACGTTGTCGTCATCGGCGGCGGTCCCGGCGGCTACGCAACAGCCCTCTACGGCGCCTCCGCTGGGCTCAACATCGCCCTCATCGAGCACGACAAGCTTGGGGGAACGTGCCTCAACGTGGGCTGCATCCCGGCCAAGGAGCTCCTCGAGACCGCGGCCACCTACCTCCACGTCGCGGAGGCGAAGGAGTACGGCATCAACGCTGGCGAGCCGTCACTCGATTGGTCGGTGTCGCTGGCCCGCAAGGACTCGATCGTCTCCGGACTCGTGAACGGACTGGGCACGATGCTCGAGGGCCGCAAGGTCACGGTCCTTGACGGTCACGGTCGTCTCCACGCCGGTCGCAAGGTCACGGTCTCCGGCGGCAGCTCCGGCGATCTCGAGATCACCGCGGACTCCGTCGTTCTGGCCCCAGGGTCCCTGCCGCGGACCCTCCCTGGGTTCGAGGTCGACGGCACGATCGTGATGACCTCCGACGAGGTGCTGTCGATGCCCGAGGTGCCGAAGCGGGCCGCGATCATCGGTGGTGGCGTCATCGGTTGTGAGTTCGCGTCGATGATGAGCGACCTCGGCTCGCAGGTCACCATCCTGGAAGCGCTGCCCAAGATCCTGCCGGGCCTCGACAAGGACCTCACCCAGGTCATCGAGCGCTCCTTCAAGAAGCGAGGCATGGAGATCCGGACTGGTGTGAGCGTCGAGGGTCATGTGCCGGGCCCATCGGGGACGAGCGTCGCCATCGGTGGCGAGGCGCTCGATGTCGATGTGGTGGTGATGTCCGTGGGGCGTCGTCCCAACACCGACGATCTGGGCCTCGACGGCACCGGTGTGGTGATCAGCGATCGAGGGTTCATCGAGGTCGATGCGACCTGCCGCACCGGTGAGGCCAGCGTGTGGGCCGTGGGCGACGCCATCGCGACGCCAGCGCTTGCGCACATCGCCTTCATCGAGGGAGTCATCGCGATCCAGGACATCCTGGGCGAAGACCCTGCGCCGGTCGACTACGCCAGCGTGCCGTGGTGCGTCTACACGCGGCCCGAAGCGGCGTTCACCGGCCTGTCGGAGGAGGCGGCCAAGGAGGCCGGCCTCGACGTGGTGACGCAGAAGAGCCGCTACAACCACAACGGGCGTGCGCTGATCGTCAATCAGGCTGAGGGGATGGTGAAGGTGATCGCCGAGAAGCTGCCCGATGGCAGTGCCGGCCGCATCCTGGGCGTGCACATGGTGGGTCCCTGGGTGACCGAGCAGCTCGGGCAGGCGTACCTGGCGGTCAACTGGGAGGCCAGCGTTGACGACATGGCCTCGCTCATCCAGCCCCATCCCACGATGACCGAGGTGCTCGGTGAGGCCATGATCTCCCTCACCGGTCGCCCCCTGCACGGATAGCCACGGACAAGAGGAGCGCCCCGCCCACATGGCAGACATCACGATGCCCCAGCTCGGTGAGACCGTCACCGAAGGCACGATCACAAAGTGGTTCAAGCAGGTCGGCGACACGATCGCGGAAGACGAGCCTCTCTTCGAGGTGTCCACCGACAAGGTCGACTCCGAGGTGCCCTCGCCGATGAGCGGCACGATCCTCGAGATCAAGGTGCCCGAGGGCGACACCGTCGATGTAGGGGTGGTGCTGGCTGTCATCGGCGACGCCGGAGCCGCCCCGGCCCCCGCCGCCGCTGAGGGCCCGCCCGCAGCCGTCGAAGAGCCGGCGCCTGAGCCCCCGGCCCGACCCGCCGCAGCCGAGCCGCCGCCCCCGCCGCCGGCGCCGGTTGCACCCGCTCCCGCGGCGCCGGCCGCCGCTCCGGCCGGCAAGGGCAGTCGGCTGCTGTCCCCTGTGGTTCGCCGTCTCATCGCTGAGCGTGGCCTCGATCCGTCCGCCATCACCGGCACGGGCGTCGGCGGACGAATCACTCGCAACGACGTGTTGGCGGCCGGATCTGGACCGACGGGCTCGGCCTCGGCACGACCCACCCCAGCGGCGGCCCGGCCTGGCCCCGAGCCACTGGTCCGCTCTGCCGGCCGCGACACGGTGATCCCGCACAGCAACATCCGTCGTCGCAGCGCCGAGCACCTCCGCCGATCACTCGACACCTCCGCGCACGTCTACGCGTCGATCGAAGTCGATTACGAGGCCATCGATCGAGTGAGAGGTGCTCACAAGGAAGCATGGAAGGCCGAGGAGGGCTTCGGCCTCACCTATCTCCCGTTCGTCTCCCGCGCTGTCGTTGACGCCCTGCACGAGTATCCCGAGGTGAACGCCACCTTCACCGACGACGCCCTCGTCGTGCACAACTACCTGAACCTCGGTATTGCCGTCGACCTCGATTTCAAGGGTCTCATGGTTCCGGTGGTTCGGGATGCGGACAGCAAGCGGATGCGCGCCATCGCTCGAGAGATCAGCGATCTGGCTGGCCGCGCTCGATCGAAGAAGCTCACGCCCGACGACATCTCCGATGGGACCTTCACGATCACGAATCCGGGTCCGTTCGGAACGCTCCTGACGATGCCGATCATCAACCAGCCCCAAGTGGCGATCCTCTCGACCGATGGGGTGCGTCGCCGACCCGTGGTGGTGGAGCTGCCCGATGGCACTGAGGGCATCTCCATCCACTCCGTCGGCAACCTCGCGCTCTCGTGGGATCACCGGGCCTTCGATGGCGCCTACGCGGCGTCGTTCCTGCACAAGCTCAAGGAGCTGCTCGAGACCCGTGACTGGGCCGCTGAGCTGTGACGTGAGCGCGCCTGGTCACAGCGCTCGACCACTGCACATTCGGTGGCTCGGGCGGGTGGCGTACCGCGACGCCCACGCGCTGCAATCTGGTCTGTTCAGGAGCGGTGTCGACAACCACCTGCTGCTCCTCGAGCACCCCGCCGTCTACACGCTCGGCGTGCGAGGCGATCTCGGCCATCTCCTCAGCGATCCGGAGTCGGTCGGTGCGGCGCTGGTGCAGACCGACCGCGGCGGCGACGTCACCTATCACGGGCCTGGACAGCTCGTCGGCTATCCCGTTCTCAACGTGTCCGGCAAGCGGGGCGGAGGTCTGGCTGACACCGCGGCGTACGTGTGCTCTGTCGAGCAGCTCATCATGGACGTCTTGGGAGACCTGGGCCTGTCCGATGTCGGTCGCGTCACGGGGTTTCCCGGTGTGTGGGTGGCACCAACGTCTGATGCCCCGCGCAAGGTCTGCGCTGTGGGCGTGAAGTTGAGCCGCGGGCGATCCATGCACGGCTTCGCGCTGAACGTCGATCCGGACATGACCATGTTTGGTCACATCGTTCCGTGCGGGATCCTCGACAAGGGCGTGACCTCGCTGCGGGCGGAGGGCATCGGGGCTTCGATGCGAGACGTGGTGGATGCCGTCGCCAGGCGCGCCGCGGCGCGTTGGGGGGGAGAGGGGTGGGATCGTGCTGATGTGGTGTGGCGCCACACGCCTGAGGACCTCACCCCGTTCAGCCGCGGCGAGGGACCGGGAGACGTAGTCCGACCCGAAAGCGGGACGACCCCGCGTCGAGCCGCTCGCCTCGCCGACGCAGGTGTGACCGAAGGCCTCTCCATCAGCGCCCGCAAGCCTGACTGGATGCGTGCGTCGATGCGGCTCTCGCCGGAGGTCGCCGCCATTCGGCGCACCATGCGCGACCTCAGCCTCGTGACGGTGTGCGAGGAAGCAGGGTGCCCGAACCTGTCGGAGTGCTGGGCAGATGGCACCGCCACCTTCATGATCAATGGCGAGCGTTGTACGCGGGCCTGTGGCTTCTGCCTCGTCGACACCCGCCATCCCGCACCGCCTGACTCCCAGGAGCCGATGCGCGTCGCCGAGGCCGTCGATCAGATGGGCTTGCGCTTCGCCGTGGTCACCGCCGTGGCTCGCGACGACCTGCCCGACGGCGGGGCAGCGGAGTTCGCGGCCGTGATCCGAGCCATCCGGGCCCGAACCCCGGGCGTGTCGGTCGAGGTGCTCGTCCCAGACTGCAAGGGTGATCCCGATGCCCTCACGGTGATCTTCAACGAGCATCCCGACGTCCTCAACCACAACATCGAGACCGTGGCCCGACTGCAGCGGGCAGCCAGGCCATCTGCCGACTACGCAAGGTCGCTGTCTGTGCTCGCACGAGCCAAGGCGGCGGGCCTGACGACGAAGTCATCGATCATCGTCGGCATGGGTGAGACCCGCGAGGAGGTGATCCAGACGCTGGCCGACCTGCGTGGCGTCGGGGTCGACATCGTCACGATCGGGCAGTACCTCCGTCCCACGACGAACCACCTCCCCGTCGCGCGCTGGTGGGGCCCCGAGGAGCTCACCGAGCTCAAGGTGGTGGGGGAGGCCATGGGCATCGGCCATGTTGAAGCAGGACCGCTCGTGAGGTCGAGCTATCACGCCCGCCAGGCGGCCGATGCGACGAGGTCGGTTTCCGCCGTGGTGCCGAGCTCCTGACTCCGCCTGGCATCCTTGGGCCATGGTTGCACCTTTCGCCGATCGACTGAGCCGGACGCGCTCCCGGATGGGAGACATGGGAGTGGACGTGCTGCTCCTGTCGGTCGGCGCCGACCTGCCGTACCTGACGGGTTACGAGGCGATGCCGCTCGAGCGGCTGACGATGCTCGTGGTGCCGCAGGATGCGGACCCGACGCTTGTCGTGCCCGCACTCGAGGCCCCACGCGTCGTCGCCCGCCCCGACGACTTTGGGGTGCGGGCCTGGGGCGAGACCGAGGACCCCATCGCCCTCGTCGCAGAACTGGTCGGCGCTGCGGGTGCGGTTGCCATCGGTGACCAGACCTGGGCGCGCTTCGTGGTCGACCTACAGCGGGCCCTTCCGGTCGCTCAGTGGACGCGGGCGAGCACGGTCATGAGCCCACTGCGGGCCCGCAAGGACCCCGCCGAGATCGAATCACTCCGTTGTGCGAGCGCGGCCGTCGATCGCATTGCCGGTGAGCTCCAGCGCGGCGAGATCGAGCTGCTGGGGCGTACCGAGGCCCAGGTGTCGGCCGCGCTCGGCCAACGGATCCTGGCCGAAGGGCACCACCGGGTGAACTTCGCCATCGTCGCCGCCGGGGAGAACGCGGCGAGTCCGCACCACGAACCCGGTGATCGGGTGATCCGAGAGGGCGAGGCGGTGCTGTGCGACTTCGGGGGCACGATGCTCGATGGTGACGGCGTCGGGTACTGCTCGGACATCACTCGGTGCGTCTCGCTCGGAGAGCCGACAGTGGAGGCGGCCGAGGCCTATGCGGTGCTGATCGAGGCCCAGCAGGCCGCTGTGGCCGCGGCCGTCGTCGGTGCGACCTGCGAGGACGTCGATGCTCGCGCTCGCCGGATCATCACCGACGCGGGGTGGGGAGCCGATTTCATCCACCGCACCGGGCACGGGATCGGTGTCGAGGCCCACGAGGATCCGTACATCGTGAGTGGAAACGTCGAGCCGTTGGCCCCCGGGCACGCCTTCTCCATAGAACCTGGCATCTACGTCCCAGGGCGCTTCGGCTTCCGGCTCGAGGACATCGTCGTGGCCGCCGATGACGGCCCCGACAACCTGAACCAGGCCGATCACGACCTCGCCCTGCTCTAGCCCTACGCTCGGCGCGCTGTGATCCGTCTCGATGCCGCCACTGTGCTCCTCCAATGGTCGGTAGGGGGGCTGCTGTTCCTGTGGGTCACGACGCGACGACGCGAGGTCAGCCTTGGGTATGGCTGGCTTTTGCGCGGCACCTATCTGCTGATGGCCGTCGGTGCGCTCGTGACGGGTCTCCGCTATGGCGAGGACGTCATCGTGCGGGATCTGGCCAGCGCGGCCGTTGTGCTTGCATCCGGCGCCGCCTTTGTCGTGTCGGTTCTGCGTCGCGCGGCGGGAGTGTCGGGGGAGCATGAGGTCGCTGACCAGCGCAGCGCTCGGGTGACCGCCATGACCGGGATCGATCGAGCTCGTGAAGGGCGCGATCTCGCCGCCGCCGAGTTCCCTCCCACGCTGGACCTGATCGCGCCGGTGGTCGGGCTTGTCGGACTGGCGGCGGCAGGCATCGCGGCGGGCGATCCAGCGCTGCTCTCCGTGGCCCGGGTCGTCGTGGGGGCAGCGTTCCTTGGGGCAGTCACCGACGCGATGCTCCTCGGGCACTGGTACCTCGTGCAGCCCGGGATGCCTCGAGGGCCGCTGCTCGACCTCGTCCGGTGGCTCGCCGTGATGTGGCCGTTCGAGATCCTCGTCCTGTTGTGGCCGACAGGGATGGTCAGCGTGATCAACGGCTCGATCGACGATGGCTACAAGGGCCTCATGGGGTGGTTCTGGATCGCGTGTGCGGTGAGCACGATCATCCTGGTCGCAGTGACGCGAGCTGCCCTGAAGGAGCGCCAGTACTCCGCCGTGATGGCGGCCACGGGCCTGCTCTACCTAGCCATCCTCACAGCCTTCGGCACCGACCTCGTAGCCCGCGCCGTGTTGGCCTGACGGCGCGGACCGTTGATTTTCGGTGAACTTCGGGAATACTTGACCCTATGCCGAGAGCGATCTGGAGCGGGGCGATCAGCTTTGGCTTGGTCAACATACCGATCAAGCTGCATGCCGCTGTGTCCCGCAAGACTGTGCACTTCAATCAGCTCGACTCCCGCAGTGGTGCTCGCATCAAGCTGAAGAAGGTTTCGGCCCAGGATGGCGAGGAGGTTCCGGCCGAAGTCATCGTGAAGGGCTACGAGCTCGCTTCTGGGGAGTACGTGACGGTCGGCGACGATGAGCTGGCAGCGCTTGACCCAGTCGCGAGCCGCACGATCGACATCGAGGAGTTCGTCGATCTTGCCGACATCGATCCGATCTTCTACGACTCGGCGTACTACATCGCCCCCGACAAGGCGACGCTCAAGCCCTACGTGCTGCTCACCCAGGCGATGGAGGAGTCGGGCAAGGTGGGCATCGCCCGCTTCGTCATGCGCTCGAAGCAGTACCTCTGCGCGGTGCGACCAAAGGACGGCGCTCTGGTGCTCTCGACGATGGTCTACGCGGACGAGGTGAACGACCCCGCCGAGATCGGTGAGATCGCCGGTCTCGAGGAGATCGAGGTCACTGACAAGGAGCTGGACATGGCCCGCCAGCTCATCGCGTCGCTGTCCGACGACTTCGACGCGGCGCGCTTCGAAGACACCTATCGGAACCGCGTGCTCGACGTGATCGAGCGGAAGGCGGCTGGCGGCACTGAGATCGTGGCACCGCCGGCCGCGCTCACCGAGGACAAGGTGGTGGATCTCATGGCGGCGCTCGAGGCGAGCGTGAAGGAGGCTAAGGCGGCGCGTCAGCGCCATCCGGCCGGGCACGATGCCGACGAAGTCGAGAAGCCAGCCAAGAAGCGCTCTCGCAAGAGCGCGTAGCCCGCGTGCCCGCGGCCGATCGCGCTGAGCAGACCGTCGAGATCGACGGGCACCGCTTGAAGGTGTCCAATCTCGACAAGGTGCTGTACCCAGAGACGGGATTCACCAAGGGCGAGGTGATCGACTACTACGTGCGCGTCGCACCAGCGATGCTGCCGCACATCGCCGATCGCGGGTTGACACTTCGTCGCTTTCCGAACGGGGTCGAGGAGCAGTCGTTCTTCGAGAAGCGATGCCCGTCACATCGGCCCGAGTGGGTCGGCACCTTTGATGGCCCCGGCGATCGAGGCGGCTCCATCGGTTACTGCGCCCTCGACTCGGTCGCGGCCTTGGCCTGGTCGGCCAACCTCGCCGCGTTGGAGCTCCACGCGCCGATGGCCCGTGGGACCGACATCGAGTCGCCAACGATGTGCGTGTTCGACCTCGACCCGGGCCCCGGAGCGGGGATCCCGGAGTGTGCCGAGGTGGCTCTCGACATCCGATCGGTCCTGGAGCGCTTGGCCGGCCTGGAGTGCCTCGCGAAGACGTCAGGTTCAAAGGGCCTGCAGCTCTACGTGCCCCTGAACACGCCGCACTCCCATGAGCACTGCTCGTCGTTCGCGCTTGCGGTCGCCCAGGTGCTCGAGAAGCACCACCCAGATCGTGTCACCTCCGTGATGAAGAAGGCGGCGCGGCCGGGAAAGGTGTTCATCGACTGGAGTCAGAACAGCCGCCACAAGACAACCGCTGCGGTCTACACGCTTCGGGCTCGTTCTCGTCCCACGGTCTCGACGCCGGTGACCTGGGACGAGATCGACGCGGCGACCTCGGGGAGCGGGCTGAGCTTCGAGGCACCAGATGTGCTCGCCCGGGTCGGTGAGCTCGGAGACCTGTTCGCGCCCGCGATTCGGATGGAACAGGCATTGCCGGAAGCCAGCACGTAATCCGAAAAACCCCGAGATTTCGGGTCAGATCCGCGCGCGATGGTGGTGAAGTTTGGCAGACTCGTGCGTTCCAACACCCCCAACGTCCAATGGAGGACAGAGATGAACCGACGCGACCTGGTCAAGGCCATCGCTGCACAGACCGAGGTTGACGCCAAGACCGTCGACGCCGTGCTCAAGGGCTTCACAGATGTGACCACCCACGTGGTGTCGAAGGGCGAGCCGGTCGCGATCAGCGGCTTCTGCAAGTTCGCGAAGGTCGAGCGTGCCGCCCGTATGGGCCGCAACCCCGCCACTGGCGAGGCCATCAAGATCAAGGCCTCGAAGAAGGCGCGCATCACTCCGCTCAAGGGCTTCAAGGACTCGGTCATGACCCCGAGCCAGGCCCCCAAGCTCAACAAGGGCGTCTACACGCCCGCGAAGTAGCAGTGATTGGGTGAGGGGCTTGGCCCGACGTGACTGAGCCCCTCACCCAGCTCGGCTGGAGCGCCCACTGGGCCGCTCTAGCGGCCGAGCACGGCCCTGAGGCCGAACCCGCACGAGTGGTCCGCCACGACGGCGTGGCGCTCCAGGTCCGCACCGCGGCCGGGGAGCGCACGGTCAAGCTCCGGCGCGGCATCGATCCGATCACCGTGGGCGACTGGCTCGTGGTCGACGGCGAGCAGGTCATCGCGCTCCTGCCGCGTCAATCACTTCTTCGGCGCCGGGCCGCGGGCGGCGACGACCAGCAGCTGTTGGCTGCCAATCTCGATCTCGTGCTGCTCGTGTGCGGCCTCGACCGTCGGATCGTGCCAGGACGCATCCAACGTGGCGCGGCTCTGGCCAGCGACGCAGGCGCCGAACCGGTGCTCGTCTTCACCAAGCGCGACCTCGTCGATGACACCGATCTCGTCGACGAGGTGCTCGCCGATGTCGCGACCAACCATCCGGGCCTCAGCCACCCGCTTGTCACCTCTTCGGCGACCGGCGAAGCCATTCCTGAGCTGCGCTCGCGGCTGCGCAGCCGCACCTCAGTCCTCCTGGGTGAGTCGGGGGCCGGGAAGTCTCGATTGGTGAACGCTCTTCTCGGGGAAGACGTCGCGCTCACCGGTGCAGTGAGGGCGAGCGACGCGGCTGGTCGCCACACCACAACGAACCGCCAGCTCCACCTGCTACCCGACGGCGGGGTGATCATTGACTCGCCGGGCATCCGAGAGGTGGGCTTGGCGGGCGACGAGGAGTCGGTCGGCGCGGCCTTCGCCGACATCGACGCACTAGGCGAGGAGTGCCACTTCAGCGACTGCCGGCACTCCGGCGAGCCCGGATGCGCGATCGCCCTCGGCATCGAAGCCGGTGAGATCTCCAAGACGAGAGTCGATGCGTATCTCGCGCTACGAGACGAAGCGGCGGAGGGGCCACGCAAGCTCGGAGCGCACGACCGCAGACCACAGCAGCGGTGAGCACCCCCGCCGAGCGGACCCCTCGCCGCGAGCCGGTACCCGAACCGACATATCCCGACCTTCCTGTCGTCGCCCACCGCGAGACCTTGCTCGCGGCGATCCGCGACAACCAGGTGGTGGTGGTCGCCGGCGAGACGGGTTCGGGGAAGAGCACACAGCTTCCCAAGCTGTGTCTCGAGCTTGGTCTGGGGCTCGATGGTCTCATCGGCCACACGCAACCGAGGCGGCTGGCCGCTCGGGCCATATCGGAGCGCATCGCAGAGGAGCTAGGTGTCGAAGTGGGAGGCGTGGTGGGCTACGCCGTCCGGTTCAACGACCACGTCTCAGACAAGACCTGCATCAAGGTCATGACCGACGGCATCCTGCTGGCAGAGATCCAGCGCGATCGGCTCTTGCGGGCCTACGACGTGCTCATCATCGACGAAGCCCACGAGCGCAGCCTCAACATCGACTTCCTCCTCGGGTACCTGCGTCAGCTTCTCCCCCAGCGTCCCGATCTCAAGCTGATCATCACCTCTGCGACGATCGACACGGAGCGGTTCTCGCGTCACTTCGGTGACGCGCCCGTCGTGGAGGTATCAGGTCGTTCGTTCCCGGTCGAGGTCCGGTATCGACCCATCGGCGAAGGCTCCGACGACCGCGATCAGACGCAGAGCATCTGCGACGCGGTGCAAGAGCTGGCCCGCGAGGGCCCCGGTGACGTCCTGGTGTTCTTGTCGGGGGAGCGCGAGATCCGCGATACCGCCGACGCGCTCAGCCGCTTGAACCTGCCCGGCACTGAGCTCCTCCCGCTCTACGCACGCCTGTCTGCGGCTGAGCAGCACCGGGTCTTCGCGCCCCACCAGGGGCGCCGAGTGGTGCTGGCCACCAACGTGGCCGAGACATCCCTGACGGTGCCCGGAATCGTCGCCGTCGTCGACCCTGGTACAGCGCGCATCTCCCGGTTCAATCGACGCACGAAGGTGCAGCGACTTCCGATCGAACCGATCTCGCAGGCATCGGCCAACCAGCGGGCCGGGCGCTGCGGACGCGTCGCCCCGGGTACTTGCGTCCGTCTCTACGCCGAGGATGACTTCAATGCCCGTGACGAGTTCACCGAGCCGGAGATCCTGCGCACCAATCTCGCTTCGGTGATCCTGCAGATGGCGTCGCTCGGATTGGGGGACGTGGCTGCCTTCCCATTCCTGGAGCCTCCTGATGCGCGAAGCATCACTGACGGGGTGCAGCTCCTCGAGGAGCTCGGCGCGCTCGACCGCTCGGCCCGGGCTGGCACCCAGGTTCGCCTCACCAAGGTCGGCAAGCGTCTGGCGCGCCTGCCCGTCGACCCGCGGCTTGGTCGCATGATCCTCGAAGCCGAACAGCACGGGTGCGTAGCGGAGGTCCTCGTGATTGCAGCGGGGATGTCCATTCAGGATCCTCGCGAGCGACCGCGGGAGTCGGAGCAGGCCGCCAAGGAGATGCACAAGCGCTTCGACCTCGACGACTCCGACTTCCTGAGCTATCTGCATCTGTGGCGCTATCTGCGCGCGCAGCAGAAGGAGAAGGGGTCGAGTGCCTTTCGTCGGATGTGCAAGGCGGAGTACTTGCACCACCTTCGAATCCGAGAGTGGCAGGACCTGCACGCGCAGCTCCGCCAGATCTCACGTGGGATCGGCCTCGAGGTGCGACCCTTGGCCGACGACCCCGACCGCGATGGCATTCACCACTCCCTGCTGGCCGGCCTTCTGTCCCACGTGGGGCTGTGGGATGAGCAGCGCAAGGAGTACCGAGGCGCCCGCGAGACCCGTTTCGTCGTGGCGCCCGGATCTGCACTCGGCCAGCGTCGCCCCAAGTGGGTGATGGCCGGTGAGCTGGTGGAGACCAACCGGTTGCGAGCTCGGGTGGTGGCGCCCATCCAAGCTGACCGGCTCGAGAAGCTTGCCTCCCACCTCGTGACCCGCAGCCATCGTGAGCCGTGGTGGGACGAGGCGCGTGGTGCAGCGATGACCGAGGAGCGTGTGACGCTGTACGGGCTCCCCGTGGTGGAGCG
The DNA here is from genome assembly GCA_040902805.1 of Acidimicrobiales bacterium. Lineage (GTDB taxonomy): Bacteria > Actinomycetota > Acidimicrobiia > Acidimicrobiales > VFJN01 > VFJN01. The sequence goes on from JBBDWQ010000055.1 coordinate 35,076, forward strand.
GCGTCGGATCGGCTACGAGCGGGTGGACGCCGCCGATGCTCGGCTGATGTTCATCACCCATGCCCTCGTCCGGGGCGAGTGGCGGGCGCCCCACGCCGTGCTCCATGCCAACCACGAGCGCATCGTCGAGGTCCTCGCGCTCGAACATCGGGTGCGCCGTGACCTCCTCGTCCCCGAGGCGACGTTGGAGACCTTCTTCGATCAACGGCTGCCGGCTGAGATCACCACAGGAGCTCGCTTCGATCGATGGTGGAAGCGTGTGCAGTCGCGCACGCCCCGTCTGCTCTCATTCGAGAGAGCGGATCTGATCGATCCCGCCGCTGGCGACGTGTCGTCTGATGCGTTTCCCGAGTGGGTGCATCTCGCCGACGTCGACGTTCCGCTCACCTACACCGACGACTCCACCTCCGATCTGGACGGTGTGACGGTGGACGTGCCGCTGCTGCTCCTAGATCACGTCGAGTCTGCCCGACTCGACTGGTTGGTGCCGGGCATGCAAGAGGAGCTGGTCACGGCGCTCATGAGGACGCTGCCGAAGGAGGCGCGCCGCCTGGTCGGGCCAGCCTCGGACGCCGCTCGCGCGGTCCTCGACGATGTCGGTCCGAGCTCTGGACCCTTGCTGGAGGCGGTAGGCCGTTCGCTCAGCAGCCTCGTTGGTCACACCATCCGGTGGTCGCCGACGGTGCTCGATGCTCTCCCCCCGCATCTGCGTGTGACATATCGAGCAGTCGACGAGCGCGGCCGAGCGCTTGCATGGAGCAAGGACCTCCCCGCCCTGCGTTCCCGCATGGCGGTGCGGATCCGCGAGGCTCTGACCGCCGCCGCTCCGCTCCCCGAGGTGGCTGGTCTCCGCGGTTGGACGATCGAGGGCATCCCCCGAACCGTTGAGGCCCAACATGCGGGGATCACGGTCACCGGTTTCCCGGCTCTCGTCGACGAAGGCAAGACGTCGGCGCTCCGGGTGCTTCCAACCGAGGCCGATCAGCGAGTGGCCATGTGGGCCGGCACGAGACGCCTCCTGCTCCTCGGGCTCGGCTCACCGATGCGAACCCTCGATGGCGGCCTTCCGAACGCCGCCAAGCTTGCCATCGCGAGCTCGGAGCGCACCTCCGCGGCTGCGGTCTACCAAGAGGTGGTCGAAGCCGCTGTGGACCACCTGCTCCTCGCCGCCGGAGGACCGGTCTGGGATCGGAGCTCGTTCGAGTCGCTGCTCGCCACCGTCAAGGACCAGTTCGCCTCGACGGCCGTCGGTGCGGGTAGGACAGTCGGCGACATCCTCATGGTGGTGGCGGGTGTCGACGCGCAGCTGCGGTTGCTGCTCTCAGCCGCTTTCGACGAGACCGTGCTCGACGTGCGAGTGCATCTCGATCGGCTCTTGCATCACGGCTGGATCAGCGCTGCAGGCGTCGACCGGCTCGTCGATGTCCTTCGGTACGTCCGTGCCATCGAACATCGGCTGCAGAAGGCCGTCGCCCAGCCTGACCGCGATCGAGCCCTCCTCACGGCGATACATCGGCTCGAGCGCGAGTACGCGGCGATCGCGGCACGAGATGTGGACGGTTCTCTGCGCTGGATGCTCGAGGAGCTGCGCGTCGCGACGTTCGCCCAGTCGCTCGGAGCCAAGGGGGGCGTCAGCGAGCAGAAGCTTCGGAGGGCCCTTGCGGCGCTCTGATCAGCGCTGGCCGCCGGGCGGTCCCGCACTTGTGAACCTGGTGCCATCTGGGTCGATCGCCCAGGCCGCGGGAGTCTCCCATCGGTCCTCGAAGACGAGCTCACCGAGCGGGCGTCGACGAACAGGGCCGTGCGCGCCGAGGGGCCGACCGAGCGGGATGGTGGCGGCGATGGCGACCTCGTCCGGAATGCCGAGCAGGGCGCGCAGGTCGTCCTCCACGAACGCATGCCACACCGTCATCACACCGCCGTACCCGAGCGCCCGCGCCGCAAGGAGAAGGTTCTGGCAGGCCGGGTAGATGCTCGACCCTTCGGCCGGATAGGGAGCGCGGTACCGGATGAGGCACGGCAGAACGACGACGGGTGCGTCCTCGAAGTGGTCGACGAAGTGCTGCATCGTTCGGGCCATGCGAGCCTTCGGTGAGGTGTCGTCGGCTCCCGTTCCCGACCCGTAGCCGTCTTCGACCTGCTTGCTCGCCCACATCTCGCGGAACGACCGTCCGAGAAGCGCCTTGGCGGCGGTCGCTGACGGGCCGTCGCGTAGGACGAGAAAGCGGAACGGCTGTCGGTTCGACCCGGACGGTGCGCGGGACGCGTGCCAGAGGATCGTCGACAGATCGTTCTCGGGAATGGGGTCGGGCGCATATCGCCTGATGGCCCTCGTCGTCGCGAGGCCGTCGAGGAGGGAGATCGGGGGAGGGGTCGAGGTCACCCGGCCAAGGTAGGTCGCCCGCGCTACGGGGCCGGCTGGGGGAGCGCTGGGCGCACCGGGACAGGTCCTTGCCCGTGGCCGGACGCGGCATCCGCGATGGCCTCAGTGATGACCTCGTCGGTCAGTGCGAGCTGAGCCGATCGCCGGATGGTGAGGAGCCCATAGAGCCCCGCACAGATCGTGGCGAGAGCACCGACGGCGAGCCCCCATCGGGCCCCGAGTCGCTCAGAGATCGCGCCGACGATCGGGCCCCCAATGGGAGTACTGCCCAGGAACACGATGGCTTGGAGCGCGAGGACCCGTCCTCGCATGCTCGGATCGGCTCGGAGCTGCACGATTGCCGTCGACGTCGTCATGAAGGTGATGCTCGTCAGGCCCAGGATGACACCGACCGGGAACGCGATGGCCTGAGTTGGGGCGATGGCCAGCAGCGCCATGCTCAACCCGAACGCGGTGGCCGACAGGCTCACCGTGCGCACGCCGATGTCCTTCCGTCGGGCCGCGGCAAGCGCTCCGACAAGCGACCCCACCGACACGACTGACATGAGTAGCGAGAAGGTCAGATCGGTGCCGCCGAGGTCGCGCACGGCGAACAAGGGCAGCACTGTGCCGAAGTTGAAGGCCAGCGTGCCGATGATCGCCATCATGATGAGCGGCACGCGCAGCTCGGGGATGCTGAGCGCATAGCGAAGGCCCTCGCGGATCTGGCCTCGCCCCCGCTGGGTCGCGGGAGGTTTGCGGACCTGGCTCGGGTCGATCCGATGCAGACCGGCAAGCACCGCGATGTACGACAGGCCGTCGACGACGAACGCCCAGCCGAACCCGACGGAGGTCACGAGCAGCCCACCCAGTGCGGGGCCGATCACCCGGGAGCCGGTCATCAGGGCGCTGTTGAGGCTGACCGCGTTGGTGATGTGCTCTTCAGGAACGAGCTCGACCACATAGGACCGCCGGGCCGGGTTGTCGAAGGCTGTGGCCAGGCCGCCGAAGCTGGCGATCACGTAGATGGCCCACACCGGCGGTCGATCCATGAAGGCCAGTGCGGCGAGGGCAAACGACTGGCCCATCGCGAACGTCTGCACGATCATGAGGAGCTTGCGCTTGTCGGACCGGTCGGCGATGAGGCCGGCGAAGGCCCCGAAGATCAGCACTGGCCCGAACTGTGCGGCCGCCAGCAGGCCCAGTGCGACGCCGCTGTCAGTGAGCTTGAGCACCAGCAGGGTCTGTGCGATCAGGGTCAGCCAGTTCCCGATCTGGGAGACCATCTGCCCGCTGAAGAACAGGCGAAAGTTGCGGATCCCGAGCGATCGAAAAGTGCCTACCAACCAACGTCTGTGAAGCGAATCGGCCGCTATCCGGCCGTCAGGGTTCACAGACATTGATTGTTAGCGGGCGACGAAGTACTTGGCCTGAGGGTGGTGGCAGATCAGGGCGCTGGTGGTCTGCTCGGGCTGGTACTGGAAGCCCGTGTCTTCGCTGCACTCGAGACCGATGCGACCACCGTCCAGCAGCTCGAGCACCGTGGTGTTGTCCTCCAAGTCGGGGCAGGCCGGATAGCCCGACGAGTAGCGACCTCCCCGGTACTGCTGACGGAACAGACCGGCCAAGGCAGGGCCGTCTTCGTCGACGAAGCCCCATTCCGTGCGGATGCGCTTGTGCCAGAGCTCGGCAAGGGCCTCGGCCATCTCCACGCCCAGGCCGTGCAGCAGCAGGTACTCCTGGTATCGGTCGTCCGCGAACAGCTTCGCCGTGGCCTCCGACACCGCGGAGCCCATCGTGACGATGTGGAACGCGGCGTAGTCGACCTCGTCACCGTTGGCGGGACGGAAGAAGTCTGCGATGCACAGGTACGGCTCCTTGCGCTGTCGCGGGTAGTGGAAGCGAGCCAGCTCGGTGGCGCGTGTCTCGTCGGACCAGATCACGAGGTCGTCGCCGTCGCCGTTCGCCGCGAAGTAGCCGTAGACAACCTGGGGCACGAGCAGCCCCGAGGCCTTGGCTTTGGCGAGCTCCTCGCGAAGCTGCGGGCGGATGCGGGACTTGAAGTCGGCGTCAGACTCGCCCTTTTCGGGTCGGAACTGCCACTGGTTGCGGAACAGCGCCGTCTCGTTGATGAAGCCGGCGATCTCATCGATGGAGATGCCCTTCACCACCTGGGTACCGAGGAACGGCGGTTGGGGAACAGGGTTGTCGGCCACCACCTCGGGGGAGCGGGCGGGGAGGTCGTCGGGCGCGTCGTCCTGTGCGCCCGGCTTGGCGAAGCGGCCGCGGAGCTCGAGCGTGGAGTCGATCGGCACCGTGCCCCAATCAGGATCATCTGCGGTCTCGCCCCGCTTCACCGCGCCGATGCGGTCCATGACATGGAGGCCCTCAAAGGCGTCCTTGCCGTAGAACAAGCGCCCGTCGTAGACCTCGCGCAGGTCGCGCTCTACATACGTGCGCGTGAGGGCGGCACCGCCGAGGAGCACCGGAACCTCCGCGAGGCCGCGGGTGTTCAATTCCTCGAGGTTCTCGCGCATGATCAGCGTGCTCTTGACGAGCAGCCCGCTCATGCCGATGGCGTCGGCCTTCACCTCGACGGCCTTGGTCACCATGTCGGCGATGTTGACCTTGATGCCGAGGTTGTGCACCTCGTAGCCGTTGTTGGTGAGGATGATGTCGACGAGGTTCTTGCCGATGTCGTGCACGTCGCCCTTCACCGTGGCGAGCACGATGCGGCCCTTCGTTGACGAGCCGTCGACCTTGTCCATCATCGGTTCGAGGTAGGCGACGGCGGCCTTCATCGTCTCGGCCGACTGCAGGACGAACGGCAGCTGCATCTCGCCCTTGCCGAAGAGGTCGCCCACCACCTTCATGCCTTCGAGGAGCACGTCGTTGATGATCGCCAGTGGCTTGTAGCCATCACCGAGGGCTTCATCGAGATCGGGAACGAGGCCATCGCGGTCGCCCTCGATGATGCGCGTCGACAGGCGACGCTCGATCGTCCAGTCGGAGCGATCCTCCTTCTCCACCTCGCCGGCCTTGACGCCGTCGAACATCCCGAGCAGCACCTGCAGCGGGTCGTAGTCGTCGGCGTCACCGTTCTCGACCGAGCGGCGTCGGTCGTAGATGAGGTCGAGGCACACCTGCTTCTGGTCCTCGGGGATGCGGGCCAGCGGCGTGATGCGCGCCGCGTGCACGATGGCGGAGTCGAGTCCAGCCTGCGCACACTCGTGGAGGAACACCGAGTTGAGGACATGTCGGGCCGCGGCGTTGAGGCCGAAGGAGATGTTCGATAGCCCGAGCGTCGTGTGTACGCCAGGAAGGTGCTCTTTGATGAGCCTGATGCCCTCGATGGTGGACATGCCGTCGCCGCGGCTCTCCTCGATGCCTGTAGCCAGCGTGAGCGCGAGCGGATCGAAGAACAGATCGCCCGGTGAGAGGCCGTAGCGCTCCACCGCGAGGTCGTGGATTGCTTTCGCGGCCCGCAGCTTCCATTCGGGCGTTCGAGCCTGACCTTCCTCGTCGATGCAGGTGCACACCACCGCGGCGCCGTACTCACGCGCGAGGGTGAGGAAGCGATCAAGGCGGGTACCAGGAGCGTCGCCGTCTTCGAGGTTGACCGAGTTGAGGATGGCGCGGCCGCCGATCCACTGCAGCGCTGTCTCCACCACGGGGGGCTCGGTTGAGTCGATCATCAGCGGAACCGTGGCCTGCGTTGCGAATCGTGACGCGATCTCGTCCATGTCGGCGGTGCCGTCGCGGCCCACGTAGTCGACGCAGACATCGAGCACGTGCGCGCCCTCGCGCTCCTGCTCACGGGCCATCGCGACGCAGGTGTCCCAGTCGGCGTCGAGAAGGGCCTCGCGGAACTTCTTCGAGCCGTTGGCGTTGGTGCGCTCGCCGATCGACAGGTACGTGAGCTGCTGATCGAACGGCGTGAAGCTGTAGATCGACGTGGCGCCGTCTTCCCACTCCGGGTTTCGTGCGGCGGGCTCGAGCCCGCGCACTGCCTCGACGAGCGCAGCGATGTGCTCGACGGTGGTGCCACAGCACCCGCCCACCACCTGCACGCCGAACTCCGTGACGAAGCGACGCTGATAGTCGGCGAGCTGCGGCGGGGTGAGGTCGTAGTGCATCTTGCCGTCGAGCACCGAGGGAAGCCCCGCGTTCGGAAGGCAGGCGATCGGTGTGCGCGCGTGCTGGTGGAGATAGCGAAGGTGCTCGCTCATCTCGGCAGGACCGGTCGCGCAGTTGATGCCGATGACGTCGGGCCGCATGGCGTCGAGCGCGGCGAGGGCAGCACCGATCTCGGTGCCCGGGAGCATGGTGCCGGTGAGCTCCATGGTGACCTGCACCTGGATGGGCACGTCGCGGCCGAGTGAGGCCATCGCTCGTCGGGCGCCGATCATGGCGGCCTTGGCCCCGAGCAGGTCGAACTGCGTCTCGATGAGAAGCACATCGACGCCGCCCTCGATGAGACCGTGACATTGGACCTCGTACGCGTCGCGCAGCTCGGCGAAGCGGATCTGACCGAGCGACGCGAACTTGGTGCCCGGTCCGATGGACCCAGCCACAAGACCAGCGTGGCCGTCGGCCACCTCCCGAGCGATGCGCGCAGCGGTGACGTTGAGCTCGTGCGAGCGCTCGGCGATCCCGTACTCGCCGAGCGGGATGGCGAACGAGCCGAAGCTGGCTGTCTCAACGATGTCCACGCCCACCTGGAAGAAGGCGTCGTGCATCCCGGCGATCACATCCGGTCGTGTGGCGACGAGCAGCTCGTTGCAGCCCTCGAAGGTCTCACCGCCGAAGTCGTCGGGGGTGAGCTCCAGCGCCTGTACGTAGGTGCCGAAGGCGCCGTCGAACACGACGACCCGTTCCGCGATGAGATCGAGGTACCGACTGTTGCCCATGGTCTGCCAAGGCTACCGGCGCCCTCAGCGCCCGGAAGAACCCGTTATGGCGCTAGACACGGCCAGATGATCGAGATCCGCTCGCCGTTGCAGGGCACCGTGGTCCGCGTCGCCGCGGTTGGGACGGTGGTGAGAGCCGGGGCCGAAGTGGCCGTGGTCGAGTCGATGAAGATGGAGCACTCCGTCGATGCGGTCGATGCAGGCACGATCGCCGAGGTGCGGGTGACGGCGGGGGACCTCGTACAAGCAGGTGATGTGATGGCGATCGTCGTTCTGGGCGACGTGAACGCCGAGGTCTCGCCGGCTGCGACCGCACCGACGACCGACGCGCGAAGTGATCTGGCTGAGGTCCGCGCTCGTCACGAGATCGGACTGGACGAGGCTCGCGCAGAAGCGGTCGATCGACGCCGTCGAACCGGCCAGCGCACGGCGCGCGAGAACCTCACCGACCTCCTCGACGTTGGCAGCTTGGTCGAGTACGGCCCGGTGGTGATCGCGGCGCAGCGTCGTCGCCGAGACCTCGACGACCTCATCGCTCGCACGCCCGCTGATGGTCTGGTCGGTGGCACCGGTACCGTCGACGGCCAGCCCGTGGTGGCGATGACCTACGACTACACCGTGCTGGCGGGAACGCAGGGTCTCCAAAACCACCGCAAGAAGGACCGACTGTTCGAGCTGGCCGAGCGTCAGCGCCTACCGGTGGTGTTCTTCACCGAGGGTGGCGGCGGTCGTCCTGGGGACACCGACGGGACCGGGGTGTCGGGCCTTGACTGCTTGGCCTTCAACCTGTTCGGCCGTCTGTCGGGGCTGGTGCCGCTCGTCGGGATCGCGAGCGGGCGCTGCTTCGCGGGCAACGCCGCCCTTCTCGGCTGCTGTGACGTCGTCATCGCCACGGAGGGGTCGAACATCGGCATGGGTGGCCCGGCGATGGTTGAAGGAGGCGGGCTCGGCAAGTTCGCGCCCGAGGCCATCGGCCCGCTGGACGTGCAGGTTGGCAACGGTGTGGTCGACGTCGCTGTGGCTGACGAGCAGGCTGCGGTCGCGGCCGCCAAGCAGTACCTCGGCTACTTCGCGGGCCCGACCGCCGAGTGGGTGGCGCCGGCACCAGAGGTCGTTCGTTCGGTGATCCCGGAGAACCGACTCCGGGTCTACGACGTGCGCGCTGCCGTAGATGCCATCGCCGACGTCGACTCCGTACTGGAGCTCCGCGCCGGCTTTGGCGCCGGCATGGTGACGGCCCTGGCCCGCGTCGAGGGGCGATCGCTTGGCATCGTCGCCAACAACCCGATGCACCTCGCCGGAGCCATCGACGCGGACGGAGCCGACAAGGCAGCCCGTTTCATGCAGCTCTGCGACGCCTTCGACCTCCCGATGGTGTTCCTGTGCGATACGCCCGGGATCATGGTGGGACCGGAGGCCGAGGAGACAGCGCTCGTGCGGCACGTGAGTCGACTGTTCGTGATCGGGGCCAACCTGTCAGTACCGTTCGGAACCGTCATCCTCCGCAAGGCGTATGGCCTGGGAGCGCAGGCGATGGCGGGAGGCAGCTTCAAGGCGCCGCTGTTCTGCGTGTCGTGGCCCTCGGGTGAGCTCGGCGGGATGGGCCTGGAGGGGGCGGTGCGGCTCGGGTATCGCAAGGAGCTGGATGCGATCACCGATCCTGAGCAGCGGCAGCGCACCTTCGATGAGATGGTCGAGCGCATGTACGACCATGGCAAGGCGCTGAACGCGGCCAGCCACTTCGAGATCGACGACGTCATCGATCCCGCCGACACTCGTCGCTGGATCTCCTCGTCGTTCGCCGCCGCGCCAACCCCAACCCCTCGAACCGGCAAGAAGCGCCCGAACATCGACACCTGGTGACGAAGGCCACCGATAGGGTTCGCCAGGATGACTCGACTGTGGACCGGCAAGGGAGACGACGGGACGTCCGGCCTCCTCTACGGCGGCCGCGCTCCGAAGTCGTCCCCACGATTCGCAGCGGTCGGAGATGCAGACGAGGCCCAGGCCTCCATCGGCGTGGCGCGAGCGGAGACGCAGCACCCCTCCGAGCTCAACTCGATCCTCACAGACCTCGAGCGCGACCTTTGGGTGCTGATGGCCGAGCTGGCCACCGACGACGACCTCCGAGGCAAGCTCGTGCCCGGCGCGTCGCTCGTCACGCGCGAGATGGTCTCCCGCCTCGAAGCGGTGCTGACCGACATCGGCGGACGGTTCGAGCTCCCGAGCGAGTTCGTGGTGCCCGGACAAGACCGTGGGTCTGCGCTTCTCGATGTCGCCCGCACTGTTGTCCGCCGAGCGGAACGGTCCGCTTCCGTGGTCGCGCCCGACGACTCCTTCGTCGTCCCCTACCTGAACCGACTCTCGTCCGTGCTGTGGACCCTCGCCCGCTGGGTCGAGGGTCAGCCGCTGCTGGCGCGGGGCGGCTGACCCAACCGGAGGTTCTTCCCGTGCCCGTGACTGCAGCGCTCGCTCGTGCCGTACCCGACGACGTCAAGGCGGTCGCGGTCGGCGCGCCCGCCGACCGCTTGGAAGGTGACGGCATCGACTGGGAGTTCCTCGCTGGCCAGGGTTTCGCAGGCAAGCTCGGCGACGTGCGAGCGCTGCCCACCGGTGACGGCGGCACCACCTTCGTGGTCGGACTCGGGAAGTCAGCCGACGTGGACGCCAACGCGCTACGCCAAGCATCCGGGGCGCTCGGACGCGCGGCCAAGCGGCACCGCGCGCTGGCAGTCGACCTGCTCGCGCATCTCGCGGACGGCACCCCCTTGGCGCGGGGCGCGCAGGCGATCGTCGAGGGGTTGGTGCTGGGCGGGTACCAGTTCGGCACCTTCAAGTCGGATCCCACGCCGAGTGCGCTGCAACAGATCGTGGTGGTGGGCGGCGGCGGCCAGCGAGTGCAAGCTGCGCTCGACCGCGCCCTGGCCATCTCCGAGGCTGTCAGCTGGGTGCGGGACCTTGTCAACGAGCCCGGAGGCTCGCTCACGCCGACAAGGCTGGCACAGCAGGCGGTGACCGTCGGCGAACAGGCCGGGTTCGAGGTGACGGTCTGGGACGAGAAGGAGATCCGCAAGCAAAAGCTTGGCGGACTGCTCGGGGTCAACCGCGGGTCCACCCAGAACCCGAGGTTCTTGCACCTGCGCTACGAGCCGGAGAAGCCCAAGGCCACGATCGCGTTGGTCGGCAAGGGCATCACCTTTGACTCGGGCGGTCTGTCGCTGAAGCCGCCGGACGCGATGGTCGGCATGAAGGGCGACATGGGCGGTGCGGGGGCCGTGCTCGGCGCGTTCCGTGCCATCGCGGCGCTGGGGGCCAAGGTGCGGGTACTCGGGTTCGTGCCGATCACCGACAACATGACCGGTGGCGACGCGACACGCGTGGGCGACGTCCTCACGATTCGGAACGGCAAGACCGTGGAGGTCCTCAACACCGATGCCGAGGGCCGGCTGATCCTCGCGGACGCACTGTCGTTGGCCACCGAAGCGGCACCGGACGCCATCGTCGATCTCGCCACGCTCACGGGAGCGTGCATGGTGGCGCTGGGGGACCGCATCGCGGGACTCATGGGCAACCACCAGGGCTGGTTGGAGCAGGTGCGCAGCGCCGGTGACGCGGTGGGCGAACCGATATGGCCGCTACCCCTGCCCGACTACCTGCGCACCAAGCTCGACAGCGACATCGCCGACCTCAAGAACATCACTGACACCCGCTACGGCGGCGCGTCGGCCGCTGGCCTGTTCCTGCGCGAGTTCGTCGGGGACGGCGTGCCGTGGGCTCACATCGACATCGCAGGCCCCTCTGACGCGTCGGAGGTCTACGGCGAGGTCGTCAAAGGCGGCACGGGTTTCGCCGTGCGGACGCTGGTAGAGCTGATCACCACCTTCAGCAAGCCGAAGAAGAGCGAGGCGTAGCGACGGCGTCGTGTGCGGCGCGGTGACGCGCGACGGCCCACGCGGTGGCGTCATGGGCCATCGCTGGATGGATGCGCCAGCGATGAAGCTGGCGTTCCGTTCCCTCACCGTCCTCACCCAGCTCGAGCAGGGACAGGGCGAGGTGTCGTGCTCGCTGGCGCAGCTGGTCGACCGCCAGCGAGGTCCCTGGCGCGTGGTCAGCTACCCAGTCATCGTGCGATGCGCGCAACCCATCGGGCAGGCGCTCGACTTGCACGCGGGTGAGGGGAGGGAGCTTCCGTCGCACCCGCAGCGTGTCGTCGTCGATCAGCTCTGACGCGCCGAAGCGACAGCAGCGGCGGATGGACCGGATGAACGGGGAGTGCGGGCCGGTGTGGGTGCCGAGTCCGAGCTCCGCAGCCGTGGCTTCCAGGTCGAGGTCGAAGCCGGCGGGTGTCGTCTCGAGACCGCCTACGAGACGGCGTAGGAGCCAGGTGGCAGTCGGTCCGAGCACGCCAAGCCAGAACTGCTCCACGTACGGCGATCGCGGATCATGGCCGACCTGGTCGATCACCGGATCGGGCCATGGGCGCACCGAGAGCTTGGTGGACGGGACGGTGGACAGCAGCGACATCGCGGGCCTCCTTTAGTGTTGTTTCATGCAGTTTCATGTCCTTCGGAGGCCTCGTCAAGCGGTAGCCTCGGCCACTGTGGATCCCCTCGTCGAGGACGTGCGGTCGCGCTTGGCCGGGGCTCGGCGAGTCGTCGTCCTCACCGGCGCGGGCATCAGCACCGACAGCGGGATCCCGGACTTCCGGGGCCCCAGTGGACTGTGGACGAAGGACCCGGCGGCCGAGAAGGCCTCGAACATCGAGCACTACCTCGGCGACCCTGAGGTGCGGCAGCGGGCCTGGCGCATGCGGTCCGAGTCGGTGGCCCGGGCGGCCTCGCCCAACGCCGGCCACCGTGCCCTGGTGGACCTCGAGCGTTCGGGCCGGCTGGCGTGCCTGATCACCCAGAACATCGATGGACTGCATCAGGCGGCAGGGTCCGATCCTGCCTTGGTGGTGGAGGTGCACGGCACGATGCGGGAAGCAGCGTGCCTGGCGTGCGGGGATCGCATGCCGATGGAGGTGGCTGTCGAACGGGTGGCCAACGGCGAAGAGGACCCGCCGTGCCTGCGCTGCGGGGGGATCCTCAAGTCGGCCACGATCAGCTTCGGCCAGAGCCTCGTGCCCGAAGATCTCGAGCGCGTCGACGCAGCGGCCCGGTCCTGCGACCTCCTGCTGGCCATCGGCAGCACGCTCAGCGTCTACCCGATCGCCGGAGCCGTGCCGCTGGCGGCCAGCGCGGGCGCAGAGGTGGTCATCGTGAACGGCTCGCCCACCGAGATGGACGAGCTGGCAGAGGTGGTCATCCTCGGCTCGATCAGCGAGGTCCTCCCGGCAATCGTGGCGGGAATTCCACCCCTTTTCTAATTGTTGACCAATCTAGTAAGGTATTCATCTCCCCGTACACGGCGACCAACGAAACCAAGGACACCAGCAATGGCCAGCTTCCGAGAGCTCCTCGCCGCCACCAAGGCAGTGGTCAGCGAGGTCGACACCGCCGAGACCGAGTCGGCGCGTCAGCAGCCCAACACGGTCCTTCTCGATGTGCGCGAGCCCGAGGAGCACGAGCAGGGAGCAATCCCGGGCGCGCTCCATCTCGCCCGCGGCCAGCTCGAGAGCTCCATCGAGTCGCGCATCGTCGACAAGGACACCCGGGTCGTCATCGTCTGCGCCTCGGGCGTGCGCTCGGCCTTCGCAGCCAAGACCATGACCGAGCTCGGGTACACGAACGTCGCCTCCCTGGCCGGCGGGTTCAACAAGTGGAAGGACGAGGGCCGCGAGTGGGCGGCCCCGCGCAACCTCACGCCGGACCAGCGCAACCGCTACCAGCGCCATCTCCTGCTGCCCGAGGTCGACGTCGTCGGTCAGCAGACGTTGCTCGACTCTCGGGTCCTGCTGCTCGGCGCGGGCGGGCTCGGTTCGCCGGCGGCGCTCTACCTGGCCGCGGCTGGGGTGGGCACGATCGGCATCATCGACATGGACGTCGTCGACGCGTCGAACCTGCAGCGCCAGATCTTGCACAACATGGATCGCATCGGCGACCGCAAGGTCGACTCCGCGAAGAAGACGATCACGCTGCTCAACCCGGACGTCGACGTCGTCTCGTACGACGTCCGCCTCGGCGCAGACAACGTGATGGACATCCTTCCCGGTTGGGATGTGATCGTGGACGGCACCGACAACTTCCCCACTCGCTTCCTCGTGAACGACGCGTCCGTGAAGCTCGGCATCCCAGTCGTCCACGGCTCGATCTTCCGCTTCGAGGGCATGGTGACGGTCTTCGACCCGAAGAACGGTCCGACCTATCGCGACATGGTTCCCGAGCCGCCTCCCGCAGAGATGGCGCCGAGCTGCGCCGAGGCGGGTGTCCTCGGTGTGCTCCCAGGCATCATCGGGTCGATCCAGGCCATCGAGACGATCAAGCTCCTGCTCGGCTTGGGCGATCCGCTCACCGGGCGACTCCTGGCCTACGACAGCCTTGAGCAGTCGTTTCGGGAGTACAAGGTGCGTCCCGACCCCGCCAATGAGATCACCTGGGAGAATCGCGACCGCATCGTCGTCGCGGAGCTCGATGGGCAGTGCATGCCGCACCCGCTGCAAGCGCCACCGGCATAGCTGTCCCTCCTAGTCTTCCCAGCTGATGGAGCCGCCCGCCACCTCTCAGCGGCGCGCCCGTGTCGCGTCAACCGCAGTGGGCACGGCGCTCGCACTGGTGGCTGTGGCGTTCGTCACCCGGGCGTTGGTGCGCGACCGCGCCGAGATCGGCGACGCGCTCGACGGCGCGTCGCCAGGGTGGATGGTCGTAGCGCTCCTCCTGGCGGCGATCGGCATGACTGCAATCGCGGTGCCATGGCAGCGGGCGATCCGCATGCTCGGCGACGACTTGCCGATGGCGCAGGTCGTTCCCCGGTACTTCCTCGGCGAGATCGGAAAGTACGTGCCTGGGGGTGTGTGGCCCATCTTGGGTCGGGGAGAGCTGGCGCGGCGATCAGGGGTGCGACGAGCGGCGGCCTACGGCTCGGTGCTGCTCTCGCTCTTCGCCCTCTACCTGGCCGCGATGTTCGTCGTGGTAGCGGGCCTTCCGTCGCTGCTCAGCGGTGATGACGGAACTGGGCCCGTCTTCGTGCTGGCCTTGTTGCCGCTTGGCCTGATTGCGCTGCACCCGCGCGCATTGCACTTCGGGGTCGGTGCGGTGGAACGGCTGGCTCGGCGACAGCTCGATCTGCCCATCCCGCCGTGGCGCGCGTCGGCGGCGCTTGTCGTTCGCTACGTGCCGGCGTGGCTGGCCATCGGCGCTGCCACCTGGGCGGTCGCCCGGTCGCTCGACGCGACAGCTGGCATCGCGGAGATCGGCACAGCGGCGGTTCTGTCGTGGCTGGTGGGCTTCGTGCTCGTCCCGGTACCCGGCGGCGTGGGGGTGCGGGAGGCGGCGTTCATCGCGGCTGCTGGATCTCTCGATCCGGGGATCGCGGCCGCAGTCGCCGTGGCGGCCCGGGTCATCTTCGTCCTGGTCGATACCGGCGGAGCGTTCATCGGCTCTGCCGCCATTCGGGCGATGGGCTCGTCTCAGCCGGCGCGGAGCGAGGAGGCGCTGTAGCTCGTGGTGGCCCGGGCCCCCCACCAGATCGGGTCGCCTGTGGCGCCGCTCGGCGAGAACCACATGGCGTCGTCGACGCCGTTGCCGTCGAAGTCAGCCGAGGTCGGCACGTAGGTCCCGTTCACGGAGCGGCTGGCCTTGCTGCTGGCAATCCCCGAGGCCGTGTTGAACCAGGTGACATCGGGGGCGCTTCCGGGCGTGTAGAAGAAGATGTCGTCGACGCCGTTGCCGTCGAAGTCCCCCGCGAAGGGTGTGTGCGCACCGCCAGCGGACACCGACTCGCTGCGGTACGTGCCGCGGCGGCCGGTGGAGTACCACAGCGCGTCGGGTGCGGAGCCTTGTCCGTACCAGAAGATGTCGTCGACGCCGTTGCCGTCGAAGTCACCGACTACCGGGTTGTAGGTGCCCGAAGCGGTGATGCCCTCAGACGAGAACGTCGCGCCGCGGGTGCCGTACCAGATGTAGTCGGCGCGGGTGCCGGGTGCGTACCAGAGGATGTCGTCGACACCATCGGCGTCAAAGTCGCCGGCTCGGGCGGTGTAGGTGCCGTTGATCGTCTTGCGGGCGGAATCCCAGCCCGAGCCGTTCCAGTCCCACAGGTAGTCGGCGCTGCTACCGGGTGCGTACCAGAGGATCTCGGAGCGGCCATCGCCGTCGAAGTCACCGGCCACCGGCTGGTACTGGCCGCTGATCGAGATGTTCGTCTTGCGCATCGACTGGCCGCTCTGACCGAACCACAGCTCGTCGAGGTCCGCGCCAGGACCGTAGGTGAGGAGATCGCCGAAGCCGTCCCCGTCGAAGTCACCCGAGAGAGCGGTGCGCACGCCGACGGGCGGAGGCGGGGGAGGAGGCGGTGAGGGAGCGGAGGAGGCGGCGAGGGTGGGACCTTCGATGAACCGCACGGTCACCCAGATCTTCGTCCCGACGTACACGACGCCGATCCCGAGGCGGTTGAACCGGTTCGACATGATGTTGGCCCGGTGCCCGGTTGAGTTCATGAAGGCGTCGTGGAGCTGCTGCACTCCGTAGCCCACGCCGACGTTCTCGCCTGCGCTGCGCCACTTGGGCTCCACCTTGGCGGCCACGCTGGCGAGGTTCGCGTCGTGGTACAGCTTCGACTTCGACGCCATGTTGGACGCCCACGAGCGGGAGGTGTCGGCGAGCGGCCGGTCGTTCTGCAGGGCGGGCAGTCCGGATGCCGTACGAGCCTGGTTCAGAAGCCGGAAGAACTCCGCTTCCGCGTCCGCCGGTGAGGCGCTCGTGGAGCTCGAGGCCGAGGTCGCAGCAATGGCGGGGCTCGACGCGGTGTAGGTGGTGAGGGCGAGGATTGCGATGAGGCTGCACGCCAGCACCCGGCGAACCACACGGAGGATGGGCGGGACCATGCCTCAAGGTGTCGGCACGCTAAGTGGTCATCTTGAGCCGGAGAGTGACTAGATGGGGGCAGGAATCGGAGGATTCTCCGGGATCTCGGTCCGGCCCGCGACCCAGAGCGCCCACACCGCAGCCACGGTTGCCGCCGCCGCAGTGAGCAGGAAGCCCGCCGTCACGGGGCCCGGAAGGGGGGCGAAGCGGATCATCGCCCGCATCCGATCGACGACACCTCCGGCCCAGTACCGCTGTCCGCAGACCCACAACCCGATGCCCTGGAGCGTCACCGCGACCCCCAAGACGACGAGGGGCGCCCGGTGGGCTCGGCGCGGCATCGCTCGGTCGAGCCCAAGGGACACCAGTACGGCCAGCCCAACTGCACCCGCAAAGAGGTACCGCCCCTGGGTCGCGTAGGAGACGCCGGTCTTCTTGAACGCGCCCCATCCCGACGACAGCACCATCGCCGCGGCAGCGATCGCCGGAAGTACGAGCATGACCCGCGGCCACGCCCGCCAGCAGGCGATGACGACGGCAGCAATCACCACCGCGGTCATCGTGTAGCTGATGCCGATGGGGAGGTGGGCCTCATGCCAGCCGAAGTTCCCCCAGAAGCTGCCTAGCAAGCGCTCGGTGAAGTCACCGGCAAAGCGCACGAGGTCGAGGTCGACATCCTCGACGCGGCTTCGTAGCCGCACCCCTGGTTGTGGCGTCTGATACTCGAGGACATTGCGGATCCACCACCACCCGCCAAGGGCGAAGGCAATGGTCGCCACGATCGCCGCCCTCGCCAGCGGGGCCCACGCGCCGCGTCGGGTCGCGTCGCGATGAGTCAGCGGGAGCAAGCAGGCGAGCCCGACCGCAGGCACCAGCGGCACCGCGAAGCCCTTCGTGAACAGACCCAGCCCTGCGGCCACGCCGGTGCCCACAGCGATCCCCCACCGTCGATCGCCGGTGGCGAGGCGCGCCGCGCCCAGCAGCGTCAGCGATCCGAGCAGGATCATCAGCGGATCATTGGAGACCGTGGCCCCCACGTGGGTGAGCTGTGGCACCGCGACCATCCCGACCGCGGATGTGAGGACGACTGGAACCGACTGGGTGTACCGACGGGCGACGTCCGCGGCCAGCAACGGCAGAGGCGCCATCGCGAGCACGTTGAGCAATCGCAGCATCCAGACGGCTAGATCGAGCGGAGCCTGCCCGTCGGAGTCGAGGACTCGAAGCGCGGCCGCCGCGGACTCGTAGTACAGCGGAGGATGCTGCGGCATCTGGTTCGGGGGACCGTCGCGCACATCGGGGCCGAGGTCGGCCCACCCCGGGCGGTCGGCCCGGTGCGTCGCGGCGGATGTCGGCGCGGGTGGCGCGTCGGCGGGGATGACGGGGGACGTCCCCAGGGCCGCGAGGGTGCGGCGGGAGACCGCGAGACCGTCGTACTCGGGATAGCTCCAGGTGCCGGCCAAGTAGCGAATGAAGTCGTGGTGGACGTGTTCATCGGCGCCGCGAAACGTCGGCACCATCACGCTCCAGGTCAGGAGCAGCGCGACGTTGAGAGCCGTGATCGCCGCGAGCGGCCGAGCCAGCGATCGCAGTCGAATCGCGTTCGTGGCTACCGGGTCCATCAGTCGTCTCCGTAGGACTGCAACGGGGGTGCGACGCAGTCGATCGGCTCGCACTGGAAGCGCCAGGCGTCGGTTTGGCTGCCATCGAACGGCAGCAGGCGCTGCGCAGGCGATGAGCGCTCGATCCGATAGAACGCGTCGTCCGCGTGCCACAGCTGAGGGCCGAGCACGACGACGGCCCACATCGCCGCTGCCCCCGCGCACCATCGCGCATGCCGTGCCGTGACACCGCCCGCCATCGCGGCGACCGCCACGAGAAGAGACACCTGCAAGAAGTATCGGTTCCCGACCGACTGCCCGCCGCCGAAGTAGTTGTCGGTGAAGACGACGATGTAGAGGCCGACATAGGCGAGCAGCCCTCCCGCCGCGGCCAGCGCGATCGCATGGTCTCGATCGTCGTGGCGTTGGCCGTCGGGGCGTTGGTCGTCGGGGTGTTGGCCGTCGGGGTGCTTTCGACGGTGCCACCAGCCGACGATGGCGGCACCGGTCAGCGCGGGCACGATCGGCAGGAACGTTGCAACCCCGGTATGTCGACCGACCGCATAGGTCAGCGTCGCGGACGGCAGCTCGTCAGACGGATGTGCGATGGCGTCGAACACGAACGCGGGGGTAAGCGCATCGCGCGTGCGCCACGGCGTGAGGTCGGTGTCACGGCCACCGCTCCAAGGCGTCGTGGCGATGGCGTAGAAGCGGTCGCCGCCGTAGGCGCTCCAGCTCGCGCCGTCTGAGTAGAAGAGGTAGGGAGTCACCGACACGACCAGCACGACAGCGCCCACCGCCATCGCCACCAGGCGGGCCCGCATGGGTGCGCGCACGAACGCCACGACGAGCAACGGGGCCAGCGCGACCAGCGCCGGCAGCTTCTCGGTGACGAGCAGCGCGCTGGCCATGGCCGCGACGGTCATCCACCCGGTGGCTGCTCGTTCCGGTTGGCTCGCCGCGCGGGCGGCGCCCAGTGCCGCGGCGCCGACCAGGGCGGCAACGAACAGGTCGGCATGAGCCGGAAACGCGAAGAACCAGGCGTGGGATGCGACGGTCGCGACGGTCGCTACCGCGGCCGCGGTGGCGCGATCCCAGCGCATCCGTCCTATGCCGTACCAGCACGAGGCATAGGCGAGCAGGAGCGCCGCTCCCAACAGCGAGATGCCCCGCGCTCCTGCGATCGCCAGGGCGGGAGCCAAGAGGACCGAATACCCGATCGGCTTGGCGAACGCCCAGCCGTCGTCTCGTTGCTGCACGAACAACCCACTGGGCTGGTCCTGCCAACCGAGGTCGATCCACCGCTCCTGGTCGGACGCGTCGTAGGCGAGATCTCCGCCGAGCAGGCTGAGGGCCTGGTAGGTGAACGACGCTTGGTCCCCAGACACAGGCTGGTCAGTCGGATCGTGCACTGCGACCCGGACCAGCGCCGCCGTGAGGGCGAGCGCGCACAGCCCGAGCAGCACGTGAGACCAGCGTGGGCCGGTCACCGCGGGGCCGTCATCGCGGGGGAGTGTGGGGTCCGGTCGCCACGGCGAGGATCCACGGCAGGCGACGGTGGATGGTGACATGGTCGAACGACTGCCCAAGCAGGCGGGCCAGGTTCCGGGGTCCGAAGGCACCGATGTGCTCGGGATCGTTGCCGAGGCGGCGCACGTTCTTGCCTCGCGCCAGGTTTCCGAGCTTGAACCACGGCTCCCACGGGACCGACACGATCACGCCGTCTCGACACACCCTGGCGAGCTCGATCACCAGCAGCTCAGGGTGGGGAAGGTGCTCGAGCACCTCGATCGACGTGGCCCAGGCGACGGCGTTGTCGGGCAGCGGGAGGTGGGTGACATCCGAGACGAGAGGTTGGGCGGTTGGTACGCGCTCCGGGATCTGCGCGGCCTTTGCGAGGTGCAGGTCGACCGCGAGCACCGGCCGGATCCCAACGAAGCGCTCCAACGAGAAGCCGGCGCCGGCGCCGGCGTCGAGCAGCGGCGTGTCGGTCGGAACGTGCGCCGCCACGAGTGATGCCAGCTTGGTCAGCCATCGCGCCAGCAAGCGTTGCACCAGGGGGTTGGACGTGAGGTACTTGGCCTGGTCCTGGCCCGAGACGTCGGTGCTCAGGTCCTTCAACGGTCACGCTCATCGGGTGGCCGAGCCCGACGCAGGTGCACGAGCAGCTCGGCGATCAGGCCGAGCGACCCGAGCTGCACGGCAACGACCACGAGGAGCACGCCGGTCGTCAGCGCCGGTCGCGATCCGACGGTCTCCCCGCTGATCCGCAGCACGAGCATCCAGGTGAGCAGGGCGCTCCCCGCGAGCCCGCTCACGGCGGCCAGGCCGCCGAAGAGATGGAACGGGCGGCCGGTGTAGGTGGTGAGGAACTTCACGGTGACGAGGTCGAGCATGCCGCGCCAGAACCGCTCGGCGCCGAACTTCGACTGTCCCTCGACGCGAGGATGATGGGTCACGTCGACCTCGCCCGTGCGGTATCCCGCCCAGTGGGCGAGGACCGGTATGTACCGGTGCAGCTCGCCGTACAGATCGAGGTCCCGCGCCACGTCGCGTCGCATGGCCTTGAAGCCGCTGTTGAAGTCGCGGCCGGGCACGCCCGTGACGCGTGCGGTGGTCCAGTTGTACAGGCGAGACGGCAGGCGCTTTGCGGCGCGGTCGTTGCGGTGTGCCCGTCGACCCGTCACGAGGTCGAGGCCACCATCGAGCGCGGCAATGAGGTGCTGCAGCTCGGCCGGGTCGTCCTGGCCGTCGGCGTCCATGAGCACGATGACGTCACCCTTGGCGATCGCCAGTCCGGTTCGCAGCGCCTCCGACTTGCCTCGGTTCACCCGCAGGCGTTCCACCGCCACGGTGGGAAGCCCGAGGGCGAGGACCGCGTCCGCCGTACCGTCCCGGCTGCCGTCGTCGACGACGATCACCTCTGAGGATGAGGCGATCGATGCCAGCTCCGGAACGAGCCGCCGCAGCAGGTCAGGCAGGCTCTCGGCCTCGTCAAAGGCGGGGATAACGACCGAGATCTGCACGCGGCGACACTAACGGAAGGCCAATCAATGCCTGTAGACCGCGAGAGCGCGGTGCTAGGTTCGCCCGAGTGATGCGTGTGCCCACGGACTTCCCCGAGGTCCTTGCTGGGGCCAGGCGAGGCGACGAAGCCGCCTGGGCCGCGCTGTACGACTCTCTCGCGCCCCAGGTGCTCGGCTATCTCCGGGTCCGCGGGGCGAACGACGCTGAGGAGGTCCTCGGCGATGTGTTCCTGCACGTGGCGCGGGGCATCGGTGGCTTCGCGGGTGATGTAGCTGGGTTCCGTTCGTGGGTGTTCGTGATCGCCACCTCGAGGTTGCGAGATGAGCGGAGGCGATTGCGCCGCAAGCCCACCGAGGAGCTCGACGCCGCGGCTGAGGAGCGCCTGGTCGGGTCCGTCGACGTGGAGGACGAGGTCGAGCAGGCGGCGGCGGCGGCCGAGGTGCAGGTGCTCCTTCGGGCGCTCACCCCCGATCAGCGCGCCGTCGTGGAGCTGAGGGTGTTCGGTGGGCTCGCCTCCCGTGAGGTGGCGACGATCCTCGACAAGCCCGTGGGCGCTGTGAAGGCGCTGTACCACCGTGGCCTGGGATCGTTGCGCCGCGAGCTCGAGCCGGCGGGGGTGAGCACCGTCGACGCGCCGTTCCTCCTGTCGCTCCTGGGCTCAGCCGTACCTCAACGCCGCTGGCCGGCGGTTACCAGGGGATCATGAACAGGATCCTGCACGACGAGGACGAGGGCCCGGAGGTCGTGCCGCCGGCCGAGCTCCTCCGTCTCCGCAGCCTCTTGATGCGTGGTCCGCGCGCGATCACTCGAGCCCGCCACATCGCCGCTGCCACCACTGAAGCGCGCCAGCGACCGCTGGTCGCGGGGGCGGCCGGCCGGTTCGCGACATGGGGAGGTCGTGTCGCGGTCGGGATCGTCGCATCGCTTGCGATCACCAGTGGGCTTGCTGGGGCTCAGCTCCTGCCGCAACCGGCACAGCGCTTGCTCTCGGGGGTATCCGATCGCTTCTCCCCGCCCGCCACGGCACCGTCGACCACGGTGGCTGACACAGACCCGAGCCTGGCCGCGACCGGCGGGTCGTCTTCCTCGGCCGATCGACGAGCGCGGTCGCGGGCGAACGGTGGCGACGGCTCCGATGCAGTGGACGCGGTCAGCACGACGTCGCCGCCCACCACGGACGAGCCGCTCGTGGTCACCACCATCCCCGGGCCGACGGGCCCCGGAAGCCCCACCGACCCGACGACGGACCCGGAGGAACCGGATCTGTCCACCACGACCACGACATCGCCCTCGACGACCACGACGACGATTCCTCCGTCGACGACGACGACCACGACGCCTCCGTCGACCACGACGACGACCAGCTCGTCGCGGTGAGGGGTGGTTCGGGCTGACCCAGATCGCGGTCTTCCTGGGCACCAAGGCGCAGTACATCAAGACGGCTCCGGTTCTGCGTGCGCTTGATGCTCGTGGGGTGCCGTACCGCCTGATCGATTCGGGTCAGCACAGCGCGATCCTCGAGTACCTGCGCCTCGAGCTGGGCTTGGGCCCACCCGCGGTGCAGCTCGGCGGTGGTGACGATGTCACGACCGTCCCGCAGGCCGTCGCCTGGGCCGCTCGCATCGCGGGTCGGGCGATTCGCCCCAGCCGCCTCCGGCGCGACATCTTCGGTTCCGACGCTGAGATGTGCATCGTGCACGGCGACACGCCGTCGACGCTGCTTTCGACGTTGCTGGCACGACGGGTGGGTCTGGAGGTGGTGCACCTCGAGGCCGGGCTTCGCTCCCGCAGCCTCCTGCACCCGTTCCCGGAGGAGCTCATCCGGGTCATGGTGATGCGGGCATCGGGGACGCTGTTCGCGCCGAACGACGAGTCCATGGCCAACCTCGAGGCCATGGGCGTCAAGGGTCGCATCATCCAAGTGCCCGGCAACACGTCGGTGGACGCGCTGCGGGCCTCGTTGTCGGAGCTGCCTGAACCGGGATCGGGTCCGGCCATCGTCACGATGCATCGAGTGGAGAACCTTCATCGACGGAGCTCGGTCGAGGGCTTCTTGGCGCTCGTCCTACGGATCGCCACGGAGCACAAGGTGCGCTTTGTCGTGCACGGGCCCACCGCCGACGTGCTCCGCAAGTCCGGTCGGCAAGACGATCTCGTCGCCGCCGGCGTGGAGGTCGTGTCGCTGATCCCGCATCGTGAGTTCAGCCAGCAGCTCGCCGCGGCGCCCCTCGTCGTGACCGACGGCGGCTCGGTGCAGGAGGAGTGCGCACTGCTCGGCGTCCCCACGCTCCTGTGGCGTCATCGCACCGAGCGCTCGGACGGGTTGGGAGAGAACGTGGTGCTCACCAACTACGACCGGGTCGTCGTCGGGCCCATGCTGGCGAATCCCGAGCGATGGCGTCGACCCCCACGCTGGCTCGACGGCCCAAGCCCCGCCGAGGCGATTGCCGACCACCTCGTGGCGGCCATCTCCGACCGCTGACCCAACGCCGCCCCAGCGCCTGACTGCTGATCAGCTCGGCGGGCTCAGCTCGGCGGGGCGCTGTTTCCAGCCTCCACGCTGATCGTGAGGATGCGGGTCAGGAACGTCGCCATCTGGTCCCGCCGCACGGACCCGCTCGGGTTGTAGGTGCCGTCTGCCGTGCCCCCAGCGACCTGCGCTTCGGTGATCTGATTGATCGCCCGCTCGTGAGCGTGGCCGCTGTCGTCGGAGAAGTAGTCGGTGGTGTTGGCGAGGGGTCCGCGGGTGATGAGCGGAATTGCTCGCGCCAGGAAGGTGGCCATCTGACCGCGCGTCACCGAGGCGGACGGGCTGAAGGTCCCGTTGCCATTGCCAGTGATCACGCCGGCCGCGGCCAGCGCGTTGATCAGGGGCTCATGGATCGAGTCGTTGTCGTCGGTGAAGGCGTCAGGCGGGTTGGCGGGGAGCGGCACACCCGCTCGGTGCAGC
The DNA here is from genome assembly GCA_040902805.1 of Acidimicrobiales bacterium. Classification (GTDB taxonomy): domain Bacteria; phylum Actinomycetota; class Acidimicrobiia; order Acidimicrobiales; family VFJN01; genus VFJN01. The sequence goes on from JBBDWQ010000055.1 coordinate 58,889, forward strand.
GTGCGGGCGAGGAACGTGGCCATCTGGTCGCGCCGCACGTTTCGGCTCGGAGAGTAGGTATCGGGTCCGGTACCTGCGGCGGCTCCCCACCACGCCAGACAATCGATGGCGGACGCATGCACGACACCGGCCGTGTCGACGAACCGTCCCGCAGGTACCCGGTCCGGTGGGCACGCAGCGTCCGTCGAGCGTCCCGGCGGCGGGTCACCGACCTGGTTCTCGGGCGGCATGACCACGATGGCGTCCACCGCTGCTCGCTGGGTGCCGTCGCTCGGACGGTTGGCGAGTCGCCCGTGATCGACGAAGGTCGCGGATCCGCCACCGTCGAGGTTCAGCGCGTCGGTCGCTCCCAGCCAGCGCATCAGCTGAGCCGCCTCCACGAGGGTCAGGCCGCCGCTCCACTCGGGTTGACGGCCGTCGACGGTGACCAGCATCACCCGGGTTGCGTTCCATCCGATGATGGTGCGGGGGTGGCGGCCGTCGCTGATGGCAGTGGGGAACCAGTACGCGCTGCCTCGGAGGAGCAGCGGCGAACCGCCGATGATCTCGCGCACGCCTTCGCTGCCGCTCGTGAGGCTCGCTCCACCGCGCATCATCACTTCGTCCCACCAGGCGTCTGCTGCCGCAATCGCATCGACACCGTTGGCGGCCACGACCACGCCACCGTCGGGTATCGGGCCGCTCACCTCCCGACGTTCCAGTGGGGCGAGCGCCCGGTTGTTGACGTCGCCGCCGAGCGATCGCATCAGGTACTCGACGGTTCCCGCGGCGGTGCGCGACATCTGGTTGTAGCGCTGGTCGAGCACCGTGATCTGATCCCCGCTGGGCTGGCGGTTGATGCCCACAGGCACGCTCACGTCGCCGCTGGCCAGCACCGGCGCCACCGGGATCGGGAAGTCGATCGTGCCCTCCATGGCGCCGTCGTCGCGGATGAGCAGGTGGGCGTAGGGATCCTCTGGGGGGAGCGGCTGGGTGGAGATCAGCTCGCCGCCGATGGCGACGGCGCCGTACGGGCGGCCGAGGTCTTGCCCGGTGATGGTCCATCGATCGCCGTTGACCGCCGCGTGGCAGTGCACCCGAGCGCACATGGTCGTCGTGAGGGTGCGCCCGGTGCCGCCCACGAGCTGCGTGCTGGCCAGGACGGTGCGCACTCGGTACAGCTGGTCCCGAGGGAACACGGCTACGTGACCGCGTGCCAGCGGCTCGTCACGCATGATCTCCACCATCTCGATGCCACCGCGGTCTTTGGTGCGGCTGAGCTCCCACCACCCCGTTGCGGCCGGCGCGGGTTCGGCCGCGCCAGTGACCACGCTGGGCAGTGCCACGGCGGCAACGGCGAGGCAGGCCGCGCCCGCGAAGGTTCGGATGGTCATTGCGCTGTCTCCCCGGATTCGAGCACCTGGTCGAGCAGTATGCCGTTGGCGCGCTCACGGGCGACGAGCAGATCGCGAGCGGCGAGGACATCATCGCCGCGATCGAGCACCGCGGCAGCCGCCTCCGACAGGTCGCCGAGCCCGTCGGCTGACCAACGCCGCGCCGAGGCACCGGGCCCGAGCTCGAGCGCCAGCGCGTCGACCTTGGGGCTGTAGCCGATGAGAACGGTCGGCCGACCGGCCAGCACGGCCGCCATCCCACCGTGGTAGCGCATGGCCACGACGAGCCGGCTGGCGGCCACCTCGTCGAGCACCTGCGCACGCGTGGGGTTGGCGAGCGTCGGCGGGTGCTGCATCCGGTTGGCCACTGCCTCGTGCAGCGGTCCGTCCTTCGGCGCGTCAAAGGCGACGAGGTGCACGGGCAGTCCGGTGGTGCTGGTGAGCTGGTCGAGCGCACGGGCGGCACCGGCCGCGAAGCGGTCATCAGCCCGGTGGCGCCGCAGGCGGGCGGGCACGCGGTGACGCTGGCCGCTCCACGGCCGCAGGCACACCACGACGCGGTCGAGAGGCGTGGCGGTGGGCGCCGGGAGCGACAGCGCCAGATCGGCGGCCACGACGGGACGGGGGAGACCGAGGCCGGCGAGCAGATCAGCGGAGGCGGCGTCGCGAACCGTCAGCGGCACGTCCGCGAGGGCCCGCCGGACTCGGGCCCGCCCCAGCCGCGTGCTGAGCGGACCGGCGCCGAGCCCGACGCCTGCAGTGGGCTCGCCGCGCAGACGGGCCAGGGCTACGGGGGCGAGGTGGAGGTCGAGGTTGAGGGTGGAGGTCTCGTCTTGGAGCAGTCCGCCCCCGCCGAGCACCGTGACGCCTCGATCCTCGACACCTCGGCCGCGGCCGGGCCGCAGCAGGTCACGCCGGTGGATGGCTGACACACCGTGCTCAGCCGCGGTGGCAGCAGGGAGCTGGGAGAGCGCTTCGACCCGAACGCCGCGGGCGGCGAGCTGGCCGGCCAAACCGGCAAAGACGAGCTCGTCGCCGAGGTTGGCGGAGCCGATCCACGCAGCCACGGTGCAGCGCACGAGGCGTGAGGACCCTGGGCGGGAGGACCCTGAAGAGGCAGGCACGGGACGCGCATGATGCCACAGGCGC
>JBBDWQ010000055.1:61510-63736 GCA_040902805.1 Acidimicrobiales bacterium
GAACCAGCGGGATTCGAGGCGCTCACCGAGGGGTGCGGTGTAGGTGGGTTGGGCCTCGAAGTGAGGTGGGGCCACGGGCCCGTAGTGGGGTGGGCCGATGTTGTGGCCCCAGTGGTCGGTGAAGGTCAGGCCGCCGGGCGAGCTCGGATCGCCTGTGATCGAAAACGCGCCTTGGTGGTGGAGGCGGTGGTGGTACCCGCACAGGCATACGACGTTGACGGCCACGGTCAGGCCGCCGTCTTCACGGTGGATCAGGTGGTGCACCTGCACCCATCGACGCTGTGTGCAGCCGGGGTAGCGGCAGCCTTGGTCGCGCTGCTCGATCACGAGGCGCAGCCGGGGGTTCACGGTGGCTTCGAGTGGTGAGATGCCGAGCACGGCGCCGTCGCGGCCTTCGATCACGGCGCGGACCTTGGCGTCGCAGCACAGGTAGCGCCGGAGCTGGTCGGGTAGGAGCGGGCCGAGGTGGATCCGGGCGGAGCCGTCGCCGTCGGAACGGCCGTCGAGGTGCACGATCACTTGGGCCCGTTCGCCGCGTGCCTCACCGCGGCGCGTCGCAGGGTCGAGCGCGTCGAGGCCCACCTCGCAGAGGTGCACGTACGCGTCGGCCCAGGTGACCGGTCCGCGCACGGACGGGTGGGCGTCGGCCGCGCTGTCGTGAAAGAGCTCGTTGCGCGACGACTCGAGGGCCCGTTGGGCGAGCGCGCCCTCATCGGGCGGGAGCAGCTGGTGGCCTTCCCACCAGCCGTCAGGGCGGAACCCGAAGGTGACGCTGCGCTCTGGTTCGGGCTTGGGGACCGTCGGCTTCGGCGCCTGATCGGGCAGGTGGGCGAGGACCCGCCCGAGCTGGGTGTGGAGGAGCATCGGCGCCAGATCGGCGAGCTCGTCATCGCGCTCCACGGGCGCTTTGGCGGCGATGACCTTCATGGCGTCTTCGGTGAGCGATCCCGCCGCGAAGAGCGCCTCGCACTTCGGCAGGTCACCCCGCCGCCGGGCCATGGACACCAGCGCGGCCGCGCGGGCCGGGGAGAGCCCGGTGCGCCAGGCCACCCAGTGCTGCGGTGAGCGGACACCGCCCCCGGGTGCCCACGCGTCCGCGTCGAGCACCTCGGCGATCACGTCGACCATCTCAGAGGTGAGGCAGTTGATCTGACCCATGAGCGTGGCCAGGCGCGCTTCGGCCTTGGCGCTCACTCGCTCCTGGCGGCTCATCGACGGCTCCATCTCCACTAACCCAAGCCTAGAAACCCGGTGTGACAACGAAGATCCCAGCAGCAGCGACATGGGGTCCGCTGGCTGGGGCCGGGCCCACAAGGCGGCCCATGTCGCCCCACAAGGGTGTTCGTTTGTTTCGTTTGTGGTAGGGTGCCGGTGTGGCTGTGCTCACCACGAAGGATCGGGATCGCGCTCGGGAGATGCTGCGCGCGCTGGGCGCCAACCCGAGGATCACGACCGAGGACGGGACCGTGCTTGACCTTCCGGCCTCGGTGGCCGAGGCCCTCGCCGAGATCCTCGAAGCTGCTGCCGACGGCGAACGGGCCCTCGTGCTCCGCTCACCCGAGGACCTCACGACCGAGCAGGCGGCCGCCGTCCTCGGGGTGTCACGGCCGACCGTCGTCCGGCTGGTTGAATCGGGCAAGCTCCCTGCTCGCATGGTCGGGACCCACCGTCGGCTCTCCCTCGGCGACGTGCTCGCGCACCGGGAGGCCTCAGCGAAACGGCGCGGTGAGGCCCTCGACGAGATGGCTCGTGAGGCCGAGGAGCTCGGCCTCTACGACTGATGCCGATCGCTGTTGTCGCCCTCGACGCCAACGTGCTCGTCAGGTAGTGGCGGCCTCAGTCACCGGTGCACTCAAGAGCGCGGGGCTGAGACCCCACGACGTCATGATTCGCTGAGCTTCCCCCTCGGTGATTCGTTCCGCCCAATCGTCCTGGCCGGTCAGGAAGCCAGCCACACGACCGTCGTGGACCCAATGGCCCGCCTGCCGATCGAAGCGCTCCGTGTGGAGACCCCGTTCGTCGCTGATGAACCGGGCGAGCACACGCGGCTCCGGCCCGCCGAGGCTGGAGGCGCAGAACACGACCGACATGAGTGTCATGGTACTGCTCCGGGAGGCATCGGAATCTTCGCGAACGCCTTGCCGATGATGGCTGCGAGTTCGGCGGCTCGCCCTGGCGGCGTGTCCGCTCGCCGGAGTTCCTCGTACTGCCCCCGTGTGGCCTTCG
>JBBDWQ010000055.1:63836-65844 GCA_040902805.1 Acidimicrobiales bacterium
TCGACGCCTCACCACCACCACGGGGAACTGGGTTCCGGCCAGAGTCGCGGATCAACCGCTCGCAGGAGATCTACTCGCTGTCGAGGAGGCTTCTGAGCAGGTCCACCAGTCCAGGGATGCGCTCGGTCGCGACTTCCCAGACGATGGTGTCATCGATCGTGGCGTAGCCGTGGACGAGGATGTTGCGGAACGCCACGATTCGTGGGAGGTCGTCAATGCCCGCTGCGGTCTCGGGGTCGACGCGGCCGAGGCGGTTGAGCGATTCGCCGATGATCTCGAACTGGCGCTCGACCGCCGATCGAAGCATCGGGTCGTCGCGGTAGTCGCTCCAGGTACGCTCGGTGACGAACGAGCCGATCAGTTCAGCCGCCCGGCGGGCGTCCCAGAGGAGCGCACCGGAGTCAGACCGCATAGAGCTCCTGGCGGCTGCGCTCGACGGACGCCGCGAAGTACGGGTTGTCGAGTGCTTTGGGCATCACAAGATCGACCGGACGGCCGAGGATTCGTTCGAGCTCTTCCTTGAGCCCGAAGTACGCGTCGAAGCGAGAACCGAGGTCGGTGTCGAACTCGACGAGGAAGTCGACGTCACTCCGGTCGGGCGCGAAGTCGCCGGTGACCGCTGAGCCGAAGACAGACAGGCGACGCACGCCGAAGCGCTTGCACGCGGCGGCGATGACGTGCTGATCAAGGTCGAGTCCTGCATCCATCCGGGAGGCCTCCTTCGCCGTCAAAGTCTCCCACGCCAGCATCCTCGCAGCCCGCCGAGTCGGACCATCGCAATGGTTCGCATCAGTCCAGCGGGGGATGGGGCTCGTCGAGGATTCCATCGAGGTCGGGGTAGAGCGGCTCGCCGTGACAACGAGAATCAGACGCGCACCGTGAGAATTACACGCATGTAACCACGCTCCGTGAGCATCCTGGACAGCATCGCTGATGCAGATGCACCAATGTCGTCGCAGCCGTACCTCTCGTCGGTCCGTCGGCGGTAACAGTTCCGTGGGAAGACTTGGTTCGCGTCCGTATGAGGGTCCTTGCCCTGGTATGTCCGCTGTCCTAACGTCCCACCCGACGTTGTCGCAGGTCCGCCTGCGGCGGCGCGTCCGCCCCGGCATCCGTCGGGGCGTCTCACCGCTACAGGGAGCTCGTCGCACCAAGGTGCAACACCTACGTCCGCGCCATGCACAACGAACAGCCCAGGCCTCGTGCCTGGGCAGTGGCGCGTCCGCGGTCGGCGGTCCTGTGGCAACGTTCCACACTCATTCCAATCCAGGAGGAAACACTTGAGCTATTTCACGACGCGCTCCGGGCGCATCGTGGCCGGGACCCTCGCAGGTGCCCTTGCCTTGTCGGTGACGCCCATCGTGGGCTTCTTCGGCACGGCAGGTGCGGCAGACGCACTGCCGCCGGTTGCCACCCCCACCGGGGCAGGCAACTTCTGCGAGAACGCTTCCGCCACTGAGCCCTTCACCGACGTGAGCGACGCCGACGGAGCGCAGGCTGTCATTGCCTGCCTCGTCGACGCCGGCATCACCACGGGCACCACGGCCACGACCTACAGCCCCAACGGCTCGGTCACCCGTCGCCAGATGGTCCTGTTCCTCAAGCGCCTCGCCGACATGGCAAACGCCGAGGACACGGGCACCAACATCGCCCCGCTTCCCGCTGACGATGGCGTCGAGGACTTCGGCGACACCTCCGGCGAGAGCGCGGCCGTGAAGACCGCGATCGACCAGCTGGTCAACGCTGACGTCGTGAACGGCCTCACCGCGACCACCTTCGGTCCCGGCGAGAACGTCAGCCGCCGTCAGATGGCTGCGTTCGTGAACCGCCTCCAGGAGTTCCTCACCGGCACGGCGCTCCCTGCCACCGGCGACTACTTCGACGATGACAACGGCGACTCCGGTGAGGACAACCTCAACGCGATGGCCGAGGCCGGCATCTTCCAGGGTGACGGCGCGGGCAACGTGTTCCCGGGCTCCGACCTGACCCGTCGTCAGATGGCGAACAT
>JBBDWQ010000056.1:0-1768 GCA_040902805.1 Acidimicrobiales bacterium
GTGGGAGCGCTTCGCGTCTGCCATGTCGTCTCTCGCTACATGCGAACGACCGGGCCAAGCCCGGTCGTCGTGGGGGAGCACCTGTGGGGCGCACCCCCATGGTGGATTGGGGGGTCGTACCGCCTACCAGCGGTAGTGGGCGAAGGCCTTGTTGGACTCGGCCATCTTGTGGGTGTCCTCACGCCGCTTCACCGAGGCACCGATGCCGTTGCTGGCATCGAGCAGCTCGTTGGCGAGGCGCTCGGCCATGGACTTCTCGCGGCGCTGCCGCGAGTAGCCGACGACCCAGCGAATGGCCAGCGTGTTGGCCTGGCGGGGCCGGACCTCGATCGGCACCTGGTAGGTGGCGCCACCAACGCGGCGGCTCTTCACCTGGAGCTGGGGCTTCACGTTCTCGATGGCCCGCTTGAGGGTGGCGATCGGCTCGGCGCCGGTCTTCTCCTCAATGGTGGCCAGCGCGGAGTAGACGATGCCTTCAGCCGTCGAGCGCTTGCCGTGGAGCAGCACCTTGTTGACGATCTGCGTGACGAGGACCGACCTGTAGATCGGGTCGGGCATCAGCTCACGACGCGGAGCAGGACCTTTGCGCGGCATTAGAAGCTCACCTTCATCTTGGCCGTCGTGGCGAGACGATCACCGCTACGCGGTGACAGGGCCACTGTGCTCGTGGTTCGCGCGCTGCGCTCGCTCACGTTAGGACTCCCTCTTCGCGCCGTAGCGGCTGCGGGCTTGCTTGCGGTCCTTGACACCGGAGGTGTCGAGGGTGCCGCGGATGATCTTGTAGCGAACACCGGGCAGGTCCTTCACACGTCCGCCGCGCACGAGCACGATCGAGTGCTCCTGAAGGTTGTGTCCCTCGCCGGGGATGTAGGCCGTGACCTCCTGGCCGCTCGAGAGGCGCACACGGGCGACCTTGCGCAGCGCTGAGTTCGGCTTCTTCGGGGTGTGGGTGAACACGCGGGTGCACACGCCGCGCCGCTGGGGCGCGCCCTTCAGAGCGGGTGTCTTGGCCTTGGTCGGCTTGGACTGCCGGCCCTTGCGGACCAGCTGGTTGATGGTGGGCACTCAAACCTCGCGTGCGATGAGGAACTACCGGATGTCGCTGGCACGGCGGGCCCGCAGGGCGCGCCAATGCCGAGGGGCAACTCTACGGGTCCGCCTGCCAGAACGGCAAACCGTGTAGTGGCGCGGAGGTCAAACCACGTTCTCGGGCGATCTATCGGTCCTGGAGACGGAAAAACCGCCCGAGAACGATGCGGGTCGAATGGGTCGCGGGGGCTGGTAGACCGGGGCCGATGTTCGACGACCTGCTCTCTGCCAACCGACGGTACGCCTCCCGCTTCCACGACTCCGGGGTCGCGGGCGTCGCCGCCAAGGGCCTGGCCGTGCTGACCTGCATCGACTCAAGGATCGACCCGCTGGCGATGCTCGGGCTCCAGCCCGGCGACGCCAAGATCATCCGCAACGCCGGGGCCCGAGTGACCGACGACGCACTGCGGTCCCTAGTGCTGGCCACCAACCTGCTGGGAGCCGAGCGGGTCTGTGTGGTGCAGCACACCAACTGCGCCATGGTGGGCTCGACGGAGGATCAGATGCGGGCCCGGGTGACCGAAGCCAGCGGGAGCGACGCCTCTGGCTGGGAGTTCCTGGTCAGCCAAGATCAGGCATCTGCCCTGCGAGCGGACATCGCACGGATCAGGGACTGCTCCCTCATCCCGGCCACGGTGGAGATCGGCGGCTTCATCTACGACGTGCACACGGGCGAGCT
>JBBDWQ010000057.1:0-1767 GCA_040902805.1 Acidimicrobiales bacterium
GGGTGTCGCAGTTCGTTGATGAGTGTCAGCTCCATGTAAAGGGTGGCGATGGCGGCGCGGGGTGTGTGTCGTTCCGGCGTGAGGCGCACACACCGATGGGCGGGCCCGATGGTGGCGATGGCGGCACGGGCGGCCACGTGTGGCTCGTCGTCGACCACAACATCTCGTCGCTGATCGCCTTCAAGGACCACCCGCACCGGGCCGCCAAGAGCGGCACCCATGGCAAGGGCAAGGGCAAGCATGGCGCCGGTGGCGACGACATGATCGTGCACGTCCCCGAGGGCACGATCGTCAAGGACCCCGATGGCGTGGTCGTGGCCGACCTCGTGAGCCCTGGCGATCGGTGGATGGCCGCCGAGGGCGGTCGCGGCGGGCGCGGCAACGCTCGCTTCCTGTCCAACAAGCGGCGCGCTCCCGCCTTCGCCGAGCAGGGCGAGGTGGGGGAGGAGGCCTGGCTCCGACTCGAGCTCAAGCTCATGGCCGACGTGGCCCTCGTCGGGTTCCCGAGCGTCGGCAAGTCGACGCTCATCTCGGTGATCTCGGCTGCCAAGCCCAAGATCGCCGACTACCCCTTCACGACCCTCGAACCCAACCTCGGTGTCGTGCGGCTCGACGACGAGACGCAGTTCGTCGTGGCCGACCTGCCCGGGCTCATCGAGGGGGCCAGCGAGGGTCGCGGGCTCGGTCACCAGTTCCTCCGCCACGTCGAGCGGGCCCGCGTGCTGGCGCTGCTCCTCGACCTTGCCCCCACCGCCGAGCACACCCCCGCCGACCAGGAGCGGATCCTCCTGCAGGAGCTGCGCAGCTATCAGCCCGACCTCCTCGAGCGTGAGCGAGTCGTGGTGGGCTCGAAGGCCGACCTCGCCTCCGAGGACACCGAGTTCGACGGTCCACGCATCGCGGCCGTCACCGGCGAAGGCTTGCGGCCACTCGTCGGTGCCCTCGCGGCAGCCGTCAAGAGCGCACGGTCGCAGCTGCCCGAACCCGAGGCCTTCGTGGTCCACCGTCCCGTCGGCGAGGGGTACCGCATCGAACGCGACGACAGCGGGCACTGGTTCGTACTGGGCCGCCAGGCCGAACGATGCGTGGCGCTATCGGACCTCACCCAGATCGAGGCGCTCGACGAAGCCCATCGGCGCCTCAAGTCCATCGGCGTCGACAAGGCCCTGGCCCGTGCCGGCGCCCGCGAGGGCGATACCGTCCACATCGGCCGCCTCACCTTCGACTACGAAGGGGACGACTAGGTAGGGCAGATCGTACGACGACACGTAGTACAATGTGTCGTATGAGCACGATCACCGTTCGTACCGATGCTGAGGTTGAGGCGGCGCTCGTCTCGCTGACCAAGGACGGCTCCAGCCGCTCCCAAGCCGTGCGGTCGGCGCTGCTCGATGCCGCTCGGGCCCGCATCCGAGAGGAGCTCGAGGCCGAGGCCCGTGCCCTGGCCGCCGACCCTGAGGACCTCGCCGAGGCCCGAGCCGTGCAGACGGATCTGGAGCCCTTGCGTGCGTGGTGACGTCCACCGTCTCCGGGCGCCCCGATCCCCGCGAGGTCGCGAGCCAGCAGGACAGCGTTACGCCGTCGTGCTGCAGACCGACGCCCTCCCCCTGTCGACACTGCTGATCGCTCCGACCTCCACGAGCGCGCGCCCAGCCAGCTTCCGGCCGGAGGTCACCATCTCCGGGAAGGCCACTCGGGTGCTCGTCGAGCAGACCACGGCGGTCGATCCGTCACGATTGGGCGACGTGATCGGACTGCTGGCCGCCG
>JBBDWQ010000058.1:0-12047 GCA_040902805.1 Acidimicrobiales bacterium
CCAAGCAGGAGGAGCTCAAGACGCTCCTGTCGATCGTGGAGCCGCAGTGGTTCGTCCCGGTGCACGGCGAGTACCGCCACCTCGTCCACCACGCCGAGCTGGCCCAGATCATGGGCGTGCCATCGGAACGTACGATCATCTGCGAAGACGGTGACCAGATCACCATCGACGACGCCGGGATCCGGATCAGCGGGCAGGTGCCAGCCGGCTACCTCTACGTAGACGGCATCGTTGGAGATGTCGGGCAGGGTGTCCTGCGCGATCGTCGGGTGCTCGCTGAAGAAGGCGTTGTCGTGGTCGTCGTGACAGTTGCGCTGGAGGATGGTTCGATCCTCACGGGGCCCGAGGTCATCACTCGGGGCTGGGTGTATGCACCGGAAGCCGAGGCCCTGCTCGACGAGTGTGCGGAGGTCGTCCGACAGGCCATAAAGGATCTCTTTGCCAACGCGCACGATCCGGATCTCGACGCACTGCAGCGCGCCGTGCGCAAGGCTGCCGGCCGCTTCGTGAGCGATCGCACCAAGCGCAAGCCGATGATCGTCCCCGTCGTCATGGAGGCCTGAGGCTGCCCGAGCTCCCCGAGGTGGAGTCCGTTCGGCGGCAGCTCGAGCCGCTGGTCGCCGGTCGGCGGATCATCGAAGGGTGGGGGCACCCATCAGCGAAGTTCGCGTTGGCATCGCACGCGGTAGGGACGACCATCGAGGCGCTGCGACGTCGCGGGAAGTACCTGCTGTTCGGTCTCGACGACGACCGCGAGCTGATCGTGCACCTCGGCATGACCGGTCAGCTCCGCATCCGGCCCCCCGGGACCGACCCTTATGTCCGAGCATGGTGGGCGCTCGATGACGGGAGCGTGCTGGCGCTCCGCGACGTCCGTCGGTTCGGACGCATCAGCGTGGTGCCCGCCGGGGAGTGGTCCTCGCTGCCGACGCTCGCCGCGCAGGGTCCAGAGCCATGGGACCCCACCCTCGACGATGGGGGGCTGTGGCACAACCTCCGACGCAGTCGATCCCGTCTCAAGACCCAGCTGCTCTCGCAGCGACCGCTCGCTGGAGTCGGGAACATCTACGCGGACGAAGCCCTGTGGCGCGCCGGCCTGCATCCGGCGCGCCGGTCGGTCTCCAAGCGTGAGGCGGACCTGCTGCTCATCGAGCTGCGGGCCGTGCTGGAGCAGGGCATCGCCAACGGGGGCACGACGCTGCGTGACTACCGCACCCCCGACGGCGAGCCGGGCCGGAACCAGCTGGAGCTCAGCTGCTACGGCCGGGCAGGGGAGCCTTGCCTGCGCTGCGGTACCGAGCTGCGGCGAAGCCTGATCGACGCCCGCGGGACCACCCACTGCCCAGGATGCCAGCCCCGTCGTTGACCTGTCCGCTGTGGCAGGAGTGGCTGGTGTTACGGTTGGGGGCACAGTGGCCACAACCCAGCGACCCCGTTCGGGGGGTGCACGGCGCGCGCCAGCCCGTAGGTCGAGCGCCCCGCCGCCCTCTCTCATCGACCGCCTGATCAGCGCGCTTGCCTCCGCGGTGGCGGGGCACGGCGCGGATGTGGTCGGGCTGCTTTGCGTCGGTCTCGGTCTCGTGACCGCGCTCGGGGTGTACGTCGACGCGGCCGGACCCGTCGGACGTGGCCTCGATGACACGGTCGGCACCCTCGTCGGATGGGGGCGCCTCCTCGTACCGGTGGCCCTGGTCGGCGCAGGCATCGTGCTCGTACGCCGGCCACCGGATGACGCAGATCCCGGCGCCCGGTCCCACATCTGGGTCGGTGGCTTCTTGCTCGCCATCGCGGGCTGTGGGTTGCTCCATCTGGCCGGCGGTCGCCCAGGACTGGGCGCGCCCGGCGCTGAGCTCGCGAAGGCCGGTGGACTCCTCGGCATCGCGGCCGCCGGACCGCTCGCCGCCGGATTGGCTCCGTGGGGTGCCGGACTGCTGCTGGGCACCCTGGCTCTTGCGGGCATGGTCGTGCTGACGAGGGTCCCCGTGCGCGTGGTCGCCGAAAGCACTGCCGCGGGTGTTCGTCCGGCCGGCTCGGCCATCGGCGTCTACCTGCGTCAGACCTACTCCACGCTGTTCTCCCTGCGCTCCACCGATGGGGTGGCCGATCACGTCGCCCCGCCCGGTCTGTTCGATCAGGACGGCGACGGGGGGGGCGAAGGCGAGGACGAGCCCGTGGAGCGACCACGGCGCGCCCGCGGCCCGAAGGTCGAGATTCCTCAGGTGGATCCCGACGTCGAGCCCATCCAGCTCGAGATCGGGCTCGGCCCGTCGGTGAAGGGCTCGCCGTGGAAGCTCCCGCCGCTCACGGTGTTGCACCGCAGCGGCACGCAGGAGGTCGACAAGGTCGCTGTGGAGCTCGCCGGCCGCGTGCTCGAGGAGGCGCTCGCCCAACACGGCGTCGAGACCAAGCTCGTTGGCATGGTGGTCGGCCCGTCGGTCACCCGCTACGAGCTCGAGCTGGGACCCGGCGTCAAGGTGGCGCGTGTCACGAGCCTGCACAAGGACATTGCCTACGCGATGGCCTCCCCCGATGTCCGCATCCTGGCGCCCATCCCGGGCCGGCAGGCCATCGGCGTGGAGGTGCCCAACAGCGACCGGCAGATCGTCGCGCTCGGGGACATCCTTGCTTCGCCCGAGGCCAGGCGGGCGAGCCACCCGCTGGAGGTCGCGGTAGGTCGGGACATCACCGGCAAGGCCGTGATGATGAACCTGGCCACGATGCCGCACATCCTCATCGCCGGGGCCACCGGGGCAGGCAAGTCGAGCTGCCTGAACTCGTTGATCACGTCGATCCTGATGCGGTCGACTCCCGATCAGGTGCGGATGATCCTGGTCGATCCCAAGCGGGTCGAGATGGGTCAGTACGACCGGCTACCGCACCTTCTCACGCAGGTGGTCACAAACCCGAAGAAGGCAGCCAACGCGTTGGCCTGGGCCGTGCGCGAGATGGAACGGCGTTACGACCTCCTCGCGGAGGTCGGCTTCCGTGACATCACCGGCTACAACGCCGCCTTCGACCGAGGTGACCTCCCGGACGTGGTGCTGCCTTCCGGCGAGGTCGGCCGCGAGTTCCCTCGCCTTCCCTTCATCCTGGTCGTGATCGACGAGCTCGCCGACTTGATGATGGTTGCCGCCCGCGACGTCGAGGACTCGATCTGCCGAATCGCGCAGATGGCTCGTGCGGTCGGCATCCACCTCGTGATCGCCACGCAGCGCCCCTCGGTCAATGTCATCACGGGCGTGATCAAGGCGAATGTTCCCGCTCGGTTGGCCTTCGCCGTCTCCTCGGCCACCGACAGCCGTGTGATCCTCGACCAGCAGGGCGCCGAGCGGCTCATCGGCAAGGGGGACATGCTCCTGCTCGGCCCCGCGTCCTCCGCCCCGTCACGCATCCAGGGGTCCTGGGTGAGCGAGGAGGAGGTTCGCAAGATCGCCGCCGCGTGGAAGCGGCAGGCACCGGAGATCGTGTACGACAAGGAGGTCCAGGGCGCCGGTGAGGGCTCCGGGAGCTCCATGGGTGCGGGGGCAGGCAGTTCGGGCGACGATGACGACGACCTCGTTCTGCAGGCGATGGAGCTCATCGTGCGCAGCCAGCTCGGATCCACCTCCATGCTGCAACGAAAGCTCAAGGTCGGCTTTGCGCGCGCTGGGCGGCTCATGGACCTGCTCGAGGAGCGAGGCGTGGTCGGTCCGTCAGAGGGATCGAAGGCTCGCACCGTGCTCATGTCGCTGGAGGAGCTCGAGAACGGGATGGAGCAAGGCGCCCTGTAACGGCGGTCCCGGAAGCGATACGGCGAAATCCGATCGTTCCGCTCAGGACTCGGCCCCAAGGCGACGATGCATCTCCTCATGTATGCGTTCCACCACCCACGGGAGGAAGTCACGTCCTCGGCGGTGAATAGATCTTGATGCGGCATCAGTTGGTGGTTGGCCCCGGAGCGCTCGTCGTCGTGCTCCTGCTCACCACGGTGCTCGGCACGACCTTCCCTGTCGGAGCGCAAGCTCGAGCCGGGCACACCCTGGAACGAGCGCCACTCGCTACCACCACGACCGCGGCTGAGGCCCCGACCGTGGATCGCGCGGACACGGAGGTCGTGGCACCGCCGATCACCTCGCCGTCGACCTCGACCACCGTGCCGAGCCCGCGCTTCACGATGGAGCCCTACCGAGGCTTGGGTGCCTGGTTCGATGTCTATGACTGGACGACCAGCTTCGCCCGGTACAACCCCGCCCTCGAAGTCGACGCCATCGATCGCCTCGCCGCGCAGGGCGTCCAGACCCTGTTCATCCAAGCGTCCAAGTGGGACTCGCCCGATGATGTGGTCGACGAGCAGAGATTCTTGGCCTTCGTCGACCGGGCTCACGAGCTCGGCATCTCGGTGGTTGCTTGGTACCTACCCACGCTCGTCGACCCGGGGCGTGATGTCAGACGACTCCTCGCCATCGCGAAGACACCGGTCGACGGCCTCGCGATCGACATCGAGGGTCGCAACGTCGGCAACGTGGCCGAACGCAACCTCCGACTCACCCAGGTGTCCCGCGCCGTGCGCGCTGCATTGCCGGGGGCGGTGATCGGGGCGATCCCGCTCGAACCCGTGCTCATGGAGGACGTGAACGCCAGCTACTGGCCTGGGTTCCCGTGGGCGGAGATCGCGTCGAGCTATGACGTCTGGCTGCCGATGGGCTACTGGACCAATCGTCGGTCCGATTCTCCGTGGCGCAACGCCTTCCGCTACACCGTCGAGAACATCGACCGGCTTCGCGCTCGAATCGGGCAGCCGGACGCTCCGATCCACGCCCTCGGCGGGATCGGTGATGCCACCACCCAATCCGACATGCAGGGGTTCTATGAGGCCGCGCTCAGCCGTGGGGCCATCGGCGGGAGCATCTACGACTTCCGCACCACGACCGGGCCCCTCTGGCCCAAGCTGCTGCCGTTCCGCGATCTCCGTTCGTAGCGGGCGGGCCCCGTCTCCACGGGCCGGATACGTTCGCGCTCGATGTTCGATCTTGCCACTGCCGCCGTCGAGGCGGCCCTTGCCGCCGGGGCCTCCTACGCCGACGCGCGGATCATGGTGGTGCGCTACGAGTCCATGAGCGCCAAGAACAGCGTCATCGAAGGATTGACCCAGACAGAGACGGCCGGCGTCGGGGTTAGAGCGCTCATCGGCTCGTCGTGGGGCTTTGACTCGACGCCGGAGCTCACTGCGACCGCAGCCAGGCGGGCCGGAGAACGGGCTGCCACCGTGGCCCGGGCCAGCGCTCGCGTTCCAGGCCCGCCACTCGAGCTGGCTCCGACACCGGTCGTGCATGCCAGCTGGTCGAATGACTGGGAGGTGCACCCGCTCGATGACATAGGCATCAGCGAGCGGTCCGACTTGCTCGTGAACGTGACGGCCGCCATCGCCGGCGCCGGCGTCCCGCTGGCGCAGGCAAGCCACCAGATCTGGGATACGGACAAGTGGTTCGTGTCGAGCGACGGCAGCCGCATCGATCAGCACATCGTGGAGTGCGGTGCGGTGATCGACGCAACTGCGATTGGAGATGGTGAGACGCAGCGCCGCAGCTATCCCGGCGTGCGAGGTCAGTTCGGCACACGCGGATGGGAGCTCGTGCGGGAGCTTGATCTCCTCGGCAACGCTCCCCGCATTGCGGAAGAGGCGCAGGCGCTGCTCCGAGCGCCCCAGTGCCCTGAGGCCACCACCACGCTGATCCTCGGGAGCGAGCAGATGGCCCTGCAGATCCACGAGTCCGTCGGACACGCCATCGAGCTCGACCGCATCCTGGGTTGGGAGGCGGCGTTCGCGGGCACGTCCTGGCTCGATCCGGCGCAGCTCGGCTCGCTCCGGTACGGCTCGGATCTCATGAACATCACCGCCGACGCGACGCTTCCCGGCGCACTGGGAAGCTTCGGCTTCGACGATGAGGGTGTGCCCGCGCAGGCCGTGGACATCGTCAAGAACGGGACCTGGGTCGGGGTGCTCTCCGGACGTGACTCTGCTCCGCTCGTGGGGATGTCGTCAGGCGGAATGGTGCGAGCGGACGGAGCCGCCTCGCTCCCGATGGTGCGAATGACCAACGTCGGGCTCCTCCCGGGCGACAGCTCGCTCGCCGAGATGATCGCCGCGACCGAGGAGGGCATCTACATGGACACGAATCGGTCCTGGTCGATCGACGACAAGCGGCTGAACTTCCAGTTCGGGTGCGAGATCGCCTGGGAGGTCAAGAACGGTGAGCTCGGTCAGATGCTCCGCAACCCGACCTATACCGGCATAGGCCCACGCTTCTGGGCGTCGATGGACATGGTGGCCGGAGCTGACGAGTGGGTGTTCTGGGGCACAGCGAACTGCGGCAAGGGGCAGCCCATGCAGATTGGGCACACCGGACACCCTTCGGTCCCGGCTCGGTTCACCAACGTTCGCGTGGGTGTTCGCTGATGCCGGAGGACCATCGATGACCTGGGATGCGGCGGGCGATCCGACTGCCCAAGCGGGCCTCGACCTCTGCGATCGCGTGCTTGATCTGGTCGGGGGGCGGGCCGAGGCCTTGGTCACACACTCGCGGGGTCGTAGTGCACTCACCCGTTTTGCCAACAGTCGCATCCATCAGAACATGGACGGCGATGTCGAGCAGGTGCGGCTGCGCGTGGGGGTCTCCGGGGGTGGCTCGGCGCAGGCCACCACCACCCGCGTCGATGACGACGGTCTCACCCGGCTTGTCGAAGGTGCCCTAGCGGCGGCCCGGCTGCTGCCGGATGACCCCAGCTCGCCTGGGCTCGCTGGCGTGGCTCCCTTGCCTGTGGTCGACCACTTCGATGCACCGACGGCGGACACCACACCGGACTCGCGTGCGGACATCGTGGCGGACTTCGTCGATACGGGAGCCGGGCTCGAGTCGGCTGGATACTGCTCTACCAGTGGTGAGGTGCACGTGCTCGTCACCACCACCGGTGTTCGGGCCGCGAGTCGAAGCACCATGGCCCAGCTCGACGCCATCCACCGCGCACCTGCGACCGACGGTCCGCCGACAGACGGATACGGGCAGACGACCTCCGCTCGCGTGGCAGACCTGGACGGACGGCGCGTGGGTGAGGTCGCAGCGCACAAGGCGGTGACGGGCACGGATCCGATCAGCTTGTCGCCGGGTAACTACGAAGTGGTGCTGGAGGCACGCGCTGTCGCATCGCTCCTGCTGTTCCCAGCGTGGTTGGGATTCAACGGCAAGGCCGCCGCTGAAGGAACAAGCTTCGTGCACCTTGGCGAGCAGCAGTTCGACGAGCGCATCGATCTGTGGGACGACGCCACCGACCCGAGAGCCCTGGGTCGTGCCTACGACGCCGAAGGCACAGCGAAGCGTCGGGTCGACCTGGTGCGCTCCGGCGTGACCGTCGGAGTCGTGCACGATCGTCGCAGTGCGGCGCTGGCCGGTGTCGAGTCGACCGGGAGCTCGGTCGGCTCCGAGGCCTTTGGTGGCTACCCAGGCGACCTCTTCCTCGCGGGTGGTGACGTGCCACTCGAAGCGCTCATTGGCAACGTCCTGCGCGGGTTGCTCATCACGGACTTCTGGTACACCCGCATCCTCGATCCGAAGACGCAGGTCATCACAGGGCTCACGCGCAACGGACTGTTCCTGGTTGAGCGCGGCGAGGTCGTCGCACCCGTGCAGAACCTGCGGTTCACGCAGTCGGTGGTCGCAGGCTTGGGGCCCGGCCGCGTGCTGGGGCTCGGCGACGACGCCCAGCTGGTCAGCAACGAGGGGGGTGTAGTGCACGTCCCGAGCCTGCACCTTGCCTCCTGGAGCTTCACCGGCAACGCGCAAGGCTGACTGCCTTCACCTATTGCGTCAGGGTGCTAGCAAGACCGCATGGACATCATCGAGTTGGCGACCGGCCTCAAGTTCCCCGAGGGGCCTGTGGCTCTCGACAACGGCGACGTGGTGCTCGTCGAGATCGCTCGCGGCACGCTCACCCGGGTTGCGGCCGACGGCACGGTCAGTGTCATCGCCGAGCTGGGCGGTGGGCCCAACGGAGCGGCCCTAGGACCCGACGGGGCGATGTACATCTGCAACAACGGTGGCTGCTTCACGTGGGACGACGTGATGGGTCTCACCGTTCCCGGGGCGGTGCCGCCGTCGTGGACCGGTGGATCGATCCAGCGCGTCGACCTCGATACAGGCGTCGCGACCACGCTGTACACCGAGTCCTCCTCAGGTCCGCTGCGGGCACCGAACGATCTCGTCTTCGACGGGCACGGTGGCTTCTGGTTCACCGACCACGGAGTCCGACAGGAGCGCAGCAGCGACCGCACAGGCATCCACTACGCGCTGGCAGACGGATCGCACTGCGATGAGGCTGTCTTCCCACTGGACGCTCCGAACGGCGTGGGATTGTCACCCGATGGTTCGCGCCTGTATGCAGCAGAGACCCACACCGGGCGCGTGTTCTGGTGGTCGTTGTCGGGACCCGGGGTTGTCGAGCGAGAGAACCCGATCGGCAACGGTGGCAACCTGCTCGCAGGTCTCCCTGGGATGCAGTTCCTCGACAGCCTTGCCGTGGATGGCGATGGCTGGGTGTGTGTGGGCACGCTTCTCAACGGCGGCATCACCGCCATTTCTCCCGACGGTGAGACGGTTGAGCACCTCCCGCTTGCCGATCCTCTCGTCACCAACATCTGCTTCGGTGGACCCGGCCTGCGCACCGCGTACGCAACCCTGTCCGGATCGGGGGTGCTCGTGAGCTTTCCCTGGAGCCGCCCGGGCCTCCGCTTGCACCACGCTCGCTAGCGGAATCACGGCGCGCGCGAGGGCGCAAGTACCCTGAACCGTCATGCCCGGGCCTCGTACCTTCTTCGTCGAGACGCTCGGCTGCCCGAAGAACCAGGTCGACTCGGACAAGCTGGTTGGGACGTTGCTCGCCGATGGCATGCAGCCCACCGACGATGCCGAAGCAGCGGATCTCGTCGTCGTCAATACCTGCGCCTTCATCGAGGAGGCTCGTCAGGAGTCGATCGATGTGGTGCTGGCGCTAGCCGAACGCAAGTCCAGCGATGCCCGTCTCGTCGTTACCGGGTGCATGGCCGAGCGCTACGGCGACGAGCTGGCGGCAGCATTGCCGGAGGCCGACGCGGTGGCTGGCTTCGGAGTGCCGGTGACCCTGGGACGCAAGACCACCGATCCCGCCCTGCCCAGCTTCGACCTCCTCAACCTGCCGCGGCCGGCGTCCGCGGTGCCGTGGGCATACGTGAAGGTCGCCGAGGGATGCGACAAGGCCTGCGGCTTCTGTGCCATTCCGACGTTTCGTGGTCCGCAGCGCTCGCGCACCCAGGAGCAGATCCTCGCCGAGGTCGATCAGCTCGTGGCCGGCGGCGCCCGAGAGATCGTGCTCGTCGCTCAGGATCTCGCCAGCTATGGCCGCGATCAAGGGAAGGGCACCAAGGACATCGTGCCGCTGGTCGACGCCGTGACGGCGAGGATCGACCGCACCCGCCTGCTGTACCTCTACCCCTCCGATCTCACCGATCCGCTGATCGATGCCGTGATCGCGACGGGTGTGCCGTACTTCGACCTCTCTCTTCAACACGTTTCCGCGCCGCTCATGCGGCGGATGCGCAGGTGGGGCGACGGCGAGAAGTTCTTGCGCCGCATCGCGGACATCCGATCGAGAGCCCCCGAGTCCGCCTTCCGATCAAACTTCATCGTCGGCTACCCGGGTGAGACAGAGGACGATCACGACCTGCTCCTCAGGTTCGTCGACGAGGTCCGCCTCGATTGGTGCGGGTTCTTCGCCTACTCGCGCGAGGAGGGCACATACGCGACGGAGCTCGACGGCGAGGTCGACCGTGCGCTGATGCTTGATCGTCTCGCCGAGCTGCGAGAGATGCAGGACGGGATCACAGCGGCCCGTCGCGATGATCTCGTCGGTGAGGTCGTGGACGTACTCGTCGATGCACCCGGTGTAGCCCGCAGCCACCGAGAGGCCCCCGAGATCGACGGCATCGTCACCGTGCCGGTGGAGCTCGCGGTCGGGTCGATCGTGACGGTGCGCATCACCGGCGCCGAGGGACCCGACTCGTTCGCCGAGCCGCTCGTCGCTGCCGGGGCCACGTCGTGACCACGCAGTTCGGTCCTTCCGCGCTCGCGACCCCGGCCAACCTCTTGACCGTGGTTCGTCTCGTGCTGACGGTTCCGCTCTTGGTGATGATCGTCAACACCGGGGCCACGTGGCCGTCGGTGACGCTGTGGACGGCGCTCTGCATCACCGATGGGATCGACGGCAACCTTGCTCGCCGCCACGGCACCACACGCTCTGGTGCCTTTCTCGATCCCCTCGCCGACAAGGTGCTTGTCCTGGGCGGCATGGTCGCTCTCGTGGCCAACGACACGTTCTGGTGGGCGCCGGTGGCGATCATCGCCATCCGAGAGCTCGGCATCCAAGCCTTCCGTTCGTACTGGGGGAAGAAGGGACTGGCGGTGCCTGCCACCGCGTTGGCCAAGGCCAAGACGGTGTTTCAAGAGGTGGCGGTTGGCTTCGGGTTGCTGCCCCTCACGGCCACGGACGCGACCTGGGTGGCGACGTCGCTGCTGTGGGTTGCAGTCGCACTCACCGTTGTCACCGGCGCGCAGTACATCGCCGCCGGCAGTCGGTTCGCGACCGCGTTCGGCAGTCGGTAGCGGCGGTCCGACGCGGTGCGCTGTGAGATCGTCGCCATCGGGACCGAGCTGCTGCTCGGGCAGATCGTCGACACGAACTCGTCGTGGATGGGTGAGCAGCTGGCGATGCGCGGCATCGAGCACCTGCGCCAGACCAAGGTCGGCGACAACCAAGCCCGCATCGTCACCGTCATCCGCGACGCGCTCGATCGTGCTGACGCGGTCATCGTGTGCGGCGGGCTCGGACCAACCCAGGACGACATCACGCGGGAGTCGATCGCTGAGGTCATGGGCGTCGAGCTCGTTCGCCACGACGAGCTGGCCGTGTTCATCCGCGATCTCTTCGAGCGTCGCGGCCGTGCGATGCCAGAGAACAACCTGCGCCAGGCGGACGTGCCCCACGGTGCGGCGCCGATCGAGCAGCGCACCGGCACCGCGCCTGGGCTCATGTGCCCGGTTGGCGACAAGGTCATCTATGCCGTGCCGGGCGTGCCCTACGAGATGCGCGAGATGCTCGAGCGGGCGGTACTGCCCGACCTCGAGCGCCGCGCTGGCATCCGCCAAGTGTTCCGGAGTCGCACGCTGCGGACCTGGGGCGAGAGCGAGAGCCGCATCGCAGAGCTTCTGGGCCCGCGCATCGACGCGCTCAACGCTTCGGGCAACCCGACGATTGCGTTCCTGGCCAGCGGGATCGAGGGCATCAAGGTACGACTCACCGCGCGCGCCGGCGACGTTGTTGCCGCCGACGAGCTCCTGGCTGCTGAAGAGGTCGAGGTGCGCGGCGTTCTGGGCGATCTCGTGTTCTCCTCGGCTGACGAGCCCATGGAGGCGGTTGTCGGCCAGATGCTCGCCGAGCGCGGCCTCACGGTTGCGGTGGCGGAGTCGCTCACCGGCGGATTGGTGGCGGCGCGCATGGTGGCGATCCCTGGCGCGAGCGACTGGTTCCGTGGGGGAGTGGTGGCCTACGCGAGTGACGTGAAGCACTCCATCCTCGAGGTGCCCGACGGCCCGGTCGTCTCCGAGGCCGCCGCGATGGCGATGGCCGACGGAGTGCGCCGGCTTCTCGGTGCTGACGTGGGCCTGTCGACCACGGGAGTCGCCGGGCCAACGGAGCAGGAGGGGCAACCACCCGGCACCGTGTGGCTCGGGCTGGCGATCGGCGACGATGTCGATGCCATCCAGATCCGCCTCCCAGGGGATCGCGACCGCATCCGCCAGATGGCAGTGATCTCGCTCCTCGACCGCTTGCGCAGACGGTTCTAGGCCGCCGGAGGCCCGAGGCTTCCGCGTAGTCGGGACGCGCCAGCCGAGATCAGCTCGCCGACCGGACGTGTGACGGCCCCGGTGGTGCTTGATCGAACGACTGTTCGTAACTACAGTCATGTCGTTCGCACCCGCCGG
>JBBDWQ010000059.1:0-11781 GCA_040902805.1 Acidimicrobiales bacterium
GTCGATCGGCACGGTTGCGACGAAGCAAGTGGATGTAACAGCCACTTCAGTTGTGGTCGTGCGGTGGGGGCGCCGGCGCTTCGAGGATCTCGCGAACCCGGGTTGTGAGGAGGGAGGCGGAGAACGGCTTGTCGACAAGGGGGGCTCCGAAGGGGAGCGTGCCCCCTGCGAGGAGAAGCGGTGGGGCGTAGCCAGACATGAACAGCACGCGAAGCCGGGGATCGTCCTGGTGGAGTTGAAGTGCGAGGTCGGCGCCGAGCATCCCTGGCATGACGACATCGGTGAGAAGGAGGTGGATCTCCTCGGTGTAGGCCCGCACGACCTCGACAGCGGCCGCGCCGCTGGACGCGCCCAGGACCTGATAGCCGGCGTCGCGAAGGATGCGTTCGGTGACGGTACGCAGGTCATCGTCGTCCTCGACGACGAGGATCGTCTCGGTCCCGGTTGTGCGGCTCGCGGTGGGGGTGAGGGGACGGTCCGGGATTGAGGCGTCGGAGGCGGGGAGGAGTGCTGTGACGGTGGTTCCGAGGCCGGGTTCGGAATAGAGGTGGACGAAACCGCTGGCGCGGCTGACGATCCCATAGACGGTGGCTAGCCCGAGCCCGGTGCCGCTGCCCTGAGCCTTGGTGGTGAAGAACGGTTCGAAGGCGTGGTCGCGGGCGGCGTCGTCCATCCCGATGCCGGTGTCGCTTACCCGGAGTCGGACGTAGCGGCCGGGTTGCAGCTCGGGGCGCGTCTGGAGCTGATCCTCGTCGACGTCGACGTTCGAGGTCTCTATGACGAGCCGGCCGCCGGCCGGCATGGCATCGCGAGCGTTCACCGCGAGGTTGATGATGACCTGTGCAAACTGGCTGGCGTTGCCGGTGACGGCCCAGAGGGCTGGTTCCAGTACAACGCTCAGGTCGACCTGCTCGCCGATGGTCCGGTGCAGCAGGTCTTCCGCTTCGCGGGCCACCACGTTGAGGTCCACCGGGCCGATTTCGGCGGACTCGCCTCGTGCAAACGCGAGGAGCTGTGCCGTCAGCTCGGCAGCTCGGCGCCCGGCAACCGTGATCTGCTCCACGTCGCGCAGTACCGGTGCCCAGCGATCAGGGTCGCTCACTGCCGCGGCGGCGAGTTCCTCGGCGCTGAAGTCGGCGTAGTTCAAGATGACCGCGAGCACGTTGTTGAAGTCGTGGGCGATGCCGCCAGCAAGCTGACCGAGGCTGTCCATGCGCTCGGTGCGCTCGGCGAGCCGTCGGGTGCGCTCACGCTGTGTGACGTCTTCGGCCATGACGAAGCGGCCCCGGTGATCTGCGAAGTCGACGTCTTGCGAGGTGATCTCGACATCGATGGTGGTCCCGTCCTTGAGGAGGTGCCGCCATGGCCCGGAGCGTTCCCTGGGGGGCGCGTGTCGTGCCGACTCGATCAGCGCCGGCACGTCCTCGGCCGGGCGGATGTCGCGGATCGTCATCCCGAGGAACTCCTCCCGGGAGTACCCGTAGGTGGCGACGGCGGTCTCGT
This sequence comes from Acidimicrobiales bacterium, assembly GCA_040902805.1. Classification (GTDB taxonomy): domain Bacteria; phylum Actinomycetota; class Acidimicrobiia; order Acidimicrobiales; family VFJN01; genus VFJN01. The sequence continues at coordinate 1,504 of JBBDWQ010000059.1, forward strand.
TGACGTCGAGGAACCGAAGTGTCTCGTTGTCGTACACCCACATGGGAAGCGGGTTGGCTGCGAACAGGCTGCGGTAGCTCTCGAGCGAGCGGGCCAGGTCACCCTCCGCTTGCTCGCGCGCGGCCAGCTCCGTAGCGACGTTGCGGCGCAGCTCGGCGATGTCCTCAGCGAGCAAGACGACCTCGGTGGGCCCGGTGACGATGGTGATCTCACTTTGTAGGGGGCCGTTGCGCACGGCGGCGCTGAGCCGCTGAATTGGCCGGGCGAGGCCCCGGTAGATGAGGTGGGTAGCGGCGAGAAGCACGATCATCCCGGCGAGGAGCGACAGGAGGAGCCGTTGGTTGTCCCTCTGTGCGAGAGCGAGCGCCTGGTCGCGGTCGATCTCCGCTTCTACGGTCCAACCGATCGGTTCGACGGCCGCCGACCCGACGATCAGATCCGCGGAACGTCGCGTGGGATCATCGGTCAGCTCGAAGCGGACCGGCTGCGTGGAGAGGAGGTTCGTCTCGAGCTGCTCGTTGACCGAGTCAACGACGAGGAAGGTCACCACGGTGCCCTTGCCGGTGATCGGTGCCGAGACCACGAGTACCTCTTCGCCGCTGGCGGGGTCGGTCGCGGGCCCGACGATGGCGGCCTCTTCTGCTGCGGCATCAAGCCACGGTGCGTCGGAGTAGAGGCCGGGTGGCGGCAGCGGCTCTGAGGAGCAGAGCACGTTCCCGTCGACGTCGATGATGTCGATGTGACCGGTCCCGAAGGGTCCTGCGCCGGTGAAGGTCAGCGCGCAGCCTGGCGGGGTCGGTTTGCTGAACAGGGCGGCCAGCGCCGGGTTGGCGGCGACCTCGGCGACGCCGTCCTGGGTCAGTGAGAGGGCTTCGGAGATCCGGCGGCCTGCGGTCGAAGCCTGCAGCTCGACCAGCTGGGCGGCCGCCTCCTCGGCGCGATTCAGGTTCCGCTGTCGCTCGGCGGCGACGGCCAGCCCGGAGGCGAGGGCGAACAAGGCGAGCAGACCGAGCAGGTAGGCCTGCAGGGACAGTTGGTGCCAGTGGCGACGGGCGAGCGCCCGGGTCGCGGTGAGGAGCCGCAAGCGCGGTGTCGTCATCGGATCCCCATCGTGATGTCGTCCGGTGGCATGGGTCGGGCGAAGAGGTAGCCCTGTCCGTGCTCGCAGCCCAGGCGGCGGAGACGGTCAAGTTGGTCCGCTGTCTCGATGCCCTCCGCGATCACAGACAGCCCAAGCTCGGCACCCAACGAGAGGATCGAGCTGACTATGGCGGTGTCGGATATGTTCGCCCCCAACCCATCAACGAAGACCCTGTCGATCTTCAGGGCCTGGATGGGGAACTCGCGCAGGTATGTGAGGCTTGCCCACCCGGTGCCGAAGTCGTCGATGGCGATCTCCGCACCCAGCCGAACCAGCGCGGTGAGAACTTCCGTTGCGTCGCGAAGGTCCTCGACCAGCGCCGTTTCGGTGACCTCTAGGTGCAGCACCCCTGGCGGCATCGAGGCAGCGTCCATCGCCGCTGCCACATGGGCGGTGAGGTTCGGGTCCGCGAGCTGCCGGCCTGACAGGTTGACCGCCACGTGGAGGTCAATGCCTGCGTCTGCCCAACGGCGCCATTGGCTCGTCACCTCCTCGAGCACCAGCCGACCGAGGTCGACGATAGCCCCCGACCGCTCGGCGATCTCGATGAACTCCGCCGGAGCCAGCAGGCCCCGGTCCGGGTGCTGCCAGCGCACCAGGCCCTCGACGCCGGTCCAGTGGCCATCGTGAAGGCGAACCACTGGTTGGTAGTGCACGGTGAACTCGCCGCGTTCGATCGCTTGCCGGATGGTCTCGCCGGCCTCCGCCTCGATCGACGGATCCATGCTGGGAGAACCTGGGTTGCCGTGCGCCGGACGATTCACGATGACCACGCCAACGGGTTGGCCACGGTCGTCTCGCAGCAAGGTCGTCGACGAAAGCACAGGGACCAGGGACCCATTCCGGCGCTGCTGGACGACCTCCCCGTGCCAGCGACCGTCGCGCTCGAAGACCTCGCGCGCTTCCTCGACGATCCGGTCGTCCCGCACCCAGGGCAGCAGGTCCATAAGGTCGCGTCCGATCACCTCGTCCTCGCGCCAGCCATAGAGGACCTCTGCCGCTGGGTTGAAGCTCTGGATGCGGAGCCGGGTGTCGGTGATGATCACCGCGTCGGCGACGTCGCCGCGGATGCCGGTGGCGAGCTCACGCAGGGTCGACGTGTCCCCGGCCAGATCCCACAACGTGACCTGGCTCGCTGGGGCGCCCTCCCACAGCACCGGCATGGCCGCCACTTCGACCGGAAGCTCCACACCGTCGAGACGTCGGATCGTGATCACCTCCGGCCGAGCCCATTGGCGGTCATCGACCGCGTTCGGGCGGGCGATCGCCGCGCCGATCGACTGGGGCGCGATGAACTCGAACAGATTGCGATCGACGACCTGGGACGCATCGTCGGCCCCGACCAGCGCCAGCGCTGCGTCGTTCGCGTGGACGACCACCTCCTCTGAGATGACGACCGTCGCCTCACTGGTCAGATCTGCCGCCAGCCCCGCCCGCGTGCTCCTGGCGAGTCCCTTGGGTGGCGAGAGATCGGTGGGTGGCACCTCAGTCTCGACCTCCGTTGGCGCGGCCCGGCTCCGCCGCCTTCCCGCCGCCGTGACGCGGGCGGCGAGCTCACGACCCGAGAACGGCTTGGTCACGTAGTCATCGGCGCCGCTCACCAACCCGCGCACACGGTCGGACTCGCCACCGGAGCCGCTCAACATGATCACCGGCAAGCCTGGGTCCGCCTTGCGCAACGCCGCCATGAGCTCGAGGCCCGACATCAACGGCAAGTGCAGGTCGAGCACGGCGACATCGACGGTCTCCTGCCGGGCCGCTCGCAGGGCGGCGCCCGGGTCAGCCGCATCGATCACCTCAAAGCCGTTTCGCTCAAGGCTGCGACGCACGACCCGGCGGATCTCCGCCTCGTCATCGACGACCAGCACCCGCATCGATCAACCAGCGACGCTGATCAGCGGACGGCACCCAGGTTCGAAGGTCGGGCGACCCATCCCGCTTCGCGTTGGCGCGATCCCAACCATGACACCGCCTTCTTGCAGGCTGCTGCTAGCAATAGCCTGCCACACAAAGCGACACCTTCGGTGCAAGATGACCGGCTGCTTCCGACCGCGGGGGCCATCGGCACTATCCAGGAGGCACCAACCCGTGCACAATCACGCCGTGGCGAACGGGCGGCGCACCCTGGCGGTGCGAATCTCCGATGAGGCGAGGTCCGCGCTGGAGGCCTACTGCCAGGAGCAGGGCATCACGGTCACAGCGTTCGTCGAGGCCGTTGGCCACCAGATCATCGACTTGCGCGCCGACACGCCCTCGGACAAGGCGCTACGTCGAGCGGCAGCCGACACCGTGCGAATCGCGCGCCAGATCGACTCTGAACGCCGGGCCCGCGGGCCCGGAGGCAAGAGCTGACCGTCCGCAGAGGTACTCGACAAGACAGTGGGGGGAAGCCTCCGATCCTCATCGGTGGCAGGACCTGACAACGCCGACCATGAGCGCGAGTCGCTCGGCCGCGCTCGGCGCCGGCCACCGTGCCACGTTCCAGCACGAAGGCGACCGACCGGCCTCCACATCAGATGGTGGAGCGGGCCTCGACTCGCCGTAGCGCGATGGCGGTCGGGGAGGTCGCGGTGACGGACGGCGGAAGATCGACCGCGAGGCCTGCCCCGTCGTCTCGCCACGACACCGGCTGGCCGTCGACGGTTGTCACCAGGGTCGTCGGTGTCGATCGAACCTCACGCAGCGTCACGGTTCCCGATGCGTCTTGCAGGATGGCGAACACGACGTCATCTCGTGCCGTGTAGCGAAGCGGGTGACCTTCGGCGGTTGCCGTGCCGGCGGTGACCCATGGCCGGGTCGCCGAGAACGCGTCATGGTGCGTGCGCGTCCATTCGCCCAGCCAGTCGAGGCGAAGCTGTTGGTCGTCGGGGATCTGAGCGTCGATGCCGCGTGGGCCGACGTTGAGGAGCAGGTTCCCACCCTTGGCAACGATGTCGGTCAGCATCCAGAGCAGCTCGTCGCGGGGGAGGAACTGCTCTGGTTGGGACTGGGCGTTGTACCCGAAGCTCTGGTCGATCCCCCGTACGCACTCCCAGGGCTGCCGTTGCACCTCAGGGAACGTGACGTACTCGGGGGTCCGGTAGTCGTAGTGCGCCGGCGCAGGTGGCACGATGCCGCCATCACGTCGCGCGAGACGCTGGGCCCCGGCATCGATCAGACGTCGACCGCCCGACGTTCGCGCCGACGCGAGGAATGCGTTCCACGCCATCCAACGGTCGTTGACGACCCCGTCGGGAACCTGCTCGTAGTAGTGCGCGATCAGCGGCCAGAGGCGCTTCGCTTCTGACGGCCAGGCGATGTCGTTCCACAGCACGCTCGGCCGGTAGCGAGCGATCAGCTCCCGCACCTGCGCGTCCGCATACGCGGGATAGTCCCCTCGCGGGACCGCAGCCATCAGGTCCGCCACCGAGCCGATGGGGAAGTCGTTGAACGTGGCGTCGAGCCCGCCCGAGTAGTAGACGCCGAACCGCATCCCCGCGGCTCGGACGGCCTCGCTCATCTCGCCGACGACATCTCGTTTGCAGAACCAACCAGGATGGTTGCGGTTTGTGACCTCCGACGGCCAGAGGCAGTAGCCATCCATGTGCTTCGTGACGAACACCACATAGCGGGCTCCCGTGGCGGCGAAGCGACGCGCCCAGTCGTCTGGATCCCATTGCTTGAGTGCCGCCTCCCAGTCCGATGCGAACTCGTCATACGGCCGCGAGCCGTACACCTCCTCGTGATGGATGGCGGCGGGGCTGTCGGGGAACCGCAGTGAGTTCTGGTACCACTCCGCATAGGGAGTGGACGCGAGAGCGTTCGGCGTGCCCGACTGCACGAGGTCACTGATGTCGACTCCGGTGGGCGCGAACGCCGGAACCGACGCGGGGGTCCAGTGCACGAAGATCCCCAGCTTTGCGTCGGGCCACCAGGCCGGAATCCGACGGTGACGCAATCGCCTCAGATGTGGATCACGCAGCGGCATGCTCAGCCCGTCTGGGCCGCGCGGAAGCTCGCAAGGACGCGTCGATCACGCGTCACTCAGGTACCGATGACTGGCGGCCGGCCGTGTCCCTCGGCTTCGCACATCGCGAAGTAGAAGTCTCGGATCCCGCCGGCGTCGATCACCGTGGTGACGTTGCCTGCCGCATCGAGGTTGAGGTTTGCGCCGTGGATTGCGAAGAACACATCGGTGACCTCGTCGTTGTCCTCGGGCACGTGCAGCGTGTGCACGGAGCCTGCGGGCTCGAAGAGATAGCTGCCAGCCCGGTTGATGTCACCGGGGTACTCGAGGTACTTCCACGAGCCGGACATCGTGTAGGCCAGCACCGAGCCGGTGTGCTTGTGCGTGTCCACGGTCATCCCTGCTGCGAACTTGGTGCGGATGACCCAGAGGCCTTGGTCGACATCGACCTGGAGGAGCTGGAGGGTCGAGCCGTCACCCAGGGCGACGAACGGCAGCTCGGACTCGTGTCGGAGGATGGTGGTGGGGAGGTCGACGGCGGTCATGGGCGGCAATGTACCGCTGGGCCAGCGCTCAGGCACCCCGTGGCGTGATCCATGGCTCCCGTGTCCTGGGCATCCCGCTGGATCCGTTTGCTGCTGCGACTGCTCCCAGCACCTGATGGATCGAGATGCCCCCATCTTCGAATCCAACGGCCGAGCCCGCCATGTACAGGCGCCAGACACGCGCTCGTGCATCGCCGACGAGGTGCACCGCTTGGTCCCAGCTGGCGTCCAGGTTCGCGACCCACGCTCGAAGCGTCTGCGCGTAGTGCTCGCGCAGAGACTCGACGTCGCGAACCTCGAAGCCGGCATCCTCCATCGCTAATACGACGTCGCCCACATCCAGCAGCTCGCCGTCGGGGAACACGTACCGGCCGGTGAACGAGCGACCGCCGAGGGCGGATCCGGCACGGCTCGAGATCGCATGGTTGAGGAGTCGGCCTTCTGGTTTGAGGTGCGAGCGAAGCAGCTTGAAGTACTCGTGCATCCGCCGCTTGCCGACGTGCTCGAACATGCCTATCGACGAGATGGCATCGAAGGGCTCGCCGTCGATCTCGCGGTAGTCCTGGAGGCGGATCTCCACGCGGTCCTGCAGGCCCGCTGCCGCCACTCGTTCCTTGGCGCGGGTGACCTGCTCGGGACTGATCGTGATGGCTACGACCGAGGCGCGATGGTGCTTCGCCGCGTGCATGGCCATGGATCCCCATCCGCAGCCGACATCGAGCAGACGCGCCCCCGCGCGCTCATGGAGACCGAGCTTGCGACACACGAGGTCGTGTTTGGCATCTTGTGCCTCGCGCAAGGTGCGATCAGGTCGATCGAAGTAGGCGCAGGAGTACGTCATCGCATCGCCGAGGACGAGCTCGTAGAACTCGTTGCCGACGTCATAGTGGTGTCGGACCGCTTGCTGGTCGCGTTCGCGTGAGTGCTTGCGGCCGCGGACCTTCGCCTCCTCTGGCGGTGGGGGGAGCGGGCGCCCCAGCGCACCAACCCGTCGGGCTACCTGCAGGGCGACGGGCAGGGTGGAGGCGCCGAGGTTCTCAGGAGCGACGTCGCGCAGTGCGGCGACCAGGGCGATGATGTCGCCGTCCACGTCGATGTCACCCGCGACATAGGCCCGGGCGAGACCGAGCTCGCCGGGCGCCCAGAGGATGCGTCGAACGGCATCGGGGGACGAGATCCGCAGCGTGCCGACACCGTCGGCGTTGCCGTAGCTCGTCCCGTCCCAGAGCTCGACCTGCAGCGCAGGGGCTGGTCCGAGCAGACGTCTGAGGAGCGGCTCCACGACGGCCGCCGCGGGGCGCTCGTTGTGTGCTCGCCTGCTCTGTGTGGCGCTCGCCATGACCACCCCCCGGTGGCGCCTCAACCTGTTGAGGCGGCTCGGTCGACGAGCGTAGCGACGCGAAGCAGCGGTTGCTTGGCGATGGCTAGGGGAACACCACCGCCGCGAGCTCCCGGGCGCGCTGCCTGGCCACGGCCGGCGTCACGGCCCCGAGGGCGAGATGCTCGACGACCAGCGCGAACACCTGGCCGCGGATGACCCGGGCCAGCGCTCCTCGGTCTCCTGAGAGCTCGGGAAAGCCGTCGGTGAGCCATCCTTCGAGGGCGAGCGCCAATGCGTTGACGACTTCGGTGGCGCTCTCGGCGGCTGCCTCCTCGCCCCGCACCGACTCGCCGATCAGCAGGCGCCACACGGCCTCTTCGTCGAGAGCGTTCGTCCAGAGCCATTCGAGCAGGCCGGCGAGGCGGTCTCGAGGGGACGTGGAGGGATTGAGGACCGGGACGTCCGTGGCGAGGCGCTCGCCGTAGCGACGCTCCTCGATGACGCTTTGCAGCAGGTCCGCCTTCGATGGGAAGTAGTGGTACAGCGTGGCGACGTTCAGCTCGCACGCGCCCGCGAGCTGACGCATTGAGGTGCCCGCGAAGCCCTGGTCGCTCATCAGGGCGAGGGCGGCGTCCAGGATTCGAGTTCTCGGATCGGATACGCCCGGTGCTGCCCCGGCCAGCGCCATCAGGCCGACTCGGGTGTGAACACAGCTGGCAGATGCTCGAGTGAGAGGACCAGCGATGACTCGCCCCGCGTGCGGACGCCACCCTCGGGCACCCGAATGTCGCTGAGGCGCCGGAAGAGCTCCTCGAACACCACGCGCACCTCCGCTCGAGCCAGGTTGGCGCCCATGCAGTAGTGGGTACCGATGCCGAACGCGAGGTGGGGATTGGGATTGCGATCGACCCGCAGCTCATCGGGTGCGTCGAAGACGTCCTCGTCTCGGTTCGCGGACTGGTAGAGCATGAAGACCTTCTGGCCAGCCTTGAAGTCGTGCCCCTTGTAGGTGTGGTCCTCGGTGATCGTGCGGCTGAAGGTGAGCACCGGAGTTACGAACCGGATGATCTCGTCGACCGCCGTGTCCCACAGCGATGGGTCCTCGATCACGCGCTGCTTCTGCTCAGGAAACTGCGAGAAGGCCATGAGGCCGCCGGTGAGCGCGTTGCGCGTGGTCTCGTTGCCCGCCACGACGATGAGCACGAGAAACATGAGCAGCTCGTCATCGGTCAATTGGCCAAAGGGCACATCGTCGGTGTCGACCGCAGCCCCGCCACGGTCCTCTCGACTGAGAGCACCCTCGTCGAAGGCCTGTGTGAGCGTCGAGATGATGTCGTCGGTAGCGCCCGGGTTTGCTCGACGCTCCGCGATGAGGCTCAGGCACATCGTGGCGTACTCCCCGAACGACTCTGCGGCCGCGTGCAGACGCGGATCGTCAGGATCCACGGCGCTGTCGCCAGCCATCATCGCGTCCGACCAGCGATACAGCCGGTCTCGCGTCGCGGGATCGAGCCCCATCATCTCGGCAATCACGATCAGAGGTACGTGGATGGCGAGGTCCTGCACGAAGTCGAGCTCGCCTCGATCGGCGATGTCGTCGATGATCTGGTTCGACACCTCGCGGATGTGGTCGGTGATCGCTCGCACCTTGGCAGGGGTGAAGCCGCGGCTCACGAGCCGACGCTGGCGCGTGTGCTCAGGGTCGTCCATGGAGATGATCGACATCGGAGCGGCCACGCGGGGCCGCACCCCGTCGGCGGCTGAGTAGAGCTCTTGGTGCCTTGAGATGTGCGATACGTCCTCATGGCGGGAGAGGACCCACAGCTCGTTCTTCGCGTCCCAGTGGATCGGACTGTGCTGGCGGAGCCAGCGGTAGGCGTCCCAAGGGTCGTCGTAGAAGCGCGGATCCAGCGAGTCGATCTCACACGGAGGGGGCGGCGCGGTGTCGGTGGACGAAGACGAAGGCATGACGCCCACTCTCCATCAAACGATCGTTTGGGTCAAGTGATGACATGATGCCGGGATGGACGAGGAGGGCTACGAGGGAAGCGCTCGCCAGCGTCGGCGCATGCGCCGCGCTCGCGCTGTGGCGGTGGTGGTCGCCTTGGCGATGCTCCTCCCGATCGTGTTCGCCACGGCCTCGGCCATCGGTCGCTGATCGTGGACGCGGGCGAGCTGTACCGGCTACATGCGCCCGCCGTTCGTGGCTACCTGCGCGGTCAGGGGGTCGGTGAGGTCGACGACGTGCTGAGCGAGGTGTTCCTACACGTCGCCCGTTCGCTGCCGAAGTACCGGGGCGCGGACGAGGATCTGCGTCGTTGGGTGTTCGTGATCGCTCGGAATCGCGTCATCGACCACAGCCGCCGTAGGCGGGTTCGCCCCCGGATCTCGGGCCGCGACGTGCCTGAGGCAGCCGCATCACCCTCCTCCGGGCCACTCGACCCCGAGCTGCAGGCGGCCCTCCGTCGTCTCACGTCGGATCAGCGTGAGGTCGTGGTGCTGCGCTTCGTCGCTGACCTGTCCCTCGAGGAGGTGGCGATCATCACCCGCCGTTCCGCCGGGGCGGTGAAGTCCATGCAGCACCGGGCCCTCGATCAGCTCGCCCGTATCCTCAGCGATCCCGCCTGCGCTGTAGAGAGCGATGACTGAACACGACGACCTCATCTCCCGGTTGGCACGATTCGGCAAGGACGCGCTGGATCCGACACGGCAGTCGCGGGACCTCACCGCTATGGCTGGAGTGCGCGCCACATCGCGCCTGCGCCCGAAGCTGCGTCTGGCTGGGGCGTTCATCGCCGGTCTCTTGCTCGGAGGTTCGGGCCTGGCGGCGGCCGACGCCCTTCCCGACTCCGCGCAGCATGTCGCGCACAAGGCGTTCCACCAGGTCGGCATCCATGTGCCCGATCCCGAGCGCTACCACGACGCTGAGGTGTGCGGGCCCGACGAGAAGCGCAACCATGGCGCCTACGTGCGGGACGATCACAACCTCGCGAAGTCGGACTGCGGCAAGAAGCTCAAAGCCGCAGAGGCGAGCGACCCTGGCGACGACGGCCCAACGCCGCTGGAGGCTGAGAAGTCGGAGAAGGCTGAGAAGTCGGAGAAGGCTGATGAGGGACCTTGCGAGGGCAAGCCCCCGTGGGCCGGCAACCAGGACTTCAGCGCCGAGGACAAGGCCCAGGAGCAGGCGAAGCGAGCGGAGCTATGCGGGACCGACGAGGACGATGCCTCAGAGGTCACCGTTCCGTAGCAGGTCATGCCGTGTCGAGGCGGGGCGCTAAGGTGACCGCTCCCTGGTGGCGTGGCCGAGTGGCTTAGGCAAGGGCCT
>JBBDWQ010000060.1:0-11713 GCA_040902805.1 Acidimicrobiales bacterium
CGTGGGGTCATTGGGTTCGTACCACGCCTCGCCGCCCTGCAGTTCGGCGAGACCACGTACGATCGCCAATCCAAGACCGGTCCCGGTCGACTCCACGCCGGGTCGGGCTGGCGCCATGCTGTACGGGTCGAACAGCTGAGGCACGAAACCGGGATCGACGCCGTCTCCGTGATCACTCACGCGCACCACCACATCGGCATCCTCCCGGGTGGCGGCGAGGACAAACGGTGCGCGCCCGTAACGGGCGGCGTTCTGCAAGAGGTTCGTGAGGATCTGGGCCAGACGCAACGGGTCCACGAACGCCACCGCAGCATCGGGGTCCCTGATCTCCACGTGGTCCTCCATACGAGCGTCCATGGCGGCCTGCCGGAACGCGGCGTCGAGATCCACCGGGCGCGGGTCGAAGCTGATGGCAGCGCCGTCGATCACGGCCACGCTCACTAGATCCTGTACGAGTGCCTCGAGCCGGCGACCCTGGCGATGGATCGCATCCAAGTAGACGAGCCGCTTGTCGTCGGGAACCGGCAGGTCATCCCGCGACAAGAGCTCGCTGAACCCGATCACCGTGGCGATCGGCGAACGCATGTCGTGCGTGGCCGTGGACAGGAGCCGGTCCTTCATCCGGACGGCTCGCTCCAGTCGCGCGTTGAGCTCCGTCACGGCGGCGACGTGACCATTGACGGCAAGCTGTGCCGCTCGCTCCGTGGTGATGTCGGCCAACGCGACTACAGCCCCCGTCTGTTCCCCCTCATCATCGAAGATCGGTTGGGTGCTCACGCGGAGCACCACGTCTCGGCCGTCCTTGGTCAGTGACTTCACGACAAGGCCCGACACAGTCTCACCGTCGCGCATCGTCCGCACCAGGGCGCGGTCATAGGTCGGCAACGTCGAACCATCTTCTCGCTGCACCATCAAACCCCCGCGCTGGTACGCCTGCGTGAGCTCATCGGCCTCGTAGCCGAGGAGCTCCCGTCCGGCCCGGTTCAACAAGAGAACCTCGGCGTCCATCGAGCAGACAGCGACGCCCTGCTCAAGTGCCTCAAAGCTCGCCATCTGGATGGCCGTCTGCGCTTCAAGGGTTGACGTCCGCTCCAGAACCTGCTGCTCAAGTCGCAAGTTGGTGTCAGCGAGAGCTCGCATCGCCTCGGCACGTGCTTCATCGTGCGCCACGATGGACCGGGCCATGTACCAGAGCACCAGTCCGCTCACCGCCCCCATGGCCATCGCCATCACGGCAACCGAGAACTCGGGGGCGTACAGGCCCGAGCGGACCGCAGCGACGTTGGCCCAACCAACCCCGAGGGGGAAACCAACCAGCAGTGGAACAGCACCACGAATGAGCAGTCCTGCCGAAGCCCCCCGCCGCGCGAGGCCGAGCAGCCCGAACGAGGGGCTCGACCAGATGAGACCCAGCCCCACCACGTCGAGCCCGATCGCGAACACCAGGGGCCATGTCCCGTCGGATCCAGGCTCACCCACGGGCGCGACTTGGTAGATGTACGCGGACAACACGACCCATGCCCCAAGGCTGATCACCACCCCGCAGAGGTGAGCAAGCCCGCGCCTCCCGAACCGAAGCAGCCACACGCCGGCGGCGGCGACCACGAGTCCCACCGCAGTTGTGATCGCCATCCGTTCAAGGTGGAGCGTCACAGCGACGGCGCTGAGACCCGACAAGCCAGATGCGACCAGCGCGGCCCGCGGCGGTGGAACTCCGGGGTCGTGACTCAGCACCAGGGCGACTCCGATGAGGACAACTCCACCGGCGAGCACGAGAACGATGTCACTGGTGTCGGTGGCCACCGCCCCGAGAGCGCATATCCCCGCTGCCCAACCGCACCAACCGACCACGGAAGTTCCGAACGGGCGACCTTGCCAAGACACGGCCCGAAACATCCAGCAAGTATCTCCCAGTAACCCCTGCTGACCAGGGATGTCGCATCCTGGCATCCCCCGCTCTACGCAAGGCCACACCTAGGGTCACGGTCACTGACGGGCGACGCCGACCGAGGACAGAACGACGTGACGGACCTACTGGTGATCGACGACGACGTCGACTTCGCGTCGTTGCTCAAGGCATCTCTGGAGGCCTTCGGACATGAGGTCCGGGTCGGCTACACCTCCGGCGATGCTCTGACCCTCCTCGATCGCGGCGATCCCGATCTGCTGCTCCTCGACCTCGGGCTTCCCGACGGGGACGGGAAGGACCTCATTCACCGCGTGCGCGCCAGCGGCGACGTTCCCATCATCGTCGTGACTTCGCGCCACGAGGTCGAAGAGCGAGTAGCAGCCCTGGACGCCGGCGCTGACGACTACGTGTTGAAGCCGTTCTCGTTGGATGAGCTTGCGGCCCGGGTGCGGGCACAGCTTCGGCGGGTGACGTCGTCTCCCACAGCGGATGTGCTGCGCTTCGAGGGTTTCGAGATCGATCTGAGGACGATGACCGTGCTCTCGGACGGCGCGCCGGTCCGGTTCACGCCAACCGAGCTGCAGATGGTGATCCTACTGGCGAACAACGCCGGCAGCCTCGTGACGCACAACCAGCTGTATCGGGAGGTCTGGCCCGACGGCTCGGCGGAGTCGGGCCACTACGTGCGCGTCTACATCCAGCAGATCCGACGCAAGCTCGGCGACGATGTCAGCGCCCCCAGGTTCATCGCCACGGAACACTCATTTGGCTACAGGTGGCTCCCACTGCCCGTGTAGAGGGCAAACGTCCAGGCAGGTCGTCGTCGGTCATCCGCCGCCGCGATCGCGGACCGTCATCGGTGGGCGCGGAGGGACTCGAACCCCCGACATCTGCCTTGTAAGGGCAGCGCTCTAGCCAACTGAGCTACGCGCCCGGAACCGCATGAGGGTATCGGTCGCGCGCACGGTGACCATCCCTGGTCACCTCCGTACCCACCACTACCGTCAAGTGGCAATCGGATCCCACGTTTGGGGTTCTATCGACGGAGGACTCGAGTGCCGGGCCGCAACCGTTCCAACGAGAGCGAGAACACGGTCGATCTGACCCGGCGCTACCTGAGCGAGCTCGGGTCGTACCCGCTGCTCAGCGCGGAGCAGGAAGTCGACCTGGCGAAGGCCATCGAGCTAGGTCGCGACGCCGAGGCCGAGCTCGCTGACGGCAACGTCACTGCGAGCCGACGGCTCGTGCTCGCGGCGCACCAAGCCGACGCCGACGCAGCTCGTCGCACCTTCATCCAGTCGAACCTTCGTCTCGTGGTGTCGATCGCCAAGCGCTACCAGGGCACCGGCCTCACGCTCCTCGACCTCATCCAAGAAGGCAACCTCGGCCTCATGCGCGCGGTGGAGAAGTTCGACCATCGCAAGGGCTTCAAGTTCTCGACCTACGCGACGTGGTGGATCCGCCAGTCGATCGGGCGCGGCATCGCCGACAAGGCCCGCACCATCAGGTTGCCATCGCACCTCGTCGACACCATGGCCGTGCTGTCCAAGACCTCCGCCAACATGCTCAAGACGCTCGGACGTGAGCCCACACCGGCCGAGCTGGCGGCTGAGACCGGGCTCCCCGAGGAGCGCGTTCGGGTCGCGCTGCGTGCCGCGCCCGACCTGATCTCGCTGTCCGCGTCAATCGGCGAAGACGACGCTGAGCTCGGCGACCTACTGGCTGACGACAACGCTGACGCGCCGTTCGAGGCCGCGGCGCTCTCGCTCGCCCGGGACGACCTTCAGGTCCTGCTCGACTACCTCAACCCCCGCGAGCGGGAGATCCTCTCCCTGCGGTTCGGGCTGCAGGGAGAGCAGCCCCTCACCCTCGACGAGGTGGGGCAGATGTTCAACGTCACGCGCGAACGAATCCGTCAGATCGAGGCGAAGGCGCTGACCAAGCTCCGCCACCCGTGCTCGGCCCGGCATCGACGCCTCGTCGCATCGTTGGGGAGCTAGCGGCTCGTCGAGCGAGCGACGGCAGCGAACGCGCCGCTCGCCTCGTGCTGAAGCCCAGGAAGCGCGTCGGTCGGGAACCACCTCGCATCCAGGATCTCCGGAGAACCGGGCGCAGCGAGATCAGGATCCTGGCCGGGGGCGGGCTGAGCCCGGAAGACCAGATCGACCCGCTGCGCAGCTGCGTCTACCACCACCGCCGGCTCACCGATGAGAACGATCTCGATGCCCACTTCCTCGCGCACCTCCCGACGGGCCGCCGCCTCAGGAGCCTCCCCCCGCTTCAGCAGCCCGCCCGGGACGCCCCACCGGTTCCGATACGAGAGCTGCACGAGCAGCACCTCACCCCCGGGGCGCTCGATCAGGCACATCGCGCCCACCGTGAACCCGGGCGTGATCGTCCGCACGACGCGCCGACGAGCCCACACGGGCAGGCGGCGATAGAGGTGGAGTGCCGCTAGATGCAGCCGTCGGATCACGCTGGCCTCTCGTCCCCGAAGCGCTGTCGCTCGTCGATCAGGGTCGCCAGCAGCGCAGGAGTCGCGGCGGCGATCGGAGTCCTTCGCTCGCTGTGGTCGAGCGTGACCAGCTCGCGCCCCCACGCGTCTTCGATGCACGCTCCCGCCTCCTGGCAGATCAACATCCCACCGAGGTAGTCCCACGAGCCATGCGCGCTCACGCTGCAGTCGACGTAGCCATCGAGCCGCCCATCGGCGACGGCGCACAGATCCAGCGCTACTGCACCGAGCGCCCGGAACTGCTTCCACCCGAAGTAGCGAGGCGGCATGCCCGACAACCCGAGGATCGATGCAGAGACATCCGTCGCGATTGTGGGCTCCAGCGCTCGACCGTCGACCCTGGCCCCGCCGCCGCGTCGGGCCTCGAATCGTTCGCCGCTCGCTTGGTCCACGACCAGTGCGATCCGGGCGCCATCTCCGTCGACCGCGCAGAGGCTGGTGGCGTACCAGGGCAATCGGCGGCTCGCATTCGTGCTGCCATCGACCGGATCGATGACCACCACCAGGTCCCGCTCGCCGTGATGGAGACCCGACTCTTCGCTCATGACTCCGAGGCCCGCACCCTCGAGCACCGCGAGCGCGGCAGCGTCCGCGGCCAGATCGCTTCGATACTGCCCCGGTACGGTGCCCGCATCGCCCCAGTCGGCGAGCCCGTCAAGAGCCGACCTGACCGCGCTCGCGGCGTCGTGGAGCACCTCGAGCAACAGATCGTCGTCCACCGCCGTCGACGGTAGCGGGGGGCCCACCCGGCGGGACGGACGATGGCCCTTCCCGGTCGGGGTCGACGTCGTGGCAGGCTGGTCCCTTGGCTGCCATCGACATCGCCGGGTTCGTCGCGGATCTCAAGGATCATGCGGTCGACCACGGATTTCACGTGCACGACGAGCGGCACTTCGTCGAGACCTACTCGCTGCGGCAAGCGTGGGAGGTCGATCTGCACCCGGAGGAGGCCTGCGGCGGACCGCTCGACCTCCACCTCTCCCTCGAGGTCGACCCGCGCACGTTGCTGTCGTTCGAAGATCTCGTGATCTCGCTTCCCGAGGACGAGGACCCACCGGACAGCTTCCACTTTCCGTTGCTCTTCACCTGGTCGCTGCCACCGCTGCCGAACGGCCCCGACCTGCTCGTGCTGGCCACCGAGCTCGCGGGCGTAGGAGGCGCTGACCTGCCGCTCGAGGCGTCGGCCATCGACTCCTACCCGTCAGCCACCGATCCGAGCGAACGAAGCCTGTCCATCGTCGCTCACGTCGAGGTGTCGCTGGCCCGGGTCTTCGGGGGACAAGAGCAGCTCTGCGACATCCTCGACCGCTGCGCGGATGTCAGCCACCATCTCCTCGACCGCGCCCCGGGCTGGCTCGGAGACTTCCTGTGAATCGCTTGTTGTCCCTGTTCCGGAAGGGTGACGGACCGGGGATCCGGGAAGTCGTGGGCACCGCCGGTTGGTACCCGCTCGTCATCCTCACGACACTGAACCTGGTCGACGAGCTCGACCGGGCAGTGCTCGCCGTGATGGCGCCCAACATTCGCGACTACTTCGGGATCGACAACAAGACTCTGGGCGCCATCGTCGGTGTGCAGGTCACGCTCCTCATCTTCGTGTCGGTCCCGATCGGCTATCTCGGGACCCGCGTCGACCGCGCCACGCTTCTGCGATGGTCGGCGTTCATCTGGGGGTGCTTCTCCGCGGCGACCTTCTGGGCGCTGAACCTCCCCGCGTTCATCCTCACCCGGCTCGGGGCGGGCACGGGCAAGGCAGCGGTGGAACCCGTCGGGAAATCTCTCCTCACCGACTACTACCCGCCGCACGGCTGGAACCGCGTGCTCGCGGTGCACAACGCCGCCAACCCGCTCGGGAACATCATCGGACCGCTCCTCGCCGGCGCCATCGGCATGAGCATCGCCGGCGCCGCCGCCTGGCGGTGGGGCTTCCTGGTACTCACCGTTCCCACGTTCATCGCCCTGGTAGCCGCTCGCAAGCTGAAGGAGCCAGAGAGCCAGATGGTGAAGACCATGAGCGCGTCCGTGCTGACGGTGACCGGAGCGCCGTCGGGCATGAGCTTCCGCCAGTCGGTCCGACGCCTCGCCGGGATCCGCACCTTCCGCCGCCAGGTCGTGGGCATCGGCGTGCTCGGCTTTGCCATCGTGGGCTTGCTGGCCTTCGGGTCGGTGCTCTACGAGGACGAGTTCGGCGTCGGTGAAGGTGGCCGGGGGATCATCGCCGGCATCCTCGCCACCGCCTCCCTCCTCGGCACCATCCTCGGCGGGCGCGTGGGCGAACGACTCTTCCAGGAGAGCCCCGAGAAGGCCGTCCGGCTCGTCGGCTCGAGCATCGCCATCTTCTCCTTCCTGCTGTCGATCGCGGTCTTCCTGCCGTCGATCTGGATGGTGGTCGCGGTCCTCTGGGTGGGCGTGCTCGCCATCTCCGTCACGTCGTCTCCCCTGGGAGCGGTGCTGAGCGCCATCAGCCCGCCCCAGCTGCGACCCCTGATGTTCTCGATGCTCGGCCTGTGCATCGGCCTGTTCGGCGGTGTCGGCGGCGGCATCATCGTCGGCGCGATCGCCGACCAGTACGGGATCCGTTGGGGCTTGGCGTCGCTGTTGCCCTTCGGGGTGATCGGCGGGCTCGTGATGGCGTCCTCGGCGACGACCGTCAACGCCGACATCGAGCGCATCGAGCTCGAGCTGCGCGGCGAGATGACGACGGTCGGCAGCTGATCAGTCGTCAGCCCAGATCTTCTTGGTCTTCCAGAGCCGCACACTCAACGGGTTCATGAGCCCAAGGTCGCGGCAGAGCACCCGCACCTTGCGCAGGGCCACCGCCGCGCTGGCCTGGAACTCCGGGTTGTCGTCGTACGCCTCGCGCAATGTGGCTTTGGGGATGCCATAGGTCGACACGAGGTCCTTCGATGGGCGCATCATCAGCCCACCCATCTCGCCGAGGATGAGCGGAGCACCGACCGACAAGATCGTGCGGCGCACCGGTCCGAGGCCGGGCACGCTGCGCTTCAGCCAGTTCCGAGCGAACGACAGATGGCGCGCCTCCTCGGTGACGTGGATCCGCATGATCCGCTCGAGCAAGGGATGGATCTCACGATCCTTGGTGCGGAGGACCTCACGCTGCATGTGGTCGATCGGATCCTCACCGCCGAGCACGAAGATGAAGAACAGCTCCGGAAACGCTCGTGCCAGCCGGACGACGCGGCGCGACCCGACAACCGCACGACGGGGCACCTTCGGAACGGTGCCATAGCCCGCCCGCCCCGCGAACTCCTGGAACATCAGGGAGTGCTGCGCCTCCTCGATGACCTCGTGGTACACGTAGCGCAGCTCCGGTGACCCGGCCGGCAGCGTTGTCGAGTGCTCCAGCAAGCCTCGCTTGAGGACGCCCTCGAAGAAGTAGCCGACGTGCATCTTGGTGGCGATGCCGTGGAGACCCATGCGAGCCCGGATCTCCTGCGGCTGGCTCTGGTACCACGCGGTGGCCCCGAGCGGATCCTCGAGGCCGAGCTCCCAGCGAGGGTCGGTGGGGTCGATCGGGTGCTCGTCCCAGGGCACATCGACATAGGCGTCGAAGTGCTTTCCGGGTCGCACTGATTGGTCGTTGAGCCGACCGAGCAGAGCCTCGAAGGCATCAGGGGATTCCACTTGCTCGTCGTCCAACGTGGTGCGATCGGCATCGATCACGGTCATCTCAGCTCCCAGTCCCTCAGAGTGTTACCAAAGGTAACTAGATCATGGATCCGGCGGCACGGCAATGCGTCAAGCGTCACACCCGTAGGCTCCCGGCGTGTGCACGGTCCTGCTCCGGTTCGCACCCGGTGACCGGTGGCCGGTGCTGTTGGGGGCGGTGCGCGACGAGTTCGCCGACCGCCCGTGGGATCCTCCCGCTGCCCACTGGGGCGATCGCTGGCCGGATCTGCTGGGCGGCCGCGACCGAGCCGCAGGCGGGACCTGGCTGGCCCTCGACCCGTCCCCGCACCGTCCCGCGGTCGCCGCGCTGCTCAACGGCATCCGCCGAGCGCCCACGGATGACGGCACGACGCGTCCGACCCGCGGCACCCTCGCCCTCGACGCCCTCTCCTCGGGCACCGTGCCCGACGCCACCACCGTCGCCGACTACGACGGCTTCCATCTGCTCGTCGCCACCCTTGCCGCCGTGGAGGTCTGGTCCTGGAACACCGAGCATCTGTCGCATCGCTCGCTTGACCCAGGCGATCACCTCCTGGTCAACCTGGGCGTGGACGTCCTGAACGATCCGCTGGTCCCCCACTTCGGCCCTCTGCTGGCCGCGCTGCCCAACCCGACGCTCACCCCTGGTGAGACGACGAGCGCGGCATGGGGCCCGTGGGTCGACCTTCTCCGCGGAGATGGGCTCGATCCCGAGGATCCCCGCGCGCTGATCGTCCGCCGGGACATCGAGGGCCGGACCTATCGATCGACCTCCGCGAGCCTGGTGGCACTTTCCGCCGACGCGGTTCGCTATGACTTCACGGGCGATCCGACGGATCCCTCCGCGTGGGACGAGGTTCCGAACGAGCTCAGGAGCTGACGCGCCAGCCCTTGCGCTTGGCCAGCGCAGCACGGGCCGGCCACTCCTCCTTGGCGCTCGGGACGACATCCTCAGTGGGCGGTATCGCAAACCGGCCAGTGAGCTCGCCGCCAGCGGTGACACGCAGCACCTTCGTGGCCGCGTCGTACTCCATGCCCTCGGAGCACGGCTTCAATGCCTGCCCGGTCTCCCACGTGACAGCCAAGGACCAGCCGGGGCAGCCAATCACCTTGCAACGCTGACGTGCGCCGGTGGTGCGGCCCTCGAGGGCACCCGACTTCGACCAGACAAGCAGGCCCTCTTCGACCTTGCCGGCCTCGTCCAGCGGGAAGTCGGTGGGCCATCGTCCCGGGTCGGCCTTGTGCTGTTGGACACGGCTGCGCGTCGACGGCTTGGGCGGCAGCGCCCCGAACTGGATCCAGGTGTTGCAGACGTCGCACTGGTAACCGGGCTCTCCATCACGTCGCTGCAGCCGCAGGTGAGCATCGGTCTGGCATTGCGGGCAAACGGACATCAGGGCTCCTGGTGCGGGGATCTGGGGCAGCAATCGCTGATCGCTTTGCCTCCAGCGTGACGCATCTGAGCGCCTGGTACCCCATCGGGGGGGTTTTGCTCAGCGCAGCACGGCCACCACGGAGCCATCCGCGGCGACGCGGGTGACGTCCTCTCCTGCCACCAGGTAACCGGCGCTGAGCGGCAGGACTCGCTGTGCATCAGTGGCGTCGGTGTCGATGACACGTAGGCCCAGGCTGGTGCCGTCTGGGGTGATCACGACCACTCGGGCCCGTGGGAACGAGCCGGGGTACACGCACTCGGAGAGCTCGTTGATCCGGTCCTGCAGCGCGTTCACCTCGGGCGGCGCCTCCACGGAGGGCCGGGATTGCTCCATCTCGCGGTACTGCTGCTCCTGCTCGAGGTAGAGGCGGTTGAGCTCCGCCTCCATGCCCGCTATCGGGCCACAGCGGGACGGGCGCTGCGTGACGTAGCGATTGGCAGCCACGATCAGCCGATCGCCGTCGGCGCGCAGGGCGTGATGGTCGTAGACGATCGGGCTGTCCTCGCCGATGGGCCGAGTGTCGAGGAGCTTCGGTGATGCCGGATCGCTGATATCGAAGAGGCGGGCCACGATCTGGCCGTCCCCGCCCGGACCGAAGCCGATCACCTGCGTGGGGCTGATGGGGTGGAGGTAGGCCGAGAAGCCCGGGATCTCGATCTCACCGAGGATCCTCGGCGTGGTGGGCTGGGACATGTCGATCACGTAGAGCGGGTCGGTCTGCAGGAACGTCACCGCGTACGCGATGTCGCCGCTGAACCGGATGCCGTGCAAGGTCTCCCCTGGGTGCCCGAAGCGGGCACTGCGGCCCACCACGTCGAGCGACCCCTCGAGGTCCAGCACGACGATCTCGTTCAGCGCGTCGCCTTGCGGGGGCGTTGTTGTGAGCTCGTCGACGCTGACGTCGCCTTCCATCATCGGTCGTCCGATGAACCCGTCGCCGGTGGTCACCGCCACCCGCAGGTTGCCCGCGTGCTCGTCGAGCGAGAACTGGTTGAGCAGTCGACCGGCCACCGAACCCGATCCGGTGTGGCTCAACCCGTCGAGGTCGAATCGATGGATGCCGACAACCTGATCGTTGCCATCGAACGAGGGCGTGCTGACGTACAGCGCCGTCGCGGTGACGAGCACGTTGTCGCCGGCACCCACGATCTCGGTCGCGGCCACGGGTGCCAGCGCACCGGTGGCGTCGAAGCTGGCCACAAGGGTGGTGGCGGTACCGCCCGGGACTGGCGAGTGCAGCACCTGATCGCACGCAACCGGCGACGTGCCGTCGAAGGGCAACGACGGCTCTGTGCTGCTGTCGGGTGCGATCTCGGCGACACCGCGGACGTCGTCGATCATCATGGGCTGCACGCCGAAGTCATCGTCGACCGCCACAAGGTGCACGCGGCCACCATCGCGCCGCAGGTTCACCAAGCGACCGGCGAGATCCCACGTGCTGATCTCGCCAAAGGCCGACGACTCGTCGACCGCGGCTCGGGTGAGCGTCGTGGTGGCGTAGTCCGTGGTGACGGCCCACAACGTGGACCGCGCGTCGTCGAAGCTGAGCTGTGGGAACCCGATCGTGGGCAACGAGGCGAGGATCTCCGTCCCGTCCGCGTCGAGGAGCACGACGCCGTCGTTGCGGGCGACGAGGATGCGCCCGTCGGCCAGCACGTCAACGGTGTCGAGCTCGTCGATGCCCTCGACCTGCGTGTTCGTGCCGTCATCTCCCCCGTAGGCCTCTTCACGGCTCGACGGCTCGGGGCTGGACGCCGGTGCTCCTTCGCTTGCCGCACCTCCAGCTCCCCCGCTGCTCGAGTCAGCCGCCACCCCGGTGGTGGGCAACATGTTCGTCGCCCGCTGCTGCACATCCAGGTGGTCGCGGAGGTCAGCGCAGCTGGCAAACCTCTCCAGCCCCTCGGCCGCGGCCGGAGTCGCGTTGCTGAAGACCACGGTGGCCGCCACGACAGCGACAGCCGCCATCGCGGCCAGCACACGCACGAGCCCGGATGGTTGCCATGCTGGTTGTTGGCTCACGTCGGGCCTCCAGGTTCGATCTTCGCGCCGCGGTGGCGCCACTGGGGTTTGGACGGATGAGCACCAAGTTTGGTTCCCGCTCAGCGTGGGCCCGGCTGGGATCGAACCAGCGACCGAGGGATTATGAGTCCCCTGCTCTGACCACTGAGCTACGGGCCCGGACGA
>JBBDWQ010000061.1:0-10224 GCA_040902805.1 Acidimicrobiales bacterium
GTGGACGGTCGAGGGCAGCGCACGCCGGCGGGCGTGCGCTACATGATGATGATTACGGCCTGGACGGTCATCGACATCCCGGGAAGTGTCGCCTCGGCAGCGAGGCGAGTCAAGCAGGTACGGTCCACTCCGGGTCCGACAAAGGGGAACACATGCGCACTCCACTCACGATCGGCGGCCACCTGGATCGGGCCGCGCTCGTCTACGGCGATCGCATCGGAGCGGTGGACGAACCCGACGCACCGGGCGGCGGCCTCGGCACGATCACGTATCGACGCATGCGAGAGCTGGCCCGAGCCCAAGCGGCGAACCTCGACGAACGGGGCATCGGTCTCGGCGAGCGCGTGGCGGTGCTGTCACAGAACAGCGGGCGACTGCTCACCTCGTTCTTCGGCGTGAGTGGCTTCGGCCGCGTTCTGGTGCCCATCAACTTCCGCCTCTCCCCTGCTGAGGTCGAGTACATCCTCGAGCACTCGGGTGCGTCGATGCTGCTCGTCGATCCTGAGCTCGCCGATTCGGTGGCCCACCTCTCGGTGAAGCACCGAGTTGTGCTCGGCACGAGTACTGACGGCGAGGTGTTCAGAGAGGGCGTCGATCCTCGCCCGTGGGTCGACCAGGACGAGGACGCCACCGCCACCATCAACTACACGAGCGGTACCACAGCCCGACCCAAGGGCGTGGAGCTCACCCATCGCAACATCTGGACGAACTCGGCGATCTTCGGCTGGCACACCGGGGTGAACGACCGCGACACCTACCTGCACACGCTTCCGATGTTCCACTGCAACGGCTGGGGCATGCCCTACGCCCTCGCCGCCATGGGCGTGCCGCAGGTGGTTCTGCGGAAGGTCGACGGTGCCGACATCTTGCGCCGCATCGACGAGCACGGCGTCACGCTGTTGTGTGGTGCACCCGCTGTCGTGTCAATGGTGCTCGACGCCGCAGCGACGTGGGACGGACCGATTCCGGGTCGCGGCCGGGTCCGCATCGTGGTTGCCGGTGCGCCGCCGCCGACCCAGACGATCGAGCGCATCGAGACCGAGCTCGGCTGGGAGATGATCCAGATCTACGGCCTCACAGAGACCGCTCCCCTGCTCACGATCAACCGGAGTCGTGGCGAGTGGGACGACCTCTCCACCGGTGAGCGGGCGAGTCGCCTGTCACGCGCCGGAGTCCCCGCCGTGGGCATCGACATCAGGATCGACGGACAGGGCGAGGTGCTGGCGCAGGGCAACCACATCCTCAAGAGCTACTGGGATCAACCCGACGCCACCGACGACGCGCTCGAGGGCGGCTGGTTCCACACGGGTGACGGTGGCGACCTCGATGAGGGGGGTTACCTGACGATCAGCGACCGCAAGAAGGACGTGATCATCTCCGGCGGCGAGAACGTCAGCAGCATCGAAGTGGAAGACGCATTGTTCTCCCATCCGGCGGTCGCGGAGGTAGCGGTGATCGGGGTACCCGACGAGAAGTGGGGCGAGACCGTAAAGGCGCTCGTCGTGCTGGCCCCGGGAGAGGCCGTAACTGAGGACGAGCTACGAGCGTGGTGCAAGGAGCGTCTTGCGGGCTACAAGTGCCCCACGTCGGTCGAGCTTCGAGACGAGCTGGCCCGGACTGCCACCGGCAAGCTCCAGAAGTTCAAGCTCCGTGCGCCGTACTGGGAGGGTCGAGATCGCCAGGTGAACTGAGGCCAGGTGAACTCGGACCAAGGCCCCCGGTAGGCTCGTCCGACTATGGCGCAGACGCACCACCTCTCCCAGAAGGCGTTCGACCGACTGAAGGCCGAGCACGACGAGCTCACCACGGTCGGGCGCATCGACATCGCCCGCAAGATCGAGGCCGCCCGGGAGCTCGGCGACCTGAAGGAGAACGGCGACTACCACGCCGCCAAGGACTTCCAGGGCCAGATGGAGGCCCGCATCCGCCAGCTGGCTGGGATGGTCGAGAATGCCGTCATCGTCGAGGGCACCGACGGCGACGCCGTCGAGCCGGGCACGATCGTGCAGCTCCGCTATGAAGGCGATGACGACGTCGACACCTACTTCTACGGCTCCGTCGAGGAGAGAGGCGTCGACCACGACATCATCAGTCCTCGTTCGCCACTCGGCGAAGCCCTCGCCGGGGCCAAACTCGGCGACAAGGTCTCCTTCACGTCACCCACCGGCGTCGACTTGGCCGTTGAGGTCATCAGCATCACCTAGCAACCAATGTCTATGAACCCCCACGTCCGCATATCGGCCAATTCGCTTCACAGACGTTGGCGCCACGCATCCTGACAACGCAGAGGCTCGTACTGCGGCCGTGGCGGAATTCGGACCGGGAGCCCTTCGCGGCCCTCAACGCCGACTCTGTTGTGATGGAGCACTTCCCGGCTCCTCTCACGCGTGGGGAGAGCGACGGGCTCGTCGATCACATCGAAGCCTCGTTCGCTGAGCAAGGCTGGGGCCTCTGGGCTGCAGAGGTTCCGGGCGCGGCTGACTTCATCGGGTTCATCGGCCTCGCGATCCCCGGGTTCGACGCATCCTTCACACCGTGTGTCGAGATCGGGTGGCGGCTGGCCAAGGAACAGTGGGGCCAAGGCTACGCGCCCGAGGGTGCGCGAGCTGCGCTTGGCTTCGCGTTCGACGACCTCGGCCTCGATGAAGTGCTGTCGTTCACCTATGTGGGAAATGACAACAGCCGACGTGTGATGGAGAAGATCGGCATGACGCACGACGAGGCCGACGACTTTGACCACCCACGGGTCCCGGTCGGCCACCGGATCCGCCGCCACGTTCTCTACCGCATCAGCGCGGCAGACTGGCGCGATGGCCACGCAACGAGCCCATGACCGTGCGCTGAAAGGCGTCCGGGAGATCTGCGTGTCGTTCCCAGAGGTGAGCGAACGACTGTCGCACGGAGCGCCCACGTGGTTCGTCCGCGGGAAGAAGGTGGTGGCCACCTTCCATCACGATCACCACGGGGATGGCGCCCTCGGCATCTGGTGCCCTCAGTTGCCTGGCGTGCAGGAGGAGATGGTGACCCTCGAGCCCGATCGCTTCTACCGACCGCCCTACGTCGGCCCGGCGGGCTGGCTGGGCGTGCGCCTCGAGAAGGACGTCGACTGGGACGAGATCCGAGCGATCCTCACCGACAGCTACCGCAAGGTTGCTCCCAAGACGCTCGTCAAACAGATGGACGCAGCCGACTGATTTGCGGCTAGTCTCAAAAACTAGGCGTTGTGTCCTAGAATGTGAGACAGCGAAATGTGGATCCCAATCACTCTGGCCGCCGCGACGTTCCAGGTCCTGCGCACATCTCGTCAGCACGGCCTGCGTGACCAGCTCTCCACGGTCGGTGCCGGCTTCGTGCGCTACTTCTACGGCGCCCCCCTGGCCCTGGCTCTCTCCGCCACGTGGTTCGGGCTGGGCGGTCGCGACCTGCCGCACGTTCCACCTCGGTTCTGGCTCATCATCACGACCGCGGGTCTGGCCCAGATTGGCGGCACGATCGCGCTGCTGCAGGCGTTCAAGGGACGCGACTTCGCGCTGGGCACGGTCTATGCCAAGACCGAAGTCATCCAGGTGGCCATCGTCTCGGCCCTGGCGCTCGGAGAGTCGCTCAGAGCTCTGGGGTGGGCCAGCGCAGCTGTGTGCATGGTCGGGGTGGCATGGTTGGCCGGCCACGGCGACCTGCGGCGGGTGCTTCGTCGAGCCGGCGATCCCGCCGCACTGTTGGGCATCGCCGCGGGTGGGCTGTTCGGAGCAGCCGCGGTGGGCATCCGCGGTGCATCCAACGCCTTGGGCGACGCACCTGCGTTCGACCGCGCGCTGCTCACGCTCACGGTGATGCTCACGATCCAGACGATCGTGAATGGGGCGTACCTCGGTTGGCGCGACCGACCGGAGCTGCGTCGGACCGTCACCGCGTGGCGGGCCGCGTTGCCCGTTGGCGTGCTGAGCCTCGCGGGGTCAACAGGCTGGGCCGTCGCGGTCACCCTGGAGAACGCGGCGAAGGTGCGCACGCTTGGTCAGGTGGAGCTGCTGCTCGCGTTCGTGATCGCGCGCCGCCAGGGCGACTCCCACACGCGGGCAGAGCTCGCCGCCAGTGCCCTGGTGCTGGCGGGCGTGGTCGGCGTGGTGCTGACGGGATGACCCGCTCAGGCCAGCCCGGCGGCAGACTCGATCTTGTGTGCGGCCTCGGCTACCTGCGCGCCGTACCGGTCGCCGGGCTTGCGGCTGGTGCGGCCGATGGGCCCGCTCACCGACACCGCGGCGAGCACGCGCCCTGCCCCATCGGTCACCGGTGCGGATACGGATGCCACGCCCTCCTCGCGCTCCCCCACGCTGGCTACGAACGGCCTGCCGCGGTGCTCCCCGGCCAGGACCCGCCCCGCCGACCCCGCGGCGAGCGAGAGGCGAGCACCCACCGGCACGATCGTCCGCAGCTCTTTGGCCGACTCGATCGACTCCACGCACACGCGCGCATCACCGTCGCGCACGTAGAGCTGCACGCTCTCGCCGGTCTGCTCGTGGAGCCAGACCAGTGCTGGGCGAGCAGCGGCCCAGACCGGATTGGACGCGGCCGCCTCATGCCCCAGCGAGATCAGGCGAAGCCCCAAACAGAATCGACCGTCGTCGTCTCGGCGCACGAGGCCGTGCACCTCGAGGGCCACCGCGAGCCGATGAGCGGTCGCCCGCGACAATCCCGTGCGATCCACCAGCTGAGCGAGGGTGGCCGGGGATCCTCCCACGGCGTCGAGCACCACCATCGCCTTGTCGAGGACTCCGACACCGCTTAGGCTTTCCATACCGCAAGACTATCGTCTCGCATTGTAAGACAGTCAAGAGGAACGACATGGGCAAGACGCTTTCTGAGAAGGTCTGGGACCGCCACCTGGTGCGCAGCGCACCCGGCGAGCCGGACCTGCTCTACATCGATCTCCACCTGGTCCACGAAGTCACGAGCCCGCAGGCGTTTGATGGGATCCGTCTCGCCGGGCGACGAGTACGCCGCCCGGATCTCACGGTGGCCACCGCCGATCACAACGTCCCGACCGAGGACATCGACAAGCCGGTCGCCGATCCGATCTCGGCGAAGCAGCTCGAGGTGCTCGCAGCCAACACCGCCGAGTTCGGCATCACCCACTACGGCATGGGTGATCCCAACCAGGGCATCGTCCATGTGATCGGCCCCGAGCAGGGCCGCACGCTTCCCGGCATGACGATCGTGTGCGGCGACAGTCACACCTCCACGCATGGCGCGTTCGGCGCCCTCGCCTTTGGAATCGGCACGAGCGAGGTCGAGCACGTTCTCGCCACGCAGACACTTCCGCAGACCCGACCGGGGACGATGGCAGTCACCGTCACCGGCGAGCTGCCCGTTGGCGCCACAGCCAAAGACGTGATCCTGGCCATCATCGGACGCATCGGCACCGGCGGTGGCATCGGCTCGATCATCGAGTACCGCGGCGACACGATCGAGCGGCTCTCGATGGAGGGCCGGATGACGATCTGCAACATGTCGATCGAAGCCGGCGCCAAGGCCGGGCTCATCGCACCCGACGATGTCACCTTCGCCTACCTCGAAGGTCGCACCCACGCCCCAAAGGACGCTGACTGGGAGGCGGCGTTGACCGACTGGCGCTCGCTTGTGACCGACGCAGACGCGGTGTTCGACAAGGAGGTGCATCTCGACGCAGCGCTCATCACGCCGCATGTCTCGTGGGGCACCAACCCGGCCCAGGTCGTCCCTCTGTCGGGCAGTATCCCCTCCCCCGAGGACTTCGCCGACGCCAACGACCGCGACAGCGCGGCCCGGGCACTGGAGTACATGGGCCTCACCGCCGGCACCCCGGTACGCGATGTCACCGTCGACACGGTGTTCATCGGCTCGTGTACCAACTCCCGCATCGAGGATCTGCGCGCCGCCGCTGCCGTGGCAGAGGGCCGTCGGGTGAAAGACGGCGTCCGCACGCTCGTGGTGCCCGGCTCGTTCGCGGTGAAGCGCCAAGCCGAGGCGGAGGGGCTCGACAAGGTGTTCATCGCCGCCGGCTTCGACTGGCGCGAGCCGGGTTGTTCGATGTGCCTGGCCATGAACCCTGACAAGCTTGCCGTCGGTGAGCGCTCGGCATCCACCAGCAACCGCAACTTCGAAGGTCGCCAAGGTCGCGGCGGGCGCACCCACCTCGTCTCCCCCGCCGTCGCCGCCGCCACAGCCATTGCCGGCCACTTCGCCCTCCCGGAGGATCTTTCCTGATGGATGCGGTGCAAATCGTCCAGGGCACCGCGGTGCCGCTCGACCGCTCCGACGTCGACACCGACCAGATCATTCCGGCCGAGTGGCTCAAGCGCGTCGAGCGTACGGGGTTCGGTAAGGGCCTGTTCTCGTCGTGGCGCGATGATCGTTCCTTCGTGCTCAACGACGAGCGCTTTGCCGGTGCGTCGATCCTCATCGGCGGTCCCAACTTCGGCACCGGTTCGAGTCGGGAGCACGCCGTGTGGGCGATCATGGACTACGGGTTCCAGGCCGTGATCAGCCCGCGCTTTGCCGACATCTTCCGCAACAACTGCACGAAGAACGGACTCGTGCCGGTGCAGGTCACCAAGGAGGTGGGTGAGCAGCTGATCGCAGCCGTGGAGGCCGACCCGACGCTCGAGCTCGTGGTCGATGTCGACCGTCGCACGCTGTCCGCTCCCGCCATCGGCCTCGATGTGGAGTTCCCGCTCGACGACTCCACACGGGAGCGATTCCTTCAGGGCCTCGACGACATCGGCATCACCCTGCGCACAGAGGGCGCCATCACCGAGTTCGAACAACAACGGCCCGCCTGGCTCCCCAGCGCATGATCAGGGGAGCGACGGGAGCCCGGGCGAATAGAGCCACCGGAGGAACAGACCGTCGAGCTGTCGGCCGCTTACACGCTCGGCCAGGGCCACGAAGTCAGTCGTCGATGCGACGTCGTAGCGGTGCTCCTCGATCCAGGTGCGCAGGACCGTGAAGAAGGCGTCGCCACCGATGGCCTCACGCAGCGCCTGCAGGGTCATCGCGCCGCGCAGGTAGACGGTTCGGCTGAACAGCTCCGTCGGTCCTGGGTCGCCGGGTGGCGGGCCAAGGTCGCGGCGTGACGCGTTGGCCCGGGCAGATGCGGCCGCGCTCGGTCCGCCTGTCCGCTCAACCCACAGCCATTCGGCGTAGGTGGCGAACCCCTCGTTGAGCCAGATGTCCTGCCAGGTCGAGGCACTCACCGCATTCCCGGCCCATTGGTGAGCGAGCTCGTGAACGAGCACCCGCTCCGCGCCAGCACGGGTCGTGCCGACGTCGGTACCGATGATGGTGAGGGTCTGCGTCTCCAATGCGACTCGTAGCCGACCCTTGACGACAAGTACTCCGTAGACTTCAAAGGGGAACGGGCCGAACACGTCGTCGAGAACGTCGATCATCTCCGCTGAGCGGCCGGCCACCGCCTTCGCCGCGGTGGTCGCGCCGCGGTGGAAGGCGTGACGGATCACGACGTCCCCTGCTCGTCCGCCGTCGATGAGCTCGAAGTCGCCGATCGCGATCTGCACGAGGTAGCTCGCCATCGGGTCGCGGGCCTCGTAGTCCCACTGCTGCTGACCCCCGGGCACCTCGTGATGGTCGACGAGCAGCCCGTTGGTCACCACCACCTGATCCGCAGGCGCGGTGACGGCGAACGAGTAGGTGGCCTTGTCGACCGGATGGTCGTTGACCGGAAAGAACGTCGCCGCGCCGGAGGGCTCCGAGAGGACGTAGGCCTCCCGACCAGCGACCTGCCACCCGGCGTCGAAGAGGTCGGTGCCGTCCCCCACTCGTTCGGGTACGCCCGAGTACTGCACGACGGTGATGAAGCGGGCGGCCCGCGGGATCACGGCGATCGGAGTGATCTCGAGCTCCCGGTCGTGACGCGCCACTGCTGCAGCAACCCCATCGACGGTGACGGACGCGACATCGAGTCCCACCAGATCGAGATCGAACCGGCTGAGGTCCTGGGTCGCTAGCGCCTCGATCGTGGCTGTTCCCGTGATCGATCCTGTGTCGGGTGCCCACGCGAGCGCGAGGTTGTAGTGGGCGACGTCGTAGCCCCCGTTCCCCAACAATGGGAAGTAGCCGTCGCCCACGCCGGATGCGCCCGGCTGGCCCACCAGCCCTGTCGTCGTGGTGACAGCAGCTGTCGTGGGGGAACTGCGGCGCTGAGGCGCCGGCTCGTCGTCGCGCTGCCAGGTCGCTGTCACCCCGATCCCCGCCACCACAAGCGCGACGGCGAGCGCGCTGGCGAGGAGGGGGCGGCGACTCACACCGTCAGTCTCGCGGCCGGGCTAGGGCTCGTGGCGCTCCACCAGGCGGACGTGGTCACGATGGCGATTCACCGCGCTCACCACAGCGCGAAGCGAGGCCGTCAGAATGCTCTCGTCGAGACCGACACCCCAGCGCACCTCGCCCTCGGAGGACTGAGTCTCGACGTAAGCAACCGCCTGCGCATCTGTACCCGCCGACACGGCATGTTCGCTGTAGTCGACGACCTCCAGGTCGATCCCGAGATCGGCCTGGATGGCGGCAATGAACGCCGCCAGCGGGCCCGTCCCTTCGCCGTGGAGCGTGCGGTGCTCGCCGTCGACGAGCATCTGGGCCATCACCGTTGAGCCCTTCTCCCCGGTCGTGGTCTCATGGGACACGAGCTGCACGGGAGCGTTCGGGTCGAGATAGGTGCCCTCGAAGGCGATCCAGATCTCGGCTGACGGAAGGTCAGTGCCGGTGTCCTCGGTGATGGTCTGGACCGTCTTGGAGAACTCGACCTGCAAGCGCCGCGGGAGGTCCATCCCGTGCTCTTCCTTCATCAGATATGCGACGCCGCCCTTGCCCGATTGGCTGTTCACGCGAACGACCGCCTCATAGGTGCGCCCAACGTGCTTGGGATCGATAGGCAGGTACGGCACTCCCCACTCCTCGTAGTCGCCGAAGCCGAGGGCATCGAAGCCCTTCTTGATGGCGTCCTGGTGACTGCCGGAAAAGGAGGTGTAGACGAGGTCGCCTACGTAGGGGTGCCGGGCCGGAACAGGCAACCGGTTGCAGTACTCCGCCACCCGCCGCACTGCGTCGATGTCGGAGATGTCGAGCTCGGGATCGACGCCCTGACTGAACAGGTTCATGGCCAGGTTGACGACGTCGACGTTTCCAGTGCGTTCGCCATTTCCGAACAGCGTGCCTTCGACCCGATCGGCACCTGCCATCACGCCGAACTCCGCCGCGGCCACACCGGTCCCGCGGTCGTTGTGGGGGTGCAGCGACAGGCAGATGCGGTCGCGGTTGGGCACATTGCGATGGAAGTACTCGATGACGTCGCCGTAGATGTTGGCGGTGTACATCTCGACAGTGGCCGGAAGGTTGAGGATGAGCTGGTGGTCGGTGCTCGGCTCGATCACGTCGGAGACGGCCGAGCAGATGTCGATCGCGTAGTCGACCTCGGTTCCGGTGAAGCTCTCGGGGCTGTACTCGTAGCGCACATCGGTGCCTACCAGCGACGGCTCGAGCTTCTTGCAGAGCTTGGCGGCGTCCACCGCGATCTGCGTGATGCCCTCCTTGTCCAGGCCGAACACCACTCGCCGCTGGAGGACAGACGTTGAGTTGTAGAAGTGGACGATCGCCTTGTTGGCGCCATGCAGGCATTCATAGGTGCGCTCGATGAGCTCGGGGCGGCACTGGGTGAGCACCTGGATCGTAACGTCGTCCGGTACGAGGTCCTCCTCGATGAGCTGCCGCACGAAGTCGAAGTCGGGCTGACTGGCCGACGGGAACCCGACCTCGATCTCCTTGAAGCCCATCTGCACCACCGTGTCGAACATCCGGCGCTTGCGGGCCGGGTCCATTGGGTCGATGAGGGCTTGGTTGCCGTCACGAAGGTCCACCGAGCACCAAAGGGGCGCCTTGGTGATCCGCTTGTCCGGCCACGTGCGGTCCGGCAGGTCGAGCGGAAGGAACGGCCGGTACTTCTCGAAGGGCATGCGCTTCGGTGTCACGGGTTCCGGGGCCATGGATGTTCCTCTCAGGTGGTGCGGTGGTGGTGCTGCTGAAATCTGGGCAACAAAAAACCCCCTGCCATCGGCAGGAGGTCATCGGGGCGAGCGCCGAGTAAAGCGCTCGCCTACATAAGCAGGAGGTCGAAGGTGGAGGGCGTCTGCATGTGCTGGCAATTCTCCCGCTCCAACTGACGCGCCGTCAAGGTCG